>CAYYXR010000004.1:0-117429 GCA_964475755.1 uncultured Rhodobacterales bacterium
GCTGCCATCGACGATGATTCAGGAAACGCCAGCGGTCTCCTTGATGATCCACCGCCGGTGGGAGCGCCGCCATCCTCTGGCCCGCGGCGAACCAATTTGACGATGTAATAGGCGCCGGAGGTAAATACGACGCCGTACGCCAATACAAAGAGCGTAAGCGAAAGAGCAATACTACAGGCAGGCACGGGCGAAGCGGCCTCGCTTGTCCGAATGAGACCATTCACAAGAAACGGTTGCCGCCCAATCTCGGCGACGAATCATCCGGCAAGCACCGCAATAAAGCCCGATGGCACGGAGAGGTAAGCCAGCTTTAAGAACCAGGGCGTGTCGTAGACGCGACCGCGCATGCGCAGCAGCAGTCCGGCCAAGGCAATGAAAATCATCAGCATCCCAAGGGCAACCATGATCCGGAAACTCCAGAACACGATGGCGACCGGCGGGCGGTCCTCCGGCGCAAAATCCTTGAGACCGGTGATTTCACCATCCATTTCGTGGGTGATGATCAAGCTCGCCCCGTTTGGGATACCGATCTCGAAATGGTTTTCTTCGGCGGCTTCATCAGGCCATGCGAACAAGAGCAGCGGGACGTTTTCGCCCGTCTCCCAATGGCCTTCCATGGCAGCCAGCTTCGCGGGTTGAACATCGCGGACATTGAGGCCGTGTAGGTCCCCTATGAAAAGCTGCGCCGGTGCAAAGATCAGCACGAACCACAACCCCATGGAGACCATGACTTTGGCGGGCTCCTCAAACCGCTTATTGAGAAGATACCAAGCGCCCACACCGATCACGACGAACGCGCTGGTGAGGTAAGCGCCCGCGACCATATGAGCGAACCGATAAGGGAACGAAGGATTGAAAATGATCTTGAGCCAATCTTGGGCATAATAGAGGCCGTCCCTGACCTCATACCCGGCCGGTGAATGCATCCAACTGTTGGCGGAAAGAATCCAAAATGCTGAAACGAGCGTTCCCCCCGCGACGATACACGTCGATGCAAAGTGAAGCCGATCGCCGACGCGTTCCCACCCGAACAGCATGATGCCGAGAAAAGACGCTTCGAGAAAAAATGCCGTCAGAACCTCGTAGGCCAATAACGGTCCCAGGACATTGCCGATCATATGGGAGAAGCCGCTCCAATTCGTCCCGAACTGGTAGCTGAGAACAATGCCGGACACGACGCCCATGCCGAAGGACACAGCGAAAATTTTGATCCAGAATTTATAGAGGTTTTTGTAAACGGGTTTGTTCGTTCTCAGCCACAGGAATTCGAGCATCGCCAGATAGCTGGCAAGGCCGATCGTGAAGGCTGGAAAAATGATGTGAAATGAAACCGTGAAAGCGAACCGGATACGCGCTAACAGTACCGGATCAAAATCCATGGCGAGATTCCGCTTTGTTCGCTAATGGATCAGGAAAGTTTATCACACGATATCTGAATTTGGATGCGCCGATTTGGCAATTACCGTTCCATGAAAAACCATCGCCATCCTTTCAGAAAATTCTGTGGTTCATCGCCATCTGGTTTGCCAGTTTGGCTGTGTTCTCTCTTGTGGTTTATGGGCTGAGGTGGCTGCTTGCACCTTGATCTCCCTCAAGAACCTACAAATAAAAACGCCGGATCTTGCGATCCGGCGTTGATGTTGTGCGATGACTTCAGAATGAGAGTTAATTCGGCGGCGTATATTTGTAGCCGTCGAGATTCTTTTCTCCCGCCGCAGCTTTGCGGAAAAACCAAACTCCGAACCAAATCACCGCCGGCAAACTCAGCAGGCCGGAGACTTCCATGAGAATATCGACGTTGTTCTCGCCCCAGCGCAGCGGCAGAACGCCAATCGCCTCGAGCATCTGCTCGGCGATTCGGATCACGCCAAAGCCCGCCACGGCAATCAGCACACCCAGGGTGCCAGCAAATAATGTGGTTGTGACTGCAGCAATGAATTTGGGATTGGTGCGCACGCGGTCGTCCTTGGTTGGTGGCCGTTAAAAGCCTGACTTTTTGGGAACTTGCCCCAGGAGATGGGGTGTTCTGCCCTAGGTCGCAAGAGGAAAGCAAGACCAGGCGGCCGCGCTTGACTCTCCGGCTTACCGCGAATAGAACAAAACAAGAACAAATGGGCGCACACCCATGTGGATAAATACAAAATCAGCCATATCCGGGCCGGCCGTTTCGGCTCGGGCCCTCGCGCAAACCAGGGCAGCCATGCAGGCGGACCTGCGCAGCAAAATCCGCCGCCTGGAGCGCGGAGGACGCGCCGCGGAGTTGTCGCCCGTACCCTCCGGCTGCCCGGCTTTGGACGCCGTTTTGCCGCGGCAGGGCCTCGCCCGTGGAGGCCTCCATGTGGTTCAAGGCCGACCAGGGGACGGCGCGGTATACGGCTTTACGCTCGCTCTCACGGGCCGCCTGAGGGCAAACGACGGAATCGTTGTCTGGATTCAATGCGGCCGTGACTGCCAGGAAAACGGCATTCCATACGGGCCCGGACTGCGTGCCCTGGGAATCGATTCCCGCCACCTGCTGCTGGTGAAGGCACGGCGCGCGGTTGATCTGTTGTGGAGCATGGAAGAGGCCCTGCGCTGTCCTGATCTCGCCGTGATTGTCGGCGAAGGCGTAGCACCGAACATAACAGCGGCCCGCCGGCTGCAACTGGCCGCGGAAACCGGCAGCACAACGGCGGTGTTGGTTACGCCCCCAGGTACAGCCCCAAACACAACGGCACTCACCCACTGGCGCATCGCTGCCGCGCCGGCGGAAACAACCGCGCTACCGCCGCGCCATCCTGCATGGACCGTGGAACTGGTGCGCTGCCGCGGCGGTAAACCCGGACAATGGCGCATGGAATGGCGGCATGAGACGTTTCATCTCGATCTGGCTGCCCCACTGGTCGACCGACCGGTGGTGGCGACAGTCTAAAGGGCAAGCCTCCACATCGCCCATCGTTTTGACCACCGAGTGCCAGGGCGGTGTGCGGGTCGGTGCCGTGGATCAAGCCGCAGCGAACAGCGGCATAACGCCGGGCATGCGGCTAGCCGATGCTCGTGCGCTTGTGCCGCACTTGAAAGCAGTCGGCATGAACCCGGCCGCCGATGCGCGTGCCCTCGCCCGCCTCGCCGACTGGGCCATGCGCTACACGCCTTGGAGCGCAACGGACGGCGAAGACGGCATCGCTTTAGACATCACCGGCTGCGCACATCTTTTCGGCGGCGAAGACAAGATGCTGCACGATCTTTCGAAACGCCTGGGATCGTATCGCCTAACCACACGTCTTGCGCTGGCCGATACGCCCGCCGCGGCCTGGGCCTGGGCGCGCTATGGCGAAGGCGGTATTTTGAGTTCTGGAAACATAGACGCGATCAACGCACTGCCCGTTGCGGCTTTGCGTATTTCCGCAAGCGATGCCCACGACCTCGCCCGGTTAGGTCTGCGGCGCATTAAAGACATCGCAAATATGCCTCGGGCCCCACTGGCCGCGCGGTTCAACGAAGGTCTTTTGAACAGGCTCGATCAAATTCGAGGGTGCGCATCGGAACCGTTGACTCTGCGCCGTCCGCCTGCGCCATATCGCAGCCGCGTTGCTTTCGCCGAACCCATTGGTCATCGCAAAGACATAGAAGGCACGCTGAAACACTTGCTTGCGGACTTGTGCGCCCGTTTAGAGACCGCTGGCCTCGGTGCGCGGAAACTGGCCTTCACCGCTTACAGCGTGGACGCCACAACACAGCATATTGTGATCGGCACGGCCGCCCCCAGCCGCGAGGCCGCGCACTTCATACGTCTGTTTCAAGAACATCTGGACACCATCGATCCTGGTTTCGGCCTGGAAAGCTTCACCCTCGATGCCACAACGGCTGAACGCCTAATGCCCACACAAATGCTGCTGAACGGCAAGCGCAATGCCACGGCAAGCCTCACGCAATTGGTTGACCGTCTGCAAACCCGCCTTGGCGCAGGGGCCGTCGTGGAGCTGAAGCCGGTGGACAGTCATACCCCCGAACGGGCCGTGCTGATGGCCCCGGCCTTCGAGCGGCCAAATAAAATCAACGGCGCTGAAGATTGGTTGGCGCAACAGCCAAGACCGATACGCCTTCTGCCCAGCCCGGAACTGATCGATGTCATCGCGCCGATCCCCGACGACCCGCCGCTGATGTTCCGTTGGCGCAAGGTCAGCCACCGCGTCGCCCGCAGCGAAGGGCCCGAGCGCATTGCACCGGAGTGGTGGCGGCGCGATCAAACGCAACGGGCACGCGATTACTACTGGCTGGAAGATACCGACGGACGGCGGTTTTGGGTCTACCGAGACGGACCTTTTAGTCCTGAAAGTGCGCCGCGCTGGTATCTACATGGGCTCTTCGCATGATGAACACCTCTCATGCCGAGTACGCCGAAATACAAGTAGCATCGAATTTCAGTTTTTTGCGCGGCGCCTCGCACCCCGAGGAACTTGCCGAAACGGCGGCCGCTTTGGGGATGAAAGCCATTGCGGTCACCGATACAAACACGCTGGCTGGCGTTGTCCGCGCGCATAGCGCCGCAAAAATCGCCGACATCAAACTCTTGGTCGGTGCGCGTCTGCAGTTCACTGACGCACCGGATGTTTTGTGCTTTCCCCACAACCGCAAAGCCTATGGGAATCTCTCCACGCTTTTAACCATCGGCAAACGCCGGGCGAAAAAGGGACAATGTATTTTAAAATTGGAGGATCTGCTTGAACACGGCGAGGACTGTGAAATCGTCGCGCTCACAGAAAGTAGCTTAAGTGAAGACTTTATCGCACACCTTCACGCTCTAAAACGGTCCTTCAAAAACGCGCTTTGGCTAGCGGTCCATCATCGGTACCGAGGAGACGACCGCGCACGTATAAAATGTGCCGGCGAACTGTCCGACCGACTGGAGCTGCCGCTGCTAGCTGTGAACGATGTACTGTACCACGCGCCCGAACGGCGCATCCTGCAGGACGTACTGACCTGTGTTCGCGAAGGATGCACCATCGATATCGCCGGGCGGCGCCTGATCGCCAACGCCGAGCGCCATTTAAAAGATCCAGCGGAAATGACGCGCCTCTTCCGGGACCGACCGGACGCCATCCGCAACACGCTAAAACTCGCGGACCGCTGCAATTTCTCCCTGGATGAACTGCGCTACGAATATCCAATGGAACCAGTGCCTGAGGGCCGCACTGCCCAGGAAGAACTGGAGCACCTGACATGGCTGGGCGCGGCTAAGCGGTATGACGGTACAATTCCACATGACGTGCGAACCTTGCTCCAAAAAGAACTGTCTCTTATCGCCGAGTTGAAATACGCGCCGTACTTCCTGACGGTCTATGACATCGTCCGCTTCGCCGAAGAACGACACATTCTATGCCAGGGCCGCGGGTCAGCCGCTAACTCCGCCGTCTGTTATTGCCTGCGCATTACCGCCGTAGACCCTCGCCACCATAATCTTTTGTTCGATCGCTTCATCTCCACGGAACGCAAGGAGCCGCCGGATATCGACGTGGACTTCGAACACGAACGGCGCGAGGAAGTGATCCAATACATATACGAAAAATACGGCCGCGAACGCGCAGGACTGGCAGCCACGGTTATCACCTACCGCGCCCGCAGCGCGATTCGGGATGTCGGTAAAGCCCTTGGATTATCACAAGACACAGTAGGCATCATCTCCCGCACGGTATCGGGATGGGGCCGCAAGGGCATCGACGCACGTTATCTGCGCGAAGAAGGTCTCGACGTATCCGACGAGCGTTTGCGCATGGCCGTAAAGCTATCCTGCGATCTCATCGGCTTTCCCCGTCACCTCTCCCAGCACGTTGGCGGCTTTGTCATCACGGCTGGCCCATTGCACGAGATGGTGCCCATCGAGAATGCGGCCATGGAAGACCGCACCGTCATCGAATGGGATAAGGACGATCTCGATGCCTTGGGGATCCTGAAAATCGACGTGCTCGCCCTCGGCATGCTGACGTGTCTGCGCAAGGGCTTTGACCTGCTCCGCACGCATAAAAACATAAATGTAGGGATGGCGACTCTCCCTCCAGAAGATCCAGCTGTTTATGAAATGCTATGCCGCGCGGACTCCATCGGTGTTTTTCAGGTGGAAAGCCGCGCGCAAATGACCATGCTGCCGCGCCTAAAGCCAAAAGAGTTCTACGACCTGGTTATTGAGGTCGCCATCGTCCGGCCCGGCCCCATTCAGGGCAACATGGTCCACCCCTATCTTCGGCGCCGTAACGGTCAGGAGCTTGTCGAATTTCCATCCAAAGAACTGGAGGACGTGCTCGGCAAAACATACGGCGTACCGTTGTTTCAAGAGCAAGCCATGCGTATCGCTATTATCGCGGCGGGCTTCACAAGCGGCGAAGCAGAACGGTTGCGCAAGGCGATGGCCACGTTCCGCCGCAATGGCACCATTCACATGTTCGAGCGCAAATTTATCGATGGCATGACGTCACGAGGGTACAAACAAGACTTCGCCGAACGATGCTTTGAACAAATCAAAGGGTTCGGCGATTACGGCTTTCCCGAAAGTCACGCCGCCAGCTTTGCCCTACTGGTTTATGCCTCCGCCTGGATGAAGTGCTTTCATCCCGAGGTTTTTGCCTGCACCATCCTCAATAGCCAACCCATGGGGTTTTACGCGCCGGCGCAATTGGTGCGTGATGCTCAGGAACACGGCGTCGAAGTGCGCCCGGTGGACATCAACCACAGTCATTGGGACTGCACGTTAGAATCCAGCTCGACGGGACTGGCACTGCGCCTCGGCTTTCGACTCATCAAAAGCTGCGCACAAGCCGATGCCGAGACTTTAACGGCGCAACGCGGTAGCGGTTACACCAACATTCCCGATCTTTGGCATCGCAGTGGTCTGCGACCTGCAGCATTGGAAATTTTGGCAAAGGGCGATGCCTTCGGTTCGCTCGGCCTTTCACGGCGTGAAGCCATGTGGCGCGTACGCGGCCTCGACCTTTCGCCGTTGCCTTTGTTCCGGAATGCGCCGGACAACACCGCGCGCGAACCATCTGTCGAGTTGCCCGCCATGAAGTTGGGTGAACATATCGTCGAGGATTACACCCACATCGGGCTTTCGGTCAAAACCCACCCTCTTGCGTTGCTGCGTCCACAGCTGACGAGCGAACGCATCATGACGAATAACCAACTGAGCACAACTCCCGACGGCGAGAAAGTTCGTGTTGCGGGGCTGGTACTGATCCGGCAACGCCCGGGCACGGCGTCTGGTGTGATTTTCGCCACCTTGGAAGATGAAACGGGCATCGCCAATATTGTGATATGGCCCAAAACATTCGAGCGGTTCCGCCGCATCGTTTTGACCAGCCGCCTGCTTGGTGTCATGGGCAAAGTGCAAAAAGAAGGGCTCGTGATTCATGTTATCGCAAACCGCCTGATGGACCTTAGCCACCACCTCAAAACGCTGCCCAATCGCGATGACCGGAATACGCCGCACACCCTACACGCTGCGGACGTCGACAAAGCCGTCTCAGACCCCACTGCGGCCGTGCCATCGGGCCGTAATTTCCGGTGAGTCGAGGGATATAACCATGCGCCCACTTGGACACGGGCCGGGCGCGCGGTATACCAGAGACAATCGAACGGGCCGCTTTGTTCCCGTCAAATGACACTTATATATAAAGAGCCGGTCGGCTTAAGAAGGGTGGGTTATGAGCGAACGTGAAGCAATGGAATTTGACGTGGTGATTGTCGGAGCAGGACCAGCCGGCCTCTCTGCCGCCATTCGCCTGAAACAACTGGCCGCCGAGGCCGGCAACGACGTCAACGTCTGCGTGATCGAGAAAGGCTCGGAAGTCGGTGCCCACATTCTTTCCGGTGCGGTGGTAGATCCCATTGCCCTCAACGAACTGGTCCCGGATTGGAAAGAGAAAGGCGCTCCTCTCAATACGCCCGTCACCGAAGACAAATTCATTTACCTTAGTGAAAAGGGCTCCATCCGCTTTCCCAATTTCATGATGCCGCCCTTGATGAACAATCACGGCAATTACATTGTCAGCCTCGGCAATGTCTGCCGTTGGCTGGCAACCCAAGCCGAAGAACTCGGCGTCGAAATTTATCCGGGTTTTGCCGCCGCCGAGGTTTTGTATGATGATAAAGGCGCTGTGCGCGGCGTCGCCACCGGCGACATGGGCATCGGAAAGGACGGCGAAAAAACGGCCAACTACGAGCCGGGCATTGAGCTTCATGCCAAGTATACATTTATCGCCGAAGGTGCACGCGGATCGCTCGCCAAACAAATCATAAAAAAATACGAACTGGATAAAGACAGCGATGCACCGAAATTCGGCATCGGTTTAAAAGAATTGTGGGAAATCGACCCGACGAAACACAAAGAAGGTCTTGTCGCCCACACAATGGGCTGGCCGCTTGATTCATCGACGGGCGGCGGTTCGTTCATGTATCACCTTGAAGGCAACCAAGTTGCGCTCGGATTTGTCATTCATTTGAACTACACCAACCCGTATCTGTCGCCGTTTGATGAATTTCAGCGGTTCAAGCACCACCCCTCCATCAAACCGTACCTCGAAGGGGGACGACGCATTTCCTACGGCGCACGCGCCATCACGGAAGGCGGGCTACAGTCGGTTCCAAAATTGACGTTCCCCGGCGGCGCGCTCATCGGATGTTCGGCGGGCTTTGTAAATTTGCCGCGCATTAAAGGCAGCCACAATGCAATGAAGACCGGCATGCTGGCCGCGGAAGCCGCGTTCAAAGCGCTCGGTGAAAACAGGGCACTGGACGACCTGACCGCATATGCCGATACCTATAAATCAAGTTGGGTTTACAAAGATCTCAAACGCGTCCGAAATGTTAAACCGCTGTGGAGCAAACTCGGTCTGTTCGGCGGGTTGCTGCTCGGCGGAATTGACATGTGGATGAATCAGCTCGGCATCGGCCTGCCGTTTACGCTCAAACACGGCAAATCAGATGCGGATACATTGGTGCCCGCCGATCAGGCGACGCCCATCGAGTACCCGAAACCCGACGGCAAGATTTCATTCGACAAGCTCTCATCCGTCTTTGTCTCAAGCACAAACCATGACGAAAACCAGCCCGCGCATTTGAAGCTGACCGACGCGTCGATTCCGATATCGGTCAACCTGCCGAAATGGGCGGAACCGGCGCAACGATACTGTCCCGCCGGCGTATATGAGGTCGTGGAGGCTGAGAGCTCGGGCGAAAAACGCTTCCAGATCAACGCGCAGAACTGCGTGCACTGCAAAACGTGCGACATCAAGGATCCGAGCAAAAATATCACCTGGACGGTTCCCCAGGGTGGTGGTGGACCCAATTATCCCAATATGTAGGGGGGTTTCTCGAAATATCGAGAACCTTTACATTATATATGGATAATGGTGGAAGCAGCCCTAGTGTCGGCACAGCCTTGATTACAAGCGCGGACCTGCTCAAGACCCGCGCCGAGAAATCGCAAACATACAACTGACGAGTTCGGTTCGATACATGACCCAGTCCCTTCTGAAATATGGCCGCATTGCAATCCTGTTACTGGGGGTTGGTGCCGCCGGTGCCATTTGGATAACCACCGGAACGAACGTCGCAAGTGGCCGGTCTGGGTCCGATGACCCCAAGGTCTCGGGCCTCGCGGCAGCATTCCTGTCCGCGCGCCACGCGGATGCGACCTCGGACACCCAGCGCGCCGTTTCCTATCTTGATGCGGCCCTCGCAATGGATCCGGAAAACACCGATCTTCTGCAGGAGAAATATTTCCTCGCCGCGCAGATGGGCGATTTCGACACAGCCATCCCCGCCGCAAAGAAAGCCTATGAACTGCTTCCGCGCAGAGGGCTGTCGCCCGTTATCCTCGCCGTGCACCACTTCAAGCAAAAAGAATACGATCAGGCTTGGTACTACATCGATCGGATCTCCGGTCAGAGCGTGAATACGTTTGCACTCCCCATGTTGCGTGCCTGGGGATCGGCGCCGTCCAAGTCGGCTGAGGAAGCGTTGAGCGAACTCACAACGATGGATTCATATCGCGACATGGAAGAAATCGTTCACGCCATGTCCGCACTACTCAATGAGTACTATGGCAATACGAGCGCGGCACTTGAACATTACGACGCACTTGCTCTGAGCAGCGATCGGCGGCGGATATCGATCGTTCGCTTGGTTGCAGGGGGATACCATCGTCTCGGCCGATCAGAAGACGCGAAACAGGTTATCGCACAGTATCAGGACACGAATGGGCCATCTCCAACTGTCGCGTCTTTTGCCGATCCGAAATCCTTTTCACAAAAGGTTTCGCTGAACGAAGGGATGTCCGAGGCATTGTTCGCGGGTGCTGAAATGCTTCTTCGCACACGCCCAAGCGACGGCTTGGCGCAAATGGCCATAGCTTATGCCCAAGCCGCGCTCTACCTTGAAGAAGACATGATTATTGCGCGCCGCTTCATTGGCATTACCCTCGCGGCGCGTACGCATTATCTTGAATCAAACAAAATCCTTGGCGCGGTCAAAAAATCGGCGCCAGGTTACTTGGAATCCCAGATGCAAATTGCCGAAAATTTCATGCGCATGGACCGCACCGACGATGCGTTGTCCACGCTGAAGTCATTGGCGCGGAGTCACTCCGAATGGCCCGAGATTCATATTGCGACCGGCGACCTACTGCGCCAGCTCAAACGGTATCAAGAGGCCGTTGACGCCTACGACGAAGCCCTTGATCTTTACCCTGCGGAGCGGGAAGGCAATTGGGCGGCCTATTACATGCGGGGCATCGCCTTGGAACGGGCGAAGCAATGGGACCGTGCAGAGCGTGACTTTAGAAAAGCGCTTGAACTGAATCCCGGAGACCCGAACGTCCTCAACTATTTAGGCTACTCTTATTTAGACCGCGGCGAGAACCTCGAGGAGGCGCGGCGTCTGATCGAAATGGCCTACGAAAAGAGCCCCCAAGACGGCTACATCATCGATAGTCTTGGATGGGTCCTGTATTTCATGGGCGAATATGATGAGGCCGTGACGCACCTGGAAAAGGCTGTTGAATCGACGCCCGCCGATGCCACGATTAATGAACACTTGGGCGACGCATATTGGCAGGTCGGCCGAAAAAACGAAGCACGCTTTCAGTGGGAACGAGCGATTGGCCTGGATCCCGAGGAAGACCAACGCGAAGCCATTCTCAAGAAACTTGAGCAAGGGCTTGCCAAAAACTAGCGCGGCCCACCAGCCCGAAAATTTCATGAGATCTCGCCCGTGAGCGCTGCGTCTGAAAGCGGCAAGACCATAACTGCCTTCGCGCCCGCCAAAATCAATCTCGCGCTACATGTTTGCGGCAAGCGCGCGGATGGGTACCATTTGCTGGACTCGCTTGTGGTATTTGCGGACACGGGAGACACGATAAGCGTACAACCAAGTGCGGACTTAACGCTCTCCATCACAGGCCCCTTCGCCGGCCAGCTTTCCGAAGAAAAAAATAATCTTGCCTTACGCGCGGCAAACCTTCTTAGAGCGGAAGGACAAGGCGCTCCCGGTGCCACCATTGAATTGGAGAAGAGCCTGCCCGTCGCCTCGGGTATTGGCGGCGGCTCTGCCGACGCAGCCGCAACGCTGCGCGCATGCGGGCAACTTTGGAACATCGATCCAACGTGCCTCTCCAACACAAGACTGGCCGCCGAACTGGGCGCCGATGTGCCGGTCTGCCTGTTCGGGGAGTCCGTATTTATGTCGGGCATTGGGGAGATTTTAGAACCGGTTGGCCCCCTGCCGGACTTTGCCATGCTTTTGGTGAACCCAGGCGTTTCCGTGTCAACCAAGTCCGTATTCTCCACCCTCAAGGGTTATTCCGACCCTCTCCCGCGAGATGCTTTCAGTAAATTGCGGAACATCGAGGATCTTGTCGGCGCCTTGTCCCAAACGCGAAACGATCTCGCGACACCTGCCGCAGAACTCGCGCCGCAAATTACCGATGTGCTTGCGGCGCTCACGGGCGCCGAAGGCTGTCTGCTTTCTCGGCTTTCGGGCAGCGGCGCCACATGTTTCGGACTATTCAGGACACTCAATGAAGCGGTCCGGGCGGGGACCCAAATATCTGCCCAGAACCCCGGTTGGTGGGCAAGGCCAGCCGCACTACTGGACTGAAATCTGTGCTGTTTTGCGCGAAATACACGGCATCAAGCACGGTTGTTATTTGAAATAGGCCGCCCCTGGCTTATCTTCCAGCGCATGAAAATGACCGCCCTACTCCGAAGTGCATTATTCGTGATGTTCGCTGCATTTGGCGCCCCCACGGCGGCAAACGCGGAAGCTGTTTTCGAAACGCCTCAAGTGCGCGCCGAACTGATCAGCGAGCAGGCCGCGGCGGCGCCCGGCGAGAGTCTCTGGGTTGCGATTAAGCTTCAGTTGAAACCCGAATGGCATACGTACTGGCGCACGACAGGGGATTCCGGATTCCCGACCACAATTGACTGGACGCTGCCCGACGGCATTACCGCCAGCGAAATTCATTGGCCGGTTCCGGAACGCATCCCCTATATCGACCTTATGAATTTCGGCTATCACGACGAAGTTCTGCTCCTGACCGAACTCAAGATTGATGAAACTTTTGCAGCGCCAACGGAGTTTGAATTGGCCGCGAGCTCAACGTGGCTTGTGTGCAGAGAAATCTGTTTTCCCGAGGACGGCGTTTTCTCAATTCCGATTCAAATCGATCAGAACGCGCTCAAACGCGATACTCCCGCGGGCGCCGAGATCGCTGCGGCGCGTCAAGCATTGCCGCAACCCGCACCATGGCCGGTAAAGTCCGTCCGCTCCGGTGACATCCTGTCGCTGACAGCGGGACCAGGAGTGAATGTCACCGACCTCACGGATGCAATTTATTTTCCTTATCCGGATGGACTTATAGAAAACGCCGCACCTCAACGCGCCGCGTTTGATGACGGCAGGATCAATATCAACATCCCCGTTGGCTTCGACGCCGATTCAATTGCGGAGGCCGCAGGACTCATTGTCGTTCAGTCTTCCTCTCCGGACGGGTCCCCTTCAACCCAAAGCTTCACCTTTTCTTCACCGATCGAGTGGACCGGACCGGCAATGACCGCAAACGCGCCGGCCATTTCGGTCGGGCTCGCCATTTTATTCGCATTCCTCGGCGGGATCATTTTAAACGCGATGCCATGCGTCCTGCCTGTCCTGGTCATGAAAGCCCTCAGCTTCATGTCGCGCTCAACAACAGATGCGCGCGAGTTGCGCCGCGACGGCTTGGCGTACACCGCCGGCGTCATGGTGGCGTTCGCCGTACTGGTCGGCGCACTGCTTGGCGTGCGCGCGGGCGGAACCGCAGTTGGCTGGGGATTTCAGCTCCAAACACCTGCCTTTGTTGCCATCCTGGCCTACGTCATGCTGGCAATCGGCCTCAACTTATCCGGCGTGTTTACGCTTACAGGCGGCATGGGCGTCGGGCAAAACCTGACAGTGCGCAAAGGCCCGTCCGGTGCGTTTTTCACAGGCCTTCTGGCTGTTGTCGTCGCCACGCCGTGCACCGCGCCGTTCATGGGTGCGGCAATGGGTTTTGCCCTGACGCAACCGCCGATCATGTCGATCATTGTGTTCGAGGCATTGGCCCTGGGACTCGCACTTCCGTACTTGGTGCTGGCGTTCGCACCGGGCGCCGCCAAAGCGTTGCCGAAACCAGGCCCCTGGATGGATCGCCTGAAACAATTCCTGGCCTTCCCAATGTACGCCGTGGCGGCGTGGTTATTCTGGGTCCTGGCACAGCAAGTCGATTCCATGGGTTTGGCCGCAGCCTTAAGCGGCTTCGTTCTTGTCGGCATGGCCGCGTGGCTGTGGGATATGGCTGCCAGGTCTTCCATTGCCGGGCGCAGGGTCAGCACTGCTGCTGTGCTCATCGTGATTGCAACCGCTATAGGTTTGATCATCGCGATTAGCAATCGCCCTCCAATCCAATCCGGCCAAGCCCTGGCCAGCGATGGATTCAGCGAACCATTTACCCAAGCCCGACTGGACGCCCTGTTGGCTGAGAACCGACCGGTTTTTGTCAACTTTACAGCGGCCTGGTGCATCACCTGCAAAGTCAACGAACGTGTGGCGCTATCCAGTGAGGACGTGAAAACGGCGTTCGAACAGCACAATGTCGCGTATTTGAAAGCGGACTGGACCAACCGCGACGATGCGATTGGATCTGCGCTGCGTGCCCTGGGCCGCGACGGCGTACCGCTTTATGCACTGTATACGCCCGGCAGCAGAGAGGTAGAAATCCTACCGCAAATCCTCACGCCAGGCCTTTTGGTAGACGCCGTTCAAAACTTCTAAATTTGAGCCTACGCGCTCTATTCACCGTTGCGGCGGACGTCCTAATTTTCTAATGTCCGCCCGCTGCTGGGGCGTAGCCAAGTGGTAAGGCACCGGTTTTTGGTACCGGCATTCCCTGGTTCGAATCCAGGCGCCCCAGCCACGATATAATAATCTATATATTTCAATATATTATATTGCTGTTGGCCTAATCTCTAGTGCACGCGTCTAGTGCACATAACAGGGACACTTTCCCGTCCCTACTGGATAACCAGAAAGTCGGCCCTTGGACTTACCGTCCTCTCCTGGATGACCAAAAAGTCCAACCCAAAGACTTATCGAACACTATTGGATGACCAAAAAGCCCGCCGCACGATCTCGGGTCCGTCCTACTGGATGACCAGAAACTCGAGCGGCCCGCCAACACTGACAGAGCGTCCTTCAACCTAACCGACGACCGGGTAACTAGATTTTGTGACGCAGCGGACTTAGCGCCTCCTACAGGATAGAGAGAAAGTCCGACCAAGCAGCAAGCCCTTATCCCGGGTGGCCACTACTGGATGACCAGAAAGTCCAACCGCACCTTCGCAAATGTTGTTTTTGCGTCTGTCCGCGCGGGGGCGCCGACAACAATCAAGACACTAAAGGAGAACACAATGAAGCACTGCACCGCAGAAGGGTGTGAGCGTGCACGCGTTAAACATTCTCACAACTAAAGCTTGGTTGTACCGGTTGCTGTAGAGAGGAGTTCCACCGCTGTAGGTGGTCGTGGACGACCCTCTAGCGGAAGCGAAGTTGCCAAACGCTGTGGCGGTAGCAGAACCCGTCGTATTTGCCGTGACCGGCGGATACCCCATAAATCTCCTGTCGGCGCTTCCATCAACGGCAAGCTCAGGGACGAGCTGCTCAACGGCGAAATCTTCTACACCCTGGCCGAGGCCAAGATCGTGATCGAGCAATGGCGCAGGTACTACAATACGATCAGGCCGCACTCATCGTTGGGATACAGGCCACCGGCACCCGATGTAATATCCTGGCCGGCCTCGCCTGACTCGTTGCCGGTCGCTCGGTCGGCCATCCCGCCGCTGGTCGAAACGCCACCGCTCAACTAACATTGACCCCGGACCACTCAATGGGGGCCGGTCAGCAGAACTCCCGGAAGAGCATCAGCAGTGGTTTACGTGGGCTAGAAAACACGCCGCTGCCGCTGATCCCATGAACTATTATCTCTCTGATATAATTAAAGAAAATAAGGGTGTCACGGAGTACATCTACCCCGAGCCTAGAACAAATCCGTATCAAGCGGGCGGGTCTCAGCAATATCCTTTTTGGCTACGGCATCGTTAATGGTGGACCCGGCCGGAGTCGAACCGGCGACTTCCGCCATGCAAAAGCGGCGCTCTCCCAGCTGAGCTACGGGCCCTTAATGATGATGGTGCGGGCGGTGGGACTCGAACCCACACGGGGGTTCCCACCGACTCCTGAGACCAGCGCGTCTGCCAATTCCGCCACGCCCGCTTGTTAGCGGGATGCTCGTAGTCGGATGTGGCTGACGAAGGTCATGGGTATGGGCGCCGGATGCTTATGGAAGGTCTTTGCAAGCCCCAAGACTACGCCCCACACCGGCACCGGTGTCAATGCGCGACTACGGAGAAGAGTTGCCCACGAGCCCTATTCCACGACAAAGACACCCTGCTTCTGGCGAAATGTTTCCCTGTTCGGTCCCTTAGGGAAAATCGCCGTAAATGCCGGGGAGGCGGCGGGAAACGTGACGTTGCTACGCAACAATCGGCGCTAATCCGGCAGTTTTCCCTGTATATTCCCTGTTGACCAGGGAAAATTACCCGCGCCAGACTGCGGCCACAGCCAGCTTTTTCTCAGGCCCTATGGGCTTCTTAGTACACTTCGAATAGTCCTGCCGCGCCCATACCACCACCGACACACATGGTGATGACGACGTATTTTGTCTTGCGCCGGCGACCTTCAATGAGGGCATGGCCCACCATGCGCGCGCCGGTCATGCCGAAGGGATGGCCAATGGCAATGGATCCGCCGTTGACGTTGAGAATGTCATTCGGAATGCCGAGTTTGTCACGGCAATAGAGCACCTGCACCGCAAAGGCCTCGTTCAACTCCCAAAGCCCAATATCGTCCATCTTCACACCGGTACGCTCCAGCAGCTTTGGAATAGCGAACACCGGGCCAATACCCATTTCGTCAGGCTCGCACCCTGCCACCGCCATACCGCGATAAGCGCCGAGCGGTTGCAGCCCGCGCTTTTCCGCTTCTTTGGCCTCCATCACCACACATGCCGATGCGCCGTCCGAAAGCTGGCTGGCATTGCCGGCCGTGATGACGCCGCCGTCCTTCACGGGGGCAAGCATTGCCAAACCCTCAAGGGTCGTGTCGGGGCGATTACAATCGTCGTGGTCCAGTTCGACTTCCTTTTGAGATATCTCCCCAGTCTCCTTGTTTTTCACGACCATGGTTGTTTTCAACGGAACAATCTCGTCCTTGAATTTGCCTTCACCTTGCGCCGCTGCTGTGCGCTGCTGGGATTGCAGCGAATATTCATCCTGAGCCTCACGGCTAATGTTATAGCGATTGGCCACGACTTCGGCGGTGTCGATCATCGGCATATACATGTTCGGCGAGACTGCGAGCACGGCCTGGGAAACGGCGCGATGCGTATTCTTGTGCTTCGTCTGGACCAGCGAAATGGATTCCACACCGCCCGCCGCAACCGCCGTCATGTTGTCGCAGACGATCTGCTTGGCCGCCGTGGATATTGTCATCAGCCCGGAGGAACATTGGCGGTCGAGACTCATGCCGGGCACAGAATGCGGCAGCCCTGCTGCCACGGCCGTAAGCCGCCCAATATTATAAGCCTGTGTTCCTTGCTGCGCGGCTGCGCCGATAATCACATCGTCGATTTCCGCAGGATCAAGCTTTGCCCGCGCAACCGCTTCGCGCACGCAGTGTCCACTGAGGACAGGCGCCTCTGTATCGTTAAAAGCTCCACGAAATGATTTCGCCAACGGCGTACGAGCGGTGGAAACGATGACGGCCTCGCGCATGTGAGTCTCCTGTAATTAAGCCGCGCCTTTTTTAGCGCTGAATGTGTATTCCGCACCGATCTGCGCATTGTCGCCGAACACGAATTCTGCGGCACGATTCATATGGAAGTCGCGGTCTCCCCAGGCGCCGATCAGTGCCCAGGCGCGTTTCATCCATAGATGCAAATCGACTTCAAAGGTGTAACCCATGGCCCCATGGCATTGGATGGCGGCCTTCGAAGCGGTCATCGCCGCGTCTCCCGCAGCCACCTTGGCATGGGACACAGATGTCTCCATGTCTTCGGCCCGACTCGCGACGGCCTGCGCTGCGCGATAGACAACCGGTTGCGCAAAGGACACAGCGACCTGCGCCGACGCCAGGTGGTGTTTCACCGCCTGAAACGATCCAATCGGCTTGCCGAACTGCGTACGCTGCTGTGCATAAGCCACCGCCATATCGATCATGGTCTGGGCCAGACCTGCAAGCTGCGCGGCCGCAAACAATGCGCCGCGCTCAAATGCCAAATCCCACTGGCCTGAGTTACGAGGCTCCAACTTCGTACCGCCTGATGCGCTCACTTGAAACAAGCGGCGCAATGGGTCGATGCTGTCTTGCGCTTCAGCTTTTACATTATCTATGCTTGCGGCGGACACGCTAAGCGTGGAATCAGCATATATAAGTGTATTGGCCACGTGTGCGTCACCGACAGTTTTCGAACCCGGCATTTGGATCGCAAGCTGTCCCTCACCGCTCACAAATTCGTTCAATATCTGATTGCGTTCATCGCCCGCGGGACAAGCAGCAATCAACGGCGCAATGACCGCAGCCTGTTCCACCAAAGTTTCCGGCAAGGCCGCCGCGCCGCACGCTTCGGCAATCAGAACAAAATCGACTTCGTTAAGGCCAAGGCCGCCCATATCCTCGGGGACAAAAAATCCCAACAGACCCAGTTGCGCGAGCTTCTGCCAGCGCGCATCATCTCGCCGCGTTTCGGTTTCCAGCAACTTGCGCAGACGTTCGGGCGCGCATTCTCCTTTCAGAAACCCCTTAACGGTATCCTGAAAATCAAGTTGGTCCTGGGAAAAGCGAAAATCCATGGCGCGATTCCTTACCGGGGCAAGCCGAGCAGGCGTTCAGCGATCACATTGCGCTGAATCTCGTTGGTCCCCGCATAAATAGGTCCGGCCAGCGAGAACAAGAAGCCACCGAGCCAATCCCCCACTGCACGGGCGCTTTGCGTCTCGCGCATAAGTTCTGCTTCCACACCAAGAATGTCCATGGCGGTTTCGTGCATGGACAGATCCAATTCAGACCAGAAGATTTTGTTGAGACTGGCTTCGACCCCAATGGACCCGCCGGCGATCAGGCGGCTCGCGGTCATATATGTATTTAGACAGTAGGCCTCGGCGTCCATCCAAGCCTTCAATACTTTATCTCGGGTTGCCGGGCTCACTTTGTCTTTGTGTGCATTATAAAGCGCGACAAGCCTGCGCGCCGTTTCCTGAAAGCGCGCCGGACTGCGCAGCATCAGGCCGCGCTCAAAACCCGCCGTGGACATGGCCACACCCCAGCCACCGCCTTCTTCACCAAGAAGGTTCTCCGCGGGCACGCGTACATTATCGAAGAAAATTTCCGCAAATCCCGTACGTCCATCAAGCTGCGGAATAGGGCGTACAGTTACGCCGGGCGTGGATAGTGGCAACAGAATAAATGAAAGCCCTTTGTGACGCTGCGAGTCCGGATCGGTTCTGAATAACCCGAAACACCAGTCAGCAAAGGCCGCGCGCGTTGACCACGTTTTTTGCCCATTGATCACATAGTGATCACCGTCACGAATGGCCTTGGTGCGGATGGCCGCCATATCGCTGCCTGCGCCCGGCTCCGACCAACCTTGCGCCCAGATATCCTCGCCGGACGCCATGCGCGGCAGAAATTTGGCCCTCTGTTCGGCGGTGCCATATTCCATGAGCGTCGGCCCGAGCAGAAAGATGCCGTTTTGATTGACCCGCGTCGGTGCGCCCGCCCGGTAATATTCTTCTTCAAAAATAAGCCACTCGATGAGATTGGCGCCGCGCCCGCCCAACTCTTCCGGCCACGTCACCATGGACCACCGACCGTCATTGAGCGTGCTTTCCCAGGTGCGGTGCTCTTCAAAGCCTTCGCGCGTATCCATGGATTTGAGCGGCTCCTTCGGCACGTGCGCATCCATCCACGCCCGAACCTCGGCGCGCAGGGCCTGCTCTTTTTCGGTGAACGCCAAATCCATGGTCATGACTTGAAGTCGGCTGCCTTCTTATCTTGGACAAAGACATCGCGGGACTTCTGAGAGTCCGGGTGCATATACATCTCAAGTGTAAAGCCCTGCTCGAAACGATAATCGGTGTCCACGTCCCGGCCCTCAATGCCGTTCAACGCTTCCTTGGCTAGCACCAGCGCCTTGCGGGACTTAGACGCAATGACAGCCGCAAAGGCGCGCGCTTCTTCCAATAACTTGTCCTTTGGCACCACCTTCTCGATAGCGCCGAGGCGATGCGCTTCCTGGGCCGACAAATTACTACCGGTAAAGAAAAGCGCGCGCACCTTGTGCAATGGAATCATGCGCGAGAGGTGCGAAGCGCCGCCCATGGCGCCCCGATCGATTTCGGAAAGAGCAAAAAAAGCGTCATCCGCCGCAATAATCACATCGCTGGCGCCCGTTACGCCGACACCGCCGCCGATAATGAAATTGTGAACCGCTGTAACCACGGGCACCTCACACTCGCGAACGGCCTTAAAAGTAAGAAAGTTGCCTCGGTTCAGTTCGGTGATCCGCTCGGGGTGCTTTTGCATTTCCTTGATATCCACACCCGCGCAGAAACCCTTTCCTTCCGCCCTAATGATTACGCACCGCACATCCGGATTCACGCCTGTTTCGGCAATAACCTTCGGGAATTCATTCCATGCCGCCGTATCCAGAGCGTTTACCGGCGGATGATTGATGACAATTTCGCCAATGCCGTCGCTGATGTTCACTTCAAAAGGCATGCTTCGATTCCTTAGTTAGATTTGGCGCCGAGCGCTGCGAGTCGTTCTTCCGCTTGAGCAATAATACCGTCAATCAGGTCCTTACACGACGGCAAGTCGTCGATCAGTCCCGCCACCTGACCGCTGGGCAGCACGCCTTCCGCCGGACGCCCTTCAACAACGGAGCGCTGGATAAGCACAGGCGCATTCGCCGCCATAAGCGTTTGACCAAGTGTCATGCCGCTGGACCGTGCCATGGCAATCGCCGACTTCATAAGCCCGAGGAAAGAAAGGCCGGTGAGTCTCCTAAACGCCAGCCCGTTCCACATCCCCAGCCAAATCAGACCGAGCGGACCTGTTTCCTCCAATCGGCGAAGCACGTCGTTTAGGATCATGCGTTGCGGCAAGCCGTCGAGTTTTTTCGAAACAATGATTTCATCAACGTCGGACGACAAGTAACGATCCAGTGTCGCGCGGGGGACCGGGCTGTCCGAGGTTAGAAGAAAGCGCGTTCCCATGGCGATGCCTACCGCACCGAATGACAGTGCCGCGACAAGGCCGCGGCCATCGCGGAACCCGCCCGCCGCAACAACGGGAACCTTCACAGCATCTAAAACTTGAGGCAGCAGCAAGGATGTGGGCACGGAGCCGGTATGCCCGCCGCCTTCATTGCCCTGTATGACAATGATATCCGCGCCGAGATCAGCGGCCTTCACCGCGTGCTTCACCGCCCCGACAGTAGGAATGCAGATCACGCCCGCGTCCTTCAAGCTTTGGATCATCTTTTTGCTGGGTCCGCGGCCATAGCTCACGGCCTTCACGCCGTGCTTCAGCACCAGTTCCGTCACTTGATCTGCACCGGGCAGGTACATGTGGAAGTTCAAGCCGAACGGCTTGTCGGTCAAACTTTTGGTCTTGAGGATTGCGGCTTCTATTTCGTTCGGTGGAATTGTCGCGCCTGCGATAAACCCAAACCCACCTGCATTGGCCGTAGCCGCCACAAGCTCGGGCGTCGCAATCCATCCCATTGCGGTCTGGATGACGGGAACGCGGCAACCAAGCCGCTCCTGCAGAACAGTGTGAAGCGCGGAATGCATGCGTGGCTCTTCGCTAGAGACTCGTTTTGGCGCGCAAGGCCGTTTGGCTATCCATTGGCCCGCTTCCTCGCATCGCCGGGCGGGTCGTCCTTAAACGTCATCGCCCGCATGTTGTGCGGATCGATAACCTCGCGGATCAATCGCAATTGCTCTTCTGTCGGCGCGGGCGTTTCCACGCACGTGTCCTTGCCTTCCAGCGCAAACCCGGTGTTTTCCTGGACCTGCTCAAAGGTGATGCCGGGGTGCAAAGATAAGACACGGATGGCTTTGTCGGTCCCACCAAAGTCCATCACCGCAAGGTTGGACACGATAATGCGCAGGTCCACGGTATCCCCGCGCCGGCCATCCTTAAAACGCGCCGGGTTATAACCTGCACCGGCCACCATATCGACTTCGCCTTCGACAAACGTGCGTTTGTCGTGGCTCGGCGCCCACATGCTATTGGCATGGCTCACCGTATTCCCAGGAAAACCGCGCACGCCGAGCAGCGCCGCTTTTGGTTTATTCGCCTTGCCGATAAAGCTGATATTCGTTTGACCAAAGCGATCGATCTGCGATGGGCCGGTCATGGCGTGGCGTTTGCCCCGATACACAAGGTCAAACACCTTTGAATACGGCATCCATCCGCAAACCTTCGGTTGGCAGCCCTTGCGCGGGCCGACCGGCACAGGCTCGGAGACCAAAAAAGCCTCACCGTCGGTCAGCAACAGGTCCGGATTGATGGTGAGCTTGGCCAAGGCCGCCGCGATGCGCGGCACCGGGCCAAAACCGTTCGCGAAAACTTCGCCGTCGTTGCGCCACGCTTCGGCGGCGGCGGTGATGCAAATTTCAGCGAGGGTATAATCGGTGGCGGGGGTGTTGTTCGTCATGGCCACCTCCTAAAACACCGGCAGGGGCAGAGCGCGAATATGCGCTGCACCGCCCACCGCTTCGACGTACGCTTCGTGCGTGTCCTTGGTGAGATACGTATCTTTGTACGCACCCCACTCTCCCGCTTTGCATTGCTTCCCGTAGGCACTGATGTGCTTCACATCGATTCCGTAATCCGGCCCGCAGGACGTCGGGTGCGCACCCAGCGGCGCTTCGGCAACGCCATTGATCACGCTGCGCTCGATCGGCATCAATCGAGCTTTCATGTGATCGTTGAAGGCGCTTGTATCGACGATCTTTTCGCACGTGGCAAAGCTCTTCTTCGCGGCGCGACAGAACATGTCGTCAAAGAACGGATCAGGCCCGAGAATAGCCGTATGTCCGTGCGCATCGGCCTCGTTGACGTGAATGATTGCCACATCGAGGTTGAGCGCGGGCATCGCCATCAGAAGTTCGCCGTCCTCATAAGGTGAACGGACCGTTTTAATCCAGGGATTGAGCGTTTCGACATCCGTACCGATTCCGGCGCGTGTCGGCAAAAACGGTAGTCCCATCGCCGCGGCCCGAAGCCCCCATTGGAGCATACCCTCGTCGATCTCGCGGAACTCAAAAGCACCCGACTGGCGCGCTTGACGGAACGCCTGATCCATAGGGATCGCATCGTGGGAGACAAAACCGTACACCAGGGTTTTGATTTTTCCCGCCGACGCCAACAGGCTGACATCCATGCCGCCATAGGCCACGACGGTCAGGTCTTTTACCGGACTTCGGAGCAATTCGCGCACCACCGCCATGGGTTTGCGCCGCCCGCCCCAACCACCGATCCCGATGGTCATGCCGTCCTTTATCTGCGCAGCAATTTGCGCAACGGTTGTGACTTTATTTGTACTCACGGCCCCTTCTTTCTTTTATTTGCGTACTCATACGCCATTTTATTTACGTGGTGGTCAACCCTCAAACTGCGAAAAAATGGGTCGGCTCAGCCTCGCACTCCGCGATCCAAATCGGCAAATGTTCGGCCCGATTCGGCCAATTCTTTCAAGAGCGGTGCGGGCTCCCAATTCACATCGTGTTTGGCTCTAAGCGCAGATATATCTTTGTAAACTTTCTCTAATCCAACCGTATCCGCCCAGAACATCGGCCCGCCCTTTGTCGCCGGAAAGCCCATGCCGTGGATGTAGCACAGGTCGATATCGCTCGCCCGTTCGACAACACCTTCCTCGAGGATGCGCGCGCCTTCATTGACCAGGGCGTACATACACCGCGCAACAATTTCTTCGTCGGGGACCTGCCGGCGATCTAGGCCAAGTCTCTTTGACTCCGCAGCAATCAACGCCTCAACCTCAGGGTCAGGCTCTCCCGTGCGTGCACCGTCGGGATACTTATACCAGCCGGCCCCGACCTTGCTGCCAAGCCGCTTGTTTTCCACCAGCAGATCCGCCAAGCGCGAATAGCGCATGTGCCCTGGCCACGTCTTCAGCTGGTCCTGTCGCACATCGTAGGCGACATCCTGGCCCGCCATATCGAGCATGGCACACGGCCCCATGGCAAATCCGAACCCGGTCACCGCCCGGTCGATATCCTGCGGCAGCGCGCCTTCTTCCATCATGAAATCCGCCTGGCGCAGATACGGATACAACAGCCGGTTGGCGCAAAATCCGAAACCAACACCAACCACGACAGCAACCTTGCCGATTTTGCGGCCAAGACTCGTGGCCGTGGCCAGCACGCCCGGCGCCGTTGCATCGCCGCGCACGACTTCCAAAAGCTTCATGACATTCGCAGGGCTGAAAAAATGCATGCCCAACACATCCTGCGGCCGGGACGTGGACTTCGCGATGGTGTTCACGTCCAGAGCGGATGTGTTGGTCGCAAGAATCGCACCCTGTTTGGCGATTTTGTCCAGCTCCGCGAACACACTCACCTTCACATCCATGCGTTCGAACACGGCCTCGACGATTAAGTCGGCGTCCGCCAAGTCCGACAAATTTGTGGACCCTTGAATGCGGCTGATTTTTTCTTCCGCGCTTTCAGGGCCGGCCCCACTCTTTGCAGCCGCCTTCTCGTAAATACCGCGAATGCGTTTCAAGCCACGTTCGAGACCGGCGGCATCCTTTTCCACGATGGCCACCCGAAAACCGCCATTGGCAAATGCCATGGCGATCCCGCTGCCCATCGTGCCCGCACCGATGACGCCGATTTTCTTGATATCCCGTTGCGGCGTCTTTTTATCCACACCTTTGATATTGGTCGCCGTCCGCTCGGCAAAAAACAGATGGCGCAACGCTTTTGACGTCGTGGAGTTCATGAGCCTGACGAAGATATTGCGCTCTTCCGCAAGCGCGTCGTCAAAGGACATGCGTGCGGCATTCGAAAGAGATTCCAGCGCGCCGGCGCTTGCTTCCGCATGAGGACTTCGCCGACCAACGGCGTTACTGGCTTCAGAAATAACGCTTTCACCAACCTCCGGCATGGGTAATTTGGATGTTTGGCGTAACGTGCCCTTTTCAGCCAGCGACAGCGCAAATGTTTTCGCGTCGTCCAACAAATCGTCCGATGCGACGTGATCCGCCAGACCCAGGTCTTTTGCCGTTGCTCCACTGACAGGCTTACCTGTCGCCATCATGCGCGCCGCATCCGCCGCACCGATCAGTCGAGGCAACCGCACCGTTCCGCCGCCACCAGGGATGACGCCGAGCGTAACTTCAGGCAATCCGAGTTTTGCGCCCGAATCCACCACACGCGCATGACATGCCAGGGCAAGCTCCAGTCCGCCGCCAAGCGCGACGCCGCGAATAGCCGCAACGACAGGAACTGACGAGTCTTCGATCCACTGATGAATATCGTTTGGGTCGGCAACATTAGGATCTAAACCGTTGTCGAATTCATTAATGTCTGCACCCGCAGAAAAAACTTTGCCCGCACCGATCAGCACCGCCGCACGTGCACCGCTTGCGGCCAATTCTTTGAGCGCCGCCGTCATATCCCGGCGCACATCCCTGCTCAGGCTGTTCACCGGCGGATTGTCGAGGGTGAGAACGCCGACGTCGTCTTGTTTCTCGAAACGTACTGTTAAAGAAGCATTCATCTAGTGAGTCCGTAAATTCTGCTCATCCCAACTCCAAAGCTCGGACGGCTTGGAGAGTTCCATTTTCGCCAACTGATTGATGTGGACCTCATCTGGTCCATCGACGATGCGCAATGTGCGAGCAAGCGCATACCCGTCCGCCAACCCAAACGCCTGGCTGACACCACCGCCGCCATGGACCTGAATGGCGCGGTCCAGCACAGTTTGCACCATGCGCGGCACGGAAATTTTGATCATGGCGATTTCCATCCGCGCTTCCTTATTGCCGACCGTGTCCATCATGTACGCAGCCTTCAACGTCAGAAGCCGTGCCTGCTCGATTTCAATGCGGCTCAAGGCTACCACTTCGCGCAACATGCCTTGGTCAGCGATGGGCTTGCCGAAGGCAACGCGGCTTTTAGCGCGTGCGCGCATGGACTCGAGCGCGCGCTCCGCCAATCCAATCGCGCGCATACAATGGTGAATACGGCCCGGCCCCAATCGCCCTTGTGCGATTTCAAAGCCGCGTCCCTCCCCCAGCAGCATATTGGAGGCGGGCACGCGCACGTTGTCGAAGGCCATCTCAAAGTGACCGTGCGGCGCGTGATCATAGCCAAAGACGGATAGCGGGCGAATCAGCTTTACGCCCGGCAGATCGGCAGGCACCAAAATCATCGATTGCTGCTTGTGCGGTTCCGCATCGGGATTCGTAAGACCCATGAAGATGAAAATCTTGCAGCGCTTGTCGCCCGCGCCGGACGTCCACCATTTGCGGCCGTTGATCACGTATTCGTCGCCGTCGCGCACGATGCTGGACCGGATATTACGCGCGTCGGACGATGCCACTTCCGGCTCGGTCATGCTGAAGCCGGAACGGATTTCCCCGGCCAGCAGAGGCTCCAACCACCGCTTCTTCTGCTCCTCGGTGCCGTAGCGCGCCAATACCTCCATGTTGCCTGTGTCGGGCGCGGCGCAATTAAAGACTTCAGGTGCGATGGGAGAGCGTCCCATGATTTCGCACAGCGGCGCGTACTCCATATTCGATAAGCCCGGGCCGTATTCCTCTTCCGGCATGAAGAGGTTCCATAGATCGGCGGCCTTCGCCTTATCCTTCAGCTTCTCCATGACCGGCGGCGATTCCCAACGTTCTGCCTGCTCGGCATGTTGCTCTTCATACACACGCTCGGCCGGGTACACTTCCACGCGCATAAACTCTTCAAGACGCGTGATCAGCGCCTTCACCTTGGGCGAATATTCAAAGTCCATTTTTGTATCCGTTGGTTGCCGCCAATTGCCCCGCTGTTCGGCGCGGCGTAGCGATTTTGAAAGGAGAAATTTGAGGATTAGAACTTGCCATTTCGGGCAAAGCGGTACAACAGTCCGGCACAAGGCACCGGAGATAGGATTTCGATATGAGCGACTCGGAAACGACTGAAATACGCGGCGGCCAGAGCTTTGATACCGAAAAGCTCTCCGCATACCTCGCCGCGCAGTTGCCGGAATTCGAAGGCCCCTTGTCCGTGCGCCAATTCAAGGGCGGACAATCAAATCCGACCTTTCTCCTGGAAACGCCGCCCCGCAAATACGTTCTTCGCAAGAAACCGCCCGGCGAATTGCTTCCCTCGGCGCACATGATCGAACGCGAATACCGCGTCATGGCCGCCCTGAAGGACACAGTGGTACCCGTCGCCAACGCCCGGCTCTTATGCGAAGACTCAAGCATTGTCGGCACGCCCTTTTATGTGATGGATCACATTGACGGACGCATTTTCCGCAATCCTGCGGTGCCCGAACTCGAAGCCACGGAGCGCACGGCGGTTTACAACGCCATGGTGGATGCCATGGCGGCGCTTCATAGCGTGGACTGGAAAACTGTCGGCCTTGAAGGGTTCGGCAAGCCCTCGGACTACCTTGCGCGGCAGATCAAGCTCTGGACACGCCAATACGATGCGGCCAAAACGCACGACATTCCAGCCATGGATAAACTCATTACGTGGCTGCCGGACAACATCCCGGCGAACGAAATCACGACCATCGCCCATGGTGATTTCCGTCTTGAAAACCTCATGTTCGCGCAGGGCGAAGCAAAGGTGCTCGCTGTTCTGGACTGGGAGCTGGCAACGCTGGGGCATCCTTATGCCGACCTTGCCTACAATTGCATGATCTGGCATTTGCCGGCGGACACACCGAACGTGCCGGGCCTGGCAGGCCTCGACCTCGCCGCGCTCGGCATTCCCTCTGAAGAGGACTACGTAGCGCGCTATTGCTCCAGTGCCGGGCTCGATCATATTCCCGATTACCATTTCTATCTGGCCTTCTCGTTCTTCAGGTTCGCATCCATCGCGCAAGGAATATACGCGCGCTTCAAGGGCGGGAACGCGGCCGCTCCGAATGCGGAGGAGGTCGGCTTGCTGGCAACGCCGCTCGCCGATCTCGGCTGGAAAAGCGCTGGCACCAAAGACTGACTCATCCAGCCGTATAGCCTCCATCTACGTAAAGGGTTTGTCCGGTGATGAATTTCGCCGCCGGTGAGGCCAAAAACACAAGCGGCCCCGTCAGATCGTCCAACTCGCCAAGCCGACCCAAGGGCATGCGGTCGATCACTTTCTGGTAAAGCTGCGGCTGCGTCTTGATCAATTCGCGATTCAAATCGGTGACGATCACGGTCGCACCTAGCGTATTCACGGTAATACCATGCGGCCCAAGCTCGAACGCCAAGGACGCGCCGAGGTTCGCTAGCCCTGCTTTACTCGCGCAATAGACGGATCGCGAGGCCATGCCGCGGCCGGATAAAATCGATCCCATATTGATGATGCGTCCCGACTTCTGCGCAATCATCACCGGTGCAAATGCGCGGCAGCACAAATAAGCGCCGGTCAAGTTCACATCGACAATGTGCCGCCACTCGTCCGGCGTGATGTCCACCATCTGTTTCGGAGACGTGATCCCAGCGTTGTTGAACAGGATATCGGCTTTACCAAATGTCTCGACGACCTTGTCTTTCACACCCACGACGGCGTTTTCATCGGTCACGTCCGCCTCGATGATCAATGACTTGCGGCCGGCGGCTTCAACAGCTTTGGCCGCCTGTTCCAGTTTTTCGCGATTGCGGGCGACCAGCGCCACATCAGCGCCGGCTTCGGCGAACGCGATTGCGCCCGCCATTCCGATACCGCCGCTCGCGCCGGTGACAACCGCCGTCAAATCATCCAACCGAAAATTCGTCACCGTCTCCTCCCCGCAAATAAATCGAGCGTCTTGAAGCGCTACTCGGCCACGCTCTTCAAATCGCCAGCACAGCGCAAGTCCAGTAACGCCTGAATACGCCCGCGCAAATGCCAGTACTGCCCCTTTAGCAGAGCATCACCTGTGTCGCAGAGGCGCTCGGCCTGCTGCATCATGTCACGCAGAATTTTATCATCTTCGTTGTCGGCCATTTATCTCTCCCGCCTACAGCTTGTATCCGTCTTGGCGTTCATCTTTCCAGCGCTTGGCTTTGTAAGAAAATTCCGGAAGATCGCCGCGCGGCACTTCTACGATGTCCATCCATACGTTTGTGCGCTCTTTGATAGCCCCGCGCACGGCCGCCAACATGTTCTGGCGCTCGTCTTCGCTGCGCTGAGCTGCGCTTTCACTCAGTGCCAACCGCATCTCGATCTCGGTCTTGCCATCACCACTGGTAAACACGCGCCCTGCGTACTCGGCGACCTCGTCGAACGCAAACACGGCTGCATCAATGGCGCTGGGCCAAATGTTATTGCCGCGGATTTTCATCATATCGTCGAGCCGCTTGATGGTGCCGCACTCAAGCGCATTCCACGCACGGTCGCAGTTTGTGTCGCTATGATCGATATACACGGCCGCGTCACCTGTCCTGAACCGGATGACGGGAGAACCTTGAATGGAAAGATTGGTGACGATCATCTCGCCCATTTCACCGGATTTTACCGGCTCCATGGTTTCCGGGTTCACCACCTCGATCATGTTTTCCCATTCGAAGAGATGAAGGTTCCCGCGCTTTCCGTCGACCGTGATTGTCCCCTCGTCGCACGTCGAGCCTGCAAACCCGGCACACTGGGTGCTGCCGTAACCTTCCTGGAGTTTGCAGCCCCAGAGGTTCTCGATCTTTTGCGCCCATTCAATCGGATAGGCTTCCGCGGCGATAAAGAGTGTGCGCATATTCGGAAACGCGTCCTTAGGGTCGATACCGCGACGATTGAGCGCTTCGCTCAGCGTGTGCAGGTAGTTCGTGGAAGCGTAAATGAAATTCATGCCGCCGATGCGCATCATCAAATCAATCTTGGCGTCGGTGGACATCGACCCGCCGGCATGAAATGCCGTTGCGCCCGCGATGCGAAGTCCTTCACCGGGCCCCCAGCCGCCCGTTGTCAGGCCACCGGCGGGCACACAGTTCAGCGCAATATCGCCGGGACGCAGGCCTGCAAGAAACCACGGCAAAGCGTGCAGATATCCTTGGATATGAATATCGTGGTTGCTGCGCCCATATATTTCCTGGCCTTGACCTGACGTGCCGCCGGTCATGCTGACGAGCGCAACCTGATCGCGCGGAATAGAGAGCCGATTTCCAAATGGTGGATGCGCCGTCTGGTCCGCGAGAAAGTCAGATTTGCTCGAGGTGGGAGACACTTCGCGGAAGCGCTGAAGGGACGTGATTTTGTCGGGAGCCGCACCCGCTTTATCCATGCGCTCGCGATAGTAAGCGCTGTCTGCATAGAGCCGCGCCAACTGGCGCTTCAGGCGTGACCACTGCAAAGCCTCCAGATCACCGCGCGACAATGCCGCGAAACGGCCAACCAGCGGTGATGCAGCATAGGGACTCATTCGCGAACTAGCCGACGGGCGCGAAGACAGGCAGCGTGATTTCATCCGTCACGTCGCGAAACTTCACTTGCACGCGCATATTGGCGCTTACGTCTTCCGGCGCGCAATCGACGATATTGGTCGGCATGCGCACCCCTTCATCCAATTCAACCAGCGCCACCGTGTACGGCACATCTTCCATATAGACGTCCTTGGGAACGGGGTGTCGCACCACAATCCAACTGAATACCTTTCCTGTTCCGCTCGCCTCCACCCATTCATGGTCAGAGGACTGGCAGTGCGGGCAGAAGCTGGTCGCCGGAAATCTCGGTTTCCCACAAGACGTGCACTTCATAATTTTGAGCTTGTGCTCGCGGCAAGCGTTCCAGAACGGTGCGCTCTCAGGGTCGGGCGCGGGGAGCGGCTTCATGTAACTCATGACTATTTCCTCAAAACGAGCGCGCTGCCGCAGGTCATCGCCCCGGCGGTCGTTAAACAGATTTCAGCGTCCTTTACTTGACGCGGACCGGCGTTGCCGCGCAGTTGATCCACCGCTTCGATGACGTGGTTCAAGCCGTGTATGTAGGCTTCGGACAACAAGCCGCCGTGAGTATTGACGGGCAACTCACCGTTGCGCGCGATACGTCCGCCTTGCACGAACGGGCCGCCTTCGCCTTCCTTGCAGAAGCCAAGGCCTTCAAGCTGCATGATGATGCTGTAGGTAAAGCAGTCATAGATTTGCGCGATATCCACATCCCCGGGACCGATTCCCGCGCTGCCCCACAAATCCTTTGCGATGTATTTCGCGTAATTGTGGCTGTGATCCGGCCAGCGAATAGCGTCGAATAGGTCTTCACCCTGATTGGGTCCACCGCCATACGCACCGCCCATGATGTACACGGGTTTGTGCTTCATGTCGCGTGCACGCTCCGAACTCGTCACCACAACGGCGCAAGCACCATCTGATTCGAGACAGATATCAAGCATGCGGAACGGCTCCACGATCATGTGCGAGTTCATGTAATCGTCCATGCTTATGGGTGCGCGTTGCATGGCGCGCGGATTGTGTGACGCGTTCTCACGGAGCGTTACCGCGATTTCACCCAGCTGCTCTTCATTGGTTCCGTACTCGACCATATGCCGGCGGCACCACATGGCCATGGCCTGCGGATAGGTGATCCAGCCAAACGGGGCCGTATACTGAGTGATACCGCGTGCGGCCATCTCGCGCCCGCCGCCGAGCCTAAAGCCTGAACGGCCGTTCATGGCGCGGTAGCAGACAACATTTTTCGCGAGCCCCGCTTCAATGGCGGCAACAGCGGTTAGGATAATCAAGTTCGCGGCATTGCCGCCGCTTTGGAAATCCACCGCATACTGCGCGGCAGGCACGCCGATTTCTGTTGCGACGCCGATCGCAGGCGCCGAGTCGTTGAAATTATAGCTGACGAAGCCGTCGATATCGGACACCGTTAATCCGGCATCTCCGATCGCATTCAGGCAGGCTTCCGATGCGAGGCTGCGCACGGTCTTTCCTGAATTTTTCGAGTAGTCGGTATATCCGATCCCCGATATGGCGTATTTGTCTCGTTGTGAAAACATAATGAATCTCTGCGATTAATTTAGCTGATGAATTTCGGTTTACGTTTTTCCTTGAACGCAATCAGACCTTCGGTCGCATCCGGTTCCGTCGTCGCGTAGCGATGTACGTATTTAAGTTCGCATTCCAAGCCTTTGGGCAAATCGGTCGTGGCAGCTATGTGCGTCAAGTGTTTCGCGCCGCGCACACCTGCCCCGCTCTTTTCCGCAAGAGACCGGCCAAGCGCGACCGCTTCTTCAATCAATTGATCCGCGGGAACCACTTTGTTGATCAACCCAATGCGTTCCGCCTCCGCGGCCGATAACAACTCGCCCGTAAGAATGAGATACTTCGCGCGGATTGGTCCGATCAAACGCGGGAGTCGTTGCGAACCGCCGGCGCCGGGCAATTGCCCGAAGTTAAGATGCCCATCTCCGATCTTGGCCGTGTCGGCGGCAATGGAAAGGTCGCACGCCAGCAAAAGTTCCAGTCCGCCCGCGACGCACGCGCCGTTGACGGCGGCGATATAAATTTTGTCCGAGGCTTCCATGCCCGTGAGAAGATTCAAAAAGTCATCCAGAAATTCGGCAAACTGCTCGGCGTTCTTATAGAGGCTGATGTAGCCCTCTAAATCGCCGCCCGCTGAAAAGCTGCGGCCCTCGCCGGTAACAATGACGGAAACGATGTCATCCCGCTCTTCTATTTGTGAGATCGCCTGGCGCAGTTCACGCACGGTCGCCCAGTCCAGCGGATTAAGTTTGTCGGGGCGCCGGAGGGTTAGGCGCGCAATATCTCCGTCCCAATCCAGGGATATGTTTTTGTACTCAGTCGCCATGGCGTCCATTTTACGAGCGGCCCACGGTTACATTGACTGGCGGGGCCGGGCTGTTTTCAAACATGTTATCATCGCTGGGGGCGTCTTCGCGCACGTGCTTTTGAGCTGATACACTGGCTCTTTCTCCAGCCCTCGCCTCCCCGAGTCTCCGATTTGACCAGCAAGGCGCCCGCATAGCCATCCTGTTTAACTTATTATTTTAATTATATTTTTTGAAAAACGGCGCCAATCCTTGACGGTGCTGGCGCGCTTTCCTTATAATCTTATAGTATTTTAGAACCGCCGTGCCAACCACCCCCATCTTGGGAGTGACAGGGAGGATTTTTACCGTGAACAAACAAACGAATTTGGGAAGCGCCGTCGCCGGGGCAAAGGGCTCCAAGACAAGAACCACATACAAGCTTATTTCGGCGGATGGCCACTTCAATGAGCCCGGCGACCTTTGGACCAAGCGGGTTCCGTCGGCCATGCGCGACCGCGCGCCGCAAATCAAAACCTTCGAACAAGGCGATGCCTGGGTGATCGAGGGCGTCAAAGACCCCATCACCTTCGGCATGAACGCCTGCGCAGGTCTTGAACCTGAACAGATGAAGACAAAAGGCTGGTGTAAGTTCGAAGAAATCCGAAAGGGCGGTTACGAGCCGGCAGCTCGAATCGATGAGATGGAACGCGACAACGTCGATGCCGAGGTGCTGTACCCCACGCCGCGCCTGTCCAACTCCATCATCGCGAACCCGGACGAAGACTATCACCTGACGATGGTGAAGGCTTACAACGACTGGGTATCCGAATACGTAGCCTACGCGCCCGACCGTTTTGGCGGCGTCGCGATTCTGCCCAACCGCGGTGGTCCGCAAGAAACCGTAAAGGAAATCAAGCGCGTCATGGGGCGCCCTGGTATGCGCGGCGTTGTCATGGGCTGTTATCCGAACGGCACGCTGTCCATCAGCGGTGAAGACGATCCGGTGTGGGGCGAGTTGCAAGAGCGTGGCATTCCGCTCGGCATTCACGTCGCCATGACTCAGTCCATGCCGTCCGCGCACAAAGCAAAGCTGCCGGGTTATGGCCGCTTCTTCGATGCGCCCAACCGCATGATCGAAATGGTTTTTGACGGCGTTTTCGATCGGTTCCCCGAACTGGATGTGGTATTTGCCGAAGTCGACTTCGGTTGGGTTCCTTATGTGAAGGAGCAAATCGATAACAACTACAATCGTCTCGACCCGTTCACCCATTTCGGGCTTAAGAAACTGCCCAGCCAGTATATCGAGCGACACTTCCACTTCGGGTACATGACCGATACCTTCGGATTGAGAAACCGCGAATATGTCGGGGCCGAGCGGATCCTGTGGTCTACGGATTACCCACACATCAGCGCCGACTATCCGTACTCCTGGCGCACCATTCAGGCGTCCATGTCCGGCATTGCGCCGGAAGAACGCGAATTGATCCTCCACAAAAACGCCGAACGGTTATACAAGTTCGGTCAATAACGTTCCTTTTGGGAGGCCCTCGGGCCTCCCAAGTTTTATCGGAGGAGATAAATGAGCAGCGACCGCGCGCAGCCGGGTGATCCGGCGCCGTATTATCAGGCCCATGTGTTTTGTTGCACTAACGTCCGCCCGGAGAAACATCCGCGCGGCTCGTGTGCGCGCAAGAACAGCGTTCAGCTACGCGATTACATGAAGGCCAAGGTCAAGGAACTCGGGCTGCCCGGCATTCGCGTCAATGCATCCGGGTGCCTGGACCGCTGCGAGCTCGGCTGCACCATGGTGATTTATCCCGAGGGCATCTGGTACACCTACAAGTCCGAAGCCGATGTGGATGAAATCATCGAATCGCACCTCAAGCAGGGCAACCGGGTCGAGCGGCTAATGCTAGCCACCGAGCAGAAAGAGCTGCGCCCGGAACAAGCTTAATGTTCGACTGGGCTTCCAGGTTTGCGCCCCGCATTCCGCGTATGATCGCGTCGGATGTGCGGGAGTTGGTCAAAGCCTTGAGGCAGCCCGATGTCATTTCTTTCGGCGGCGGCATTCCCGACCCTGATCTTTTTCCGCGCGAGATCATTGCCGATGCGCATGCGCGCATCCTGAATGATCCAAAGACCGCGCGCATCGCCTTGCAATATTCGGATACGTCGGGATACCCGCCATTTTGCGAATGGCTCGCGGAGTATATGGGCACCTTGGGTGCGCCGTGTTCGGCCGAGAATATCCTCGTGACCAACGGCTCGCAGCAAGGTCTCGATTTCCTGGCGCGACTCTTTCTGACGCCGGGGGATACCGTGCTCCTGCAAATGCCCACCTATATCGGTGCGCTCAGGGCCTTCGACGGCAGCGAGGCAAAATACGAAGCCTTTCCCGAAATTGGCGAAGGTTACGAGTCCGCTGTCGCGCCGCGCTTCGGCTACCTGTTGCCGGATTTCCGCAATCCTACCGGCACAAGCCTTTCCCTGGACGAGCGCAATGCAGCCATAGACCTTGCCCAAAGATTGGACATGCCGTTGATCGAGGATAGCGCATACGAAAAGCTGAGATACGAAGGCGAAGCTTTGCCTCCATTGCTCGCGCTTGAAGCCAATCGCGCAGGCAGCGTCGAGAACGGCCGCGTAATTTATACGGGTACGTTCTCCAAAACCGTTGTGCCGGCGCTGCGGATCGGTTGGATTGTCGCGCCCGAACCGGTCATCGCCAAACTTAATCTGATCAAACAGGCCAGCGATCTCCACACCGGCACCTTGAATCAAATGGTGTTGCTCGAAGTCGCACCCCAAATCCTGAATAGCGGTCACTTGAAGCGCGTGCGCGAAGCTTACAAGAAACGCCGCGATGCCACACTCGAAGGCCTCAAACAGTTCATGCCGGAGGGCACCAGCTGGACGACACCCGAGGGCGGCATGTACCTGTGGATCACACTCCCAGAGAGACTGGACGGCAGCGTCGTCGCACAACGTGCTTTGCGTGAAGTTAAAGTCGCGGTTATCGCAGGCCGCTCATGTTTCGCCGCAAACCCTGTGGCCAACACGATTCGACTTAGCTTTTCCCTGATTCCAGAAGACCGGGCGATGGAGGGATTGAAACGTTTAGGCGGCCTCCTCCACACCATGATGAACGAGTAGGAGGGCGCAAACATGCTGGACATCAAATCCCAGAAAAATCGCGCGCAGGCCTTCACCACCAGCATCACCCCTTTCGACAAAAATGGCACGCTTGATGAAGCTGCCCTTCGCAAGCACCTACGCCGGTTTGCCGATGCCGGTATCGGCGCTTTTATGGGTACGGGCGGCAGCGGCGAAGGATACTCTTTATCTGCCTCGGAAACGCGCCGGCTTCTTGAAATCTCCGTAGAAGAACTCAAAGGCAAAGTCCCGGTTCGCGCCATGGGCGTCGAACCCCGCTCGGCCGCAGAAATGATCGAATTCGTCAAGATGGCGCAGGCCACCGGCATCGAGGCTATTCAGATCTACTCCCTTGACGTCGGTCACGGACACGCGCCGACACCCGAAGAACTTGAGGCGTACTTCAACGAGGTGTTGAACGCGTCCGATGCGCCGATGGTTTTATCCACCCACCAATCCGTCGGCTACAAACTGCCCATCGAAATGATGGCGAGACTTGTCGAGACGTATGAACACGTCATCGGCATCAATTGCAGCCACCAGGACCTTGAATATTTGCGCGGACTGATCGATGCAGTGGGCGAACGCGTTGACGTCATGGTCGGTGGCCCCATGCAAGCGGTGATCTGCTTTGCCTTCGGCGGTCACGGCTTCCTGTGTTCGGAAGGCAATCTCGCGCCCCGGCTCGCCGTCTCTCTGATCAAATACTATCAGGCCAGCGATCTCGACGGCATGATGGAAGCGTTTGGAAAAATCGCGCGCCTTTCCGGTGCCCTCTACGGCAACGGCGGCATCCGCGTCACCAAAGCAGTTCTCAATGAACTCGGCCTGCCCGGCGGCTATCCGCGCAAGCCTCGCTTGCTCGTTACCGACGAACGCTTGACGAGAGCCATGAGTGTGGTGCGCGAACTTAATCTAGAGGAATTGCGGACCTAACTTTTCGCCGGCACTTCTTCCCATTGCGGCGGCGACGCCTTCAGTTTTCTGGATGTCCAGAAAAAGAATACTGCCGACACGAGATTAAGCGCGGCGCCGACTGAAATAGCCCACGCAAGGCTCTCGCCGACGCTGATGCTACTTAGGAAGTCGCTTATAACCCCAACCAACATAGGCCCGAGTCCCAGCCCTGCAACGGTAAAGCTGGTGAGCACAATTGCGTTTGCCGACGCCCTGTTTTCAATGGGAACCATTTTCTGCAACACGAAGTACGTCGGGGCGTAATAGACCGACGCCAGGAACCAGGCGACAAACAGAAGATTCTGTCTAAAAATTTCAGGAAACAATATTGGGCCGATATAGAACGGAACGGTAAGAGCAACGCTCACCGAACTGTAGGCCATACACTTGCCCAGCTTATTATTCGTTGGAATCAAATCGATCACAAAGCCTGTGAAAACCGAGCCGGCAACGCCCGCGATCGAGAGTAAACCCATCAATTCGCCTGCTTCCGCTCCCGACATGCCGCGATATTCACGCAGAAGCGTGGGCACCCACTGGTATACGGCGTAGGCGGAAATAGCGTGAATAACAGCAGCTATTAGAATGGGTGTGTAGCCGGGTATTTTAAACAAGAAGCGAAATGTTGTTATAAAGCCTGGCCTATCTGCGCTTGTCTCGCGCGGCGTATACTTAGGCGCGCAATAAGGCCAAACCAGCCAAATTGTCGCGGCAAGCGCGACCCCGACGGTTCCAAGCACGTGAAACGACCCGCGCCAGCCCAGTACATCATGCAATTGACCCATGACAATGAAGCCAAGCGCCTGACCGATGCTCGCCCCAAGGGTAAACACGGCAATAGCTCGTCCAAGGGTCTTTGACGAAAACAGCAGAGCTAATGCTGCCAAGGCGGCTGGGGGGAATCCCGCTTCGCCGCCGCCGACCGCCATCCTAAACGTCAACAGCCAAGTATATCCGGCCGCCGAGCCACACAAGAATGTAGCAACGCTCCATGCAAATACCGATCCGGCAATGACAACGCGCGGCCCTTTGGTATCCGCCAAGCGCGCGATCGGAATGGCCACCACACTCAAGACAACGACAAAGATGCTCATGATGAGCGCGGCTTGGCTATCATCCAGGAGCATTTCGTCCCGGATGTCCGCGATAAACAGTGACATCACGTTGCGGTCGATGATGTGCAGGATGTTTCCGAACAGCAGCAGGCCGAGAATAAAAATGGCCTTCATCGCGCGCGCCCTCCCCCAAAACCCAGGCGGCGCCTTGCCCGAGCTCTATCCTTATAATCTTAGAAACCTAAACCCTGCGGGCCGTGTAAACAAGCCAGATTGCCCGCTCTGCCCTATTTATCTCAGGCCGCCGCGCCGAAACGGCGCCGCGCATCTTCGCGCAAATCGCCTTTAGCGACCTTCCCACCGGAAGAGCGCGGCAATTCATCCATAATCACCAAATGCTCCGGATACCATTCCCGGGTCACGCCGCGCGCGCTCAGATGCGCAACTATATCGTCTAACGTTATTTCCGCACCCGCTTTCGGCACCACGTACACGCATACCCGTTCTCCGAATACCTTATCCGGTGCGGCGACAGCGGACACCATCGCAATTTCCGGATGTGTGCCAACCTCTTCCTCCACGGCTGGGGCGCTGATGTTCTTTCCGCCGCGAATGATGAAATCGGAAGTGCGGCCGACAACTTTCAAGTAGCCCTCTGAGTCGATATCCACGATATCACCCATGAGCATGTAGCCGTCTTTTGAGTACAACTTCTTGTTGGCCACCTCATCGTCCCAATACCCGAGACAGACAGCAGGGCCCTTGCATCCTGGCTGACCGGTAGACTGTTTTCCGGTGATATCTTCGCCGGTTTCCGGGTTGAAAAGACGCACATGCATATCCGGAATGATCTTGCCGGCTGTTTTTAGCCTCTGCTCGCGCGTATCCCTTCGCGAGGTATAGCTGAGTGCCCCGGTTTCATTAGAGCCATAAAACTGAAGAACGGGTGCACCGGTCACTTTCTCGAATTCAGCGGCGCGTTCATACGGCACCGCTTCTCCGCCGGTATACATCGAACGCAATGAAGAAAGATCTCGCGGCTTTTTATCCTGCGCATTCAACATCATGATGAATTGCGTGCTGACGCAACACAAAACGGTGACCCGCTCGCGCTCGATCAGGTCCAACGCAACATCGGCGTCAAAGCGTTCCATGACGACCGTGGGACAGCCGAGAATGGTCGGTGAAAAATGCGCAGTCCAAAGGCCGAACCCAAACGGCGCGGGCACGGCACCCATAAACACTTCATCGTCTTTGAACCCACCGGAGTCCATTGCCATTTTATGGAAATAAAACCATCGGTTCTGGGTATGCATTACGCACTTGGGCAAGCCGGTCGTTCCCGATGTCGAGTTCAACATGTACAAATCGTCAGGACCCAACCGCCTTTGTGCGCCAACCAAAGATACATCGGGTTCGGCAGTCTCGCCGTTGAGTTTGATTTTTGATTGCGGCGCCTTGGCGTAATTCGGCACCACAATGTGATGAGCTAGACTTTGAATTTCCGACGACATTTTCGTCCAAAGTTCGGATGATGGACGGTCCTTGCTCATCGTCTCATGCGTAATGACCGCCTTCGCGCCGGTCTTACCGAGCAAGTGAGACAGCTCGCGGTCGCCAGCTCGCGCGCCTATGCCCACGGCGATAAGTCCGGCTTTCTCCACCCCGACGAGCGCCGCGTGCACGGCGGCGCCATCCGGCAAAACAATCGCCACGCGATCGCCGGTGGCGAGCCCCGAACTCAGCAGAACCGCGGCGATCTGATCCGACGCGGCGGCGTACTGGCCCCACGTGAATTTAGACTCCTGCGTAATATAGGCCGCATCATTGGGACGCGATTGGGCAAGGCGGGTTAGAAGCTCTGCGACCGTGTCGCCCTGCCACCACCCCGCCGCACGATATGAATCGGCAAGCGCTGCGTCCGCACCCATTGCTTTTCCATCAATATGGAGAACCATCGTAAAAGCCTTGCCGGACCTAAGTTATGCGTCTCTGAGAATTGAGGCCGTGATGGTGGCCGACACATCAAATCCATGCTGCCAGCCTTCGGACTCATGGAGCGCCTCAGAAAAATGGTCCTGCATTGCTTGCTCTGCGCCGCGCTGATCGCCGGATTCGATAAATCCGTAAATACGTTCATGCTCTTCTGCGGTTGCCTCGCGGACTTTCCGATCGCCGAACGAGCCCAACTTTGATTGCCTGCGCGCAAGTGCATCGACTTGGGCAGACCAAAGAGTTTCCAGGGCCCCGACAAGCAGCGCCATGGTCTCGTTGCCGCAATTCGCGACAAGTTCGACGTGAAACTGGCGCGCCAGCTTCACATACGTATCGGCATCGTCCATCGCGTCATTGGCCGCGGCCATTAATTTACGCAGGCGTGGCAAGACTGTCTGCGCGCGATCCGCGCGCGCCGCGCACGCCGCCGCGCACGCCGGCTCCAGTTGCCGCATCGCATTCATGACATCCGAAAGGTTGGCCCCTTTGGACTGCAGCACCAGGGCAAGCATGTACGCCGCCATATCGGCTCTGGGATGATGAACAACGGCGCCACCTACGTTTCCGCGCTGGACCGTAATCAACCCTTCGGTTTCGAGAATTCGGCACGCCTCTCGAATCGAGGGGGGACTGACCTTGAATTCGGCGATGAGATCTTCCTGCTTCGGAAGCATAGCGCCATCAGCCAGTTCACCAGATAAGATTCGCTCGCGCAAACCATCGGCGACCATTTCCGCGACTCGCGGTTGGCGAATTTGGCTTCTGCCGACGGAGGCTAAATTTTTTCGGGCCACGTTGATCCAGGTGGTAGGTTAGACGGACGTCCAATTGAGACGGTTTAAAACTACAACAGAGTACAGAGTCTTTTCCATAACCGATGCACCGGATTGTGCAGAAAGATGGTGATAAATTAACGGGATACAACTCGAAACCGGACACGGGGCTTAGGCAGTGGACGATAACGCGCCAGTGCTATAAATCAGCGGCTGAGCCCTCAATACGGCACCGCGGCCAATATCGCGGTCTGTGGGCAAAGACTGGGATATAGGTGGGAGGACCATGGGACACTCGTCGGATTACACGCTTATTGGCGTCAGCACTTCAGATCACGTCGGCATCGTCGAGCTTCGCCGCCCGCCTCACAATTTCTTTAACAATGAAATGATCCACCAGATCGCCAACGCCTATGAGGCGTTTGACCGCGACTCCAACGTTCGCGCCATTGTCCTGTGCGCGGACGGAAAGGCGTTTTGCGCCGGCGCCGATCTGGTGAACGCACCGCTCACCGGCACATTCACCGAGGGCAAAGGCAAAGCACAGCACCTTTACAAAGAAGCGATGCGTATATTCCGTGCCAAGACCCCGGTCATTGCGGCGGTACACGGCTCGGCTGTGGGCGGCGGCATGGGCCTAGCGGTCTCGGCTGATTTCCGCGTCACCTGCAAAGAGGCGAAGTTCAGCGTTAATTTTAGCCGCCTCGGTCTACACCCGGGGTTCGGTCTGTCCACAACCCTGCCGCGCCTGATCGGCCCCCAAAAAGCATCGCTGCTGTTCTACACGGGCAGGCGCATTCCCGGCGATGTCGCGGTCGAAATGGGTGTGGCCGACTTGCTGGCACCGCAACAAGACGTGCGCAAGATCGCCATGGAGCTCGCGACCGAAATAGCAGGTTCAGCGCCTTTGGCCGTGGTTTCCATCCGCGAAAGTATACGGCGCGGTCTAGCCGACGCTGTGGAAGCGGCGACGGAACGCGAATTGACTGAGCAGGATTGGCTGCGCCAGACCGAGGATTTTCAGGAAGGCGTGAACGCAACGAACGAACGCCGCCCGCCCGTGTTCAACAACCGCTGATCAATCCGCGCCGATTTCCAGATCGAGCAGAATCCAGACCGACGTTTTTTGCCAATGCAGCCCGGCGTGAAGCGTCGCATAGATGCCGCCGGGCAAGGCCTCCGGCGCAACAAACTTTAGGGCATTCAATCCCGGCACCTCATATCGGACAACGGGCCCCGGCGCGACCTGATTAATGGCTTTCTGGGCGACGTCAGCGGTCACACCGCGTTCGAGCAATTTGTAGGACTCCTTGTCCTTTGCCACCAACGTGAGATCCAGAATCGGGCCTTTATCGCCTGCCCGGCCCGAAGCAATATCGCCGACACGCACCTTCATGGAGCCTCGCTCCACTCGACGTGCGTTTTAACGAGTTCGCGCGGTACAAATCCGCTGATCACGTCCAAACGTGGGCGGCGCTCACTGCGCACACCGCAACCAACGGCGGGACCCGCAATCGTCAAGCCATAGATTTCGTCTTCCACAATCTGCGCAGCATCCATATCGGCGCAGCGAGCGGACACATGCACGCGCACTTCCGCTGGATAGGCATTCGTGGGCGGTGAGGCGCTGCCCAGAACGGAGTTCACGCCGACAAGATCGATTTGAATATCTTTCTCATCCCAGTCTTTAAGGCGTTCACGCAAAATATCGGCGCCGATTTGCGCCCGTTCGTAGGCGCCGTTGCCCGCATATGCGATTTCCAAATCGGCGATCGCACCCTCGTATTCGACGAAGCCGGACACCTTCAGTTTGCGCGGCGGCGGGCCCGCCGTCGCGCCGCTCATACGTACGCGGTTTTTACCCACCTCTTCAAATGTGATGCCCGTAAAATCGAGCACCGCATCGGGTGTGATGTACTTGGAAGGGTCGTGCACTTCATACAAAAGCTGAAGCGTACAGGTCATCCGGTCTACAAGACCCGGGGCGTCTTCCAATATGCTGATTTCAGCGCTGCCGTCGGCCGCAACGCGCGCTAGCGGATAGCCCAAATGCGCGTAGCTCATGGCATCCAAGCCGCCGCCGCCGGGCGGCTCATAAATGCCGCCGGTGACTTGCGCCGAACACTCCAGCACATGGCCGGCAGCAATAGCGCCCGCCAATACATCGATGCCGCTTTCCAAATGCGGAACGAGGTCTGCGACAAACAGCGATGAATCCGCCGCGCGTCCCGTCACAACCACATCGGCACCACCCTCGATGGCTTCGGCCAAGGCCGCAATTCCCAGGTAGGCGCGCGCGCCCAGGAAATTTCCCGTGATGGGTTCTTCCCATTCGATTCGATCTTTGAGAGCAAGCACATCGTCGCCCACCACGGCGGCTACGCGCATACCCGAACACCCAAGATCACCGGCCAGTTTTGCGATAGCGCGGCCCGCCGCCGCGGCGTTCGCGGCGCCGAGATTTGTGATGACGCGGCAGTTGTTCTTTCTGGCGACCGGCAGCAGTGGGGATAAGCGCCGTTTTAGCCTTGGGTCCGCGCCGGCTTCTGGGTTATCGCGTAAAGCCCGCAGCCCAGGCACGATTGTACGTTCGGCCAGGCACTCGAGGATTACCGCATCCACGTATCCGCTTGCGGCCAATGCGACAGCGGGCTCGATACGGTCGCCGGCAAATCCGGCACCGGTCGCAACGGTTCTCACACCTGCCGTCTTCCCCATTATGAACGCTTTTTTGAACGTTCGCTGAGCAGGTCGCGAGCAATCACCATGCGATGCACCTCCGACGGACCTTCACCGATCCGTTTAATGCGCAATTCACGGTACCATCTTTCCAAAGGCATCTCCTTGGAAACGCCGAGGCCGCCGAAAATCTGAATGCAGCGGTCAACAACCCGTCCCGCAGTCTCGGTTGCGTACAACTTGGCGATAGACGCATCGACCTTGATGTTATGCCCGAGATCTCCGCGCCAAGCCGCCTGATAAATAAGCAGCCGCGCGGCGCGCAACTCAACCTCGCTGTCTGCGATCATCCACTGGATAGCCTGCTTGTCGGCAAGCGGCGAGCGGAAGGTTTCGCGCTCCTTGGCCCATTCGATAGCGAGATTTAAAGCCGCCTGGCCGATACCGATCACACCAGCGGCATACGGCACGCGGCCATGAACCAGCCAATCTTCGGCAAGCGCAAAGCCATTTCCTTCTTCGCCCAGAAGATTCTCCGCGGGTACTTCGCAGTCCTCCAGGTGCACTTCGTGGGGGGAGTACGCCCGAATCACCGGAATGGGCTTCAGACTGAAGCCTTTGAACCTGTTCTCGACGATAAACGAGCTGATCCCGCCGCGTCCCTTATCGCCGGTGCGCGCAAACACCAGCCCCCAGCTGGATTCGGCCGCACCGGAAATGAATATCTTGGTACCGTTGAGAATGTATTTGTCACCCTTGCGCACCGCCTTTGTTGCGATGGCGCGGCCCGGATCGGAGCCGCCGCCGGCCTCGGTGATGGCAACAAATGTCTTTTCACCCTTCTCAATGGTCGGCAGCGCATATTTTTTGATTTGCGCCTTGGTGCCTTTGAAAATGACGTTGGGCGGATCCCAGCCAAAGACATGGCAACCAATAATATAAGCGCCCATTTTGCACTGGGTGGTCTCCTCGGCGACGACCGCCTGACCCAACAGGCTCAATCCGGCCCCGCCGAATTCCGCCGGTGTCTCGAATTGCCATAAGCCCAGCGATTTTGCCTTTGCCTGTAATCGCTTCAGAACATCGGGCGGCAATGCAATGGCGTCGTGCGGCAGTTTATTTTCTTCGGGAATGATCTCTTCGCGCATAAACCGGCGGACAGTCGCCTGAAGTAGGCGCAAATCCTCCGGCAATTCCCAACTGGCATCGGCATTGGCGCTCATATGACCGCCTCTTCTTCGTTTGAATGTCTGCTGGATACGACCTGGCCTAGGCGATCCTCCCCTATCAAGCTTTGTTAGCGTTAATTGAGCTGAAATGGAATGCTCAACTGCCCTGTCATCGAAACGGCAATCGGGATAAGGTGCGGTACATATTTGGCGGAGCGGCGATCATGGTGAAATTCGAGTTCTTCTTCGATGTCTCCAGCCCCTGGACATATATCGCATTTCAAAATGTCCGGCCTCTTGCCCAGGAATACGGCGTGAACATCGAATGGCGCCCGATTCTGGTGGGCGGCATTTTCAACACCATCAATCCCAGCGTGTATGAGTCGCGCGAAAATCCGGTTCCGGCGAAGCTCGCCTATCAAGATAAGGATATTGCGGATTGGGCGCGGGTAAGCGGCCTTAAGGTGGTCTGGAAACCCGACGTCTTCCCGGTCAACAGCGTCAAATCGCTGCGCGGCTGCCTTGTCGCCGAGCGCACGGGCCGCCTGGCGGATATGGCCAAGGTCTTCTTTGAACTCTACTGGGGTGAGAATTTGGATATTTCCCAGGACGACGTTCTCGCCCAAGGGTGCGACCGCATTGGATTTGATCGGAAGACGTTTTTTGATGGCATTGCCGAGCCGGAAATCAAACAGCAACTCAAGGACAATACCGAGGAGGTCATACGGCGCGGCGGCTTCGGGTCACCGACCATGTTCGTCAACGAAACCGATATGTATTTCGGCAATGACCGGCTGATCTTGGTCCGCGAGGCGTTCGATCGCCTCTCGTAGGGTTTAGAAATTCGGTTTGCGCTTGGCATGGAAAGCGTCCATGCCTTCTTTCCAGTCGTCCGAGCCCACCAAAAGCGCAAGGGATTCAAGGCCGTAACGGCGCGCGCTTTTCAGGTCCACACTTTCACTGACATATACAGATGCCTTGCCTTGGGCGATGGCCATGGGGCTCAGCTCTTTCAATTTTTCGGCAAGCGCAAGAGCCGCGGGCATCAATTCGTCGGGCTCAACGGCAGAATAAAGCAGTCCGTGCCTGTCCACCTCGTCCGCCGATAGATGCGCCCCGAGCAGCACCCACTCCATCGCCTTGCTGCGTCCGGCATGATGCAGCAGTTTCTGCACGCCGCCCGCACCCGGAATGGCGCCCAACTTCACTTCCGGCACGCCGATCTTTGCGGTCTTGGACATGATGCGGAAATCGCACGAGATCGCCATTTCGCACCCGCCGCCCAAAGCATAGCCGTTTATGGCGGCAATGATGGGAAACGGCATGGCCTCGAAGCGGTCATAAAGCCGCGCGATCAGATCGAGATAATTATCACGCAGCTCCATTCCGGTTTTTCCGATGGGTGAATTGGGATCGGTGAAGTAATCGAGATGCGCGCCGCAACAGAACGCGCGTCCCGAGCCGGTGATGATCAATGCCCGCGCTTTTTCTTTGCACGCAATATCCAACGCCCGACCCAGCTCATTCAGCAGATCCAGATGGAGGGTGTTCATTTCCTTCGCCCGGTTCATGGTGGCTAGAGCCACCTTTTCCGCAGGCCAAGTAAACGTAACCGCTTTTCCGTCGAAGGCTTCGGGCATGGCGCGTTCTCGTTAAGTGAAGGAAACGTCGAGGCCGAGATCGCGGGCAATCAGCATCGCCTGGATCTGACTGGAGCCGTCACCGATGGTACACACACGGTTATCGCGTAAAGCGCGGGACACCGGACAATCATCCATTAAACCCCAGCCGCCGTGCACCTGCACCGCAAGGTTGGCGCACTCGGTTGCGATTTCGGTGGCATAGTACTTGGCCACGGCGAGGTCTTTGACCGAGGCCAACCCCTTATCGGTCAACCACGCGGCTTTGTATGTGACGAGCCGCGCGGTTTCGACCTTCACGGCAATATCAGCCACCATCTGTTGCACCAACTGCAAACTGCCGAGCGTGCCGCCGAAAGCTTTACGTTCCTTGGCGTAGTTCACCGCGTGGTCCAAACACCCTTGCGCAAGACCCAGCGAACACGTCGCCAGGAACACGCGCGCCTGCTGATAGCCCTTGTGCAACAGCAAGCGGCCCTTATCCACCTCGCCGACGATATGATCGGGCGTGAGTTCGCAGTCATCGAAGTGCAGCGGGTGCGTGTCGGAGGATTTCCAGCCCATCTTGCTGTAGGCCTTGCCCACCGTGTAGCCCTTTGCGCCCACCGGCACGAGGAACAGTGTGAAGGATTTCTTCGGCACATCCGACGGGCTCGTTACCGCGAGCACCAGCGCGAACGAAGAGATATCTGTGCCGGGGTTGGTGATGAACGCTTTTTCTCCGTTCAGCTTCCAAACGTTGCCGTCCAGCTTCGCGCGCGTCTTAAACGCGGAAGTGTCCGAACCTGCTTGCGGTTCGGTACCGGCGATAGAGCAAATCTTCTTTCCCGCAACAATGTCGGGCAGATACTTCTCTTTCTGCTCCTCGGTGCCGAAGCGCGCCAGGGTCAGGCCGGTGGCAATGCTGACCATGGTCCCGACCGCCAGGGACTGATCGGCCCGGGCGACCTGTTCTAAAGCAAGCGCAGTCTCAAAGGTTCCAAGACCCATCCCGCCCCACTTTTCCTCGAACGGAATGGAGGTGATCCCGAGCTCCGCCATTTCTTGAAAAAGCGCCGTGGGAAACTTCGCGTCCTTGTCCAGCTGTTCGGCCACAGGCGCGATCTTCGCCTGTGCAAACTGATGCATGGTGTCCTGAAGCTGCTTTTGGTCGTCCGATAACAAAAAGTCCATGACGTCGCTCCTAAATCAGATGCCTGTTATTTCTTCAGCAGGCGGTAATGGAAATCGGTGATGCGTCCTTCCGGCTTGGCATTGAACTGCACCTTGACGCGCGCGCCGGGCTGCATCTTCGCCATGGCCTTGGTCACATCGGACAGGTTCTCGCCTTCAATGAAGTTCGCCATGGCTGTGCTCACGCCGTCGAGACGGACATAAGCGATAGCGTAGGGCGGCTTGGGCAGGCCTTCGAACTGCGCGGTGACAATCGTCGCCGATTCAATCGTTCCCTCATGCCCGGCTTCGACCCAAGCATCACACGCTTCAAACGACCGCTCGCAATAAGCGCGTGGCGGCAAGTAGGCGATGCCCGACTTGCTGCACTTGGCAGCCAGAATCTTGCGCTCCTTCAAGCCTTCGAAGAAGTGACCGGCGACCTTGCCGACCGAGTAGTTGTAGCGCACGTGCCATTCGCCAGGGATGACCATGTTGTTGAACGGTACATCCTGAAGCTTGTTCACTTTGGTTTTGCTCTTGGCCTTGGACTTGGCTTTCGCATTTGTTTTAGCCTTGGATTTGCTTTTTGCTTTGCTCATTGCTCGCCCCTCTTAGGAAACGTAATCGTCGCTGAATGCGGAAACGGTGAAAAATTGGGTGGACCCGCCGATGGCAGTGGCGATCGCCTTTTTAGCGTTCTTCACCTGCATGTCGCCGGCCCGGCCCATGATCTGTTTTGCGGCATCGATGGCGCGCACAAGGCCCGTCACACCGATGGGATTGGTGCACAACGTGCCGCCGGACGGATTGACCGCGACAATGCCGCCATCAATTTCCCATCCATTATCTTCGTTTATGGCCGTGGCTTCGCCGCGCCCACAAAAGCCGAGCGATTCCAATGCCGGAAATTGAAAGGTGCTGAACGGATCGTAAAGCTCGAGCACGTCCACCTCGCGCACCGGATCGATGATGCCCGCTTGGCGGTAACATTCCTGGGCCGCGCGGTCATAACCATCCTGATCGGCAAAATCCGTATCGGCCCAATACCCTTGGCGGTCGCCCATGAACACCGAGTGAGTGATGGAGCTCACGCCGGTCATGAACGCCGGGCGTGAACATTTCTCCTTCGCCACATCCTTGTTGGTCAACACAACGGCCGCACCGCCTGAAGACCGCGGGCAAATATCGAAGCGCTTAAACGGGTAAGAAACGCGAGGTGAATTCATCACGTCATCGACGGTGATGGAGCCTTTCAAATGCGCCGTTTCATTTTTTAGCGCGTTCTTGCGCCCACGCACGACCACCTTGGCGAACTGCTCCTCGGTTGTGCCGTATTTGTGCATGTACCGCTGCGCGGCGAGCGCGGTCATAGTCACGGTGTTCAGCGCAAAATCATGCTCGTAGAACCGATCCCAAATCAGATTCAGCACGTGTTGCGAGTCCGGCGTTTCGGCGACGCGGTCCGCGCCGACCACCAGCACCGTGTCATACATGCCCGATGCGACGTGAAAATATCCGGCCTGGATCGCCGAACCACCCGTCGCCCCGCCCGTATGGACGCGCATGAAAGGCTTATTGACGCCCCAGACATGCTCGATGGACCAACGCTCTACGTCGTTCACACCCATGAAGTGCGTCGGCGACATGGAAAAGACGATGGCGTCGATTTCATCGGGCACCATGCCCGCGTCATCGAGCGCCAGCTTGGCCGCATCCTGGGCCAGCTCCACATAGTTCTTGTCGGCGTGGTGACTCCGAAAGCGGGTCTGCCCCGTGCCGACGACGGCTACTGGTTGTTTCGCCATCTTCACACTCCCTCAAAAATGACGGCGACGTGGCCTTGCTGCGCAAAGCCATGGCTTTGGTGGGCTGCGGCGATGTGTGCGCCCTGCACCTGCGTCGGCCCGGCCAAACCGTTGACTTGTAAAATGGCTTCGGCGGCGTTGGTCATGCCCGTGCAGAAATAGGGGTTCTGTGCAAACACTCCGCCCGACGGCGAGACAGCATCCAAGCCCTCCACACCCAGCGCGGATTTGAACGCGAGCTCGTGATACCCGGTCTGGCTATCCAACTCGATTACGTCCAACTCGTCCGCATCCAGAAGACCAGCCATGCCGAGCGCGTCTTCGAACGTATCGCGGAAGCCGGTGAGCGCACCGAGCCGGTCGCGCCCCAAGCTGTACCCTTCGGTACGCCATCCCATGCCGGCGATGCGCGCCAGCGGACGGCAGTTCGGATGTTCGGCCACCCATTCCCCAGAAGCGAGCACCATCGAGACCGCGCCGTCGGTAATCGGCGCCTGATGGCTCTTGCGCAGCGGATAGGCGAGATGCGGAGAGTTTGAAATCTCATGGGCCGGCGGCACTTGGCGCTGCATGCCGCGCGGGTTTTTATGCGCGCGCCGATAACCTTCCATAACCGCCCGGTTCACGTCGTCTTCGTCAATGCCGTAGATGTCCGCCACGGTCTGCGCGAACAGGCCGTCGGTGATCGACATGTTGAGCCCGATGGGCCGGGTGAAGAAGGGCTCGCACCTGGAATTCATGACCTCTTCCACCGGCGCGACGGAGCTTTTGTTCCAGCTGGACACGAGGCCCAGATGGAACACGCCAGAACCGGCGCGCATGGCGGCGAGGCAGAACCCGGTCAGGCCGGAGTCCGTGCATTTCAGTTCGTCCTTCAGATACGCCCCTGCCGGCGTAGCCAAAAGCATGCTCGAAATGCTGCGACCGTCCAACTCGTCGCACGCAGCGATGGTCACGTGGTCGATTTCATCGCGCGAAACGCCCGCATCGTCCAAAGCGCCGCGCGCGGTGTCGAACACCATCTCTTCAAGACGTTTGTCCGCCACACGATCCGACGGATCGTGAACGTCCATGCCGATTACATAAACATCCATGAGGCCTCTCTTTTTGTCATCGCATCCCCTACTGACCTGTTTCTCTCATGCACCGGCGCTGCGGAAACATCGCTCGGCGTTTCCACCGGCGCATGAAATTTGCTCAAATATCCTTATTAAGAATGCAGGCGCGGCCCTGTGGACGGCCCGAAAATCTTGGTTGGATTCATAATATTTTGCGGATCGAGCGCGCGCTTGATGTCCTGCATCAGCTGAACGCTGTCCCCGTGTTCGGCCTGCAGATACTTCACCTTACCGATGCCGATGCCGTGTTCACCCGTGCACGTGCCGCCCGCGGCCAGCGCCCGCTCGATCAGGCGGTCATTCGCCGCTTCGACCTTCTTCAAGTATTCGGGGTCGTCCGGCTTGACCATGATCGTCATATGGAAGTTGCCGTCGCCCACGTGTCCCAGCACCGGCGCGCGCAAATCTTCCTTCACCACATCGGCCTTGGTCTCGAGAATCACATCAGCAAGCCGCGAGATGGGCACGCACACGTCCGTCGCCCAAAAACCCCAGCCCGGCCGGTCTTCCTTGTTGGCCCAAGCCACGTCATGGCGCGCTTGCCACAGTTTGTTGCGCTCTTCGGCGTCGGTGGTCCACTCGAAGTTTCCACCGCCGTTTTCCGAGGCGATGTCCTGCACCATCTCGGCCTGCTCCTTCACCCCCGCCTCGGTGCCGTGAAACTCCATGAGCAGCAGGTTCTTTTCCGGATAACCGAGCTTCGCGTACTTGTTGAGCATATGCATCTGCAGATCGTCCATCAGCTCGATGCGCGCGATGGGAATGCCCATTTGAATTGTCTGAATGACGGTGTTCACCGCCCCCTCCAGATTTTCGAACGAGCACATAGCGGCGGCGATCTTTTCCGGTATGCCGTAAATACGCAGCGTCACTTCGGTGATGATCCCGAGCGTGCCTTCCGAGCCCACGAACAAGCGCGTGAGATCATAGCCTGCCGATGATTTTCGTGAGCGTCCGCCGGTCCGCATGATGCGCCCGTCCGCGGTCACGACCTGCAACGCAAGAACATTCTCACGCATGGTGCCGTATCTGACGGCGTTCGTGCCCGAAGCACGCGTCGAGGCCATGCCGCCCAGGGACGCGTCCGCACCCGGATCGATGGGAAAGAACAATCCGGTATCGCGCAGGTGCGTGTTCAACGTCTTGCGCGTCACGCCAGGCTGAACAACCGCGTCCAAATCTTCAGTGTGCACATCGACGATCTTGTTCATGTTGCTAACGTCGATGCACAGCCCACCCAAGGGCGCGGCGATATGCCCTTCCAGCGAGGTTCCCGTGCCATAGGGAATGATGGGAATGGCAAAACGCGAGCAGATTTTCACAATCTCCGCGACCTCTTCCGCAGACTCTGCAAAGGCGACTGCGTCGGGCGGTGCCGCGGGGTGATAGGAGATGTCGGTGCCGTGCTGTTCGCGTACGGCCATGGCCGTAGAGAGCCGGTCGCCCAGCAGGTTTTCCAGAGCGGCAAGCGCATCGCCCATCTGCGGCGGCGATGTGGGTTTGGCGAGTGCCGTTGCCATGGTCTCCGTACCTCCCTGAATACGCCCGGCGGTTATTCCGCCGGAACGGCTTCGCGCTTCGGCGCTTTATTCATCTCCGGCGTTTCACTGAAATCCGCCACCATTTGCTCTTGCAGCTTTTTGGTCTCGCGCACGTTCTTCTGCTTGACGTGTCCGTAGCCGCGCATTTTTTGCGGTAGCATGGCGATTTGCACGGCGATGTCGTAATTCGCTGGCGTCAAACCTTTGAGCAGATCACGCAATGTTGCGCGATACTCCTCGATCAACGCGCGTTCCATTTTGCGCTCGTCCTGCAAACCAAACAGGTCAAACGGCGTGCCGCGCAGCACCTTCATCTTCGAGAGCACCTTGAAGCCTGTCATCATATAGGAGCCGAAGGTGCGTTTGACGCGCTCGCCCGTCACCGGATGGGTCTTCGAGATGAGCGGCGGCGCCATATGGAACTTCAGCGAGAAGCCGTCTTTGAAGGTATCCTTCAGCTTCTTCATGTACGCCGGATCGGTGTAAAGGCGCGCAACCTCATATTCGTCCTTGTAGGCCATCAGGCGGAACAGGCCGTGGACCACGGCGCGGGACAGGCGCGTCTCACCCGGCACGGCGCGGCCTTCGGCATGCTGCACTTCACCGATAAAGGCACGGTATTTATCGGCGTAGGCCTTGTTCTGATAGTTGATCAGAAACTCCATCCGCCGTTCGATTTCCTGATCAAGAGTCAACTCAGGCACCTTGTCGCTGCCGATGCCTGCGTAGTGCGCGACAACATCAGGGGAATGCGCGGCGAGACGGCCCCAGGCAAACGCCATCTTGTTCATCTTGATGGCCACGCCGTTCAGCTCGATTGCGCGCTCGATGGCGATGCGGCTCACCGGCACCAATCCCTTCTGATAGGCAAAGCCCAGCATGAACAGGTTCTGGGCGATGGCGTCGCCCATCAGCGCGAGTGCGAACTTAAAGCCGTCAATGGTTTCAACGGTGCCCGTCCCGAGCGAACGAGAGATGCGCTGCGTGAGACCCGCTGGATCAAAATCAATATCGGGATCGAGCACAAAATTCGCCGTCGGCGCGATGTGATCGTTGATGACCGCGCGGGTATGGTTGCGGCGCAGCGTGTTCATCGCTTCCTTACCCACGGCCGTCACAATGTCGCAGCCGATGACCGCGTCGGCCGAGGCCAATGGAACGCGCGCGGCGTGCAAATGCTCCGGCGATGGCGCAATACGAATGTGGCTCAGCACCGAGCCGTTCTTTTGCGCCAGACCGATTGAATCGAGAATAGACGCACCCTTGCCTTCCAGGTGCGCGGCCATGCCAAGCACGGCGCCGACGGTCACAACACCGGTCCCGCCGATGCCGGTGACCAAAAGATTATGCGTGCGCCCGCCCAGACTGGTGACCGGTTCTTCCAGTTTGTCGTAAAGATCGTACGGAAACTCGCTGGCGTCCTTCCGTTTCACTTCGGCGTTTTCAACCGTCACAAAGCTGGGACAGAACCCTTCCTTGCAGGTGTAGTCCTTATTGCAGCTTGATTGATTGATGACGCGCTTGCGTCCGAATTCAGTTTCCAGCGGTTCGATGGAAACGCAATTGGATTTCTTACTGCAATCCCCGCAACCTTCGCACACCAAATCGTTGATGAACATGCGCCGCGGCGGATCGGGGAACTGTTTCTTCTTGCGGCGGCGGCGTTTTTCGGCCGCACACGTCTGATCGTACACCAGCGCCGTCACGCCTTTGGTATCGCGCAAACGCGCTTCGACTTTGAGCAAATCCTTGCGATGGGAAATGGTCGTGCCCGGCGCAAAGACATCGGCAGACGTATATTTCTCCGGCTCGTCCGTCACTACGGCGATGGCCTTCACGCCTTCGGCGTGAAGCTGGCGCGTTATCTGCGCTGGGGACGGATGGCCCTCTACTTCCTGACCACCGGTCATGGCCGTCGCATCGTTATAGAGAATTTTGTAGGTCATGCTCACGCCAGAGACCACGGCGGCGCGGATGGCCAACGAACCGGAGTGCACATAAGTGCCGTCGCCCAGGTTTTGGAAGACGTGCTTGTCTTCGGAGAACGGCGCCTGACCGACCCAGAACAACCCCTCGCCGCCCATGTGACACGAGGGTTCGGTTGCAAAGTCCGGCACCCACATCGCCATCCAGTGACAGCCAATACCGGCCATGGCCCGGCTGCCGTCCGGGCGCTTCAGACCCGTGCTGTGCGGACAGCCGGAGCAGAAATACGCCGAGCGCATCACCGGCGGGGGCGCGTTGTCGATGGATTTTTGCTTTTGCTCGACGGCGCGCAATGCGTCTTTCACCTGTGCGTCGTCCGAAATGCCCATCAAACGTTTGGCGATGGCGATGGCGATTTCGTGCGGATCAAGCCCCAACTTTGCCTTCAGCAATTCTTCGCCGGCTTCGTCAGCTTTGCCGACAATGCGCGGTCGCTTGTCAGCGGGCAGGTCATAGAGCATGGCGCGCAACTGGTTTTCCATCACCGGCTGCTTTTCCTCGACGACCAACACCTCATCGAGGCCGGCGCAGAATTCCATCGCCTTCACGGGGTCCATCGGCCACGTCAGGCCGACTTTGTAGATGGCAATTCCTAATTCCTTGGCGCGGGCTTCGGTGATGCCCAGCATGTTCAAGGCTTCGTGCGTATCGGAATAGCTCTTGCCGGCTGTCACGATGCCGAAGCGCGCATTTGCGCGGTCGTATTCGACGCGGTCGAGATTGTTCGCGCGGGCAAAGGCCTGCGCGGCTTTCAGGCCGTGGTCCAGCAGCCGGACTTCCTGATCGAATTGGTTGTCCGGCCAGCGGATCGACAGACCGCCGGGCGGCAATTGGAAGTCGGTGGGCTCTTTGATCTGCACGCGGGCCGGATCGACGCTGACCGTTTGTGTGCGGTCCATGTTGTTGGGCTCGACCTTGTAGCCGATCCACCGGCCGCTGTAGCGCGACATGGCCCAGCCGTAGAGCGCAAAGTCATAGACGTCCTGCACATCGCTCGGCGCCAGCACCGGCATATTGTGCGTCATGAATGTGTATTCGGACTGATTGGCGACCGTGGCCGACTTGGCCGCGTGGTCATCGCCCACAACTGCAATGACACCGCCGAGCTTTGAAGATCCTGCGTAGTTGGAGTGCTTCATCGCATCGCCGCTGCGATCAAGGCCTGGGTTCTTGCCGTACCAAAGCCCGAACACGCCGTCGTATTTGGTCTTGCCGAAAATGCCGGTTTGCTGAGAACCCCAAAGGGCCGTCGCCGCCAGATCCTCGTTCAGTCCCGGCTGAAAGACGACACCCACTTCATCGATGTGCTTTTGGGCGTATTGAACTTCGCGGTCATACGCGCTCAAAGGCGATCCGCGATAGCCGGTGATGTGGCCTGCCGTGTTGTGGCCGGCGGCTTTGTCGCGACGGGCCTGCTCGATCGGCGCACGCACCAGAGCCTGAAGGCCCGTCAGGTAAACGTAGCCCTTGCCTTTGACGTATTTATCGTCGAGGCCGACGTCGAGATCGATGGGCTGAGCATCCATAATAAGCTCCGATGTTAGGGCGCGGGACCGCCGTGAACCACAGACATCACTGTAACAAAATATGTCAGTAATGCTGTCCTATTTTAGGTTCCCGCACCACATTCCGTCAATCTCGCCGCACATTGCGGCGCATCCTTCAATCAACCGCCCTCGGCAGGCTCGATATCCACGAGAACCACCCCGGCGCTCACTGTTTCTCCGGCTTTGCAGCAGATTTCCTTCACCTTGCCGCTGACCGGCGCGGCGAGGCTTTGCATCAGTTTCATGGCTTCGAAGGTGACAATGGTATCGCCCTTTTTCACCTCTTGCCCCGCTTCCACATGAACGGCATTCACCTGTCCGGGCATCGGCGCCACCAGCATCGGGCCCGACGCGGCGGCCGCGCCGCCTTGCGCACCGATGCTGTCGAGCTCCGGCTGCACGAGACATATGGTCACCGCGCCATCCTGCGACAAGCTGACTTCGGCGCCGTTCACATAAGTGTCGAAGCGCCGGGCGACCCCGTCGATGCTGACCGCCGCCGAACGGCCATCCGCACGCACAAGGACCTTGCTCGTCTTTTCTCCGATGGTGATGTCATACGCGCCATGACGGCCCGTGACCGTAACTTCCGATTTCGTCTCACCGATCGTCACAAAGAGATGCGTCTTCGCCGGCCGGCCCGCCCGTTCGAGCACTCGGAACGCACCTAAGTTCAGGAATGGACCAAGATGAGAGGGAACCTCGCGTCTCTCGATACTCGCCGCCCACACCGCCGCAGCGGCAACGGCCAGATGGCCGTCCGTATCCTCCGCAGGCTTCCAGCCATCCGGAAACGCTTCCTCGATGAAGCGGGTTGTCAGCTCACCTTTGATGAAAGTCGGATTCGTAATGATGTCGCGCAAAAACGCCTGATTGGTCCCGACACCAAACACGGAGTAGCCATCAAGGGCCGCAGTTAACCGCTGGGCGGCTACGGTGCGTTCTGGACCGTAGGCGATGACTTTGGCAATCATCGAGTCATAGTGCGGCGTGATTTCCGAACCCGCCGAAATACCGGTATCGACACGCACGCCCGTACCCGTCGGTGTGCGCACATCATGCACCGGACCGACGTTGGGCATGTAACCTTGCGACGGGTCCTCGGCATTAACGCGCACTTCAATCGCAGAACCGGACTGCGATATCTCGTCTTGCGATATCGGAAGTTTTTCGCCTGCGGCAACGCGGATCTGCAATTCGACCAGGTCGAGGCCGGTGATGAGCTCCGTGACCGGGTGCTCCACCTGCAAACGCGTATTCATTTCCAGGAAGTACGGCTGCTCCTCGCCTTCTTCCATGATGAATTCAACGGTGCCTGCCGAATCGTATTTGATCGCATTCCCGAGCTTGGTCGCAGCCTCGAACAAACGTGCGCGTGTCTTTTCGGTCAAGCGCGGCGCGGGCGCCTCTTCAACAACCTTTTGGAAATTCCGCTGCACGGAACATTCGCGCTCGAACAGGTGAACAAGGTTCCCATGCTTATCACCGAGGATTTGCACTTCCAGGTGACGTGGACGGTCGATCAGCTTCTCGATCAACAGCGACGGATCACCGAACCCGGCTTGCGCCTCCCGGCGCGCGGCATCGAGCGCGCCCGTGAGCTCGGACTCTTTTTCAACACGGCGCATGCCGCGCCCGCCGCCGCCGGCCGAAGCCTTGATCAAAACCGGAAATCCGATCTTCTTGGCCGCGTCCGTCAGCGTTTTGTCGTCCTGTTTATCGCCGTGATATCCGGGCACACCCGTCACACCCGCCTTTTCGGCGATATGCTTGGACTCGATTTTCGAGCCCATGCGTTCAATGGCGTCCACATGCGGGCCAACCCAAACGATTCCGTTCTTTTTGCAAAGCTCGACCAACAAAACGCGCTCGGACAAAAATCCGTAACCCGGATGAATAGCCTCCGCGCCGGTGGCTTTGGCCGCGGCGATGATGGCTTCGGCGTTCAAATAGCTGGAGGCCGCATCAGGCGGGCCGATGTTGACGGCTTCGTCCGCAGAGCGCACGTGCAGCGCGCCAGCATCGGCGTCGGAATAGACGGCAACGGATGCAATGCCCATGCGCTTGCATGTGGCAATGACGCGGCAGGCGATTTCGCCGCGATTGGCGATGAGAAGTTTACGTATCATGGCCTTACATCCGGTAAACAGGTGACGGGCCACTCGCGCGCGGCGACGCTGCGGCAAGAGCAAGGCACAGTCCAAGCACATCGCGCGTTTGCGCGGGCTCGATGATGCCGTCGTCCCACAACCGCGCGGTCGCGTAATATGGATCGCTTTGTTCCGTAAACTGCGCACGCGTACGGCGTTCGATTTCGTCCAATTCTTTTTGGTCGGCTTCGCCGCGTTTTGCGCTGGTACGGCGCAACTCCAAAAGAACGTTCGTGGCCACATCCGGGCTCATGGTTGCGATGCGCGAATTGGGCCAGGAGAACAGAAAGCGCGGCTCGAAGCCGCGCCCGCACATCCCGTAGTTCCCGGCGCCGTAAGACCCACCGATGATCACGGTGAAACGCGGCACGCGCGCCGTGGATACGGCATACACAAGTTTCGCGCTGTGCTTGGCGATACCACCGCGCTCAGCTTCGCTGCCGACCATGAAGCCGGTGATGTTTTGCAAGAACAACAGCGGAATGTTCCGCTGATTGCACAACTCGATGAAGTGCGCGCCCTTCACCGAGGAGTCTGAGAACAATGGTCCGTTATTGCCGAGAATACCGACAGGGTAGCCATGCATGTAGGCTGTACCGGTGATGAGCGACGTGCCCCATTCCGGTTTGAATTCCTGGAACTCGCTGCCGTCCACCATGCGCGCGATCACTTCGCGCACATCGTAGGGCATCTTCGGGTCCTTATCGATGATGCCGCCGATCTCTTCGGCATCGTACAGCGGCGCACGCACCGGGCGTGTTGTCGCGCTGCATGTGCGCTCCCAATTCAGCCCGGCAATGATGTCACGTACCTTCTTCAACGCTTCACGTTCGTTATGCGCCAGGTAATCCGAAACGCCGGAAACATGGGTATGCATTTCCGCGCCGCCAAGAGACTCACCGTCGATTTCTTCGTTGATGGCAACTTTGACGATGGATGGTCCGCCCAAGTGAATGCGTGCCTGGCCTTTGACCATCACCACTTCGTCGGACAATGCAGGGATATACGCACCGCCCGCCGTGCACCCGCCGAATACGGCGGAGATTTGCGGCAAGCCCATCGCCGATAAGCGGCACTGGTTGTAGAACGTGCCGCCGAAGTGATCCTTATCGGGGAACACGCGGTCCTGTTCGGGCAAATACGCACCGCCGCAATCGACGAGATAAATCACCGGCAGTTTGTTTTCTTCGGCAATTGTCTGTGCGCGCACGTGCTTTTTCACGGTTTCAGCGAAGAACGATCCACCCTTCACTGTGGCATCGTTGGCGATGATCATGCACGGTACGCCGTGAACGATGCCGATGCCGGTGACAATACCCGCGCCGGGTACATCGTTGCCGTACATCTGCCAAGCGGCCAGCGGCGAAAGTTCCATGAACGACGTCAGTGGATCGACCAACAAGTCGATGCGGTCACGCGCGAGAATTTTGCCGCGCTTGTGATGCCGGTCGACCAGGACCTGTCCGCCGCCGATATAGGTATGCTCCAGCGCCTTGCGCAGTTCGTCGAGCAATCCGTCGTAGTGCGCCTTGTTGTCCTTGAAGCGCCCGGCGCCGGAAACAACGGCGCTCTCAATGCGTGGCATTGCGCCAACACTCATCGTCTCTCTCCCAAATACGGCAGACAGAAGGGGCAGAACCGCCACCCTCAGTTCTACCTAACGTTAGGCCGGTAAAAACCGGCTGTCAATGAAACCGCCGCTAAGCCGCAGAATGGCTGGCGATCAGCCCGGTTTCGCTAAATTTCTTCAACTCCTCATCGCTGTAGCCGAGTCGGCCCAGCACTTCCAAAGTATGCGCGCCGGTCTCGGGCGCGCCGGCCGTCGCCGGGTGTTTGGTGACCGAGAATTTCGGCACCGGCGAGGGCTGAATCACCCCGTCGATTTCCATGAATGCGCCGGCGGCCACCTGCTGCGGATGCTTCGGCGCCTCGGACAGATCGAGCACCGGCGTCACGCAGGCATCGGACCCTTCGAAAACTTTCGTCCATTCATCACGTGTCTTCTGCGCAAATGTTTTGGCGAACAGCTCTCGCGTTGCCGGCCATGTTGAACGGTCCAGCTGTTCCTCCGCATCGACCTGGTCTTTGAGCTCGAGAAGATCGAGCATTTCCAAATAGAACTTCCGCTCGATAGACCCGATGGCCATGTACTTGCCGTCCTTGGTCTCATACGTGCGATAGAACGGCGCACCGCCATCGAGGTGATTTACCCCGCGCTCCAGCTTCCAGTTTCCGGCCGCATAGTGCCCATACAACATCGGCATGAGGCCGAGAGTCCCATCTGCGATACTGGCGCTCACCACCTGCCCTTTGCCGGTGTTCTTGGCCGCGAACAAACCCGCGACAACCCCGACCAACAGGTGCATAGCTGCGCCGCCGAAGTCCCCGATCAGGTTCAGGGGCGGCGGCGGCGGCCCTTCAAGACCCATGGCCGCAAGGCACCCGCTGAGCCCGAGATAGTTGATATCGTGCGCGGCGATCGGCGCCATCGGGCCTTTATCGCCCCAGCCGCTGCTGCGCCCGAACACCAGTTTCGGATTATCTTTCAAACACTCATCGGGACCCAAGCCCAAGCGCTCCATCACGCCGGGGCGAAATCCTTCAATCAACGCATCGCTACTGGCGATAAGTTTTCTGACCAATTTCACGCCGTCGGGGTTCTTTAAATCCACGGCGATGGATTTTTTCCCGCGCGCCATGGTGTTGAACTTCGTATCCACGGCGATGCCCAGCCCTGCGTCAAAAGTACGATCCACGCGAATTATTTCTGCGCCCATGTCCGCTAGGGCCATTCCACAGAATGGAACGGGCCCAATTGCGGCCATTTCGACAATTTTTATGCCCGCAAGCGGCCCTTGCGACGCAGCAGAAGTCTCGGACATAGACGCTTCCTTCTGGACATAGTCGGGAGTCGGCAAGTAAACATCCTCCGCGCGATTGCGCCAGATTCTTTTTCTCCGCTTTCAACGAATGGAAGGTACGCCCATGGCCCTCGATCAGCCCGCTTTGTCCAACGAAGATCCCTGGTTCCGTGAAGAGCACATCATGCTGCGCGACCAGATTCGCCGCTTTGTCGAAGAGGAGGTAAAGCCTCACGGTCGCAAATGGGAAGAAGACGGCATGATCCCGCGTGATGTGCTGAAGAAGTTTGCCGACCTCGGCATCTTCGGTCTGTGCTATCCCGAGCAGTACGGCGGCAGCGAGATGGATACCGTCGCCACCTGTATTCTGGCGGAAGAACTGGGCAAATGTACCTTCGGCGGCTTTGCCATCACCGTACTGGTTCACACCGACATGGCCTCGCCGCACCTCGTGAACGCGGGCACGCCCGAGCAATTGCAGAAGTACCTGCCGGACATCATCGCCGGCAACAAAATCACTGCGGTCGGTGTGACAGAGCCTGACGCGGGCTCCGACGTCGCAGGCATTCGCACCACCGCCAAAAAAGACGGCGACGATTACATTCTCAATGGATCGAAATTCTTCATCACCAATGGTGTTCACGCCGATATCTATTTTGTTGCCGCCAAGACCGACACGACGGCGAAGGGATCGCGCGGCATTTCCATGTTCATCGTTGAAAAAGGCACGCCGGGCTTTTCCGTCGGCCGCGCCCTGAAAAAACAAGGCTGGTATTCCTCGGACACAGCCGAACTGATTTTCGATAACTGCCGTGTGCCGGCGGCCAACATGCTCGGCGAAGAGAACAAGGGCTTCTACGCCGTCATGAAAAACTTCCAGAACGAGCGCATGGTTCTGGGCGCGCAGGCCATGGGCGAAGCGCAAGCCGCTTTGGCCATGACGCTGCAATACGTGCGCGAGCGCAAAGCCTTCGGCGCAACCTTGTGGGACAAGCAGACCATTCGACAGCGCCTCACCATGCTGGCCTCCAAAGTCGAAGCGGCCAAGCAACTCGTTTACAAGGCGGCCTGGATGGATGCGCAGGGACGCGAGTGTGTGCGTGAAGTGTCCATGGTCAAGGCGCTGTGCGGCGAGTTGGTCAACGAAGTCATGTACACCTGCCAGCAGTTCCACGGCGGCTTCGGCTACATTCAGGAAAGCGACATCGAACGCATGGTGCGCGATGCCCGCGTGCAATCCATCGGCGGCGGCGCCACCGAGGTCATGCTCGAGGAAGTCGCGAAGAGGATGCCGCCGACAAACTGGTAGGTTCGGCTTTCGCGGAAAATTAGCGGGCGACGATTCCTTGGCGCACCAGCGCCGAGAATGCGGTTGCGACTTTATCGACCGGACCTTTGGCGGGGTCGAACCACTCCAGCGTTGCATTGAGGCTGCTGATCAGAAGCGCGAGCAGCAAGTGCGGATCGGATCCGGGCTGCAGTTCGCCGGCCTTCGCCGCTTTGGTCAGCAGATTTTCCCAATACTCTTCGTAGGTCCGGCGCGTCGGCTTGTGCGCATCCTGCACGGCCCCGGGCACCTGCCCGAAGATGCGCACGTTGGCCGAGGTGTAATCCCCCATCTCATGCAGCGCGCGCAGATGCTCGTGAATGGAAACATCGATCACATCGCCGACAGGCGCATCCGCCGGAAGCTTGGCGACCGCTGCTTGCACGGCGTCGTTCACCCGCGCCACGCCCGTATTCAGAACTTCAATGACGATTTCGTCTTTGGAAGCGAAGTGGTAATAGAGGCTCCCTGCTTTCATGCCGCTCTCCGCGGCGATGTCCCGCAGACTGGTTCCGCCGTATCCCTTTTGACGGAATAGGCGGGCAGCGCAGTCAAGAATGCGCTGGCGCGAAGGATTGGCTTCGGTATCGGTCGCGGAGTCTGGCACTTGAGAACCCTGGAAGGACTTGCGGGACGCGGGCGGAATATGGGACATGCCTAATGTTAGGTAGGCTGCCGGAGAACACCCCGCCGGTCAAGGCGACAGGATGCGATGAGCGAAACAAACACAAGAAAGACGGCGATTGTAACGGGCGCGGGCACCGGCGTCGGCGCAGCCAGTGCGAAGTGGCTGGCGGCACACGGCTACAATGTGCTCGTCAATTATGCCCGCAGCGCCGAGGCCGCCGAGAAGGTTGCAGAAGAATGCCGCGCGCACGGTGATGCCTTTGCCATGCAAGGCGACGTCGGTAACGACGCCGATTGCCGGAATTTGGCCGATGCTGCTTTCAAAAAATGGGGGCGCATCGATGCGCTGGTGAACAGCGCCGGTACGACTCAGTTTGTGCCGATGCACGATCTCGACGCCTTAAACGCCGAAGACTTCGAGAGCGTCTATCGCGTGAACGTCATTGGTCCTTATCAGATGAGTCGCGCTGCCGCAGCACATATGAACAAAACCGGCGGCGCCATCGTCAATGTCTCCTCGCTCGGGTCCGTGCAGGGCAGCGGAAGTTCATATGCCTACGCCGCATCCAAAGGCGCGCTCAATACATTGACCCTTTCCCTTGCGCGCAATCTTGCGCCGAAGATCCGCGTCAATGCCGTTCTGCCCGGCATGATTCAAGGCCGGTGGCTGAAAGAAGGCATCGGCGATGAGGGTTACGAGCGCATGCTCAAACAGTGGAGTGAAAACTCCGCCCTTGGCGAAGTGTGCACACCTGAACAGGTCGCCGACGTCATCGGCTGGCTCATCACCGGCGCGGACATGATGACCGGCCAGTTCATTACCGTTGACGGCGGCATGTCCCTGGGCAAGCCGCCCGTGGTCGCGAAATAGTGCGGGCAATCTCATGAACCGTATCGCTTCCCATAAAGCCAATGTCACCGCCGCGTTCAGTGCCGCCGCTGAAACCTACGAGCGCGGCGCGGAAGTGCAGTTGAAGGTCGCCGAGCGGCTGACAGAGCGCGTCGCCGCCCTTCCCTTACCCACCGCCCTGCGCATTCTCGAAATCGGTTGCGGCACCGGGTTTCTCACGCGCTGCCTTCGCGAGCACGTTCCAAACGCGACATGGACCGTCACCGATATTTCTCAGGCTATGCTCTCGAAGTGCGAGGCCGGTCTTGGCGATACAGCAGGGATGACGTTCAAGCTAATGGACGGTGAAGCGCCGGACTTATCCAGGGGCGAGACTTTCGATCTCATCTGCTCCAGCTTGACCATGCAATGGTTCGAGAATTTACCCGTTTCACTGCAACGGCTATCCAAACATTTAAACCCCGGCGGGCATATCGCTTTTTCAACACTCGCCACAGATAGTTTTCGTGAATGGCACGCGGCCTATGAGGGTGTTGAGGAGCCTTCCGGAGTTCTGGAATGCCTGAGCGTTCCCGAAATCGAAGCCGCCTTGCCCAATGACGGCACGGCACGCATTGACGAAGAGCATATTCTTCAGCCGTATGACAACGGTCTGGCTTTTCTCGGCAAGCTGCGTCAGATCGGCGCGCAGTCTCCGCGCAAAGGGCACAGCGCGGCCTCACCCGCGACGTTGAGAAAAGTTCTGCGCGCCTTCGATGCCGACCCGCGCATCACCTATCACGTCGCCTACGGGATATTCACGAAGCGCTGAGCACCTTAACAATCGCGCCGGTCAGCATGGCGAGATCATCTTCATCGATGGTAAAGGCCGGCGTGAGGTAAACGATATTCCCGAACGGCCTGATCCAAACGCCCGCATCGACAAATTTTTGTTTAAGCGCGCCAAGGTCTTCGATGCGCTCCAATTCCACGACGCCGATAGCGCCCATCACGCGCACGTCCGTAACGCCCGGCAGATCGCGGCATGGTGCAAGCCCGTCTTCCAATCCTTTCGAGATGGCCGCGACCTGCTCCAAGCGCGGCTCCCTCTCAAATAGATCCAAAGACGCATTGGCAGACGCACAGGCCAGAGCGTTGGCCATGTAGCTCGGACCATGCATAAGCGCGGCCTTGGGATCGTCCGACCAGAAGGTCTCGAATACTTTTTTCTTCGCGACCGTTGCCGCCAGCCCGACCGTCCCGCCTGTCAGGGCCTTGGAAAGCGTGATGATGTCCGGCTCCACACCTGCCGCTTCGCAAGCGAACATCGCACCCGTGCGCCCAAAGCCGGTAAAGATTTCATCGAAGATCAGCAAAAGGTCGTGTTTATCCGCCGCCGCGCGCAGCCAATGCAGCACACCTGCATCGTGAAAGCGCATGCCACCCGCGCCCTGTACCAATGGCTCGACAATAATGCCGGCCAATTCGTCGGCGTGGCTCTCCAGCGCTTTTTCGAACGCAGCGGTACTGCCCCCGTCTTTCGGTAAATCGACGATGATGTTTTCGGGCAGCAGCCCGCTGTAAAGACTGTGCATCCCTTCAACGGGATCGCACACCGCCATGGTGGCGATGGTATCGCCGTGGTACCCGCCGTTGAAACACAGGAATTTGGTGCGGGTGCGCACGCCCTGATTCAGCCAGTACTGTGTCGCCATCTTCAGCGCCACTTCCACCGAGACCGAGCCTGAGTCGCTGAAGAACACCCGCTCAAGATCGCCCGGCAGCAACGTACTTAAACGCTTAGCAAGGGTGAGCGCCGGTTCATGGACCGCGCCGCCGAACATCATGTGCGGCATGGTTTCCAGTTGCCGTTGCATGGCCTTGATGATGTGCGGGTGATTATAGCCGTGGCATGCAGTCCACCAGGACGCAATACCGTCCACCACCTCACGCCCGTCAGCCAGCGTAATGCGCGTGCCGTGTGTGTGCGCGACCGCCAGCGGCGGGGCCGTCGTTTTCATCTGCGTGTAAGGCAGCCAGATATGCGGCAGACCGGCTGCGAACCAGTCGGGCGGCGATCCGCTCAATGTGCGCTAGGCCTGCATCGGCGACATGCCAAGGCGGCGAAGCAGCGCCATGTCATGATCTTCGCCGGGGTTCGGCGTCGTCAGCAGCTTCGATCCATAGAAGATCGAGTTGGCACCGGCGAGGAAACACATGGCCTGGGTTTCGTCGCTCATATCCTCGCGCCCCGCCGACAGGCGCACCATGGACTTGGGCATGGTGATACGTGCCACCGCAATGGTGCGCACAAAGTCGAGATCGTCCAGTTCCTCGGCACCCTTCAGCGGCGTACCTTCCACCTGCACCAGCATATTGATCGGCACGCTTTCAGGGTGCTGCGGCAGATTGGCCAGCGTCGTGATCATGCCGACACGGTCGTCCGCACCCTCGCCCATGCCGACAATGCCGCCGCAACATACATTGATGCCCGCATCGCGCACGTTGGCCAGCGTATTCAGGCGGTCTTCATAGGTGCGTGTCGAGATGATGTTGCCGTAGTACTCGGGCGAGGTATCGAGATTGTGATTGTAGTAATCAAGGCCCGCGTCTTTCAGGCGCATCGCCTGCGGGCCGTTGAGCATGCCGAGCGTCACACAGGTTTCCATGCCGAGCGACTTCACGCCTTCGATCATGGCGCAAACGGACTCGAGATCCTTGTCCTTGGGCGAACGCCAGGCCGCGCCCATGCAGAAACGGCTGGCACCGGACTCTTTAGCCGCGCGCGCCTCGGTCATCACCGCTTCGATATCCATGAGCTTGGAGGCTTTCACGCCAGCTTCGTAATGAGAACTCTGTGGGCAATACGCGCAGTCTTCCGGGCAACCGCCGGTCTTGATGGACAGAAGCGTGGAAATTTGCACTTCGCTCGGATCGAAATTCATCCGGTGCACGGTCTGCGCCTGGTACATCAACTCGGGGAACGGCAGCGCGAACAGCGCGCCCACTTCCTCGCGGGTCCAATCGTGCCGGACGCCCCCCAATGTGGGTGCGCTGGGACGGGACAAGACCTCGACAGCAGTAGACATGCAAACAAGCCTTTCTTATAGCCAGGGCGCTCCCGCCCAAAATTACCGGTAATGTGAGCGTGGGGGTAATGGTACAACTTCCCACCGTCAAGTAGGAAGCGCCCCGAAAGGCTCTAAAGCTATGCAAAGCCTTGAGAAATTCGCAGCGGACAAGCTGGCCGCACTGGAGGCGAAACACCTGCGCCGGGTGCTGATCGACACCACCCGCGAGGACGGCATTTGGATGACGCGCGGCGGGCGCAAACTGCTGTCCTTCTCCTGCAACGATTATCTCAATCTCACCCAACACCCGGTCGTGAAGGAAGCGGCCATCGCCGCCATCAAGGAGCACGGCGCCGGAGCCGGGGCCTCGCGCCTTGTCACGGGCAACCATCCGTTGTTCACGAAACTCGAGGCGCGCCTTGCCAAACTGAAAGGCACCGAAGCGGCTTGTGTGTTCGGCTCGGGCTACCTCGCCAACACCGGAATCATCCCAACGTTTGTCGGTAAGAACGATCTTATTCTGATTGATGAACTGGCCCACGCTTGCATCTGGAGCGGCGCGCAGGCGTCCGGCGCCAAAACCCTGCCTTTCAAACACAACGATCTTGATCACCTGAAATCGCTGTTGGAAGAGCACCGCGGCAAACACAAACACGTCATGATCGCCACCGACGGCGTGTTCTCCATGGACGGCGATCTTGCGCCGCTTCCGGAATTGGGCGATCTGGCCAACACATTTGATGCATGGCTCCTGTCCGACGACGCCCACGGCGTCGGCGTGGTCGGCGGCGGGCGCGGTTCGGCCTTTGCATTTGAAAGAAAAGCGGACGTGCCGTTGCAAATGGGCACATTGTCGAAAGCCGTTGGCGGATACGGGGGATATATTTGCGCTTCGCAAAATGTCATCGATCTCATCAAGACCCGTGCACGCACATTGATCTATTCCACGGGGCTGCCGCCCGCGAGCGTCGCCGCCGCCCTGGCCGCCTTGGACATCATCGAGAACGAACCGGACTACGCTGCCCTGCCCTTAAAAAAAGCCAAGGCATTTACGGCCCGCGCGGGGCTAACCGAAGCGGTCAGTCCCATCGTTCCAGTTGTCGTCGGCAACTCGGAAAAAGCGCTGGCGGATTCCAAAATGCTCGAAGAAGAAGGATACCTGGTAAGCGCCATTCGCCCGCCGACGGTGCCGCAAGGCACCGCGCGCCTGCGCATCACCTTCACCGCCGCGCACCCCGACGACAAGATCATTGAATTGGCCGATCTTGTGCGCGAGCGCATTCTTGCGAGGAATTCATGACCGCTTTTTTTGTTACCGGCTCTGGCACGGACATCGGCAAAACCTTTGTCACGGCAGCGCTGCTGCGTCATTTGAATACAACCGGCAAAAAAGCGCGCGCCGTGAAACCGGTTCTGAGCGGTTTTGAAGCCGGGAATATCGGGGAAAGCGATTCCGCCTTGCTGCTCGCCGCGCGAGGGCAAGACCCCAGCTTGCAGAATATCGAGGCAATTTCACCCTGGAAATACAAGGCCGCCCTCGCGCCCAACATGGCCGCCCAGCGCGAAGGCGCGGAGGTCGATATCGAAGCGGTCGTAAAATTCTGCTCGGACGAAATCGAGAAAGAGGACGGGATTCTGTTTATTGAAGGCGTAGGCGGTGTGATGGCGCCATTGACCGACACCTTCACGGTTCTCGATTGGATCGAAGCGCTGATGATCCCACCCATTCTCGTGACCGGCAGTTACCTCGGCGCCATCAGTCATGCACTCACGTCCCTGCGCACCATTCAGGCCCGCGGCATGGAAGTGCCGGTGGTTGTGATCAGTGAGTCGGAAGGCAGCGAGGTTCCGCTGGGCGAGACATTGGAGTCCGTCGCACACCTCGCAGGCAACGTCCGTTGCATTGCCCTGCCCCGCGCGGCAGACGCGCAAGCAGCGGCCATAACTGAACTATCTAATTTCCTGCTGGAAATGTACCGGGCGTAGTTAATCCACGTCCTCGCAGGACAAGCCCAACTGGCTGAGGCCTTCTTCCAATTCATCCGCCAACAATGGCTGGCCCAACAGGTAGGCCGCTGTATGGGATGAATGTTCATCCGCCGCGGTTTCCACTGCCTCGTCCCAGTCGTCAGACGTATAGGTGCCGCGTCCGATCCAGGCGATGGCCACGAGCTCGACCTGCTCGTCCTCATTCAGATTATCAATGAACTCCGCAAGTTCGTCGTATTCCGGGGATTCCTTGTAGGCCGGGATTTCGTCCTCGTCCTCGGGTGGATCGTCTTTCATCAGATCGTCGCCCGAATGCTTACCGGGTTCATCTGAATCCATTGTTCCAAGATCGGACATCAGCTCGCGGGCGCGGCTGATAACAAAGCAAACGGTTTCGAGAGCAATATCCATGGCGCGTACTTACCTTGACGAAAAAGGCCTGACGAAAAAGGGCCGCGATCAATCCGCGAGTCTTGGCGCCATTGGACAAGATTCTGAAAAAGCTTTCAACGCTATATCAGGGGCGTCGGTGAACAATCCGTCGATACCGATTTCGGCGAAGGCACACAGCTCAGTGGCGGGATCGCCGTCATAATGTTCGGGTAGAAACTGGGCCTCGGGTCTGAACGTATAAGGATGCACCTTCAGCCCCGCCGCATGGGCTTGCGCAACGAGATCGGTCGCCGCACCGACGTGGCCCTCTCTGTCTACAGGGATGATCATGTTCTTGTACGGCCCAATGCCGTAGGCATAGCTGGCAATGCCGTCGAATCCCAACGCCTGAATTTCCTCATCGGCCGCACCGCCTATAAGTTGAATGAGGCGCACCGCCGTCATGGCCTTGAGCTTCAGGAGGTTGTTCACTTCGAAGGACTGGATGAACACCGGCGCATCCGCGCGGTTGATGCCGGCCTTGATCAGCGCGGCAATCAGCGGTTCCTCCAGAGCTATCCCAATCTCGGCGAAGTATGAGGGGTGTTTGGTTTCGGGATAAATTCCAATTGGACGGCCAGCCTCTTCGGACAACCGCGCGCGCAAGTTCAGAACCTCCGCAAATGTGGGAACCTGAAAAAGACCGTTGTTGCTTTGATCGCGGAACGGCACACGCTCCTTTGCGCGCAAGGTTCTGATTTCCGCGATGGTAAAATCTTCGCTGAACCAGCCTTCGATTTCGCGTTCATCGATAAATTTTCTGGTTTTTCGGTCCGGGAACTTTTCGGCAACGTCGGTGGTGTCCGAAAGCTCGTTTTCGTGACGCGCGATCAGCACGCCGTCCTTGGTGATCACAAGATCGGGCTCGATGTAATCGGCGCCCTGTTCGACGGCCAGGGTGTAAGCCTCGAGGGTATGCTCGGGCAGATAACTGCTGGCCCCGCGATGGGCGATCACCAGCGGACGCGGCGCGAGCGCTGTCTCTTCCGGGGCATTCGTACCGTTATCGCCGCAAGCTGCCAGAAGCAATCCGGCAATAACAACACTACAAAGGCTACTCAAAGGGCGCATTTCATTTTCCCGACGCGAAGATGCGGAGTCTGGCACAACGAAAGAACCCGCGCACCTCGAACCGGGGCATACGGCTAAATTTGTCATAGCTTGGAAACACATCTCAAAGGCAGAAGGGCCAAAAAGCAAAGGGGCCGCAACCTGTTACGGATGCAGCCCCCTTCTGCTCACTGCGTCTTTCGTTTTAGGCGTTGCCCGTCGCGTCTGTCGTCTTGCGGGCCTGCACCATATTGTCGAAGTGGGCCCAGACGCCGTCGGCGCCGTGCCATTGGCCGCGGGTCGCGGCCTTGGAATATTCGGTGGCGCGTGTTTCAAAGAAATTCGCGTGCTCCACACCGTTCAGAATTTGCGTCAGCCACGGCAGCGGATGTTCCTTGACGCCGTAAACCGCGGGGAGATTCAGCTGGCTGAGGCGCCAGTCGGCGACGTAACGGATGTACTGTTGAATGTCTTCCGGGGTCATGCCGTTGACCGGACCCATGCTGAAGGCCAACTCGATGAACTTGTCCTCAAGGCCGACCACCGTCTTGCAGCAATCGACGATATCGTCCTTAACAGACTGCGTCAGACAGTTGGTTTCCTTGGCGAAGGCATGGAACAGCTTGATGATGCCTTCGCAGTGCAGACTCTCATCGCGCACCGACCAGGATACGATCTGGCCCATGCCCTTCATGCGGTTCTGGCGCGGGAAGTTGAGCAGCATGGCAAAGCTGGCGAACAGCTGCAGCCCTTCGGTGAACGCGCCGAACATGGCCAGCGTGCGGGCGATGTCGGCGTTGGTCTCCACGCCGAAATCCTGCATGTAGCTGTGCTTGGCGGCCATCTCTTCGTATTGGAGGAACGCCTGGAACTCGCTTTCGTGCATTCCGATGGTTTCCAGCAGCAGTGCGTAGGCGGCGATATGGATGGTTTCCATATTCGAGAATGCCGCGAGCATCATCTTGATCTCGGTCGGTTTGAAGACGCGGGCGTAGCGCTCCATGTAGTTGTCGTTCACTTCCACGTCCGACTGGGTGAAGAAGCGGAAGATCTGGCTGAGCAAACTGCGCTCGGCGTCGGTCAGATGGTTCGCCCAATCCTTGCAGTCTTCGCCGAGGGGCACTTCCTCGGGCATCCAGTGAATCTGCTGCTGGCGCTTCCAATAGTCATGGGCCCACGGATAGCGGAACGGCTTGTAGCCATGGCTCGGGGTCATGAGGCCGGGAAGGGCTTTGGGGGAAATGACGTTCATCGGGTGCAGTCCAGAAAAAATAGGGCCTGAGAAGTAGGGTGGTCGTCGTGCCTTATTGGCACGAGAGGCATTCTTCGTAGTCGGTCTTGGGCGTCGCCAAATCCTTTTGCGGCCAGGCGCGGGTATTGTCGGCCTCGACCCCGGCGAAGGCGGCGCGCTGCACGGATTTGGAGCGCAGGTAGTAGAGCGACTTCACGCCGGACTCCCACGCCTTCCAATGAAGCATCATCAGATCCCATTTGTCGGCATCGGACGGCACGAACAGATTGATGGACTGGCCCTGGCAGATGAACGGCGAGCGGTCGGCGGCGAATTCCACGATCCAGCGTTGATCGATCTCGAAAGCGGTGCAGAAAACCGACTTTTCGTCATCGGTCAATCCGTTCAGATGCTGCACCGAACCTTCGTGCTCAAGGATCGAGTTCCAGGTGCCCGGATTGTCGAGCCCCTTCTCTTTCAGCAGCTTAGTCAGGTGCGGGTTCTTTACCGAGAACGAACCTGAAAGTGTCTTGTGGGTGTAGATGTTGGCCGGCACCGGCTCGACGCAGGGGCTTGTGCCGCCGCAAATGATGGAGATAGACGCGGTCGGCGCGATCGCCATCTTGTGGCTGAAGCGGGCCTTCACGCCGGTTTCCGCCGCATCGGGGCATGCGCCGCGCTCATCTGCCAGTGACACCGAGGCCGCGTCCGCCATGCGGCGAATATGTTTGAACATTCTGATGTTCCACGCCTTGGCCATGGCGCTTTCGAAGGGAATGCCCTTGGACTGCAGGAAGGAATGGAAACCCATGACGCCGAGGCCCACCGAACGCTCGCGCATAGCCGAATACTTGGCGCGGTCCATGGACGATGGTGCGCGGTCGATGAAATCCTGCAGCACGTTGTCGAGGAAGCGCATGACGTCTTCGATGAACTGCTCGTCGCCGTTCCACTCGTCCCAAGTCTCCACGTTCAGGGACGACAGGCAGCACACGGCGGTACGGTCTTCGCCTTTGTGATCGACGCCCGTGTGCAGCATGATCTCGCTGCACAGGTTCGACGTGGTGACCTTCAGGCCCAGATCACGTTGGTGCTTGGCCATCTGCCGGTTCACGGTATCGCCGAAGATCAGATACGGCTCGCCGGTATTGAGGCGCGTTTCGAGAATCTTCTGCCACAGCTCGCGGGCGTTGATTTCCCTGAGCACTTCGTTGGACTTGGGGCTGCGCAGGCCGAAAGGTTTGTCGTCGCGCACCGCTTCCATGAACTCGTCGGTGATGTTGAGGCCGTGGTGAAGGTTCAGGCTCTTGCGGTTGAAGTCGCCGGAGGGTTTGCGGATTTCGAGGAACTCCTCGATCTCCGGGTGATGCACATCCAGATACACCGCCGCCGAACCGCGGCGCAGGGAGCCTTGCGAGATAGCGAGCGTGAGTGAGTCCATGACCCGCACGAACGGAATGATCCCCGAGGTGTGACCGCAATTGCGGACCTTCTCGCCGATGGAGCGCACATTGCCCCAATAGGTGCCGATACCGCCGCCGTTGGACGCCAGCCAGACGTTCTCGGTCCAGGTGCCGACGATACCGTCCAGATCATCGGCGACGGCATTGAGGAAACAGGAAATGGGCAGGCCGCGGTCGGCGCCGCCGTTGGACAGAACCGGCGTCGCCGGCATGAACCACAGGCGGGACATGTAATCGTAGATGCGCTGGGCGTGGTCGATGTCGTCGCTATAGGCCTTGGCCACGCGGGCGAACATGTCCTGATAGGACTCGCCGGGCAGCAAATAGCGGTCTTCGAGGGTCGCCTTGCCGAATTCGGTCAGCAGCGCATCCCTTGAGCGATCGATCCGGATCGAAGGAACGACTTCAAGGGCGTTCAAATCTCGGTTTTGACTAGGTTTAGGTTCGGGAGCTTGGGCCGGAGCGACGTTCTGAGCCGTGGTACCTTTATCTAACGCGTAAGCCATCTGGACCCCTCTCCCCGTAACAAACCGAGCGGTCGGACCGACCCGGCGACAAAACCAACGTCCTCGGCACGCAGAGAATCGGAACCTGGGCCCCGCTAATATCCCCTTCAAAAACAAAGAGTTATTTTGCGTGGCTGGAGGCAGTTCTTAAAACTGCATTGGCTTTGTTTGGTGGATGACCGGAATCTGCCGATTCGCGGGTATCAGGTCACCGAAACAGCCCCTTTTCCCCTGACAACTCTAGATGCTGTGGCATCTAACCGTCGTGCCGCTATGTATGGTGTATGTGGTTGGGACTCTGGTCAACAACATTTTGGGGCTGAGGTGTAAATTTAATACAAGATTTTGACTTTCTCCCGCCAAATCTTAAGAATCGCCACCAAGAACCTGAGATTCCGAGTAAATTGGGACTGTAAATCCGGGCGCGCGGTGTCGACTCGGATGGATTTTGACGTCGCGTCGACACCCGGTTTTCCCCTGACCGTCGCGTCGCACACAAGCCAATTTGACCCATGCACGAGGCTCATTGCTGCATTGCACAATTTATTCTGGTGGTGCTGGGCGCGAGCGATCATACACCCTCCAACCGGTGCCCGGTGGGGGCCCGCACGGGAAGGACACGGACAATGCTCTCTCAAGACCAACGCGACCTGCTCGCTTTTCTCGCCGAGCAAGTCAACGACCTCATGGCGAAAGCCCGCGGCGCTGCGGCCGGCAAAGCCGGCATGCTGATCAACGAAGCCGAAGAGCTTATGGCGATTCGCGCGTCGATCATCGACCGCCACGCCAACGAAAACGGCGCGACGCAATTACAGCTGCCGCTGACCGAAAAGAAGGCCGCTTAAGAGCCTACACAAACAAGTTTCTGGAACGCATTGGAAACCCGGCGGAATCGCCGGGTTTTTATTTGCCCGCTTTTTATCCACAGGCCGGGGTGCCCACGCCCGTTAACCTTGATTCACGTTTCGTTAATCGCTCGGCGGAATCATGTGACCACGAACAACAAAGGGCATGAACGTTCGCCCAATGCGGAGCGGTCAACACATGCAAGACCAAGGATCAAACTCAGCGCGCGGTACGGCTTTGACCCGCGGCGCGAGACCCCTCAGCGACGAGGCGGACATGCTCGAATGTATGTCCATGGCCTACGGCCCGCATATGGCCGCCGCGATCTGGGAATACGACAACGATGAGCCTGCCGGAGCTTCACCGCAAACACGCGAGGCACGCTCATAGAGGATACCGGAATTTAACGCTGGGGCTTCTCTCTTCCCTCCCCACCCCACAACCCCAGCAGACTTGCGGCGGAACCCCCCGGTTCCGCCGCCTTCTTTTGTGCATCGTCATGAACTAAAGAGAAGCGATGCTTTACTTTGCCTATGGCGCGAATCTCAACTTGGCGGGCATGCGCAGGCGCTGTCCGAACGCGGTGCCGCGCGTGCCCGCGCAACTTCACGGCTATCGCCTGACGTTTCGGCGCGTGGCCGACATCGTACCGCATGCACCCGGAGTTGTTCTCGGTGCGCTCTACGACATCACACCGGCCTGCGAACGCGCTCTGGATGTGTTTGAGGGCGTGCCGCGCGAGTATCGCAAATCAATCGTTCAGGTAGAGACGGACAACGGCACATTGGAAGCCATGGCTTACATTATGAACCCCGCGCCGTTTGCACCGCCGGAGATTGGATACTTCGGAATTATCTCGCGCGGATACAGGGACTGGGGGCTCGATGCGTCGGCGTTACGCCGTGCGCGCCTGGCGGCGCTACACGAGAAAAACCCAGTTTAAGTCGATTGAGTCGCGATGCGCTGACGCAGTTGAGACGTGGTCAGCACCGCCATCGCCATGAACGTAAAGGCGGCGCTCACCAGTGTAGCCGTGGCCGCGCCGGTGGGGCCGAACAGGCGCGTCAGCACGACAAGCAACGGTATAAAAATGACCAATATGGAAATCACGTCAATGCGCAGGGGAATGCTCGGCCGCCCCATGGCGTAGATCGCCGGCTCCATGGGAAATCCGGAAATGGTGATAACCGCCGAAGCTACAAGCAGAACCAGAGCAAGGTACGCGTCGGCGAAAGGCGCGCCGAAGAAAAACACCAGGAACGGATCACCGAACAAAAACGCAAGCGCCAAAAGCGCGGTCCCGGCGCCCGCCGCAAGCGCGCCGCCGCGCAAAATTAGATATGTAAATTGATCCCAACTTCCCCGGCTGCCCAGGCGCGCAAACTCAGGGTAGATGGACTGATTGAGCAGCTCGGCGGGTTTGGTCAGCGCCGTCGCCACATCGCGGCCCACCTTGAACAGCCCGGCAGGGGCCGGTCCGGCAACAATGCCCACCAGAAACGTGCTCATGTGCTGCGTGACCACCTGCAAGGATGCGTGAAGGTTGGAGAATATGGAGAATTTCCAAATGCCGCCGTGCGGTTTCGTCAAACCGCGCAGAGAAAAATCGAGGCCTTTATGCCTTCCGTCCCGGCAAAACTCGCGCCAGCCTAAAAACAACAAGTACAAACCACCGGCGACCCCACCAATGAAATAGGCAAGCAGATATGCCCAGAACGGCGCGGACAAAAACGCCGCAATACCGACGCCTATAAAACGAACCGCCGGCGTGACCACCGTATGAACAGCAAGAAGATCGAACCGATCATACAGGCGCAACAGTCCAGTCGGTGTCGCAACCATTGTGAACAGCACGAGAAAGCTGAACGGCTGTGCGTAGGAGATCACTTCGTCGCTCCAGCCCACGTATGGGCCGATGTAAGGCGCGGCGAAATATCCAACAAACGACCCAAAGACAACACCGGCCACATCCAACAACGTCGTGAACTTCACCAGCCCTTGTAGCGACGCCGTATCGTCGCCTTCCAAACAGTCCGCGCCGTATTTGATCACGGCCTGCCAGGACTGAAAGGTCGTCAGCGCCGTGATCACCAACACGTATGTCTGGATAAGAATGAGAATACCGAATTGTTCCACACCCAACCCTTGGGCCGCCAAGCTAAGCGTTCCCAGACTCAATAGGCCGGTGGTGACGCGCCCGGTGAGCATAAGACCGGCGTTCTTGAAAATGCGCCGGAAAATACCGTCGGTGAACCAGCGGCGCACGGTGCGCGGGACATACGTAAAGACGTTCATGAACGGGTCGGCGCCCTCCCTGTGGCGGTGACGGGAAAGTAAGGCCCAGGCACGCAACAAAACAATCAATTATTGGTGTCTCTACAAATAAGGCAACTTTTCTGCACCAGCGGCCGTTACATGTAGACCTCAAGAACCGCAATGGGCACCTGACCGTGTCGGCATACTATCCGCTGCTCTCTTTGCTCTCGATGATTGCATTTGCAGGACTAGGTTACGTCCTGGCCACAAAGCGCGGGCGCAGCGGCATTGGCTGGGCCATCGGCGGCGCTATATTTCCGCCCCTGTTGTTGATATTTTTCTTTGTCGGCGAACGCAAAATGAGGGGCGCCACAATTAGCACGGATGATCCGGACGGCGACGATTACAACGGCTGAACTGTTTCGTCTCGGCGATCCGCGATTTGGGGGAAATCATGCTAACTCGACGCGCATTGAAAATGCTTTGGGTTCCAGTTTTGACCATCGTCATCGCGGGTATGGTCGGCGCGCATTTTGCCTCGGCCCAGTTTGCCGAACGCGAGCGCGCGGCGCTGGCCGAGCCTTTTAAAGGCTTAACACCGGATGGAACCGTTCAGCACGGCTTGTTCAGGATTAAAGCCACCGGCGTAACTACCGCGCCGGTTGTTGAAGCCGCCGCGCACTTTCTGGGCGCCCTTACAGACGCCCAACGTAGTGCGACGACCTTCCCGGTCGACGATGATGAGTGGCGCAAATGGGCCAACGTCCACCGCTATGTCCGCCAAGGAGTGGGCTTCAAAGATATGGACGCCACACAGCGCGAAGCGGCATACGCCCTTTTGCGCGCCAGCCTGAGCGCCAAAGGATTGAAGTTGTCCCGCGACATCATGCAGCTCAATGAAACGTTGGCGGAGCTTTCCGGCAAGCATGATGAGTACGGTGAATATTTGTATTGGATTACGGTGATGGGCACGCCATCCACCACCGAGCCCTGGGGCTGGCAGCTGGATGGCCACCACCTCATTATCAACTACTTCGTGCTCGGCGATCAGGTGGTCATGACGCCGACATTCATGGGCTCTGAGCCGGTCATCGCAAAAGCCGGAAAATATGAAGGCACACGTATCCTCGATGAGGAACAAGAAAAAGGGCTGACTCTTATCAATGCCCTGACCGATGAACAACGCGCCGTTGCCATTGTCGAAGAGAGCAAGGACGGCAATCGCAATCAGGCGGAGTTGTTTAAGGACAACATCGTCGTGCCGTACTTGGGCATTCGCGCGGCGCAGCTCGATGAAAACCAGAAACAGCTGCTGCGCCAGTTAATCCATTCGTACGTCGGCAACATGCGCGATGCGCATGCCGAGATTAAAATGAGCGAAGTGCTGAACCATCTGGATGAAATCCATTTCGCCTGGATGGGCGGCACCGGTCCCGACAGCGTGTTTTACTACCGGATTCAAAGCCCGGTCATCTTAATCGAGTTCGACCACCAAATGCCCGTGGGGCTGCCCGGCCCGCGCGTGCCCAACCGCGAACACATTCATACAGTGGTGCGCACGCCCAACGGCAACGACTACGGCAAGGACCTTCTGCGTCAGCATTACGAGGCGCACAAGAAAGACCCCGATCACCGTCACGAGTAATCCGGGAAAATTATTTCTCGATGCGCAGGTATCGGGAAAGGTGCGAGCCCGGCGCATTATCCACCCAGCCTTTGACATAATCTTTTACCAGCTGCTTGGTCACGCTGAAGAAGATCGGAATGATGGGCTGATCGTGCAACATCATGGCCTCCGCCCGGCGCATCATGTCCGCACGGGTTTCCAGGTCCGCGAGCAGCACCGCTTCTTTGGAGAGCGTGTCGTACGCGGGGTTATTATATCTCGCATAATTGACGTTCACAGACTCCGACTGAAGCACATAAAGAAAAGTCGAGGCGTCGTTGTAGTCCGCGCCCCACCCCACATAACCGATTTCAAAATCACCTGCACGCAAGCTGGAGAAATGGATTTTCCCCTCGCGGTTCAAAAGCGCCGTCTCGACACCCACCAACTTCCACATGGCGGCGATCACGACGGCGAGGCGCCGATTTTCATTGGAACCGGAAAATACATAACTGACCTCAAGCGGATTATCGGGGCCGTAGCCCGCCTCCGCCAAAAGCCGTTTCGCTTCCTTCCGGCGCGCCTCCATGGACATTGACGCAAATGTCGCGATAGCCGGTTCGTAATTCGCGATCTGCGGCGGAACAAAGCTGAGCGCCGGCGGCTCGCCCACGCCGCGCACGCGCTCGGTGATGATTTTCCGGTCGATCGCCATCGAAAGCGCCCGACGCACGCGCGGATCACTCAGGTGCGGAAGGGTTGTGTTCACTGTAAGGTAAAATGTTGTCAGCGAGGGAATCAGATGCACCTCATCGCCAAGCAGCGCGCGAAGGGGTTTCGCTTGCTCGGGCGCAAACTCGAGCTGCATGTCCAGATCTCCAGCGCGAAATCTGGCAACGCCCGACACCGTGTCGTCGGTCGGATAATAGTAGATGCGGTCAATCTGTACGTTCTCGGCGTCGTGAAAGCGTTCATTGCGCAGCAAGGCAATACGGTCCTGCGGTGACCATGCCTCCAGCGTATACGCGCCATTCGACACCATTTGTCCCGGTGCCGACCAATCATCGTCAAAGCGCTCCACCGCATGGCGCGGCACGATGCCGGCAAATCCATTGGCGAGCATTTCGGGGAAATACGGCGCCGGGCCGGTCAGCTCGAATACGACCGTTGCTTCGTCGGGCGCCGTGACTGCCAAATCCTCCATCGGTAACGCACCGGTGTTCACCTCGCGTCCGTTTTGCACCAGATAAAACAGCTGGGCATATAATGCGGCGGTTTCCGGATTCATGAATCTGCGGAACGAGAACACCACGTCGTCTGACGTAATGGGTTCGCCGTCCGACCACATAAGATTTTCGCGCAGATAAAATGTATAGATTCGGCCGTCCTCACTCACATCCCAGGATGCAGCGACGCCGGGGACAGGATTGGCCGCGGCATCGAACGCGGTGAGACCCTCGAATAGGTCTTCGACGATATTGAGTTCGTACCGTGTGTTGATTTTATGCGGATCGAGCGCGGCGGGCTCCGAGCGGTTGCCCCGGTGCAGAACCGTTTCCGCAAGCACCGGGAAACATGCCAGAAAAACAACGAGTGTAGCGAGTACGCGCAGGGCGCCGGTCATGGGGTCACCTCGCCGGGAACGCTACATGAACCAGATGCTCCACGCCAGCGATAGACGTTTATTTCAATAGCCAGGTATTCCAACCGATAGATTTGGCGTCTGCGCCGGCGAGACCGGCGATCACGTCGTCGGGTGTATCCGGAAATTTCGCTGAAAGCAGGGGTTGCGATCGAATTTCCTGCTTTCGTTTCCGCCAAACCGGCTCGACGTCTTTGGTTGTGTCATCAGCGAATTCTCTCTGCAGTTCGTCAAGCTTCTCGCCAAGTGACAACGGCGAATAGTGCTCGGATAAATCTCCCAGCAATTTGGGGCTCTCAATCTGAGCGGCTACAGCGTCCGCCGCTTCGTTCGCCGTCTCTGCACCCACATGCAGATTGTGTGATAGACCATACCCGCCGGCTCCCAACCGAACCGACGGCACGCCCGCAAAAAAAGTTTCTATTCCTGTCGAACAGCCCGATACAAATACCAATACCGCCGCACCATTGAGGCTTTCAAAAAATGAGGGCGAAGAGTCGAAAACGACGTTTCCGCCAACCTGATAGCTTTTGAAGTTCTCAGCTGGGTGCACGCGCAAACGAATTCGCCGACTTGGGAATCGGACTGAAAGAGCCTGCACCGTATCAAGAAGCAAAGCCAACCCAGCCCACTCGTCAATGACATCTCCTTTCATATAATCCAATACTTCACCGGAAAGCGCCTTGTTATATACCCGACAGATGTGAATTACGTTCTCTCTGAACGATCGCTGCCCGTTTACAAATCCTGCTTTTGTACAAACAAGAATATCTTCGCCTTGCTCCAATTCGGGAAAGAGACGGCGCGGCGTGCCGGTTACCTCAACTTTGGAATCCGTGACCTCTCTGAAAATATCGGCGGATCGGAGGCCCGGTGCGCAAATCATGTCTGAAAGATGCAGAGCTTCTTCGTTGGTTTGGGTGCGGTACCATTCGGCATTTGGTCGAATAGAAAACAGCTCCTCGTCCAATACCGCGACAATGTGGCCCGCCTTTTGCGCAATTTTTATTTTTTCTGCATCCAGCGCATTGAGCGTTTTCAATAGCAATATGCCCGGCGGAAGGTCCCGGTACTCATTGCAACCTAGGTTCCATGTCGCCCCCAGGACGACCTGAAATCCCCGCCGCACCAAATCTCCCGCCAATTTCGCGCGGCCATACAGCTCGCGGCCGGCAATCTCGATCGGCAGATAGGCGTTCCGGCCGACGAAGCGGGTCGCGGGTTTTGGCGGCAACGGCGTTTGCTCGACAATGATACTGGTTTTGAGATTTTCCAACTCTTGCAGCGTTTGACGCACGTTTTCGGAAAATCTATGGGGGACGTTATTTGCCATGACGGATCTTGATACGTGAACTTTTTTTCAGTTCAGATGCTTTTAGAAAAACCAAGTGTTCCACGCTACCTGCTCTGCCGGACTCCCGACAAATCTCGCCACTTCTTCCAAAGGCGTCTCGGGGAATTTTTGGAGCTGATGAACTTGCGGCGTATAGGAAACATTGTGTGAAAACTTAATCTCACTGTCGGCTTGGTGCTGTTTATACAATTCTCGCAGCGGTGTCATCACATCCACTGGCGCAAAGTGACTTTTGATCGACCCATCCCATTTCTCGGCGCGGCGCACAGCCTCGACAGCATCATCCGCGCTGTTCACCTCGGTGTGCATGCGCGCCGAAATTCCGTGGCCACCGCGCCCCAGCCGGACGGCGGGCACGCCGGCAAGAAGAGCGTCCAACCCAGTCGTGCAGCCGCTCACAAAAACCGCGACCGAACTCTTGCCCAATACATCTGTGATACCGCCGGCGGTCTCGAGCACGATATTGGACCGACCAAACGCCCAGGTATCCGCGTTTTCGATGGGATGTGGGCGCACGCGGATAGTGCGGTCCGGGAACGCCGCGCCTAAGGCCTCGATGGTGTCTCTGACCAGGGGCAAGGCGTCGCATTCGTATTCTATGGATTGGCGGAAAATATTTGCCCACGCCTGCCCCAACGGAGAATTCATCGGGCCTGCGGAGAGAGTCAAAACCGCGCGCACCACATGCGCAAAACCGTACTCCTTTATCGCCGCGTGATTGATGTTCCCCGACTGCAGGCACACAAGAATGTCGTCGCCCTGCGGCGGCTTGTAAGTCAACGTGCGCGGATTGCCTGTCACGCGCACATTGGCGGGAAATGGAAAAACGTCCGCGTAGGACTGCCCCTGCGCGCAGACAAGATCGGCATAGGCCGCGGCGTGGGGGTGCATCGTCGCCTTTAGAAAGTCCGGCGTGCAATCGATGCCGAACACTTCCTCATCAAGCACGCCCGTCATGTGGCCGCTTTGCACCCACTGTCCCATGCTGCGGGCGTCAATGGAATTGGTGGACTTGAACAGCACAACGCCGGAGGGCAGGTACGGCGCCCAGGCATTCAAGACCCAGCTTGCGCCCATAATGACGTTGAAGTTTTGCGCAATTGCTTCCCGCGCAATGAGCGATTTGCTGACAAACTCCCGGGCTTTCACTTCAATCGGCAGGTACAGGATTCTGTGCACACGCCTGTCGGGTTTAGCGATATCTTCGAAATGCGGCACGGGCCGCACATCCGTGTTGCGCATATCTGCGAACACTTCGTCGAATGTGGCCAGCAACGCGGCCCTGTCGAATGCGGCGGTCACTTCTTGCTCGACCGCTTATGGGGCAACGAAGTGCTTGAGGAACAGTTTGACGATCATATTGACCATTGAAGAATTCACGTGGCGGCTCATGCCGTCATCCTCGCCAAAGACCGGCGGCAGGTGCGCGCCGAGCCAGCGTACGATCTCGAAGGACGGCCAGTAATAAACGCCGTCAGGCGCCTCCGACAAGTATTCATGGACGGCGACGCGCAGCGTGGCCTTTGAAATGCAGTCCGTGGCCACCGCCAAGGCAAAACCCGGGCTGCGGTTCAACGGAACGGGCGACAGGGTCAGCACAACATTTATATCTGGATTGATCTCGCGCAACGTCTCGACAATAAATTTGAGGGCCTGCGCATTTTCCTCGACGCTCACACGGCGCCATTCCCTCTTGGTCAAGTCTCGGGGATCTATGGCCAGCACAGGCACGGTGCCGTCCGGATCGAACCAACACATCGCAAGACCCAGAGTGAAAATGAACATACTTTCCGAGCGCAATTGTTCCCGCAGGTTTGAGATGAATTCCCTCGGGAATTTGTGTTCGTGGCTCGGGTGTTCGTAGGGATAATTCGGATCGTGCACTTAGCTCATCAAAGCTTTATTGGCGAGAGGCGAATTCGCCACTTCCATCAGCTCGATGTGCCGTGCCGAAATACCGGCCTCTTCAAGCGCGCGGTGGATGTGCGCGGCGAAGCACGACCCTTAAGTGCGCACCACCATGCCCCGCGCAATGATCGGCGCGGGCGGCAGGAATCCGGGAAGCACGAATTCTTCGACCGCACTTTCCAGATCGGCGAAATCCGACACTTGGCGCGGGTATTTTCCATTATCCATCAAAGCGGTCCTATCGGCCTCGGGCGCATGCGTGCGGCGCCCGCACTATATCAGCATGCAGCGCGAAATCGCGATGGCGGGATTATTTCTTTGCCGGCGGGTTCATGGCGCCACCGCCGCTCTGCGGAGGGTTCATGGCAAAGGTGGAGGTGGCGTGGCACACCAGCCGCCCGGACTCCTCATCCGTGACAATCGTCTCGCCGATGCTCACCCGCCCCCACTTCTGGATCTTTGCCTCCAGAAGCAGGCTCGGCGTGTTCGCCGCCGAGACAAAGTTATTGTTCTGCGAGATCGTGCCTTTGCTCACCGAATCTCCGGTCGCGATGGCCATGGAAAACGTCGTGTCGATCGCCGCCATCAGCACCTGGCCGGACATGGACGACTGGTCGGCGAAGTCGGGCCGCCCCGGCGAGAAGTGACACAGCTTTTTCTGCCGCCGCAGCCGCGAGACCACCCGGCCCTTCTCCACCTCCAGCCATTCCAGTTTCAGCTCCTGCACCCAAGGGGCGAACATCAAATCCGAAACCGCCTGAATGGTGTCCTTGGTGATGTTGTGAACCGGCCGGTCCTTATCGATCCCGGTTTTAGCCTCGCTCATGAGCGCATCCTTCCAACAACCTGACGTATACTTATTTTTTACTTATTTTTTGAACCCCATCGCCTCGTCCAAGGTGCGCGGATAGACCTGCACAAATCCGTCTTTGTTCGGCATCTCGACCATTGGCAAGGTCTCGGCGTTCATCACCGCGTCCTCGCCGATAATCCCATTCATGTGAAGGATGTAGGCCGAGAGCGCATAGATCTGATCGTCGGTCAGGCTTTGCGGAAAGTTGAGCGGCATGGAGCGGCGGATGAAATCGAACAGCGTTGTCGCATAGGGCCAATAACTGCCCACGGTTTTCACCGGCTGATCCGTATCCAATGAACCGATGCCGCCGACCAAACGGTCCGCCGGTCCGCCTTCGCCGTTGGGGCCGTGACAGTACGAGCAATGCGGCAGATAAAGTTCCTTGCCTTCGGCCACAGACCCGCCGCCCGGCGGCAGGTTCGCCCCGTCCGGACCGACGGCGATATTCCAGGCCGCTATGTCTTCGTGCGTCACTTCAACGCCCAAATTCGGACCTTCGGGAATCTCGCGCGATTGCGTTGACGACGACGCGGATGAAGACGATCCGCTCTCCTGATTACACGCGGCCAGCGCCAACACCGCGCCGATCACAAATACATGCTTAAGCGTACGACTTTTAAGCATAGACATGGCTGAGCCCTCCCTCGGCGTCCACGGCCCAGCTTGTGATGCAGTTACAGTGATAGAAGTTCTTCCCGCCCCGGTCGCCGATCAGCTTCTCGCGGGTGGGCTGCACGTAGCCGGTCTCGTCGGTCACCCGGCTTTGCAGCACGGCGGGCGATCCGTCCCAGCGCCACGGCATGCGGAAGCGCGTCACCGCCTTGGGCAACACCGGCCCCGACAGCGCCGCCTCGCCCCAGCTTTGCCCGCCGTCGGCGGAGACTTCCACTTTCTTCACCGTCCCGCGCCCGGACCACGCGATGCCGGAAATCTCATAGAGGCCCGGCCCGTGCATACCGACACCCGGCGAGGGGCGCACGATCACCGACTTGGCATCGAGCGGAAACTTGAACTGCGCCGCGCGCCCGTCCTTCATCAGCAAGGAATAACGCGAGGTTTCGTAGCGCGTCTGCTGCGGCTTATCGACCAGCTTGATCTGCCGCAGCCATTTGACGTTGGTGTTGCCCTGAAAGCCCGGCACCAGAAGGCGCATCGGATAGCCATTGGACGGGCGAATGCGCTCGCCGTTCTGATACAGCGCGATCATCGCATCGTCCCAGGCCTTCTCGATGGGCAGCGAGCGCGTCACCGACGAGGGGTCCGCCCCTTCCGCCAAAAACCATTTGGCTTCTTTCTTCACGCCCGCTTCCTGCAGCAGCACCGCGAGCGGCACCCCGGTCCACTCGGCGCAGGACACCAATCCATGTAACGTCTGCGCATTGCCGCGCACCGCCACGGGAGCTGCGAGTGCGCCCGAGTTGCCCGCGCATTCCACGAAGTAAAAGCGCGAGACCATGGGATAGCGCGACAAGGCCTCGACGGAAAACGAGAGCGGCCGATCCACCAGCCCGTGAATGATCAGCTTGTGATCGTCCGGGTTGATGTCGGGAATGCCGTTGTGGGTGATCTCGAAATGCAAACCGTTGGGCGTCACCATGCCCTCCAGCGCATGGATGGGCGAGCGCACCGCCCCCGGCCCGGCGATATATAATGCGTTCTTCTCGGCGATCGGCCCGCGCGCGACGCCTGCTTCGTAACTTGAAGGCTGACCGTAACCCTGGAATCCCGGCTCCGGGCTCACCATGGTCATGGTGTCGGGCACCTCCAGCGCCTCGGCGCGCACGCGACCCGGCACGGCGAAGGCCGCCGCGGCCAAACCGCTGCCGGTCAGGAACAGTCGGCGATGAAGCAATCCCCCACCTGCCACCGGCGTTAAGTCGTCGTCACTCAGTTTCGTGAGATCTTTGCGTTTGGTCATTACCGCCTCCCCAGCTCGTGCCGCGCGTATACAAGTGAGCATAGCGCCCCCCGAGGAACGCGCAAACCAGCATCCTGAAATTCACGTGCCCGAAATTGCCGCAAAACGTGTAAGAAGGCGCGGCCATGACCGCCCACACCCCCACACCTCCGGGCCATTCCCACTACACCCTGCCGCCGGCGCACCTGTTGCTGGCGCTGTCCATCGCCTTTGTCTGGGGCACGAATTTCGTCGTGGTGAAATACATCCTGGCCGAATGGCCGCCGATGTTCACCGCCTTCATGCGCTATGTGGTGTGCTTTCTGCCCGCCGCGTTTTTCCTCAAGCACCCCAAGGTGCCCATCTGGAACATCGCGACCTACGGCATTCTGGTCGGCCCCGGCCAGTTCGGACTGGTGTACTGGGCCATGGACGGCATGATTTCGCCCGGCCTCACCTCGGTCATCATCCAAACCCAGGTGTTCTTCACCGTCATCCTCGCCATCATCTTCGAGGGCGAGCGCCTCAAGCAGTTCCAGTGGGTGGCGCTCGGCCTTGTCGGCATCGGCGTGCTGGTGATTGCGCTCAACACATACGGCGGGGCCAGCGGCGGCGAGACCACCGCCCTCGGTCTCGCCATGGTGATGTTCGCCGCGTTCCTGTGGGCCGTCAGCAACACCGTGGTCAAACGCAACGGGCGCATCAACATGCTGGCCTTCGTGGTGTGGGCGTCGATGTATTCCCTGCCGCCGTTGTTCGCGCTGTCGTGTTTCGTGGACGGGCCCGAAGTGATGTGGACCGCGTTCACCTCCACCGGGCCGTTCATCTGGAGCGCGGTGATCTGGCAGACCATCGGCAATACCATGTTCGGCTTTGCCATGTGGGGCTGGCTGCTCGCGCGCCATCCGTCGGCGGCGGTCGCGCCCATGGCGCTGCTGGTGCCGGTGCTGGGGATTTCAACCTCGGCGGTTCTTTTGAACGAGCCGCTTCAGACCTGGAAGCTGTCCGCCGCCGCGCTGATCATCGCCGGGTTGTCGCTCAACACATTATGGCCAAGACTGATGCACTGGTGCACGCAGCCCGCAATGCGCATTCCCCCGTCGGCGTAGGCCGACAATTATAAGAAAGGGCGCCTTCGCGCCCGTCGGCGTAATCCCCTTAACGTCGTCACAGGACTTGTTCCGGTGACCCAGGGTTTCAAAACTGGATTCAAGTAGAGCGCGCGTTGTTTGCCGCATGGAACAGTGACTGCCACCCTGGGTCCCAAGAATAAATCTTGGGACGACAGTGAGATTGTTTCTACGACACCGCCTTCTCGGCGAAGTGCCCGTAAATTGTCCAAACTCCGATAGCCACAAACCCGACGCCCGCGATCAGCTTCAAGGGCACCTGGGTGAGAAACCGCTCCGCCGCCGTGCCCAGCACAACCGCCAACGCCGTGGACAGCACCAGGGCCAGCGAGGCGGCGATGAACACGCCCCAGGCCGGGGCCTGTTTGTCCGCGGCGAACAGCACCGTGGCCAGTTGGGTCTTATCGCCCAGCTCGGCGAGAAACACGGTTGCGAATATGGCGAGCAGCTGCGGCATCATGAGCGCACCTCTTTATTGAGCGTAAATACAAAATTCGTCGTCACCGGACCCGGGCGAGCCCGTCGGCGTAGCAACACTCCATACTGTCATCACCCGACTTGATCGGGTGATCCATTTCTCACCCGCAAGAACGGAGATTGCTGAACTGTGGATTCCCGCCTTCGCGGGAATGACGGCGGAGTGGTGTGGCTACCTTCTCGGCCTATCCTGAAACTCATCGAATGCAGCCGCATCGAGCCCCTTCTCGATCATCGCCCTCAAGAGATTATCGCCGACGCCCGCCGCCTGAACCAATTTATCGGGCGCCGCGCCCAGCACCCCGGCCATGACGGCGGCGCGCGCCTCGGGCTTGGCTTCGTCATAGATCGCCCGGCACTTCTTGATGGACAGCTGCGCGGCAAGGTTTTCATCATGAGAGTCCGCCAGCACCTTTTCCGCGACCGATACGGCGATAAAATCCAAGAGCCCCGGAAACAGATTATCGGCCCGCGCCAGCATTTGGTCCGCCGCGTCTTTTGAAATTCCAGACGCAGGCGCGAGATACGCGCGGGACTGCTTGATGCGCACATAGGCATCATCGCGCCGGCCATCACTGCGCGCGGCCCACTCGGCCTCGTTCAAAAGCGCGGATTCCGGAAACTCCGTCTCCACGCCGTTGGAGGCCGTGCAATAGACCATGCCGCCATCGACCTCTTCGACGGTATAGGCGCGCCCGTCCTTGTCGTAAGCGGTGGAACCTTCAGGAAAACGTGGGGGCATAGCGCATCCGCAACATTAAGTAATAGTTCTTTGCATCATGAGTTCGAGAAGCTCTCCGCGACTTAAATCCTTCCCGTTGAGCTTAACAATTGAAAACGTGTCATCGATAATCCGGCTGCTTCCATCATGCACATGAACGTGAATGCCTTTTAACACGGCCATTATGAATCGCTTTGTTTGATCGCATGCATCGCCACCTTGCGCATCACGCTGGGCAGTCCCGCCGATCCGATCTCATCCACCGGCACCCAGATCGCCTCCGGCCCGTCCAATTTTTTGGCCTGGGCCGAGGTGAGATTCGCGCTGTGAACGGTGAGTTCGAGGTGAAAATGGGTGAATGTGTGCGAAACCGTGCCATTTAGCGTCCTAAACCGTGCGTTCACCGGGGCTTTTTGCGCGTTTGACCGTGCAGCGCGCACGGCGGAACCGTTGGACTGTACCCACTCCGTGCCCGGTATTTCCGTCATTCCGCCAAGCAATCCGCGGGCTTCACGGCGCCTTAAAAGCACGCAGCCGTCGGCCCGCACCATCCAAAACGCCGCCCCCGTGCGAACAGGGCGCGCGGTTTTGGGCATCTTGCGGGGCAGGGTTTCGGCGATATTTGCGGCCAAACCCGCGCAATTGGCCGCCCACGGACAGCGGGGACACCGGGGCGATTTGGGCGTACACACCGTCGCCCCTAAGTCCATGACCCCTTGGGCGTAATCCCCCGCGCGGGTTTTTGGCGTTAAATCCGCGGCCAATTCCGTGAGCTTGGCCTTGGATTTCGGCAACGGCTCGGTAACGGCGAACACGCGGGCCATGACCCGCTCCACATTCCCGTCCACGACAACGGCACTTTTTCCGAACGCAATGACGGCAATCGCCGCGGCGGTATACGGCCCGATGCCCGGCAGCTTGCGAAGCTCCTCTTCGGTGCCCGGAAATTGTCCGCCGTAATCCTTCGCCACAACGCCGGCGCATTTGTGCAAGTTGCGCGCCCGTGCGTAATACCCGAGCCCGGCCCAGGCGCTCATCACCGTTTCGATTTTCGCGTTGCTGAGTTTTTCCACCGTCGGCCAACGGCGCAAAAAATCCTCAAAGTACGGTTTGACCGCCGCGACCGTGGTTTGCTGCAGCATGATTTCCGACAGCCACACCGCATACGGGTCGGCCTTTTTGCCCGGCAGCGCGCGCCACGGAAGCCGTCTTCTATGCTTGTAGTACCAAGCCAGAAGCGACTTTGAAGTGGGTTTTGCGGGCGGTTTGCTGGACGATTTCCTGGACGGCATAAAGTCAAATTATTGGAGTTTTACGGTAATTCAAGCGCCCGCAACCATCCCGCGCTTGCGGCAACCCGCAAGGTGGCCCATCCTTGCAGCGCAATTTAGGGATTTCATATGAAGCAGCCGAAAATCACCGCAGCGGATAAGGGCAAACGACTGGCCCGCGGCCCGGTGACCATCGGCACGCTGACCGAGCGCGTCGCCAAACCGGCGCTGGGCAAACGCGGTTTTGCCGGCGGTGAAATTCTCTCGCATTGGTCGGAAATCGTCGGCGCCGAACTCGCCGCTTTCGCCGTGCCGCTCGAAGTCAAATTTCCGCGCGGGCGCAACGCCGGGGCGACGCTGGTTTTACGCATTGCCTCGGGCGCGGCGGCGGCGATGCTGCAGATGAAAACGCCGCTGATCATCGAGCGCGTAAACCGGTTTTTCGGCTACACCGCCATCGACAAAGTGCAGGCCGCGCAAGGCCCGCTGCCGCGCAAACCGCTCAAACGCAAAGCTCCGGACGCCGCGCAAATCAACGCCTCCCGGCCCGCCACCGTGTCGGAGGCCCTCGCTAAACTCGGCGCTGCGGTGAAGCAGCGCGAAGACCATTCCCTCAACGCCACGAGTCAACACCAGGTGAACCGATCTTGATGACCAAGAGCCGCGTTTTCTTTGCTGCCGCATTGTTGTCCGCCGCCGCCGCGCCGGGTTTGCAAACCACCGCCCAGGCGCAAGGGTTCGACACCATCGCGTCGTCGGTCACCGATACGTTCCAATACGCCATCGATCTTCTGCCGCGCGACGTCACCGCGATCCGGTTGGGCGTCGGTCCGGTGGTCCTGCCCGAGTACATGGGCGATGACCGCTACAAGATCAGCCCTGCGCCGCTCATCTCGCTGCGCTACCGCGACTGGTTCGAGATCGACAACAACGAATTGAAGATCACCGCGCGCAGTAAATTGGTAAACACCCGCACCGAAGTCGGCGGCGGGCGGCTGCGCTTCGGCCCGTTGATCATCCTCGACTTCGGGCGCGATGAAAACGACAGCAACGATCTCATCGGCCTTGGCAATGTCGGCACCTCTCTCGAGCTCGGCGCTTTTGTTGGTTATGCCTACGGCCCGGTGCGCGGGCGCATCAAAGCCAAATACGATGTGGCCGGCGGCCACGGCGGCGCGCTCATCAAGGGCGATGTGTCGCTCGCCGTATACAGAGACGAAAAACTTTCCGTGGGTTCGGTCGCCTCGGTGACCTGGGCCTCGTCCGATTACATGAATTCTTATTTCGGCATCACCGGCGCGCAATCTGTGGGCTCGGGCCTTGCGGTCTATGCCCCCGGCTCGGGCTTCCGCGATTTCTCCCTGGGCCTCGGCGGCAACTACGCCATCAACGACCGCTTCTCGGTGATTTCCAACGTCGGCTATTCGCGCCTTCTGAAAGACGCCAAGAACAGCCCGCTGGTGGCCCAGCGCGGCTCGCCCAACCAGTGGCAGTTCAGCTCCTACGTGGTGTATTCCTTTTAAAGCGCGGTCAGCGGCCTGAAATCATTGGCGGTCTTGCCCTATAATCGCCCGAATCCGGGTGCACATCAGAGCGTGCCGGGGCGGATATGGGGCCGCCCAAAGGAACTGCGTATGAACCGATCTGCGATCACATCTGCGGCCTGCTTTGCCGTTGCCGCCCTGCTATGGAGCCTCGCGGGCCCGCCCTTGGCCGCGCCCGCCTTGGCGCAAGAAGAAGGTGATGCGCAAAAGGACGAGAAGATCACCGACCCCAACGATCCGGGATTCATCCTGGAGGACAGTCCGTCCTACCGCCGCTCGAGCGGCGATAACCAATGCATCTTCTTCCGCACCCTTTACGACTGGCGGGCGCTGAATCGAACGCACCTGATCGTCTGGGCGCCCTCACGCAAACAAGCGTATCTCCTTCAGCTCGACCGGCCCTGCTGGGGCCTACGCTTTACCAACAACCTCGGCTTTTACTCGCGCGATTCGAGCCTGTGCCCGTATGGCGGCGATGCGATCATCGTTGACGACGGCATCGGCAACGAGCGCTGCACCATCGGCTCCATCACCAAACTGACCGACGAATCCCTGAAATCCATCCTCGATCAGGCACCGGGCCGCCGCCGGGCCAGCCAGGACGAGGACGAAGCGGAAAACGACGCCGAATAGGCCCGGTAAATCGCGGAATTCCTTGGGGTTTTTTCCCGCGCCTTTTCCTCTTTTATGTTCGTCTAAAAATCTCCACAAATGGTACAGATGTTGGTAATGAACCCCATCATCTAGGCCTATCGCCTCGGGAGGAAATCGGTGAACGCATTCAGAAAAACAGCGGCTTTGGTGGCTATTTTGGCCGTCGGCGGCGTCGGATTCAGCGCCTGTGCGCAGGAAGACTCGGCGGCCTCCTCGGACGTGGTCTACAAGGAATTCGTGGAAGGCAACCCGGATGCGCCGGTCACCGTGTTGGAATACGCCTCGCTGACCTGCTCGCACTGCGCCAACTTCTACAATCACGGCTATCCACAGCTGAAAGAGCAGTACATCGACACCGGCAAGATCCGGTTCGTGTTCCGCGACTTCCCGACCGCGCCGCAGCAGCTGGCGACGGCGGCGGCCATGGTGGCGCGCTGCGCGCCGGAAGGCCGCGGCAAGACCATCATCGGCATGATCTTCAAGAACCAGGGCGACTTTTTCCAGAACCCGAACGATTCCATTCGCGGCTACGCGCAATTGGCGGGCATGACCTCGGAGGAAGTGGACGCCTGTTTGAAGAATCAAAACGTGTTCGACGAGATTGAACGTGTCGCAACCACGGCGGTGAACGTATATAAGGTGCGCGCAACGCCGACGTTTTTCGTCAACGACGAAATGGTCGAGGGCGAAGTGTGGGAGACGTTGAAGAACACCATCGACGACGCGCTTGAAGACGCCGAATAAACCGGCGCGCTTAAACAGGGGCATACAATTAAGGGGCAACTAGAACCGCGCCCGCTATCGCGGGACCATGCGGCGTACTTCGGAGCAAATATTACTTGGTAGCGTTTTCAAAACTCCGGCTATCCGGATTCAAGTCTTTCGTCGATGGGACGGAACTCATCATTCAGCCCGGCCTAACCGGGATTGTCGGCCCCAATGGCTGCGGAAAATCGAACGTTGTTGAAGCCCTGCGCTGGGTGATGGGGGAAACCTCCGCCAAGCAGCTGCGCGGCGGCGAAATGAACGAGGTGATCTTCGGCGGCACCCGCGACCGGCCTGCGCGCAATATCGCCGAGGTCTCCGTCTTTCTCGACAATCCGACCCGTAACGCGTCCGCGCAGTTCAATGATTCGGACGACTTGGAAGTCACGCGCCGCATCGAGCGCGACAAGGGCTCGGTGTACAAAGTGAACGGCCGCGACGTGCGTGCCAAAGACGTACAGCTCCTGTTTGCCGATATCGCAACCGGCGCGCGCTCCACCGCCATGGTGAGCCAGGGACGCATCGGCGCGATCATCAATGCCAAACCGGCGCAGCGCCGCAACCTTCTGGAAGAAGCCGCCGGCATCACCGGCTTGCACAACCGCCGCCATGAAGCCGAACTGCGCTTGAAGGCCGCCGAGGAAAACCTCAATCGCCTGAATGACGTGATCCAGGCATTGGAAGGCCAGCTTGAAGGCTTGAAAAAACAGGCCCGCCAAGCCGCACGCTACCGCACGATTTCCGATTCCATCCGCTCCGCCGAAGCCTTGGTGCTCACCATCAAGCGCAGCGAAGTCTCCGAGAAATTGGAAGCCGCACGCCAAGCCTTGAAAGAGGCTGAGGAAGTGGTGAACGAGCGCACCGGTGAAGCCGGTTCGGCCTCGGCCGTGCAGGCGGACGCCGCCGCGCATATGCCCGAGCTGCGCAAAGCCGAAGCGGAAGCCGCGGCGAAGTATCAGCACTTCGTCATTGCCCGCGAAAAGCTCGACGAAGAGCTTGAGCGCGTGAACAACGCCCGCGAAGCGGCGGAAATGCGCCGCGCGCAAATCAAGGACGACCTGGAACGCGAAAGCGCGCGTCTGTCCGACGCCACCACCGCCATCGAGCGCATCGAGGAAGAGCGGAACAAACTGAACGCGGAATCCGCCGCCGAAGCCGGCGACCGTGAAAAATCGCGCGAAACCCTGATGAACGCGGCGAAAGCCGTGGAAGCGGTGGAAGAAGAACTCTCGCGCCTGAACCGGCAGATCTCGGACGGGGATACCTCCCGCGCCGCCGCACGCCAGCAGCTCAACGAAAACGAGATGCGCCGCCAGCGCGCCGAACGCCGCGTCTCAGAAGCCACGCAGCAATTGGAGATCGTGCAGCAAAACGCCCTGTCGCCGGAAACGGTGGCAGCGGAAGAACGCAACGCCTCTGAGTCGGAAGCGATGCTGGCCGGGGCGCGCACCGCGTGGGAAGACTGCGAAGCCGAACGGGCGCGCACCCAAACGGCCTACGAATCCTTCCGCGAGGATGCGCAGGGTAAAGCCACCGAACACACCAAGCTTCAGGCCGAAGCCAACGCGCTGGAAGAATTGTTGGCCGATCCCAAGACCGAAGGCTCGTGGACGCCGATCATTGATTCCGTGTCCGTTGATCCTGGTTTTGAAGGCGCGCTCGGCGCGGCCATGGGCGATGACCTGGCCGCCGCGGGCGATGACACCTCGCCGATCCGCTGGAACGAATTGCCGCCGTTCATGCAGCCCTCGCCGCTGCCCGAAGGCGCGCAGCCGCTGGCGAACTTCGTGCGCGCGCCGGGACGTTTGGGACGGCGCCTCTCGCAGATCGGCGTTGTCGAAAACGCCGAGATCGGTGCGCAGATGGTTTCGCAACTGAAAGTCGGTCAACGTCTTGTCACCAAGGCGGGCGATTTGTGGCGCTGGGACGGCTTCATGGCCGCCGCCGGCGCGCCCACCGCCGCCGCAACGCGCCTCAAACAACGCAACCGCTTGAAGGAACTGCGCGGCAGTTTGGAGTCTTCCTCCGCCGCGCTCCGTGAAGCCGAAGAGACCGTTGAAGGCGCGAAGAATGCGGTGGCCACGGCGCAGCAAGCCGAACAGGCCGCGCGCGCCGAAGTGCGCAAGGCCGAAGATGCGCGCAACGCCGCACGCGAAGCTTTGGGCGAGTTGCGCCAGAAGATGGCCGCCCTGGAAGGCCGCGTGGCCAGCATCGAGGACAGCCGCAGCCAATTGCAGGCCGAACACGACGACGCCAAGGCGCAGATCGACGCCGCGCAAGCCAGGCTCAATGAACTGGGCGACGGCGCGGGGTTGCGGGCCGAAGTGGAGAGCAAGCAAAGCGGCCTATCGCAACTTCGTCAGGACCTGATGGAAGCGCGCGCGAGTTACGACTTCCTCGCCCGTCAGGCTGAGGACCGTTCGCGCCGCATTTCCGCGTTGGAAAGCGAAGCGGAATCCTGGACCGCGCGCAAAGCCGAAGCCGAACGGCAGCAGGGCGAATTGCAGCAACGCCAAAACGCGGCGCAAGAAGAGATCACCTCGCTGGCCAACCGTCCGGCGGAAATCGAGGCTCAGCGCAATGCATTGATGGGCGAGTTGGAAAAGGCCGAGGCCGAACGGCGCAAAATGGGCGACGCCCTGGCCGAAGGCGAAGCCAAACTGGCCGAAGCGGACAAAGCTCTGCGCGAAGCCGAACACGCGCTTTCAGCCGCGCGCGAAGAGCGCGTACGCCGCGAGTCAATGGTGGCGCAAACCACGCAATCGCTGTCGGTGATCGACGGCAATATCCGCGAGCGCATTTCCTGCGAGCCGGAAGAAGTGCGCGGCTTCACCAAGCTGAAGGAAGACGAAGAGCCGCCGACATTGGAACAGGCGGAAAAGCGCCTGCAACGCCTGCTGTCCGAGCGCGATAACCTGGGCGCCATCAACCTGCGCGCCGAACAGGAAAGCGAAGAACTGATGGAACAGATCGGCGGGCTGACCACCGAGCGCGACGATTTAGTGGGCGCCATCGAGCGCCTGCGTGAAGGCATCAACAAGCTGAACAAGGAAGGGCGCGAGCGTCTGCTCAAATCCTTCCGCGAAGTGAACGGGCATTTCTCCAACCTGTTCGCCAAACTGTTCGGCGGCGGCCGCGCGCATCTCTCGCTGACCGAAGCCGACGACCCGCTGGAAGCCGGTTTGGAAATCATGGCGAGCCCGCCGGGCAAACGCCTGGGCAACCTCGGGCTTCTGTCCGGGGGTGAGCAAGCCCTGACCGCGCTGGCCTTGTTGTTCGCGGTGTTCATGACCAACCCCGCGCCCATCTGCGTGCTGGACGAGGTGGACGCCCCGCTGGACGATGCCAACGTGGACCGCTTCTGCCGCCTATTGGCCGAGATCATCAAGCAGACCGAAACCCGCGTGCTGGTGGTGACTCACCACCGCATGACCATGGCGCGCATGGATAGATTATTCGGTGTGACGATGGCCGAGCGCGGCGTCTCGCGCCTGGTGTCGGTGGACCTGAAGGCCGCCGAAGAAATGCGGGATGTAGCTTAATTTCATATCCCGAAATTTCGCCATTTTCTGAATTCGCTCAGCCAAAATTGTTATGCAATTTCAGCATGATAGGGTGTCGGGATTCCGCCTTGACACCCCTCAGGCACCCCCCTATGTTTCGCCCGCTTTTCGCGGCGCAATTGACTGAGATCCGGGATTTTTCGGCGGCAAACACTGTCACTCACACCCAAATCTGAGCAGGACGGGACCATTCCCCTTGCACGAACGGGTGATCAGGTGTCCAAGGGGCCTTAAAACCCCTCGGGAATCGTCCAAATGAGCGATCAACAGCCCCCAAACCGCCTGGAAGACATCGACGCACGGCTGAAAGCCGCGCAAAACGCGCGCGCCGAGAAGCACAAGGCCGGGTTCAGAGAGCGGGAAAATTCCCGCAGCATGGGCCTGGGCATGAGGATTGGCATAGAACTGGTTGTGGCTGTGCTGGCGGGCGGCGGAATTGGCTTGTTCATCGATAACAGGCTCAATACAACACCCATCTTCATGCTGGCTTTTCTGGCCCTGGGGTTTACGGCGGGCGTGCTGAACGTGGTGCGCATCGGCCGGGGGCTGGACGAGGCCGTGGGCGTCGGACGGGCGGTGCGCGAAAAGCAGGACCGAGAGGCCGGAGCCCACACGGACGAGGCTGACGAGAAGACAACAAAAGCGCCGGAGTGAACCGGCGTTTTAAAGTGCGAGAGCAAAATTGATGGAACACGCCGAAGAACATGGAGCTGCCGCCGCGCACGGCCCCATGGAGCAGTTTGAAATCTCTCCGATCATTCCCATTCACGTCGGCGGTTACGATATTTCCTTCACCAACTCCGCGATGTTCATGGTGTTCGCCGTGATCGCCTCGGCCCTTCTGTTCTGGGGCGGGACGCGCCAGCGCACCATGGTGCCGGGCCGCCTGCAGGCCACCGTCGAAATGCTGTATGAGTTCGTGGCCGACATGGTGAAGTCGAACACCGGCAAGGAGGGCATGCCCTACTTCCCGTTCATCTTCACGCTGTTCCTGTTCATTCTATTCGGCAATGTGCTGGGTCTGTTGCCCTATTCGTTCACCTTCACCTCGCACATCGTGTTGACCGGGGCCATGGCTGCCTTCGTGTTCATCGGTGTGACGATTTTGGGCTTCGTGAAACACGGCTTTCATTTCTTTTCGCTGTTCGTGCCGCCGGGCGCGCCGTTGGTCATGGCGATCGGCCTGTTTCCGCTGGAGCTGTTCTCCTATCTCATCCGCCCCTTCAGCCTGTCCTTGCGTCTGTTCGCCAACATGCTGGCCGGACACGTGCTGCTGAAGGTGCTGGCGGGTTTCATTATTTCGCTGGGGCTGATTTTCGGCTGGATCCCGTTTGCCGCTGTGTTCGCGGTGACGATGCTGGAAATCCTGGTGGCCCTGATTCAGGCCTATGTGTTCGCGCTGTTGACGACACTGTATCTCAACGACGCGCTCCACCTGCACTAAGATTTTTCGAGATACCAAACGTTCAACAAACCAACTCTTCGTTCACGAAAGGATTAGAGACATGGAAACAGAAGCAGCAAAGATGATCGGCGCCGGCCTTGCCGCCATCGGCGTTATCGGTGGTGGTGTCGGTGTGGGTACCGTGTTCGGCCAGTACATGCAGGCCGCCGCGCGCAACCCCTCGATGTCCAACGAACTGCGCACGTTCGCGTTCCTGGGCTTCGCCCTGTCGGAAGCCACGGCGCTGTTCGCCCTGGTGGTCGCGCTCATCATCCTGTTCACCTAAGACAGCCTTAAGGCTTTAGGGAAAACGGCTGATGCCTCAGTTTGATCCTTCGTCCTTCGCCTCCCAGATCTTCTGGCTGGTGGTGACCTTCGCCGCTCTTTATTGGGTGGTGGCCAAGATTGCCGTTCCTCGGATTGGCGAGGTTCTGGAACAACGCGCCCGCGTGATCCAGGACGACTTGGACCGCGCCGCCAAGCTGAAGGCGGATACCAATGCGGCCATTGCAGCCTATGAGCAAGCCATGGCCGAGGCGCGGGATCAGGCGCACGAGCATATGCGCAAGGCCCAGGCGGAGATGAAGGAGATTGCCGACAAGAAAACGGCTGAAGTCTCCGCCCGCGTGACCACACAGATCACCGAAGGTGAGGCACGCATTAACAAGGCCAAGCAGGACGCCATGGACGGGCTCACAGGCATTGCCGCCGACACCGCCCGCGATGTGGTGAACAAGCTGGCCGCGCTTTCACCTGAAGGTGGTGCGGTGGATGCCGCCGTGGCCAAGGCCCTGAAGGAGACGCGCTGATGCTGTACGATCCGTCGTTCTGGGTGGGGCTCGCGTTTATTCTAGTGGTGGCGCTGGCCTTCAAGCCGGTGTCCAGGATGGTTGCCGGCACGCTGGACGGCCGCGCCTCCAAGATCCGCGAGCAGATCGAGGAAGCCCGCAAGCTGCGCGAGGACGCCCAGGCGCTTCTGGCCGAGTATCAGGCCAAGCAGCGCGATGCCATGGCCGAGGCCGAGAAAATCATCAGCCAAGCCAAGGCCGATGCGGTGCGCCTGAAGGCGGACGCGGAGAAGGACCTGGAGCGGGCGCTGGAGCGCCGTCAGCAGCAGGCCCTGGACCGCATCGCCCAGTCCGAGGCTCAGGCCCTCGCCCAAGTCCGGAGCACGGCCGTGGACGTGGCCCTGGCGGCCGCCGAGCAGCTGATCCGCGAGAACCTGGACGACGCCAAGAAGCAGGACCTGACCGAGAAGGCCATCGGCGAGCTGCAGAGCCGCCTGAACTAGATCAAGCGACATATGAGACACGAAAAAGCCCGGTGCAAAAGCCCGGGCTTTTTTATTGGCCGGGAGAGACCGGCTAGAGGTCCGGGACCGTTTCCTTGGCGCTGTCGCGCTCCAGCAGACGCGCGGCCCAGTCACGTACCGCCGCGGGCGGATCGATCTCCATCAGCGGCAGGAAGTGCAGGAACGGCATGTAGCAGATATCGGCCAGGCTGAACTGCTCGGCGACGAGGTAGGTCTTGCCCGCCAGCTGCGTGCGCAAAATCTCCAGGTGCTTTTCGATGGCCGCCTTGGCCGCGTCCATAGCCGCAAGGTCCCAGCGTTCCTTCTTCAGGAACCGTTTCGGGATGATGATGGTGCTGACGTGCCGGCCCATTTCGATGTCGCACAGCTTCATGTGCATATCCATGATCGCGCGCAGTTTGGGATCGGTGGGCGCCAGCGCGGGCTTGGGATGAGTCGCCTCAAGATAATTCAGGATGGATGTGGACTCGAACAGGGTGAAGCCGTCGTCGTCGATGCACGGCACGCGGCCATAAGGATTCTTACCGAGATACTCGGGCGCCTTATGCGCCTTGGCGGCCATGTCGAGAACGATGGCCTCGTGCGGCAGTTCTTTTTCGATGAGGTAGATCATCACCCGGCGCGCATAGGTGGACCGGGGATGGTGATAGACCTTGAGCATGACGCACCTCCCGTGTGTTTTGCTTTTGCGCTCTTTCGCGATTACTCCGCCGCCTGCCGCGCCGCGGCATCCTCGGACGGTTTCCAGCGCAGGATCGGCTTGCGCGCGGCCTTGGTTTCATCAAGCCGGCGGCGCGGCGCAAGCTGGGGTGCGGCCTTGAACGCCTCGGCGGCATCCCCTGCCTTGGCCTTGCGCGCAAGATGCAGCATGGACTCGATGAACTGATCGAGCGCGGCCTTGCTTTCGGTTTCGGTCGGCTCCATCAACAACGCGCCGTGCACCACCAGCGGGAAGTACATGGTCGGCGGATGGAAGCCTTCGTCGATGAGCGCCTTGGCAATGTCGAGGGTGGTCACGCCGGTGCCTTTCAGGAACCGATCGTCGAACACCGCTTCGTGCATGCACGGACCCGGATAGGCCGGGGTGAGTTCGGCCGATAGACGCGCGAGGAGATAGTTGGCGTTGAGCACCGCATCGCCGGATGCCTGCTTCAGTCCGTCCACACCCATGCTCATCATATACGACAGCGCGCGCACGAAGACGCCGAACTGGCCGTGGAAGCCTTTCATACGCCCATAGCTTTGTTTGGCCGCGCCGAAGCCGGCGTGTTCCTCGACCTCATAGCCGTCACCCTTGCGCACCACAAAAGGCACGGGGGCGAAGGGCGCCAAGGCCTTGGAGATCACCGTGGGGCCCGCACCGGGACCGCCGCCGCCGTGAGGCGTGGAAAAAGTCTTGTGCAGATTAATGTGCATGGCGTCCACGCCGAGATCGGACAGGCGAAGACGCCCGACGATGGCGTTGAAGTTGGCCCCGTCCATGTAGAAATACGCACCGGCTTCGTGCACCGCATCGGCTATTTCGATGCATTCGCGCTCGAACAGCCCGCAGGTGTTGGGGTTGGTGATCATCACCGCGGCGATGTCCGGGCCAAGGCGCGACTTGAGCGCACCCAGATCAACACGCCCTTCGGCATTGGCGGGGATGGATTCCACAGTATAGCCGCACAGAGCCGCCGTGGCCGGATTGGTGCCATGGGCGGAATCCGGAACTAGAACGATGGATCGCGAGGACCCCGCCGCATCGTGCGCCGACTTGATGCACATCAGCCCACACAATTCACCATGAGCACCGGCGGCGGGCGACATCGCCACCGCCGCCATGCCGGTCAGCTCGGTGAGCCAATGGGCGCATGTATCGATCAGTTCCAGCGCACCCTGAACGGTCGAGACCGGCTGAAAGGGATGGATATCGGCAAGGCCCGGCAGACGCGCCATTTTTTCGTTCAGGCGCGGGTTATGCTTCATGGTGCACGAACCGAGCGGATAAAAGCCGCTGTCGATGGAATAGTTCTTTTGCGACAGGCGCGTGTAGTGGCGCACCACTTCCGGCTCGGACAAGCCGGGAAGGCCAATCGCGTCCTTATTCTCGAACTCGCCCATTGTGTCGATGTGATCGGGAAGGTCCGGCAAGTCAACGGCGGTTGCGCCGGGTGTATCTTGTTCAAAGATCAGCGCTTGTTCGAGTTGAAGGCCCGCATGTCCGCTGGCGGTGGTTGGCTTTGTCATGACAGCACCTCCTTCAGCGCGCCGGTAAAGGCGTCGATATCTTCCATGGTGTTGGTTTCCGTCGCCGTGACCAGCAAAAGGTCGGTCAGTTCGGGATAGGTCGGATAAAAACGGGAGACGGGAATGCCGCCGAGAATCCCGCGGGCGGCAAGTTGCTCGGCGACCTCGGCTGCGTCTTTGGGAAGCTCGACGACAAATTCATTGAAATAGTTGGAGGGCAACACGCGCACGTCTTTCACGCTGGCAAGTTTGCGCGCGAGTACCGCAGCCATGGCGTGATTGAGTTTGGCAAGGCGCTTGAAGCCGGCTTCGCCGAGCAGCGTCATGTGCACCGAGAACGCCAAAGCAATCAGGCCGGAGTTGGTGCAGATGTTCGAGGTCGCCTTTTCCCGGCGGATATGCTGCTCGCGGGTGGACAGCGTCAGCACCCAGCCGCGCCGTCCATCCTCGTCAGTGGTCTCACCGGCAAGGCGTCCGGGCATCTGGCGCACATATTTCTCGCGCGTGGCGAACAGCCCGACACCAGGTCCGCCGAAGCCCATGGGCCCGGCCAAGGACTGCCCGTCGGCGACAACGATATCGGCGCCCATGCGGCCCGGCGGGATGAGAGCGCCCAGAGACACCGGGTCCGACACGCATACCACCAGGAGCACGCCCGCCGACCGGCAGGCTTCGGCCAAGGCGGTGAAGTTGGAGAGATGACCGAAGAAGCTGGGGGTCTGCACGACCACGCACGCGAGGCTTGAATCTACACGACCGATGAGATCTTCCACATTGAACGGATCGGGCGCGAGACAGTCCACGTCCACGTTCAGGAATTTCATGGACGTTGATGTGACGTCGGCATAGTGCGGATGCACTTTCCCGGAGATGAGCGCGCGGGTGCGCTTGGTCACGCGGCACGCCATGGCCACGGCTTCAGAACATGCGGTGGCGCCGTCGTACATGGAGGCGTTGGCGACCTCCATGCCCGTCATCAATGCGACCTGAGTTTGAAACTCATAGATCGCTTGAAGCGTGCCCTGGCTGATTTCCGGCTGGTATGGGGTGTAGGCGGTCAGAAATTCACCGCGCTGAATGATGTAGTCGAGTGAGGCGGGCGTGTGATGCCTGTAATTACCCGCGCCCAGGAACGAGGGCGCCTGTCCGCAGTTCAGATTTTTCGCCGCCATTTTGCCAAGGTCACGCTCGACACTCATTTCGCTCTGTGTGTTGGGCAGATTGAACTTGGCCGACGCTAGTGCGGACTTGGGTAGATCGCAAAAGAGCTCGTCCACGTTTTTGGCGCCAATTGCAGCGAGCATTTCGGTGCGATTGTCTTGTGTGAGCGGAAGGTAACGCATGATGCGGTGTCCTTAACTAGGGTATTAAGCGTCTAATTCAGCGACGTATTTATCGTAGGCGGCCTGGTCCATCAGACCATCAAGCTCGGCGGCATCGGCGACTTTGATTTTGAAGAACCAACCCGCACCTTGCGGATCTTCGTTTACGGTCTCGGGCTTGTCGGCAAGGACCGCATTGCCTTCTGTAACCGTGCCCGAAACCGGCGCATAAACTTCGCTGGCGGCTTTCACGGACTCCACAACTGCGGCCTCTCCGCCTGCCTTGACGTCCTTGCCCGCCTCGGGAACTTCAACAAACACGATGTCGCCGAGTTGATTTTGTGCGTACTGCGTAATCCCGACCGTACCCACGTCACCGTCCACAGCGATCCATTCGTGGTCTTTACTGAAGCGAAGTTGACTCATTCGAATTCCCCTAATTCTTTAAGGCTTGAAGTAGCGGTGCGGTGTAAACGGAAGTCTGACGACTTCAGCCGCCATCGCTTGACCGCGAACCATGAGAGAAAGAGATGTGCCGGGCTTGGCAAACGCTGCATCCACGTAGCCCATGGCGACCGGCCCGCCGGAACTGGGCCCAAAGCCTCCCGACGTAATTTCGCCGATCTTATTTCCGCTTCCGTCCTGCACCTCTGTATGGGCACGAGCGGGCGCACGGCCCAAAGGTTTGATGCCGACGCGTTTACGCGGTGCGCCAGTTGCAATCTGATCCAAAATTTTGGCGGCGCCGGGAAATCCACCCTCTTCTCGCCTGCGCTTGCCGATAATCCAGGTGAGCGCGGCTTCCACCGGCGTTGTCGTCAAATCAATGTCGCTGCCGTAAAGGCAGAGCCCAGCTTCAAGGCGCAGCGAGTCTCGCGCGCCAAGCCCAATGGGGTGAACCCCCGGCTGATCCAACAAGAGCTTTGCGATCTTCTCGGCGGATGCGGCGGGAATGGAGATTTCGTAACCGTCTTCGCCGGTGTAGCCGGACCTGAACAGCCGGACGTCCACGTCGCCCAACGTGGCGATGCGGCTCGTCATAAACGGCATGGTGGAAGCTTCCGGCACAAGTGCCGATAAAACAGTTGCTGCCTTGGGCCCCTGAAGGGCGAGCAAGGCGAGGTCGTCGTACCGCTTTAGGGACGCACGGCCGGACAATTTGGATGCGATATGATCGAAATCGCCATCCTTGCAGGCGGCATTCACGACCAAATATAGAGTGTTTTCTTTTCCCGCCTCGGCCGGACGCGTGACCATAAGGTCGTCAATGATGCCGCCGTCTTCGTTCAACAGTGTGGTGTAGCGAATGTGTCCCGGCGCCAGGCCTTTGATGTCACCGGGCACCAACATTTCCAAAGCCGCGTCCACATCCTCGCCTGAAAGTTCGGCCTGCCCCATGTGAGACACATCGAACAAGCCCGCTTGCTCGCGCGTATGCAGATGCTCTTTGAGCACGCCCAGCGGGTAGTTCACCGGCATGCTGTAACCGGCAAACGGCACCATCTTCGCACCAAGCGAGCGATGCAGCGCATCAAGCGGTGTTGTCTTAAGAGGGTCCGCAGCGTTGTCCGGCACTCAACGTCTCCACAGAGGTTTGATCCGCCCGCGAGGCCGGACTCAGAGTCCGGATATCGGGGCGCCCTCCTCTGTCGGAAAAACCTGAAAGATTCACCGGAATTTGAGGTTATTGCTCAGCCAACCTCTCCGGCTTACATCTTCGGTGAGACGGCTAATCGTGCGCCATCTGCTTTCCAGAGTACCAATCCCACGCGGTCCGTTTGCCTGAGAGTTTCCGAGGGCGGTTGCTCCTTCGGCGCCGATATCCATATTTAGTGGGTATCGATCTCTTCCACGCGGGTATGCGGTATGACCGGAGTCTGGCCTGAGTCGGCGTTCGGGGTCAACGACGTAGATTCCGCAGGAATCCACGCATGTGCGTTTAACGCTGCATGCGCTGTCGATTGAACTCCAATTGTGAGTCGCTCAGTTGAAGTCCGATATAGATATCGAATGAAGCAGCGGGCTGCTTTTCCTTCAGCGGAATCTCGATTCGAACATTTTCTTCTTTGTGCAAAATCGGTGCGGTTGCTCCGCCTTGTAACCTGCGGCTGACCTCAAAAATTTTCTTGCCCGAATCCTGTGGATAAAACTGCGGTATAGCGGCGAAATAGTAGAACGTTGCCGGGCCAGCCTGCGCTGCCGGGCCGCTTGTGATTTCAAAATCCACGTCCAAGATCACGGCGACCTCTTCATTCGGCTCAATGACGCACTCACCTCTGAAACCGACGATCTCGACCTCGTACTCCACACCTGACAAATCCTGACCTGCACCGTCGCGAAATTTGGTCATAATTCCCGTAGTGCTGTCCACGCGCACGGGCGGGCACGGCGGCGGCAACGAGGTATTGCACCCCGCTATCGTCAGGGCGACAAACGATATCGCAAGGAATTTGCCAAATTGCGGTCGCACGATTGAAAATGAGGAAGTGGTCATGGGCCTGCGCGTCGACTTGTAACTGCGTTTCCAAAGGAAGTAGGGAAGTTTACCCCCCGGACCTGCCAGGGACCGATTTGCTAGCAGAATGGCGCCACCGATGCCAGTTTATTGACTTGTTCGCTTTACGGCCCAAAAGAGCCATACTCGTCGCCCCATCCAACACCAGAAATCACCATAGCAAACAGCCGCACATTTCCTGACCTAAAATGAGCGAAGCCAATTCCCTTGTCGAAATCTTTACCGACGGCGCGTGCCTGGGAAACCCCGGACCAGGAGGCTGGGCGGCCCTTTTGCGATTCAACAGCACCGAAAAGGAAATCAGCGGCGGGGAAGCCAATACAACCAACAACCGCATGGAGCTAAAGGCCGTGATCGAAGGCCTGCTGTCTTTATCGCGTCCGTGCCGTGTCGCCGTCACGACAGACAGCCAGTATGTGCAAAAAGGCATCACGGAGTGGATTGAACGCTGGAAGGCGCGCGGCTGGCGAACCGCCGACAAAAAGCCGGTTAAAAATGTGGATCTATGGCAAGCCTTGGACAACGCCCGCGCAAACCACGACGTGTCATGGCACTGGGTACGCGGCCACGCCGGTCATGAAGAAAATGAGCGCGTGGATACATTAGCGCGCAATGAAGCTGAACGCATTCGCGGTGCATAGCTCGCCATAATTCCGACACGGGAAACGGCGATACTGTATCTATAAATTGTCAAGACTTGCGTTTATTGGGCCTTGTACCCATCCTACTTTCAGGAAGAAAGCAAATGGGACAGTCGCAGAAGACATCTTCGTCTGGTTATTTGGCCGGTCAGTTCTTAATCGCCATGCCGACCATGGCGGATCCTCGCTTTGAACGTGCCGTCATCTATATGTGCGCGCACTCTTCGGACGAGGCCATGGGCCTTATCATCAACAAACCCGTCGAAGACTTGAGTTTTGCCGACCTTCTAACCCAGCTCGACATTACGCCGCAGGCACCCGTCTGCTCGGAAATTTTTGTCCACCAAGGCGGGCCGGTTGGTGTTCGGCGCGGCTTCGTACTGCACTCCACGGACTATTATCAAGACGATGGAACGATGAAAGTCAGCGATAGTATCGCGCTTAGCGCGACAACCGAAATTCTACGCGCAATCGCCGAAGGCAACGGCCCTGACAGCTACCTGATGGCGCTTGGATACGCGGGGTGGGGACCCGGGCAGTTGGACGAAGAGATCAAGAACAATGCATGGCTATGCGTGCCGGCGGATGTGGGCATTTTGTTTTCGCCGGACTGCAACAAGAAGTGGGATTTGGCGTTGGGCAAGCTCGGCATTGCCCCACATATGCTTTCAACACAAGCGGGCAGCGCTTAATCAGCCTCTTTACTGAAGTCGTTTGCGGATTGCGTCGAAGCTCTCGAGCTTTTCGAGTTGTCCCAGAGCAGCCAGCGTGGGCGCGCCTGAGAATATCCTTCCTGCTGCTGCAGCGATGCCCGCACCGTTCACAGCTTCCACCCGCTCGATAACCTCAGCCGCCTCAAGCGGGCGTCCATACACAAGGACCTGCCGGGCGCGTTGTGCGCATCGGCTGGATGGACTTTCGAGCGACATGAGAATGCCGGCTTTGAGTTGGGCCCGTGCCCGCGCGACCTCCGCGTCGGATACGGATTGCGTGACTTTCGTGATCTCATCGCAAAGGACAGGGATCAGTTCCGGAACGTCGTCGCGCCCCGTTCCGGCATAAATGGAGAACAACCCGGTATCCGAAAACGACTGCGTGGTCGAAAACACCGTGTAGGCCAGGCCTCGCTTCTCGCGAATTTCCTGAAACAAACGCGAGGACATGCCTTCCCCCAACAACGTCGACAACGCCGCGAGATTGTAAAAATCGTCGTCGTCGAACGGCACACCGGCAAAGCCCAACACCAGGTGCGCTTGTTCCAACGGGCGCGACTCACGGTAATCGCCGCCGCCGTAACGTCCGGGCAGTTCCTCGACCGACGTCTTTGCGGGCAGCCCGGCTAGGGATTTTTCCACCAGATCAACAAAAGCATCGTGATCGACCGCGCCTGACGCCGAAACCACCATGGAATCGGCGGCGTAGTGGCGCGTCATATATGACTTCAGCGCGCTTGGGGTCATGGACTTGACGATCTCTTCCGTGCCCAGCACCGGCCAGCCCATCGGCTGATCGGGAAAGGCGGTTTCCTGGAAATGATCGAAGATGATATCGTCGGGCGTGTCGGACGCTTGATATATTTCCTGCACAACGACGTATTGTTCGCGCGCCAATTCTTCCTCGTCGATGGACGGATGCAGGAGAATGTCGGACAGGACATCGACGGCAAGCCCGGTATCTTCCTTCAGAACCTTTGCGAAATACGCGGTGTGATCGCGGCTTGTGTACGCGTTCAACTGCCCGCCGACATTGTCCATTTCCTCGGCAATGTCCTGGGCGCTGCGCCGCTCCGTGCCCTTAAACGCCATATGCTCCAAAAGGTGCGAGATGCCGTTCAAGTCTTTTGTTTCATGGCGGGTTCCGGCCGCAACCCAGATGCCGGTCGCCACGGTTTCAACAGAGGGCATCGGATCGGTAATGATCCGCAGGCCGTTGGGAAGGGTTGTAAGTTGAACTGCCATATAAGATCAGGCGCCGACGTTTTCTCGAATGAAGGACTGCACCTCAGATAGGTCCGCGTTGAGCTTTTTAAAGCGCTCGGTCCGTTCAAACAAATCGGCAAGTTCGGGCGGCAGCGGCGGGCGGATACCCGTGGCCGCTTCGACGGCGTCCGGAAATTTCGCGGGGTGTGCGGTCGCCATGGTGAGCCTGGGCACTTCCGGCGCGAGTTTAGCCGCGCGCGAAGCGTATACACCCACGGCTGTGTGCGGATCGATCAGGCGCCCCGTGGCATGGTAAACGTCTTTAATGACCTTTGTCGTACCGGCGTCATCCAGACGGCAGCCGGAGAACTGCTTCAGAATTGCGCTATGCGCACTCGCAGAAGGCTCATAAGCACCACTCTGCTTGAGCTGCTCCAACAGGCGAGTCACGACCGCACCATCCCGCCCCGATGCATCAAACAGCAATCGCTCGAAATTCGAGGAAATTTGAATGTCCATCGACGGGCTGAGAGTGGGAACAACGCCTTCCATCTTCATCTCGCCCGTTTCGAAGTACCTAGTCAGGATATCGTTGCTATTGGAACCGACGATGAACTGCGCGACAGGAAGGCCCATGCGCGCGGCGACATAACCGGCAAAGACGTTCCCAAAGTTTCCGGTGGGCACGGAAAATGCGACGGGCCGATGCGGCGCGCCGACATGCAAGCCCGCCCAAAAATAATAAACGACCTGCGCCATGATCCGCGCCCAGTTGATGGAGTTCACGGCGGACAGGTTCATCTGTTTGCGAAAACCCTCGTCGGCAAACATGGCTTTCACAAGGTTTTGGCAATCATCGAAAGTGCCGTTGATCGCAACGTTGTGGACGTTCGCGGCATCAACCGTGGTCATTTGCCGGCGCTGGACTTCCGAAGTGCGCCCTGCCGGGTGCAAAATGAAAATGTCGATGGCCTCACGGTTCTTGCACGCTTCGATCGCAGCCGAACCTGTGTCCCCGGACGTTGCGCCGACAATGGTGACGTGCTCGCCGCGCGCCTTGAGCACCCGATCGAACATCAGACCGACCGCTTGCAGCGCATAGTCCTTGAATGCGAGTGTCGGCCCGTGAAAGAGCTCAACGATCCAATCGTTGGCGGCTAGTTGCGTGAGCGGCGCGACTGCCGAATGTGTAAACGGGGCATAAGCCTGTTCGGTAAGCTTTTCGAGCTCTGACTCCAGCACCGAGCCAGCCACGAAGGGCGCCATGATGCGGGCGGCCAATGCGGGATAATCGAGCCCGGCAAGACCGGCGATGTCCGAAGCGCTTAGGCTCGGCCATTGCGAGGGCACGTAAAGACCCCCGTCCGTTGCCAGCCCGGCAAGCAGGACGTCGTCAAATCCGAGTTCAGGCGCCCGGCCGCGGGTGCTGATGTACTGCAAAAAGCGCTCCGATTGGTCCTAGAAGGCGGCGGATACTACGCGCACACTTGAAGGCTCGCAACCTAAGGATTCCGCCGGTTTAGGCATCAATGAGAGCCAGCCGAACCCCTAGGCGGACTGGTCGCGCACGGCGGCAATGTCATTGAGCATTGCGGTGAAAATCGCGCTCACGGCCTGGGAAAATCCTGCCACGGCACCCGCCGCGCCCCCGCCGGAGGTCGGGGCATCCGCTTCGTAGGTTTTGAGGATCAGCGCTTCGTTGCCACGCACGCGGCGTAGGCTCACGTCTATTTCAACAATAACCGATGACGACGAGGGAACGTGCTCCAGGCGGCGAATATTTCCGAGGAGTTCATAATCCCGATCCAGGCGCAGCTCGGGTGAAGTGACCGCCTCAAACGCTTCGGATGCGCGCAATGCGTCGATCGCTGCGCGCTGCAGCAACGCGCCGGGCGGCTCGAACCAATAATGGTAGCTGTACTGGGAAAGCTCATTCGTGCCCGAGCGAAACAGGATCGAGCGTTCGTTAATGATTCCCGCTGCGCGAAAAGGGGGAACATCGATGACGCCGGGAATTGGTCCGCCCGGAAGCACCGGGGGCGAACTTTCCGCAAGGCGGTAGAAGGAATCGCGCGGCGCCCCGCCGACAGAACATCCGCCCAGTGCCAAAAGGCCAGCAAGAAATAGCCTGCGGTTGACCGTGGGCTTGGACACCGTTAGACCGCTCATTTCGAGGCCCCCTCACTGCGGTCTTCAGGTGCCGAACCCGCTATAAATAGGCTTGGGTTCTCACGAATGGCGCGGCTGAATTCCGCCATGTTGCGCAACGTCGCATCGGTGCGGAAGTCATCGCTCAATACTGTCCTTTTCCCCGATTGTGCCCGCCGTTGGGCCATACACTAGCCCGCACAGGCTATTAACTCTAGCCGGTTATGCGCTCAAAAAGCTCGCGATATTGGTGGACGACGACCTCTTCGGAAAATTCGGACGACACGCGTGCCTTTCCATTTTCGACCAATGACGCGGCAAGAACCGGATCGCTCACAATTCTTTTCACCGCCGCAGACAAGGCATGAAACTCTTCCACCGGAAACAGGAGCCCATCCTCACCATTTCTCACAAGTTGACTTGGACCTTTGCTGGCCGAAGCAATCAGAGGCACGCCGTGCGTCCACGCATTGATTACGACATTTCCGAAAGGCTCATATCGCGACGGCACTAGGCAAACGTTTGCCGCTTTAAGGAGCGCTGATCTGTCAGATCGCCAACCTATGAATCTGACGCGCTCTGATACACCCAGCGATATGGATAAACTTCTCAAGCTGGCCCTCTCGGGCCCATCTCCGGCAATCCACAAGATAGCGTCGTCAATGTCCCGCAGCGCACGTAACGCGACATCTATTCCCTTGACTGAATGCAGCCTAGCCAGCACGAGAAGAACGATTGCGTTTTTCGGCGTATCAAATTGTGAGCGCTCTATCGCGGGGGAATCGTCTACAGGGCAGAAATTTGGGATAAAATGAGCGCGGCCCACGGGCCAATCATGTCCGATAACGTAGTTTTTTATGTCCGCCGTATTGCACACCAAGTGATCGCAATTTCGATAGTACTTGAGATCATAATACCCACCCAACCGGCCGACGTTGACCCAAGGACCCCTTGGCAGGGCACGACACGCCCTGTTCATCCACCCCAATATGACATCAGGCTGCCACTCCTGTGCCAGTTTTCGGAGCCGTAGCGGCGTCCAAAAATCCACAGCACCTTTGAAGGGCAAATTGACGACGGGGCAGCCGATTTGGCTCAACACGCGTTGACGGTCTAGGTATCGTCGAACCGCGATGGACTGATCAAGACCAGCGCGGTTCAACGCTGCGGCGAGGTCTTCGAAAAAAACTTCCGCTCCCCCGTGCTCGCCGCCCGCCATGACTTGCAGAATACGCATCCACTCCCCTTCGCCAGCTGCCGCCCGCCCTTTCTAAACGGCACGGATGTGATTCACGTCAAGACAGGCTATAACACGGCGAACTGTACCCTAGTGCCTTCACCACTCAAATACGCCATACGCCAAAACGCCTTTATGTCCGATCATAAGCAACCTCTTAAGCGGCCTGTTAGGCATCGCTTTGAAGCCCTGCTGGCGCATTCCGTATTCGCCGTACTGAAGCTTTTGCCGGCCGCGTGGGCGTCAGCGCTAGGCGGCTGGCTGGGCCGGGTGGCGGGACCAGTATCAAGCGCCCACCACACCGCCGCCAAAAATTTATCCGATGCCCTACCGGAGGTGCCAGCCGGTGAGCGGGCCCAAATATTAAGCGCGTCTTGGGATAATTTGGGCCGGACCATGACCGAATACACAACGCTGCAACGCATGCATGAAAACAATGACAATATCGAATTGACCGGCGCTGAAAAAGTTGCCGCGCTGGCACGCAAGGGCAAACCGGTCATATTTGTAAGCGCGCACCTTGGCAACTGGGAAGCCGTTCCCATAGCTCTCGCGATCAATGCAAAGCCACCGGTCATAGTGTACCGGGCGGCCAACAATCCGCTGGTCGACAAAATCATTGCGAATGTACGTAGGCCCTATACTGCAGGCATGGCACCCAAGGGCGCCGCCGGTGGACGCCAAGTCATGAAGGCGTTGGCGCGGGGAGAGCATGTTTTAATGCTCGTAGATCAAAAATCTAACACCGGTATGGAAATTCCCTTTTTCGGGAGGGGCGCGTTTACGGGGACGGCAGTCGCACGCATGGCGGCACGTTATAGATGCCCCGTATTTCCCGTGCGTTGCGAGCGCGTACAGGGCACCAAGTTTAAAATCGTTATCGAGGAGCCGTTCGAATTTTCCGATGAAAGCGAGGAAGGCGTAAGGGCCGCACTCACCAAAATTAATGAACGTCTCGAAGAATGGATCAAGCGGACGCCTGGCCAATGGCTTTGGATGCACAAACGATGGCCGACATAAGCCAGGAAACGCAGCCCTGCCCCTTGTGCGGAAATCGGTCTTACGAGGTGGTGGGCACACGTGATCGACGAGGCGCTTCATTGCAAACCGTGCTTTGTGCGGAATGCGGCCATGTGTTTACCAATCCGGCACCCCCACTTGAACACCTGAGATCTTACTACAAAGAACACTACCGGCAGGACTACAAGGGCCTGCTGATTCCCAAGCGCAAACATATCTACCGCGCGGGCCGAAGCGCATTGGAAAGATTGGCACGAATTGAGGGTCGGTTAGCTCCCGGTGCGCATGTCATTGACGTTGGCGCCGGAGGCGGTGAGTTCGTTTACCTCATGAAATGCCGCGGCTTCCACGCGATGGGCGTCGAACCCAATGCGGGATACGCCACCTACGCCCGCAAGGAGTACGAAGTTGACATTCGCGCCGGCTCTCTTGAGGAGGCCGAGTTTCCGGAAGAACGTGCGGACCTTGTTACCATGCACCATGTTCTTGAACACGCGCGCGATCCCATGGGAACGCTGACCCGCCTAAGATCGTGGCTAAAACCCGGCGGCCTTATCGCTATCGAAGTCCCCAACCTGGCATCCTGGGCTCACGCGCCCAAGCACCGCTTTCACAAGGCGCATCTGCACACATTTCACCGTGAAGGATTAGAGGATGCGCTTGCCAACAGTGGGTTTGAAGTGATTGAGCCTCCGCGGCCAAAAGACCGCGGCCATCTCTATGCTGTTGGGCGAAAAGCCGAGATCGCCGAATCTAGACGCTGGAGAGCGGGAGCTGCCGAGAGCAGAGCCATATTGAGGTCCCATACATCTCTGGCGCATTTCTTATCCGGCCAGCCTTTGCGCCGTATTCACGCCAGCGCCACGCGCCCGATTGCGGAAGCGCTGGCCATCCGCAAGTTGGGAAATCCGCCAAGCGGGAGAGCTCTCTTGAACAAGCTGTATGTAATGGGAATTTAGCGCCGGCATTATTCTTCCAGCGAAATATTTTCGTAAGCGGGCACCCGGCCAACGATTTCAAATCCCGAAACATCCCGCCTCACCGCAAACAAATCGAATTGCTCCACCAAAAACAATGCGGGAGTCAGATCCTGAATTGTCTGTGCAACTTGATCTAGGAGAGCCAGCCGCGACGCGTACGTCAGTTCTTGATTGGCTTCTACCAAGCTCCGGTCAAGTGCTTCGTCGCAAAACAATGGCGCTGGTCGACCGCACGCATACTCCGAGAATGCGCTGAAAATATCGTTTGTCGGCAGTGCATCGAGCACCATCGAGAATCCGTCCGTCGCGACCGGCCATGTATTGGACGTGAAATTCTCCAGCCATTGACCCTGAGAGATCGTCCGCACCTCAACCTCTACGCCTATTTCCTTAAGCTGTTCCGCGATTTCGCCGTAAAGTTCGGCGTCACCCGGAAACCGGCCCGCCACCACATCGAGGCGGAGACTGAACGGCGTTACAATGCCCGCTTCAAACAACAATTCTTTCGCTCGTTCTGGGTTGTGTGGAAAAGGTGCGACCGCCGGATTATATCCGTGCGACCACCGCCCAACAGGCTGGCCCGCGGGCGCGGTTAATCCGTTGAAGACTTCTGAAGCCAGCTTATTTTTATCCAAGCCGTAATTCAGGGCTTGGCGTGCACGTACGTCCTTTAAGGGCGAAGCGCGCCCCTCGTCCTGACGTAATGCGATTGCCGAAACGGCATACGCCGGACTTGTGGTCACCAGCGCACCACCGGACTGAATCGTATCGATCTGAGCCAAGTCCAGCCCCGTTGCAACGTGCGACTCTCCGACAAGCAACGCCTGTGCGCGGGCCGCCGCATTCGGCATACTGACAAGAGTTAAAGAATCGACTTTGGGCGCACGCCAAGAGTCGGGGTTTGCAGCAAGGACAATTTGACCAGCGCCCACTACCGTTGTTGCTAATGTAAATGGACCGGTACCTGCCGGATTTGCCACGAATGCGGCGGGGCCAAGCTGCGCCCACGCGGCGGACGGAACCACCACTACGCCCGCCATTTTGCTTGGCAAAGTCGCGTCCGGGATCGCAGTGTGAATTATGACGGAGTATCGGTCCAAGGTTTCTACGCGATCAATGTTTGCGACAAGGTTAGTCGCGCTGACACCAGCTGCGCTCGAAGATTTCAACCACGAAATTACTGCTTGCACCGCCTCGGCGTTAAAAGGCTCGCCGTTTGAGAACTCGACGTCTCGGCGCAGTTCAAAGTGCCAGGCTGTAGGGCCTTCGGTCCTCCACGAGATGGCAAGCGCGGGCACGATATTGCCGCCAGCATCAAGCTGCGTGAGGCCATCGAACAGAGCGCGATGTACGATGCGGTTATCCTGTTCGAGCCGAGGGAATGGATTTCCAGCATTCAGGGGAAATCCCGGAACGCCGACCTTGAGATCCCCAGCGTGGACCGGAACAGAGCAGTGCAAGGTAAGGACGATGACCGCCAATACATAGCGGCCATAAAGGCGCACGAAATCCAAAATCACAGCACTCATACCGTTCTCCGATAGAGCGCCCGGTGTGAGAAGTTTAGGCCACCTTATTTGGCAGCGTATAGGAATTTAGGGCAAAAACGATTCGGCGCTTATTCCGCCGGCGCCACCGTGACGACGAGGCCGTCCAACTCGTCGGAAAATTTGATTTGGCAGGACAGGCGGGAATTGTTCGGTTCGTACGCGTCCGTCTGCTCGACCAGTTCCTGCTCATCTTCCGAGCGCGTGCCCACTTTTCCGAACCAGGCGTCGTCCACGAAAACGTGGCACGTCGCGCAAGAGCAGCACCCGCCGCAAATAGCTTCGACATCCATATCGGCATCGCGCAGGATTTCCATGACGGTCGATCCCGGCTTTCCCTCTACGACGTGCTGCTCACCGGCTCGGTTTGTGACATTGATAACAGGCATGGGAAACTTCGTCGCTCCATCTGAAAAATTTCTGAAGTGGTGGGTATAGCAGAGCTCCAAATGGAGCAAGTTTTTTTAGGACCGGCAGCGGCTCGCCAGCCCCACTGCCTGCTTCACATAGCTGATCTGACTTTCGGACATTCCCGCAGGTAGGTCCGAAGGATCGGCGAAAACGGCTTCAAATATTTCGTGATTGACCACGGGCGTGCAGGGCCCCGCAATTTCCCCCCAGAGCGCGATTTCCAGGCGCCGCGAGCCCAAAGACATTGAGCCGATGGTTCCCTCAACGCTTGCCTCCAGACCCGTTTCCTCCTTCAGCTCACGCGCGATTCCGGTCTCGGGCGTTTCTGACGATGAAAGAAATCCAGCCGGCAGCCCCCACGGATGATGGTGGCGAAAGACATGGTGCAGAACCAGCACTCTCCCCTGCCCGTCGAAGAAAACGCCGACAGTTGAGACAACAAGCTTCGGATTAAGAAGGTAAAGGCCAAATCTAATGAATGAGACCGGCAGCAATCGGTAGGCACGCGCAAGAAAGCGCTTCACGGCGCGCTATGGCCCGTCCCAAGTCTTCGTGCTTTCGGCAGCGATGCGATCGTACAGCGATAACATCCGCTCGAACCACGGCACTATGGGGTCGTCTGATTCAAGGATACGAGCCGACGTGACATTGCGGGGCCAATGCAGCTGTCCTGCCAAGATATAGTCCGCGTGCATGGGTGCTTCACCGCACAAATATGGCTGCTCCCGGAGCACAGCCCGCGCCGGCTCCAAAGCCTGACGTACGGCCGCAATGCGCTCTTCGAGCGGACTAGCAGCGATTTGCTCCAATGTCACACCCAGCCGTTTTTCCCTGACGGAGCGGAAATTTTCCTGCTCATCCGGCAAAACGCGGTCGGAAATATCGAGGATGATCGCCTTCATCAGAGGTTTGTGGAGCATCGCAAGGCTCCAGTTCTGAATAAAGAAAGCGTAAGAGCGCCCTTGTGCGTCGCCGAAAAGAGAAGGTGTGTCGGGAAAATTTTTTTCTAGGTCGAGCGAGATATCCCAACTGTCACCAACGACCCGCGATTGTCCGTTGCTCTTGTGTTCAACCACTGGAACGGTCTTTTGCTTGCCATCGGCGAGTTTGGGAATCCCGGCGAATGAGGTGGTGCTGACGTCGTAATCTAACCCTTTGTGCGCTAGCGCATACCGCACGCGCCAACAATATGGCGAGGGCCGAACATCTCCCGACAACGCCAGTTCGTGAAGTACGATGGTCATTTAAAGAGTGCCTTTGCCGCTAGTGGTGATGTTCGCGCTCCGGCCGCGAGGGCGCAGCTTTGTTTTCAACATGCACGGAAACTTCCACCGCACCGGCATGTTCAAATTCGAGGGTGATGGGGAATTTATCGCCCTCCTTCAAGGGAACCGCCAGCCCCATCAACATGACATGGAGGCCGCCGGGGCCGATTTCTACTTTCTCGCCCGGCGCGATCTCAACGCCCCCGGATACGGGCCGCATTCGCATGACATCACCATCCATCTTCGTTGCATGTAATTCGACGCGATTTGCAATTCCACCGGAAACATTCAGCAAGCGGTCGGCCCGCACACCGTTGTTCACAATCGTCATGTAGGCAACACCATTTGCGTTTGCGCTAAACGAGGGCCGCGCCCAGGGGTGCTCTATGACAATGTCGCCTGCGCTGTACTCATGCGCGACCGCGGGCGCAAATGCTGTAAGCCAAAGGACGACGAGCAAAAGTCTTTTCATAAACTTCCCTTTAGAATCAACTCGGTAAATTAGGCTGCGCCGGTTTTTTCCAGGTACTCTTTACGTAATTCCCGCTTCAGAATCTTGCCGGCCGCCGATAACGGCAAGGGTTCGGAACGCACCTCAACGCTGCGTGGACATTTATATCGGGCAATGCGCTCACGGCAATGCTCGATGATCTCGTCCTGAGACACCGTCTTCCCCTCATATGGCACGATTATGGCGTGGACAGTCTCCACCCACTCCTCATGCGGTATACCGATGACGGCGCACGACTGCACGGCGGGGTGTTGAGAAATGGCGTTTTCCACCTCGACCGAATAGATATTCTCGCCCCCCGAAATGATCATGTCTTTGACGCGGTCGACGACATAGAAATAACCCTCGTCGTCGAAATACCCGCCGTCGCCGGTGTGCATCCAACCGCCCCGCAATGCTTTCGCGGTTTCCTCGGGCCGGTTCCAGTACCCCTGCATGACATGCGGACCGCGCACGGAGATTTCGCCCACCGTGCCTTGCGGAACCGGATTACCCTCTTCGTCCACGACACGCATCTGACAGGCGTATGTGGGCCGTCCGGCGGCGCGGTTCCGGCCTTTTTCGCGGTTTTTGTCACGGAGCTGATCGTCGTGGAGGATGGTGACGAAACACACCTCCGTCATGCCGTAGACCTGCACAAATTTTGTTTGCGGAAGCGCGCCCATAGCCTTGTCCATCAAGGCTTCGGTGATTGGCGAAGCGCCGTAAATGATGCGCCTTAAAGTGCTGGTATCTGTTTTCGCGAACGACGGGTCTTCGATGAACCGCTGAATCATCGTCGGAACAAGCAGAATTTCAGTAACTTTCTCTTTCTCCACCGCTTTTAAAACTGGGCCCGGATCGAAAGCGGGAATCATGATCGTCGTTGCGCCGCTGGCCACCGTTCCGAAATATGGCCACGCACTGCCGATATGAAACAGCGGCATGCAATTCAGATAGACAGCATCTTCATGGTGCAGCCCTTCGGCCAACCCTGAAACGCACCATACAGTTGCGCTCGAGTGACCATGCATGACCCCTTTTGAGCGGCCCGTGGTTCCTCCCGTATACAAGATGATCGCGAGGTCATCGTCGGTACGGCCCGCATCTTCAGCAGGCTCGGCCTTTTTCAAGAGGTCTTCATAAAATATGGCCTCGGACGGGCACTCGCCTTCGCCGGCGAAAATGAGTTTCAGCTTTCCTTTGCGTTCCGCAGCCAACTTCAAGCCCATTTCGACGCACAGGTCATCGACCATCAAGAACTTCGCCTCGCTGTCATCGAGGGAATCGGCGACTTCCGCGATATTCAAGCGAACGTTCAAAGGCACCGTCGCACCGCCGGCCCAGGGCGCACCCATCAGTATTTCGCCGTAACGGTCGGAATTCAGCATTAGAATCGCGACACGGTCGTCGCTCTTGAACCCCTCTGCTTTAAGCCCGCCGGCAAGCCGCGCCACGCGGTCCTGATACTGGGTCCAGGTATAGCGCCGGTCCTTATAGACCATGGCGAGATGATTTGGCCGGTGCTGAACGATGCGTTTGAGGTAACGCGTAAGTCCCATTGTACTCCCCCTATATGATTCGCGAGAAAACCTATCAGACTCCTGGTTTGAACCGCCACATCCAGAGTGTAACGATCCTGCGACAACGGGAGCCGGCCCCATATTGAGCGCGCTTTTTTCAAAGTGGCGGGCGTGCAGCCCGAACCTCATTGAGGTGCCCCCATTGAGTGGTCCGGTTTGAATGTTAGTTGAGCGGTCGCGT
>CAYYXR010000005.1:0-96256 GCA_964475755.1 uncultured Rhodobacterales bacterium
ACACGCTGGTCTCCATCGGCGTCCTCACAGAGGAGAAGGCCAATCAGATGGAAGCTGATGTGAAAAAACGGGTGGCAGAATCCATCGAATTCGCGCGCAATAGCCCTAAACCCGGACAGGATATGGGTCTTAGCAACGTATATGCTCAGGGCGCGGTCGCGCCGAGCCAACGCTACGCCTAGAGGACGAAGCCATGGCACCCAAACCTGGACAGTTTGCAGTCCTCGAGGGGGTCCAGCAGGAGATGCAACGTGACCCCCGGCTAAGCTTGTGGTGGGCAAGTCGCCCGACGGCGGTCAGCCCCTTCGGCAAAGTCATCGATCTGCACCGGGAGTTTGGCCAGGATCGCGTAGCGCAATACACGCCCATCGATGAAGAATGGTTCGTCGGCGCGGCAGCGGGCGCCGCCATGTCGGGCGTTCCATGCATCGCGCACCCCAGTTTCATGACCATGGCGAGAGCCTTTGATTTGGTCTTCAACCAGATCGGAAAGCTGCGTCACATGACCGGCGGCCAGGCGTCCATGCCCTTCGTGCTTTGGCAGGATGCGGCGGGCCGCACGCCGGGCATGGCTGGCCAGCACGCCGACGCCGGGCAGGAAGCATTGTTTGCCGGTTTGCCGGGATTGAAAGTGGTGGTGCCGTCAAATCCTTACGACGCGAAGGGGTTGATGGTTTCCGCCATCCGCGATCCCGATCCGGTGATCTTTTTCCACTACAGGGCCATTAACCGCGTGCGGACGGACGTGCCCGACGAGGCCTACGAGATCAAGATCGGTGAAGCGAACATTGTGCAGGAAGGCACCGACATCACGTTCGTCGGTATCGGCCCGTCCGTGCCCGAGGTAACCAACGCCGCGAGCGAATTGAAATCCGCCGGTGTAAGCGCGGAGGTTATAGACATCCGTAGCCTTAAACCGTTGCCCGCTGCTCAGATTGCGGCCTCTGTGCGCAAGACCGGCAGGTTGCTTGTTGTTGATCACGGTCACGAAACGATGGGCTCGACCGCGGAGATTATCACGCGGGCAGCGATCGATGTCCCTGGCGCTCGTTTTGGGCGCCTGGCATTCCCCGATGCGCCGCCGCCGGGTAATCGCGAAATGATCACCTGGATGACACCCGATGCTGCGCGTACGGTGGCTGCCGCCAAGAAATTAGTCGCAGCGTAAAGCGCGTGTGCGACTACAATATTGAAACACGGCGGACTTGCGTTTCGCCGTGTTTTCTATTCAAGTGACGTTAGTTGCAGCCAATACCATGAAAAGCGTTGTACGCCTCATATCGGCTTTGCTCTTTTCCCCGGTGATTGCATTGCCTGCGGTCGCTGAGACAGTGACGCTGCGCGTTGCCGATTATTTGCCCGTCGGTCATTTTGTCGCTGAATTTGCCACGCAGGTTTGGATGGATGAGGTGCGCGAGCGCACCGGTGGCAAAGTTTCTTTCGACTACTTCCCGGCCGAGCAGCTCGGTAAATCGAAGGACCTTTTATCCCTGACGCAAAGCGGGGTAACGGATGTTGGACTCGTCGCGCCGTCGCTCATCACCGACAAATTGCCCCTTGCTATTGTCGCCGAACACCCGCTGGAGTTCTCCACGTCTTGCGAAGGGACAGCGGCGTATTGGCCGCTGGCGAAAGAGGGTGGCTTGCTCGATAAGGCCGAATTTGAACCATTGGGCGTGCAGGCGTTGTTTGTGCTCGTAACGTCGCCGTATCAGCTCTACATGACTGACGATCCTATCTCTGGCATCGAGGCGGTTCAGGGACGGAAAATTCGTATCACTGGTGGTGCGAAGGTTCTGATTGCAAGGTCCATCGGCGCGGTGCCGGTGCAGATCGCATCGCCGGAGCTTATGGAAGCTCTGTCGCGCGGTACTGTGGACGGCATGATGCTCTCGCCGCCCAGCGTTGTGACCTACGGATTTGAGAATCACGTACGCTACGCCACGCGCACCGAAAATTTCGGCAATTTTGTCGTGACCTACATGATCAGCCGCGAAAAGCTGCGTGCGCTTCCGCCTGATATTCGCCAAGCGCTGTTGGACGCGGGTGAGGCGGTCACGTTTTCAAGCTGCGTGAAAACGGACCTCGATGCTGAGCGCAGCACGCGTCAAATCGGAGAAGCGGGTGTGGAATTTATGGACTTCTCACCCGATGCGCACCGGCAGGTCGTCAGCACATTTTCCGGTTTGAACAAACAGTGGGCGAAAGACTTGGACCAGCGCGGCAAACCGGGCACGGCAGTTCTAGAAGCATTTCAGGACTCCGTGCGCCGGGTCATGGAAGCCCGCTGATATCAGCTCCAGGAATTCGTTTCCGCCAGAGTTTTTCGATAGTGCTTGAGGCCCAGCCAAGCGACCGTTGTTGAAAACGGGCATGTGATAAGCGCCGTGACGGCAATCGAGTAGCGTAGGGCCATGTCGTCGCCGAACACGAAGTCCGTGAAAAAAGCGACGAAGCTTGCGCCGAATCCCAGGCCGACCAGCGTATTCAAAAACAAAAATATGGCCATCATGACCGCGCGCATCTGATTGGGTGTTATGACCTGCACGGCGGCCACCGAAACGCCGAAGAAGGCGTTGAGCAGAAAAACAGTCGGCGCAGCAGCGATCAGCGCAAGATGCGGCGTCGGCATGAGCGTGCCTACCGCCATGGGAATAAGTGCCATGGCAACAATCATCAACGAACGGGGGTTGGCGTCCTCGTATCCGCGTTTGCTCAAGAATTCTGAAAGTAGCGCGCCGCCAAATGCGCCGGCGGTCCCAAAGATTAAGTACACAGCGCCGAAATGCAGGCCCACTTCGCTGGCTTCCATTCCATAAGTGCGGATCATGAAGGTGGGATACCAATTGAGAAAGCCATAGCCGAGAATGCCGAGCACAGCGACGCTCGAGAAAATCGAGCCATAAATCCGCCAGCGGGCTTTCATGTAGGTCAGGACGTCCCGTGTGGAGACTTCGGCGGCGGTTCCTTCCGCCGATTTTATCAACCCTTGCCGTTTCGGCTCCCTGATGGACATGACCAGGAGGGTCATCAAAAGACCTGGCGCGGCGACGATCATGAACGCCAGCTGCCAGGGTTTCAGTTCGCCGGCCACGGGTATGCTCACCGGGTCGGCATCCGAGATAAGCCCCAGCACCGTGCCGCCCAGGATGTAGGCAATGCCGCTGCCCAAGGTGATCCCCATGGTGAAGATGCTGTTGGCGCGGGCCAATCTGTTCGGCGGATAGGAGTCGCTTAAAATTGAATAGGCGGAGGGGGACAACGTCGCTTCGCCCACACCCACGCCCATGCGCGCGAGAAACAAAATGCCGTAGGTGCGCGCAAGGCCGCAGGCCGCAGTCATAATGCTCCAGAAAAAGACGCCCACGGCGATAATGATTTTCCGGTTTTTTGTGTCCGCCAATCGTCCGATGGGAATGCCGAGAATGGCGTAGAACAGACCAAAGGCCAGTCCTTGCAGCAAGCTCATCTGAAAATCGGTGATATCCAGGTCGCGGCGGATGGGTTCCACCAAAAGACTCAAAATCTGCCGGTCGATGAAGGAAAGAATGTACGCGGCGAGCAATACCCCAAGGGCGTAGTTGGCCACGGCTGGTCTTGGAAAATCCGGCTTCATGAAACTCCCCCCAACGATCACGGCCGATGTTTTACCTTATTTGCGGCTAAGCGCCAGCCTGTTGTGATTAATCGCTATAATTTCTAACCCAATAATTTCCGCAAAGTTACATCAGGGGTGGAAAATACCTCCAATATGCGGGTAGAAATGCGCCCATTCGTTGCGCATATTCGCAGTATGACATGCCAGTTGATATTGCCGGCTTGGCATGGGGCGCAATCCGAGCGCATACAAGGGTACAATCGCCGCAATCAAGAAGGGGGCGCAATTGCCGGAAGCTTATATCATTGATGCCGTGCGCACGCCGATCGGCCGCAAGAAGGGTTCGTTGGCTCAGGTGCACCCCGCCGATTTGGGCGCGCACAGCTTAAAGGCCCTTGTCGAGCGCACCGGGATTGATCCTGCCACCGTTGACGATGTCGTGTTCGGTGCTTTGGACGCGATTGGTCCGCTGGCCGGCGACATAGCGCGCACGTGTTGGGTTGTTGCCGGATTGCCTGAGCATGTGCCCGGCGTAACGGTGGATAGGCAATGCGGATCATCGCAGCAGGCCGTGCATTTTGCCGCGCAAGGTGTCATGAGCGGTACACAGGACTTGGTGATCGCCGGCGGCGTGCAGACCATGAATATGATTCCCATCACGGCGGCAATGGTTGCGGGCAAGCCTTATGGCTTTGACGATCCGTTCTCCGGCTCGCCGGGTTGGGTGGCGCGATACGGTAATCAAGAAGTCAGTCAGTTTCGTTCGGCCGAAATGATTGCCGAGAAATGGCAAATCACTCGCGAGAGCATGGAGGAGTTTGCCTACAACAGCCACTTGAAGGCCGCCAAGGCGATCGATGAGGGGCGTTTTGAATCTCAGATCGCAGCAATAAACGGTTTCGCCGTGGATGAAACTGTGCGCCGTGAAACGACGCTCGAAAAAATGGCGACGCTTCAGCCATTGGCGCCCAATGGACGGATCACCGCGGGCGTCGCCAGCCAGAACGCGGATGCCTCCGCTGCGATGCTGATTGCGTCCGAAAGCGCAGTAAAAACGTATAATCTCAAACCTCGCGCCCGTGTCCATTTCATGACCGTGCGCGCCGACGATCCCGTGTGGATGTTGACGGCGCCAATCCCGGCAACGCGTCACGCTTTCGAAAAGTCCGGCATGAAGCCCGATGACATTGACCTATACGAATGCAACGAGGCATTCGCATCCGTGCCGATGGCGTGGATGAAGGATCTCGGAATTGATCCCGCAAAGGTCAACGTCAACGGCGGAGCGATAGCTCTGGGCCATCCGCTGGGGGCAACCGGCGCGCGGCTGATGACGACGCTGCTTAATGAACTCGAGCGCACCGGCGGCCGCTACGGTCTGCAAACCATGTGTGAAGGCGGCGGGCAAGCCAACGTCACCATTATTGAACGTCTGTAAGTTATCGGTTGGGGAGGCCCCTAAGTAACCATGAGCAAGGTATGTGAAAACCGCGTCGTTATTGTAACGGGCGCAGGCGGCGGATTGGGGCGTGCGTATGCATTGTCCTTGGCGGCGGAAGGGGCGAGCGTCATCGTCAATGACATTAACGGCGAAGCCGCGAACAAAGTCGTCGAAGACATCAAGGCCGCGGGCGGCAACGCGATTGCCGATGCCCATGACATCACCGATTGGACCGAAGCCGGCAAAATCGTCAAAGCATCCATTGATACGTTCGGAGATATTCATGGCGTGGTGAACAATGCCGGGATCGTCCGCGACCGAATGTTCACCAGCATGAGCGAACAGGAATGGGATGATGTTATTCGCGTGCATCTCAAGGGGCATTTCTGCACCGCCAATCACGCGGCGCGCTATTGGCGCGAACAGTCCAAAGCCGGGAAAGATGTCTTGGGCCGCATCATCAACACGTCCTCTGCGGCAGGCCTTCAGGGCTCCATTGCGCAGACAAACTATTCCGCCGCAAAAGGCGGCATTGCCATGATGACGATTGTTCAGGCCGCTGAAATGGGACGCTACGGAGTCACGGTGAACACGCTGGCGCCGCAAGCGCGTACGGGAATGACCGAAACGCTTTTTGCCGACCTCATGAAAAAACCCGAAGACGGCTTTGATGTTTTCGATCCCTTCAACGTCGCGCCTTTAGTGGTCTGGCTTTGTAGCGCCCATTCGGGCGATGTGACGGGCCGATGCTTTGAAATTTTCGGCGGCAAGCTTTCTGTCGCTGATGGTTGGCGCACGGGGCCCGAAGTTGACAAAGGCACGCGCTGGGAAGCATCGGAAATCGGCGATGCCGTGCGCGGCGTGATCAAACAAGCCGTACCGCCGCAAAAAATCTACGGCACATAGGATACCGCTCATGCGGTTTGCCTTCACCGATGAGCAGAACATGATCCGCGATACGGCGCGCGCCTTTCTGGCTGAGCGCGCGGCGTCGGGCGGGCGCGCGAAAGGCATCGCGGAGCCTAATGGGTTTGACCCGGCGCTATGGCGGGCAATGACAGCAGAAATGGGCTGGGCCGGATTGATTGTTCCGGAAGCCCACGGCGGCCTGGGTCTTGGCATGGTCGAGTTGGCCGTGCTGATGGAAGAGCTTGGTGCGGCTTTACTGCCGTCTCCATTCGAAAGCACAGTGTGTCTTGCTGCGCAATTACTGTTGCTCAGCGGTGATGAAAAAGCGCAGGCTCAATATCTGCCGCGCATCGCGGCGGGGGAGATTACGGCCACTGTTGCAGTGCCCGAGCCCAGCGGAGAATGGGCGCCGGAATTCATCAAGTCGCAATACATAGTCGAAAACGGAAAGTTCCGACTTACGGCCCTCAAGCAATATGTGCCGTTCGGCGACAGTGCGGATGTTGTCATAGTCGTTGCGCGTTCAAAAGGATCAACGGGGACGGACGGTATCAGTCTCTTCGCGGTCCCCGGCGATGCATCGGGACTTGAGCGCCGCATGTTGGTCACCATGGACCAGACCCGCAGACAGGCGGCCGTAACGTGCGAGAACCTTGAACTGCCTGTCTCGGCCATGATCGGTGAAGAAGGTGGCGGATTTGATGTGCTTGCCGAGGTATATCGGCGTGCGGGAGTGGCTCTTGCCGCGTTCCAGGTCGGCGCGGCGCAGCGCTGCCTGGATATGACCGTGGACTATACAAAGGAACGTGTTCAGTTCGGGCGTCCTGTCGGCAGTTTCCAGGCGGTGAAACACAAAGCCGCCGACATGATGATCGCCGTCGAATCAGCACGCTCCATGACCTATTACGCGGCGGCATTGGCGGATTCCAATTCAAGCGAATTCAATGAGTCTGCCGCCGCGGCGCAGGTCGTCAGTTCCGAAACCTATTTCAAAGTCGCGGGCGACGCCATCCAGCTGCATGGTGGGATCGGATTCACGTGGGAATACGATCTCCATCACTACTTCAAGAACGCGCGTGCGACCGAGGCGGTGCTTGGCATTCCAGACGCACACCGCGACACCATCGCCGATCATTTACAGTTGGGCCGGTGAGGGCGCGATGGATCTGAACTTCAGCAAAGAAGACGAAAAGTTCCGCGCCGAGATCGCGACGTGGATGAAAGACAATCTCACCGGAAAGTTCGCGCCATTGATTGGCCGAGGCGGACCGGGCGATGAGCACAGCTTTCATGTGTTGCGCCATGAATGGGAAAAGCACATGGCCAAGTCCGGATGGACATGTGTCGGCTGGTCGAAGGAACATGGCGGGCGCGGCCTTCCCATCGAACAACAGGTGATCTTTTTTGAAGAATATGCACGGGCCGGCGGGCCGGGCCGGGTTGGGCACATCGGTGAAGGTTTGGCCGGGCCGACGATTGCCGCCTTCGGTACCGATGCGCAGAAGAAAAAATTCCTGCCGCCCATCGCCGCAGGTGAGGAACTTTGGTGCCAGGGCTACTCGGAGCCAAATGCCGGGTCGGATCTCGCTAACGTGCGCACCAAAGCCCGGCTTGAAAACGGCGAATGGATCATTGAAGGCCAGAAAACATGGACGTCGCTCGCGACCGTGGCGGACTGGTGCTTTGTCTTATGTCGGACGGAAGAAGGCTCGAAACTTCATCACTGCCTGTCGTATTTGCTCGTACCCATGAAGCAACCGGGTATCACGGTGCGGCCCATTGTTCAAATGACCGGCACGTCCGAATTCAACGAGGTCTTCTTCGATGGTGCGCGGACGTCCGCAGAGAACATCGTCGGCGCGCCCGGCGAGGGGTGGAGGGTGGCCATGGGTACGCTCACCTTTGAGCGCGGCATTTCAACTCTCGGCCAGCAGATGAATTTCCGCAATGAACTCGATGCCATTATGGACATCGCTCGCCAGAACGGGAGAGACCGTGATCCCATGATACGCCGCCGCTTGGTCGATGCCTGGATCGGGCTCAAGGTCATGCGCGCCAATGCGCTGCGAATGTTGAGCAATCCAAACGCGGCGGAACTCCCGCGCGAGGCCTACATCTACAAAATTTCCTGGGCAACCTGGCACCGCGACCTTGGCAAGTTGGCCATGGATGTGCTCGGACCGGACGCGGAAATCGGCGAGGACGCGCCCTATGATTTGACGGCCTTGCAACGGTTGTTCCTGTTTGTCCGGGCAGACACCATTTACGCTGGGACCAATCAAATCCAACGTAATATCATCGCCGAACGGGCTCTTGGCATGCCCAAGGAACCGCGCGGCTAGAACAAGGGATATCTCTAAATGACTGCACCGGCACCGCCGCCACGCCCCGAGGGTCACGGGCTTCTCAAAGGCAAAACCGTTCTCATTACGGCCGCCGCCGGTACGGGCATTGGCTTTTCCGTGGCCGAGCGCGCGGTCGATGAAGGCGCGCGGGTGATGATCAGCGATATCCATGAAGGGCGCCTCGCTGCCGCCGCCGAGAAGCTAGCGGCGAAAACGGGGCAGGCCATTCCCACGCAATTATGCAACGTCGCAAAAGAAGACGAAGTGCAGGGCCTCGTCGATGCGGCTGTCAAAAATCTCGGTCACGTCGACGTGCTGGTCAATAATGCCGGGCTTGGCGGCACGGCAGACGTGGTCGATATGACCGACGATCAATGGTATGCGGTGATGGAAATTTCACTCACCGGCACATTTCGTATGATGCGCGCCATGTTGAAACACATGCTTGCGCGCAAATCCGGCGTGATCGTCAATAACGCGTCGGTTCTGGGTTGGCGTGCGCAAAAGGGCCAGGCGCATTATGCCGCGTCAAAGGCCGGCGTGATGGCGCTCACACGTTGCGCCGCCATGGAGGCCGCGCCATCAGGCGTGCGCATCAATGCGGTGGCGCCGAGCCTTGCCATGCACGAGTTTCTCAATAGAGTGACCTCCGACGAATTGCTCCAGGAACTGACCGCACGCGAAGCATTTGGGCGCGCCGCCGAAACCTGGGAAATCGCCAACGTGATAGCGTTTCTAGCCAGCGATTATTCGTCGTACATGACCGGTGAAATCGTCTCCGTTTCAAGTCAAAGGGCCTGAGGGATGTCTGAGCGCCAACCGCCCAAAGTTTTTAAGAGCCCGCGCGATTTGTTGGGCGCGGAGGGCACCAAATTGGGCCCCACCGAATGGGTCGAGATCACCCAGGAACGGATCAATCTGTTTGCCGATGCGACCGACGATCATCAGTGGATTCACGTGGACCCCGAACGCTCGGCAAAGGGACCGTTCGGCGCAACCATTGCTCATGGCTTTTTAACGCTTTCACTCGCCGCGCGTTTTTTACCGCAGCTCTTGGACGTGCAGGGTATGGCGCATGGCCTGAACTACGGGTGTGACAAAGTCAGGTTCACCAACCCCGTCAAGTGCGGCGCTCGCATTCGCGGAGTGGGAGAGATCATGAAGGTCGAAGAGGTCAAAGGTGGTTTCCAGGCCACGATCAGGGTGACCATCGAAATTGAGGGTGAGGAACGCCCCGCCTGTATCGCCGACAAAATCGCCCGCTATTATCCCGAGCAATGAGCATGTCGAACGCGCAATTCAATTTCGAAGGATCTGTCGTCGCCGTCACGGGCGGCGCGGAGGGGATTGGCGCGGCCATCACCGAAGCTTTCCTGGCTGCGGGCGCGACCGTGATTGTCTGTGCGCGGAACGAACCGAAATCGGTACCGTCTGTGAACGGAAACAGCGCCAAGTTTGGAATTTGTGACGTTCGAAAAGCGGAAACCGTCGCCGCATGGATCGAGGGCATTAAAGCCGAACACGGTCGATTGGATATTTTGGTCAATAACGCCGGCGGCGCGCCGGAATCTTCTGCGGCCGACGCTTCGCCGAGATTTTTCGATTCAATCGTCGCGCTTAATCTTCTTGGCCCCATGTATTGCGCCCAGGCGGCAAACAAGATCATGCACTCACAGGAAACCGGCGGCGCCATCATCAATATCGCGAGTGTATCCGCCACGCGCGCTTCTCCAGGTACGGCTATGTATGGTGCGGCTAAAGCGGGCTTGGTGAATCTTACGCAGTCCTTGGCCGCAGAATGGGGCCCCAAAGTACGCGTCAACGCCATCATCACCGGGCTCATCGCTACGCCGAACGCCGAACAGCACTACGGTCCGCGCGGTTTGCAAAATATTGCCGACAAACTACCCCTTAAGCGCATGGGTCAGCCCCAAGATATCGCCGAAGCGTGTTTGTTTTTGGCTTCTCCCAGTGCATCCTATGTGAGTGGAGCTCAACTCACCGTGCATGGCGGCGGGGAGCCCGCGTTTATATTCACAATGGATAAACACAATGAATAGACTCACGCTCGTCGGCGCTTTTGGTTCAATTGTGCTGCTAATCGGGTTTCCCGCACTCAGCGCGGATGGTAGCCAAGTATCATCCCAAGAATTCTTGATGATTGAACTTGAAAAGGCGGCTGAAACTGCTGCGGCGGGCAAAGTGCAGGATTTGCTCTTCGATCCAGGTACGCCTGTGCTTGGCAATGAAGATGGCGACGTAAGTATTGTCGAATTTTTCGATTATCAGTGCCCGTACTGTAAAGCTGCAGAGCCGCGCTTGCGGGCCTTGGTCGAAAGTGATGGAAACATCCGGCACGTCATTAAGGATTTTCCCATCCTCGGTCCCGTGTCCGTTGTTGCCGCCCGAGCGGCTCTCGCATCACAAATGCAAGGAAAGCACCAAGCCTTTCACAATGCGTTGATGGACCATCGCGGTCGCCTGACCGAAAGTATTATTTTCCGCACGGCGGAATCCGTCGGTCTTGATGTTGCGCGGCTGCGCAAAGACATGGACGCGCCCGAAGTGGCCAATCAAATCATCGAGAATTTCAACCTCGCGCGTTCGCTCAAAGTATCGGTTACGCCCGGATATTTCGTTGATACCCGCATTCTGTCCGGCGCGTCCGTCCTCACGAACACGTCTCAGATTGATTTTGGGGAAGAAGTCGCCGCCGCGCGGGCGGCGAATTAGGCCGGCGACCTAATCCATTGAAAGCATGAGATTGCGGACAATGGGATAAATACTCGTTTCCCATTTGCGTCCGCTGAACACCCCATAGTGGCCGACCCCGGCCTCCAGGTGATGGCGTTTCAGGTGAGGGCGAAGACCGGTGCACAAATCGTGGGCCGCCACGGTTTGGCCCGGTGCGCAGATGTCGTCCTTCTCGCCTTCAACCGTAAGCAGAGCCGTGCGTTTAATGGCACCTGGGTTCACGACGCGGCCTTTGTAGGTCAATTCTCCCTTTGCCAACTGCGCTTCCTGGAAAACCTTTTGTACGGTTTCCAGATAAAACTCCGCGGGCAGGTCCAGCACGGCGAAGTATTCGTCGTAGAACAGTTTCAGCGCGTTCGCTTTTTCTTCGTCGCCATTTGCCAGATGCAAGTACATATCCATATGCGCGCGCTGGTGGCGTTCATGGTTCATGGCCATAAAGGCTGTAAGTTGCAGAAATCCCGGATACACCTTTCGGCCCGCGCCCTTTAGCTGTGGTGGCACGCACGAAATCAGTGTTTGCTCGAACCACTCGATGGGCTTGCTGGTGGCGAGCTTATTGACCTCTGTCGGATTGACCCGGGTATCAATGGGGCCGGCCATCAATGTCATGCTCAAGGGCGTTGCCGGGTTCTTGTCTTCCGACATCACGGCGACGGCGGCGAGCACCGGCACGCAGGGTTGGCATACGGCCATCACGTGTGCGCCGGGTCCCAGGTCTTCCATGAACTGGATGGTGAGTTCGACGAATTCGTCGAATCCGAAATGTCCATCTTCCGGGGGAACGTCGCGGGCGTTATGCCAGTCGGTCACATAGACGTCGTGATCGGGCAGGAGGGTTTTCGCGGTATTGCGCAGCAGAGTTGAAAAGTGTCCCGAAAGCGGCGCGACCAGGAGAACTTCCGGCTGAGGAATATCCGTGTCTTTTTTGAAGTGCAGCAGCGTGCAGAACGGGGTGACGCGAATGGGGACTTCAGTGACGGCGGCGGTGTCGTTTCCGAGGCGGACCTCGCTGATCCCGAAATCCGGCCGAGTGTGGGTCAGCCGGGCCCGGCCCATCATTTCCCAGGTCGCCCGAAGGTGCGATAGTGCCGGGAGCCCGGATTTCTCCATGAGGGGGCCCAGCATTGTGTGCACTGCACGCGCCATACGCCGGACGGGGCCGATGAGGTCTGACTGCAGTTGGTACGTGAAATAAAGCATACTGAGGCTTTCGGGCGGTCGAATCGCTTTCAGAAAGGGTAGTGCAATTTTTGCTGCAATGCGAGATGATCCTTTAGTATAGAGGGGAGAAAGGTGGTCTCCAAGAACCACTGAGTTATCCCCAGGGAGCACGCTATGCCGTCGGCAATATTAACGATTTCAAGCAGGAACTACTCCTCCTGGTCTCTGCGTGGGTGGCTTCTATGCAGAATGGCGGGCCCGAAATTCAAAGAAAAAGTCATGCCCATCGACGACCCGGATACCCGGGCCGAGCTCTTGTTGCTGTCTCCGTCGTTGCTCGTTCCAAGGCTGGAGCACGACGGTGCCAATGTTTGGGACACGTTGGCGATTGCCGAATACCTCGCCGAAGTGTTTCCGGACTCCGGGTTGCTGCCAACGGACCGTAAAACCCGGGCGCATTGCAGGTCTGTGTCGGGCGAAATGCATTCAGGGTTTTTCAATCTGCGCTCCGCACTTCCCATGAATATCAAAGCGCACTATCCAGGTTTTAAAGTGTGGTCCGGCGCCAAACCCGACATCGCCCGCGTGACGGCCATTTGGCAGGAGTGTTTGTCCCAATACGGCGGCCCGGGTTTGTTCGGCGAACTCAGCATGGCCGATGCCATGTATGCGCCGGTGTGCACGCGGTTTCTGACCTATGATGTCGCTCTCGACAAGGATTGCGCCGACTATTGCAAAACCATCATGAGCTGGCCGGATATGGCTGAATGGGTCGAGGCGGCCAAGGAAGAGCCCGAAGAGCTTGAAGAAGTGGACGCGGAGTTCTGATCATGAACGTGCAGGACAAAGTCGCCGTGGTGACGGGCGCGGCCCGCGGGATCGGTAAGGAAATCGCACACACGCTTTTGCAGGCGGGTGCCAAGGTTGCCATTGCCGATCTTAATCTCGCCGATGCCGAAGCGACGGCAAAAGAATTCGACGCCACCGGTGACCGCGCCATGGGCGTTGCCATGGATGTTGCCGATGAGGCGCAAGTGGACGGCGGCATAGACGCTATCGCAAAAAAGCTGGGCGGCATTGATATTCTGGTCAGCAACGCCGGCATACAAATCATCTCACCGATGGAAGACTTCGACTACGCGGCGTGGAAAAAGCTTCTCGCCATTCACCTGGATGGCGCCTTCCTGACATCCCGCGCCGCGCTACGCCATATGTACAAACAGGGCCGGGGCGGCAGTATCATCCTCATGGGCTCTGTACACTCCAAGGAGGCCTCGGTGCTAAAGGCGCCGTACGTCACGGCCAAGCACGGTTTGATCGGTCTTGCGAAAGTCATTGCCAAGGAAGGCGCAGCGCACGGCGTGCGCGCCAATGTGGTATGTCCCGGATTTGTACGCACTCCCCTGGTGGACAAACAAATTCCCGAACAGGCCGAAGCGCTGGGCATCAGCGAAGAGGACGTCATTAAAAACGTGATGCTCAAGAACACCGTGGATGGGGAGTTCACCACGGTCGAGGACGTCGCCCAGGCTGTGCTGTTCTTCGCCGGCTTTGGCTCCAATGCGCTGACGGGGCAGTCTCTCGTCGTCAGTCACGGTTGGTTTATGCAATAGCTGATTTTTGCGTCTGGGTGTGGCAATCCGGCTCTTTCCTTCCTACATCAATGAGTGATGTTAACTAGGTCGTGAGGAGAGTCTGTGGTTTTTGACCATCCTGAATTTCAAAACCATCAAAAGGTCGTGTTCTGTTCTGATTCAGAGAGCGGATTGCGGGCAATCATCGCCATTCACAGCACGGTGTGTGGGCCAGCGCTTGGTGGTTGCAGAATGTGGCCCTATGAATCCGAAGATGCTGCTCTGGAAGACGTTCTGCGTCTGTCCAGAGGCATGAGCTATAAGAATGCGATGACCGGGCTTTCCCTTGGGGGCGGCAAGGCGGTCATCATCGGTGACGCCAAAACGCAAAAGACCAAACCGTTATTACGCGCGTTCGGCCGCGCGGTGAACGCCCTCGGTGGCATCTATTACACGGCTGAAGACGTCGGCATGTCGTCCCAGGACATGGACACCATCGCAACACAAACGCGTTATGTGGTCGGACGTAAATCCGGCCTAGCGGCCAGCGGTGATCTATCCTTGTTTACCGCTATTGGGGTCTTTGCCGGTATTAAAGAGGCAGCTCGATATCGCCTCGGATCATCCGATCTAAACGGCAAGACGGTTGCGGTGCAAGGTCTTGGTCATGTCGGCTGGAAACTGTGTGAGCACCTTCACGAGGCTGGCGCGTCGCTTATTGTCTCCGACATAGACAAAAAGAAAACGGAAAAGGCAGTTCAGAAATTCAATGCGACGGCTGTGGATCCGGATAAGATTGTTTTCGCCGAGGCGGATGTTTTGGCGCCGTGTGCGCTCGGCGCGGTATTCAATAGCGAAAACGTCAAAAATCTGAAAACCAAGGTCATCGCGGGATCGGCGAACAATCAATTGGATGACGCTAAAGTGGGCGATATGCTCACTTCCCTCGGCATCCTTTATGCGCCCGACTATGTGATCAATGCTGGCGGTGTTATTAACGTCAGCGGCGAGATGCACGGGGACTACGACGCCGAACAAAGCAAGCAACGCTGCGAAGCCATTGCGGATACGCTGCGCGATGTATTCGTAGCAGCGGAAAAATGGAAGATCGCGCCGTCTGCGGCGGCGGATAAGATTGCAGAAAGCAGGTTGCAGGCGCGCTGCAAGGACGAGTAAGAGCGAGCGGGGGAACATGGGGGACACACTGGGTTGGCGCCGGCTTTACGGGGTGGTGACGCCGTCCACCAACACCGTCGTGCAGCCGGAATATGATGCTATGCGTCCCGAGGGCGTGACCAATCACATTTCGCGCATGCATATTCCCGATGATCCGGTAAAGTCCGATGCGGATTTCGACGAACTCATTCGCCGCATTGATGTGGCGCTTGAAGCCGCGGTGGACCGGGTCATGACCTGCCGCCCGCAGCATCTTATCTTGGGAATTTCCGCCGAAAGCATTTGGGGCGGAGGCAGTGCGCCCAGCCGCAAGATCGCCAAGCGCGTCGCCAAACGGGCGGGCGATATTCCGCTCACTCAAGCCGCCGAGGCCATTCCTGCTGCATTAAACGCCTTCGGTGTGAAGGGCCGTATTGGATTGATCACGCCCTACTTCCCCGTCGCTGCTGGACACCTGAAAGCATTTTTTGCCGAATTCGGTGTTGAAGTTGCGCATGACGTTTATCTGTCGTGCGAAAGCCTGGTGCGCATTGCGCATGTAACGAAAGAACGACTTGCCGAGGCCGTCCGCGAAGTGGACGGATCGGACGTGGAAGCGATTGTTCAGTTCGGCGCGAACTTGCCTATGGCGCAAGTTGCCGCAGAAGCCGAAAAAGAAATCGATAAGCCCGTGATCGCCGTCAACACGGCCACCTATTGGCATGCGCTTCGCACCGGCGGCATCAACGATGTGGGCACCGGCATGGGCCGCTTACTTGAAGAGTTTTAGATGCAAGCAGGCAGCTTAGGCGCTGCCCGCTGCATCGTCGCTTTCTCTGGCCGGAAACTGATCGAGATTGAGCGGCATATCCCGCAGCCGTTTGCCGGTCGCCGCGAACACCGCATTCGCAACCGCTGAAGCAACTGCGGGCGTTCCCGGCTCGCCGATCCCGCCCATGGGCGCGCCCGACTGAATCACATGTGTTTCAATTCGCGGTGCGTCGGACAGTTTAACCGAGCGATAGTCGTTGAAATTCGACTGTTTGACCCGGCCATCCTCGATTTCGATTTCACCATATAATGCTGCGCTCAACCCGTAGAGAATGCCGCCTTGCAATTGTGCCTGAACCGAGTCCGGATTGACCATGGTGCCGCAATCGATGACGCACACCATGCGATCGACTGACACGCCGCCTTCCGGACGCCATGTGACTTCGGCCACTTGCGCGGTGATGGATCCGAATGCGGCGTGCAATGCGATGCCGCGGCCCGACCCTTCCGGCAGTGGCGTGCCCCAGCCGGATTTTTCGGCGGCCAGATCGAGCACGTCGCGGAAGCGTGGTGCATCCGCCAGCAATTTGCGCCGGAACTGATAGGGATCTTCACCTGCCGCATTCGCCATTTCATCGGTAAAGGATTCCGTAAAGAACCCATGACGCGAGTGGGCCACGCTGCGCCACGCCCCGGTCGGGATGGGCGCGGTCGCGTCCACCCAACCGATGTGCTGGTTCGCAACGTCGTAGGGTATGAGCGGCGCCTCGTATGGCGCATCGCGCCAGTTATAGACGTTCAGCCAGGCAATGACGTTTCCGTCGGCATCGAACGCGCCTTTGAAGCGGCTCAGACCGGCCGGACGGTAATTGTCGTGCTGCATGTCTTCCTCACGGCTCCATGTCAGCTTGACCGGCGTATCCTTCATTTGCGCGGCGATCTTGGCTGCTTGCGCAATGGGATGCGGGTCCGCGCGGCGTCCGAAGCCGCCACCCAGGCGCTGATTGTGCACGATGACGTTGTCATGTTCGTAGCCCAGCTCATCGGCGACGATGGCGCGCGTGCCAAGCGGATTTTGCGAGCCCACCCAAACTTCCGCTGTGCCGTTTGAGCGCGCCAGTACGGTGCAGTTCAACGGCTCCATCGGCGCGTGGGCGAGGAAGGGGGCCTTGTATGTGCCCTCAACCGTCTTGGCGGCATTTACGAACGCGGTGTCCAGATCGCCCTGATTGCGATCATCGCCGCCCGGCATGCCGGACACGGCTGTTTCGAATTCGGCAAAGATGCCGGTGGAGGACAATCCTGCGCTTTCACCGCCGGAAAACGTGACATCGAGCGCGCGCACGGCTTGTTCGGCGCGCCAGGTGTTGTCGGCCACCACAGCCACGGCATCACCGAGGTTGATAACACGCTCCACGCCGCGCCGGCTTGCGACGGAAGACTCGTTCAAGGTCGCGACCTGTCCGCCGAAAACCGGGCTGTGACGGATAGCGGCATACTTCATGCCCTCGACGCGTGCGTCGATGCTGAACTTGGCCGTCCCGTTCACCTTCTCCGGTACATCGAAGCGCGGCATGGGCTTGCCCATGATCTTGAATTGATCCGGCGTTTTCAGTTTCGGATTTTCGGGTGGTGTCATCGTTGCGGCGAGCTCGATCAACTCGCCGTAAGGAACACGCTGGTCACTGCCGTCGTGAATCACATGGCTATTTTCAGTGCGCAATTCCCCGGTCGGAACGCCGAGTTTATCCGAGGCCGCTTGCACAAACATTTCCCGCGCGGCCGCGCCGGTCGGACGCATGGCCAATTGTCCGGTGAAGCGGATCGCCGAACTCCCGCCGGTGATTTGCAGATCCGCAAAGCGAACAATTGGTCCGGCGACCTGCTTTAAACCGCTGGTTAGAAGCTCCGGCAGTCCAAACTCGTCCGCGAAACCTATGGCAACGGCCGCATTCGCAAAAGCGTCGTGCGCGGGGGCTTCAAGCACCGAGACCAAATTCCAATCGGCATCCATTTCATCGGCCAGCATTTGGGCGAGGGCGGTTTGCGATCCTTGGCCCATATCGGCGTGGGGCACAATCGCTTCCACGCGATTGTCCGGATACACCTTGACCCAAGTTGTCAGGACCGCGCCGTCCTTTCCGTGTCCCAAAACCTTGCGCGCTTCTTCGCGTTGCGGATAGGGCCGCGCGGTGAAACCGATGACGAGCGCGCCGCCGACCAGGGCGGTGCCGAGAATGGCTTTGCGTCGGGTAATTTTCATGACCGCCTCCCTTATGCCTGTTCCGGCAGCGAGGCGACGGCCTCGCGCACGCGATCATAGGTGCCGCAGCGGCACACATTGGAGATGGTTTTGTTCAATTCCTCTTCCGTCGGATTGGGGTTGGTCGCGGTCAATGCCGCGACCGCCATGATCATTCCCGACTGACAGTACCCGCACTGCGGTACCTGTTTTTCGATCCAAGCTCTTTGTACGGGGTGCGATGAGTCCTCGGAGAGTCCTTCGATGGTCGTGACTGGGCCGGTGACCGCCGCGACTGGCAGGGTGCAACTCCGCGCCGCGCGGCCATTGATATGCACCGTGCAGGCGCCGCACGCGGAAATGCCGCATCCGTATTTCGTGCCGGTGAGTCCCAACTCGTCGCGTAAGACCCAAAGCAGGGGCATTTGCCCTTCGACATCGACCGTATGCTCTTTTCCATTGACCGTCAGCGTATAGGCCATGGCGCTCTCCCAATATTGATGCGTGTGATGAGTGAATATAGCGTGTAATAAGGACGTGAAGAAGAGGTTCAGCCGTTCAGTTACAATCTGATGGTTATAATATTGCGCAGGCAGGCTGCCGCTGGGGGAGGAATATGGAAAAAGTCATTTACGCCATCTGGCGTGATCCATCGGTCGATGAAAAGACGCATCACAAGAAGCTTCGCGAAGAAATCGGCGGGGCTTTGGCGAACGCCGACGGCGTGCATGCTGTGCAGGTGAACCTCAGTGATGAGCACGTCGCTTCGGCGACGGCCATCAAGCAAATCAACACTAAGCCGCAGATGGACAGTACGATTCAGGTTTGGGTGAATTCGGCCCTGGACCGGTTCCGTGCGCCGCTCGATGAAATTGTCAGCGGTGGTGTCGGGCGCATGGCCGCTTATCTTGCAACCGAGTCACAGCCCATCGTCAATACGGCACACCCGCCGAAGCCCGGCACGCGCACGGAAGGGTTCTCGCAGGTGGTATTTTTGCGGCGTCCATCCCATCTTGCGTATGACGCATGGCTTCACAATTGGTTGGTCCTTCACACCGCCGTTGGAATCGATACGCAGAGTAACTTTGAATACATTCAAAACGTGATTACGCGGCAGTTGACCTACGGCGCGCCGCATTATGACGCGATGATCGAGGAATGTTTTCCGGCCGAGGCCATGACCAATCCGCAGGCGTTTTACGATGCGGTCGGTAACGAGGAAAAGTTCCAGAAAAATCTCGCGGCGATGATGGAAAGTTGTGGCCGCTTCATCGATTTCAGCAGGATCGACGTCGTGCCCACCAGCCAATACGTTATTAACCCTCTGACTTAACCGTCGCGTCGGCAGCGGTAGCTATCGAACCAGTTGGGGTCGCTGGCGCCGGGCGGGGTGGCGTCCTCGCCTGCGCGCGGTGAAATGCAGAAGATCACTTCGATCTCGGTGATACAGGGCGCGAGAACGTCTCCGCAAACCGTGGGGCTGGGATCGAATTTGAACCGCTCAAACAAATGCACGGTGCTCGTCCACGGCTGATCTGGCGCATCCTTCATGTCCAAAATCCAGAAGAAAACTGCTTGATCACCCTCCACCATAGCTCGATCCAGGTTCCGTGCGCGGAGAGTGTTGCTGACTTCGCCTTCGACGGGGCCCAGAATGTCGTCAAATGAATCCGCAGTTTTGATGCCGTTCTCCCAGCGTTGCACATCAACCGCCACGCGCTGATAGGGACGCATGCGCCCGTCGTAGCGGGCGTCTAAATAGGTGCGTGCGATTTCAATAAGGCAGTCCCGCGACATGTCCGTGCATGTGCTTTCGCGAACCTCGGCGGCGCGGGCGGGTGTCAATTCTATCGCGCCACCCAACAGCAGCGCGGCGGCCATTCCCAAGCTGGTGAATCGTTTGATCAAGTCTCCCCCCATTCGCGCCTGCGCTCCGCATTGGCACATTTTAGAGAGCGCCTGTCATCTATATGATGAATTTTAGGGGCTGTACATTGCGCATCGTCCCGGTAGTGTTCTTGTCGGCGAAAGGGAGGGATTCGCTTAGATATGTCACGCGGGCAAAGCATTCCATTGCACAAGAAAGAGCTGTCGCGCCGCGCAGTGATTCTGGCCGCGGTGGTGGGCGCTTCTTTAGTGCGCAAGGCGCCGGTGTTCGCCCAAGCGGTGTCGGAAGAAACCGTGACTATCGACGATAACTCCGGATTTTCCGGCTTTCTCGCGCGGCCTTCTGCGCGCGGACAATATCCCGGTGTGCTTGTTTTGCATGACCTTGAATTCCCTATGCTTCTGTTGGATATCCAAGCTATACGGTGGCTCCGCCCATTTTCGCCAAATTACAGACACACGGTATTAAAACGATGAAACTTTATCACTGCGCGGAAACGCGCTCCATGCGCACCCTCTGGCTCCTGAACGAAATGGGTATTCCCTTTGAATTGGAAGACATGCCTTTCGACCACAAGGTTCTTCGGTCCAAGGAGTATCTTTCGGTTCATCCGTTGGGCCGCATCCCGGCGCTGGTGGATGGCGACATGACGCTTATCGAGTCCGGCGCCATCACTGAATATCTTTGCGAAAAATATGATCCGGAGAACAAGTTCGGCCGCCCGGTAGGAAACCCTGAGCGCTACGACTGGCTCAAGTGGATTCACTTTGCCGAAACGGTGATCATTCCGTGTCAAAACATGGTGCAGCAGTACGTGTTTGTGCCGCCGGAGCAGAAGTCTGAAATCGTCATTTACTTTGAAACGCGCCGCCTTGGGAAATGCCTCGATGCCATGCAGGTCATCTTGGACGGTCAGGAGTACCTGCTGCCCAGCGGGTTTTCCGCTGCCGACACCTGCGTCGGCTTCAGCATCTACTTCTCTTCCGCGTTTGTGACGCTTGATGAGCATCCGGCGGTCAAGGCGTACTTCGATCGCATCATGGCGCGTCCGGCCTTCAAGAAGTCCATGCCCGCGAACCAGAAAATTCCGATGGAGTGGCTGCGGCCAAGGCTTGGCCCGCTTCTCAACCCGAACACCGGCAAGCCCGTGGAGGCCTGATCCTTCGATGCACCAATCCTCTGCCGACGCCGAATAAGGCACACCGGTTCCGGTTCACCTTCGCCTAAAACTGTGAGAGTATTTCTCGGCGCATTTCATTTACCGGGAGGATCGATGCGTTTTTGTGGAAAACTTAAGTCGGCGCTGACCGCGAGCGTTGCTGCTGTTGCGCTGCTTACGGCCGCGCCGGTGAACGCCGACGAGCCGAAGCTGATCCGGGTCGCCGATTATCTCCCCTCCGGTCACTTCATCACAAAGTTCATGACGAGCGTTTGGCTCGATCGTGTGATGGAACTCACCGACGGTGAAATCACATTCGATTATTTCCCGGCGGAGCAGTTGGGCAAGGCGAAGGATCTATTATCTCTGACCCAAAGCGGCGTGGCGGACGTCGGTTTGGCTGCGCCCTCATATATTACCGACAAGCTGCCCCTATCCAGCGTTGCGGAATTGCCCGAATCCTTCACCAATTCCTGTGAGGGTACCGTCGCGTATTGGGAACTCATCAAACCGGGCGGTATCATCGACCGATATGAGCTCAATCCCTTGGGTGTGCGCGCTCTGTTTGTGCTTGTGCTTGCGCCTTATCAGTTGTTTCTCGCGAATACGCCGATTGAAACCGTTGACTCGGTCCAGGGGCACAAGCTCCGTGCGCCGGGCGGACCGAAGGTGCTCATTACACGGCGCATGGGCGGCGTACCTGTCCAGATGGGCGCTCCTGAAATTCTAGAGTCGCTCTCGCGCGGCACCATCGACGGGCTGTTGCTGTCGCACTCCAGCATTGTCGATTACGACCTGCATCATCATTTGAGCTACGGCACCGACGGCGAGAATTTCGGCAGTGCCGTCATCATGTACACGGTCAACCTCGACACCTGGGCGGAGCTGCCGCCAAAGGTCCGGCAGGCATTCACGCAAGCCGGTCAGGAAGTCACGCGTAGCGGCTGCGTCGCCACCGATGAAGACTCTGCTGTCAGCTTGAAAAGCATCCGCGAGGCTGGCGTTGAGATCGTCGATCTGTCGCCGTCGGCCCGCGCGGAGTTTAAATCCGTGCTTCAGGGCGTGAACCGGCAATGGGCGGCGGACCTCGATTCACGCGGCAAGCCGGGCACGGAAGTGTTGCAGGCGTTCCAGAATGCACTGGCTGCCACCCGGCCCGTGCAGCAAGCGCAAGAGGCTGCTGCGGTCGAATAGCAGCGCTCCTTACGCCGTTTTTTGCACTTCCAGTTTCAATTCTTCGATCATGCGCTCGCGCATGACGAACTTCTGTATTTTGCCGGTCACGGTCATGGGGAATTCGTCCACGAACCGCACATAGCGCGGAATTTTGTAGTGGGCGATCTGCCCCTTGCAGTATGCCTTGATCTCATCCTCGTTGGCGGTCTCGCCGGATTTGAGTTTGATCCAGGCGCATAGCTCTTCGCCGTACTTTGGATCCGGCACACCGAAAATTTGGACGTCCTCAATCTTCGGGCTTTTATAGAGGAACTCTTCGATCTCGCGCGGATAGACGTTTTCCCCGCCGCGAATCACCATGTCCTTGATGCGCCCGACGATATTGAAGTAGCCGTCCTCGTCCATGATGGCGAGATCGCCTGTGTGCATCCAGCCGCCCTTGTCGATGGCCTCGTCGGTTTTGTCGTCGTCGTTCCAATATCCGCGCATGACCAAATAACCGCGTGCGCACAGCTCGCCTTGCTCGCCCACGGGGAGGATACGGTTTTCCGTGTCTACGATTTTCACTTCAGTATGTGGATATGCTGTGCCGACGGTGGAGACGCGCCGGTCCACGGAATCATGAATGCCCGTCTGCGTGATCACAGGTGCGGTTTCCGTCATGCCGTAAGCGATGGTCACTTCTTTCATATTCATGTCGCTGATGGTTCGTTTCATGACCTCGATAGGGCAGGGCGATCCGGCCATGATCCCGGTGCGCAAAGATGTCAAGTCGTAGGATTTGAAATCCGGCTCGGACAGCATGGCAACAAACATAGTAGGCACGCCATAAACCGCTGTGCATTTCTCGGCCTGAATCGCCTCAAGTGTCGCCTTGGGCTCGAAGGCTTCGGCCGGAAAGATCATAGCCGCCCCGTGAGTGAGGCAGCACAGATTGGCCGCGACCATTCCGAAGCAGTGATAGAGCGGCACCGGAATGCACAGCCGGTCCTTGTCCGTAAAGCCCAAGGTTTCCCCGGTGAGGTAGCCGTTGTTGAGAATATTGTGGTGTGTCAGCGTCGCGCCTTTGGGCGAACCTGTGGTGCCGCTGGTAAATTGGATATTGATGGGATCGTCGAATTGAAGCTGGCTCGCCAGACTTTTGACTCGCCCGTGATGGCTTTCGTCGGCTTTTCCGGCGACCTCTTCGAACTTGAACCAGCCGGGAAGGTCTTTCTTGCCGATGCGGATCAGCGTTCTCAAATGGGGCAAGCGCTTTGATTTAAGATCGCCCGGGATGCTCTTTGCCGCTTCAGGCGCCAGGGTGCCGATCATTTCGATGTAATCGCTGGTCTTGAATGTCTCCGCTGTGATGAGCGCTTTGCACTCCACTTTGTTCAGAACGTATTCGACTTCGGACAGCCGGTACGCAGGATTGATGTTCACCTGAACCAACCCCGCTTTGGCGGTCGCGAATTGCGTGACGACCCATTCGGCGTTGTTCGGCGACCAAATGCCGATGCGGTCGCCCGGCTCCAGGCCAAGCGCCAGCAACCCGGCCGCGAATGCATCCACTTCCTTTTTCAGGTCCGCATAGGTCCAGCGGATATTCTGATGGCGTACGACCATGGCGTCGCGGTCGCTCCATTTTTCGGCCACGTGATCGAAATGCACGCCGATGGTGTCGCCCATCAGCGGTGTTGAAGACGTACCGTGGACGTAGCTGTGCGTTAACTTGGCCATGACCCTCCCCATAAGATCTGAAATGCGTCCATTCCCTGCATGAGACGCCGCATATGCAGCATAGACTAGCGCAGCCGATTTGCTGATTCGAGTGCTATCGGCGTTCCAATAAATCTGTACAATGCGTGGCAGGGGGCTTCCATGAGCGTAGTGCGAATATCGGCGGTTATAGTGGCCATGTCGGCCTTCGGTGCCGGTGCGCCCGTATTTTCGCAAGAGCAAGTGACGGAGATCGTCTCTGGTGTTACGCCCGTTGTATCCAAAATTGCCCAAGAGACTCTCAAAGAGGGTTTCGTCCAGGTTGTAGTGGAAGTATCGGAGGTGGGGGACGTCACGGACGCGGAAGTTGTCCTGTCCTACCCCCAGGGATTTTTCGACGCTGATGCGTTGCGCTCCGCCCGAACCTACAAGTTTACCCCGTCCGAAGAGTCTCAACGAGTCCTCGACTTGGGATTTACCTTTTACACCGACCTCTACGAAAGCAACGCTAAACGTTCCATGCGCGGCGGATCGGAGCGCGGAATCAGCCAAGCGAATTATAAGATTTTCGACGACGCCATGCGTGAATTGAACGACGGCGACCTTGAAACTGCGGCGCCGCTATTCGAAGAATTGAAGGCTCGGCACGACAACGGGCAAATGAATGTCACGGACGCCGCGCGCTATTTTGCGTTTCTGACGCGCTTCAATCGATTGAGCCGAAATTTCGAAGACGCGATCGAAGCGGCCCGCTTCGCTCTTATTTTGGCGCGCTTTCTCGACACAGAAACCGTGGTCGATGGCATTCACTTCGAGGTGTTGATGAGTCTCGCATCTCTTGGCCGTAATCACGAGGCCGTGGACTACTACGATGGCTGGCGGCAGGTTGCGGGCATCGACATCCCGGGTTCGCTTACCGACTACATCGAAGCCCGGCGCGAACGGGGCGCTGGCAAGGGCGCCGTCTATAACGTCGTGGACTTTAGCGCTTTGCGCGAAAATACGGCCCGGAACAGCGGCCAGAATATCGAAGTCGTTGTCGATCTATGCTGCCACAATTTGCTGCCGGATCTGCCCTAAGAGATCGTTTCTCAAGGCAAGACTCATGCTGAGCATGTCTATATAGTGACGCGGCAAGGGGAGGATTGACATGGGGCCATCAGCTGACGTTACAGCGAACGGTGAGGTTTCGGGAGCGGCCGCTTCCGGGGAGAGCGTGCCGACGGTTTCCTACGATTGGAAATCACACCGCAAGTACGTGGTGTTCATGATTTTCATCGCGTATCTCCTGAATTCCGTCGACCGCAATATTATTTCCATCCTCCAGCAGCCGATCAAAGAGGAGTTCGGCTTAGCTGATTGGCAGCTGGGTCTTATGACCGGCTTCGCCTTTGCATTGTTCTACAACTTGGTCGGACTTCCCACAGCGCGCTTCATCGACGGCGGCGCCATCAGGAAGAACATTCTTGCCGGTGCCGTCACTCTTTGGAGCTTTGCGACCGCGGCCTGCGGACTTGCACAGAACTATTGGCATTTGTTGCTGGCCCGGGCGGGCGTGGGCTTGGGCGAGGGGGCCTTCGGTCCGTGCGTCGTCACCCTGGTTTCCGATTACTACGGACCGGCGGAACGTGCCCGGGCGATCGGCACCTACCTATTGGGCCGGCCCATCGCGATTGTGGTGGGCTTGGCCGCTGGTGGTTTCGTTGCCGAAGAGTACGGCTGGCGTGCAGCGCTCCTGCTGGTTGGCTTGCCGGGTCTGTTCGTCGGTCTCTTGTGGAAACTGACCATCAAGGAACCGCCGCGCGGTTTGGCGGATGGCAAGCCGACGAAAGTTGAGAAACCTCTACCGTTGATGGAGGTCTTTCGGACGGTTACCCGAAAAAAGACGGTCGCGTTCCTGCTCATCTCCGCCGTGTTCGCGTCCTTCTCCACCGTCGGCTGGATGGTGTGGTATCCGCCGTTCTTGCAGCGCGCCTTCGGGCTTGAACTGGGCGATGTCGGCTGGATGTGGGGATTGGTCGCGGGTGTGGCCGGTGCGGCCGGCGCATTCGGCGGCGGCTGGATCACCGATAAGCTGGCAGCGGGTAATAGACGCTATCTCATGCTTTATCCCGCCATGGCGATGATCATTTCATTCCCGTTTTTCATTGCGGCCACCATGGCGGGGAACCTCTACGTTTGCTTCGCCTTTCTGCTGGTGCCCGCGACACTCAACAATTCTTGGATTCCCGCGGCCATGTCTTCAAGCCAGGGTCTCGCGCCGCTGACCATGCGCGCGCTCTTGTCCATGTTCGTGGTCGTGGCGGCCAATATGATCGGGCACGGCATCTCGCCGCCCGTCATCGGCGTTTTAAGCGATATCTACGGTTCCAATATCGGTGACAGTGCCGAGGGCCTGCGCTGGGCGCTGCTGACCTCCGCGCTGTTCTACCCGATTGCGGCCACGTTTTTCTGGCTCGCCTCACGGCACATCAAGGAAGACTTCGAGAAGTAAACCTCGAACCTAGATGACACCAAGCTCACGCGCCCAGGCGAGGTTCTTGCGCGCCGAGCCCACATGCGCCTGATGCACGACGTGCGCTTCGCCTTGATTGGCCGTGCCATGAATGAGCCGGTCCTTCTCCGCTTTGTCTGCAGCGGCGGAAAGCTCGTCCAATTCGGTCCAGTAAGCCAGTTCTTCCTTCGTCGGTGTAAATACTTCGTGGACGGTTTTCAGCAGAACCTTGTTGCCCAGCATCATGCCGTAGTAGCCGATGTTGCGCAGTTCCGTGCACCATTTGCGCAGACCGTCGTCGTCGTCCAGTGCGCCGGTCCACATGCCGCTGATGGGATAGCGGATGCCGGCGGCTTTGGCGTCGATCAGCACTTTTGAACGCAAGTACAATGTCTCGCGCGCATCGGGCGAGCAGCGGAACCCGATCGCCTGGTGAATATCGCCGAAGCGGGAAATCGCACCACCCATATAGGCCACGCGCGGCGAGGCCGAGGCGATTTCATATGCCAGCCGCAATGCCTGCGCCGTTTCCAGAATCGGATAAATCGCCGTTTGTCCCATCGGCAATCCCATCTCAGCTTCAAGGCAGGTTAGGATGGCGTCTAGTCCATGCACATCTTCCGGTCCGTAAATCTTGGGCTGAAGAATACCGGTCACCTTGGTGCTGAGTACCGCGCGCAGGTCTTTCATGGATTGTCCGGTCTTATACGGCTGTACCCGCGCAAAAATCTGCGGTCCGCCTTCGGCCGGAAAAGAGTCCAAAATTCCTTTCACAAGTTTCCGAGTGGCTTCGCGCTGCGGTTCCGTGAACGGTGTGCGCGGTTCCTCCAGGTCAATCATGATCGCATCGGCCCCGGCGGCGTAGCATTCGCGCACCTCGTCTTCGTTGTCGCCCGGACAAAACAAAAGCGAGCGGATGGGTTTGGCTTTTTCCTTCGGTGTCACGTGTTCCTCCCCAGAACGTATCTGATCATTCAGCCGGGCGCGTCTTAGTCCAGACCCTTGGCGATGGCCTCGGCGGCAGCTTTTTCAACGACGGTGCCTTCGAAGAACTTCGGGTTCATACCCGCATGCAGGCGCAGCGGGTTTGTGAAGCAGAAATCCTTGAAGTTATCTTCCGTGATCTGGCCGTGTTCGACCATCTCGTAGGCTTCTTCGACAGGCTCGGTCATGTCCACTACGTCCCAGTGGGCGATGTCCGAGCCGATCATCGCCCGCAGTTGCGCGCCCATGGGATTGATCTTGTCGGCGAAGGCCCAGGCCAGCATCGGGTCGTCCGCTTCGCAGCCGAAATGGAAGTTCGGTACGAACTTCTTCTTGATGTCTTCCTTGGTCTTGATGTTCGCGCGTTCAAAATCGTCGAGCACCTTGGGCCGCGCGGCGGGCGTTGCGAAGAAATCGCGCAGACGGTCGATATTTTTCAGCATCTCCTCGTCGCCGTATTTCTCGACGTATTTCATCAACCCATCCACGTCGAGTTTGTCGGGATCGAGCATCTGGATGGCATTGGCGTTGCGTTTGCTCCAGTGCCCGATCAAATCGGAATACAGCGAACACGCCCAGGCGACGCCGCCTTCCAGGAAACCGACCTTCAGGTCCGGAAACCGTTCCGTCACGCCGCCGATGAACAATGCTTTGGCGAGGGCTTCGTGCGACGTCGAAAGGCAGCCGATGTGATTGTAGGAATAGTTCGAGATGGAGCGCGCGACTCTCAGATGCATGTGCGAGCTGTGGCTCACCGGCGCGATGCCCAGTTCCATGCACTTGGCCCAGAACGGGTCGTAGTCGTACTCGCTGTCGAGGCCGAAGTGGTCGAGGCGCAACGGCTGCGGCCCGTTGGCGGGTTTATCGCCAAGGGCACGGCGTGCATATCCGCCGATCACGCAGGTTTTTGCGCCCAATTCCTTCACTGCGTATTCCATCTCGGCGATGGCAAGGTCCGGCGTGTCCATGGGCACGATGGCGCCAACGGTCATGCGGTCTTTGTAAGGCGCGAACAATTCGGCGAGATACTTGTTGGCCGCGCGAGCGAGCGCCGCGCCCATTTCGCCCGGCGTATGGATCAATCCCAGCACCGCCGAGGGATACACGAGCATGAAATCGATGCCCATTTCATCGAGGCGCTCATAGATCAGCTTGGGCAAGTGACAGGTCGCGCGGTCCAGGGTGTTTTCGCACTGCCAGCCCCACCAAGAAGGTGAAGCACGCCATTCCTGGCGTACAATGGGATCATCGCGTCCGGCGAGAACGCTTGCGGTGTTGAAGGGGCGCGAACCACTGGCGAGATATGTGTCGCGCAACTCCTTGCCGCCGACCTCTTCCAGGTGTGCTACCAGGTGATCATCCAGGAGCGGGCCGATCTCAACAAAGTGTCCGTCTGCGTCAATGATCGGATGGTCAACCTGCGCGCGGGCCTTCGCGGCTTTGGTCATGGTCTTCAGCATTGTTGCGTCCTCCCGGGATAATGTCTGCCTTCGTTATTAAGCGTCCTATGTAAGTGCCAGAAAATCTAGTTATTTCCCGCCGTATTCTTTACGCAGTTCGCGCTTGAGCACTTTTCCAGCGCCGGACAGCGGAAACGCATCGCGGAATACGACAATGCGCGGACACTTGTAGTGCGCGATCAATTCGCGGCAGTGGTCGATGATCTCCTGCTCGGTCACCTTGGCGCCCGGATGGGTAATGACGCAGGCCTGCACTGTCTCGCCCCATTTCTCGTGGGGCACGCCGACCACTGCGCACTGCGCCACCGCTGGGTGTTGTGTCACGCAGTTCTCCACTTCCACCGAATAGATGTTTTCGCCGCCGGAAATGATCATGTCCTTGATGCGGTCCACCATGAAGACGAAGCCGCCGTCGTCCATGTAGCCGCCGTCGCCGGTGTGCATCCATCCATCGACGATCGCGGCCTTGGTTTCTTCCGGGCGGTTCCAGTAGCCCAGCATTCGGTTCGGCCCGCGCGCCTTGATTTCGCCGACCGTGCCGCGCGGTACGGGATTATCGTCTTCATCGACAATTTCCACTTCCACGCCAAAGGTGGCCCGGCCCACAGACTTGTTGCGGCCCAGCTTACGGCCTTCCGAGCCCAAGTGTTTGAATTGAAGCGAGGTCGCCAGCGGTGCCAACTCTGTCATGCCGTAAGCCTGCACAAAGTCCGCGCTGGGGAACGCTTTCACGGCCCGGTCCACCAGCGCTTCGGTGATCGGGGCCGCGCCGTAAATAATGTGTTTCATCGAGCTGGTGTCGTAATCCGCGAACTTCGGGTCTTCGATCAGCATTTGGACCATCGTCGGCACGAGCAGCACTTCGGTGACTTTGTGTTTCTGAATGGCGGCCAGGACGTCTTCGGGCACGAAGCCGGGCAAGGAGATGGTCGGCGCTCCACTGCACATGCAAGAGATATACGGCCACATGCTCGAGAGGTGGAACGTCGGCAGCATGTTGATATAGATCGCGTCCTCTCCAAAGTGACCCTCGGCCATGCTGCCCATGGCGGAGAACGCCATATTGCGGTGGCTCAGCATCACGCCTTTGGACCGTCCGGTCGTGCCGCCGGTGTAGAAGATAGTGAACAGGTCGTCGTCCATGCGCTGCGTGTCGTCCATCGGCGATGAGTCACACAATTTGGCGTAATCCTCGAACCCATCGGGGCATCGGCCGTCGCCTGAGAAAATCAAAGTCAATTTATGACCGGCTTTGCGGTAAGCCTCGGCAACCTTTTTACCGGCTTCGAGGTTCGCGTCGTCGATCATGAGCAGCACCGGCGTGCTGTCTTCCATGGAGTCCAGTAGTTCCGGAATGCTCCAGCGGCCGTTGAGCGGAGTCACAACGCCGCCGGCCCAGGCCGAAGCGAGCGAGATTTCCAGATACCGGTCACTATTGTTGACGATCAGCGCGATGCGCTCGTCCACTGTAAGGCCCAGGTTTTTCAGCCCGCCGGCCAGGCGTGCGGTTTTTTCGTAGAGCTCTTTCCAGGTCTGCTGGCGATCCCCGTAAACCGTGGCGATATCATCGCCGCGCGTTTGCACCGTGCGCCGGAGCATCGTCGTAACGCCCAAATACATTTCTATCCTCCCTGCTTCGCGGCCGGTTTATTGTCACCGGCTCACGGATACCTTTTCTACTTCAGCAATTCCCCGCTGATGATCATTTTACGCACTTCCGTCGTGCCTGCACCGATTTCCAAAAGTTTGGTGGCCCGGAACAGGCGGTTGATCTCGGACTCCCAGATATATCCGTAGCCGCCGTGAATCTGCACCGCCTCGTGCAATACTTTAGCCATGGTTTCGGCGGTGTACATCACAGAAGCAGCCGTGAGGGCGTGAATATTGCCGCGCCCGCCACCGCCGATTTCCAGATCGTTCGATGCCGCCAAAACCCGGTAATTAAATGTCCGCATGGTCTCCACCCACACGTACATATCGGCGATCTTGGATTGGATCATCTGGAAGCTGGCGATGGGTTTGCCGAATTGCTGGCGGGTTTTTGCGTATTCGATGCACAGCTCAAGCGCCCGTTCGCACACACCCAGGCAGATGGGCGAGATCATGGCGCGCTCAAGGTCGAGTCCGCTCATGACAATGGAGACGCCCTTATTTTCCTCGCCCACCATATTGGCGGCGGGCACCCGGCAGTTGTCGAACACGAGTTCGCCGGTCTGGCTGCCGCGAAAGCCCATCTTCACAAGCTTCTGGGCAACCGAGAAACCCGGCATATCCTTCTCCACGATGAACGCGGAAATACCTTTCGCGCCTTTCTCGGGATCGGTCTTGGCATAGACCAGCAGCACGTCGGCAATCGGCCCGTTGGTGATATAGATCTTACTGCCATTCAGAACATAATGGTCGCCGTCTTTCTTCGCTGTCGTGCGCATGGATCCCAAGGCGTCGGACCCTGCGCCGGGTTCGGTCAAGCCCAGCGCGCCGATGAGTTTGCCCGAACACAAGCCGGGCAGGTATTTCTTGCGCAGTTCTTCATTGCCATTGCGGTAAATGTTGTTGGCGCAAAGATTATCGTGCGCGACCCAACTCAGGGCCACCGCGTGGTTCCAGCGCGACATGGCCTGAAGCACCAGTCCGCTGGTGAACAGGTCCGCACCCGCACCGCCGTATTGTTCGGGGATGGTGATGCCGAGGTATCCCTCACTGCCCATCCGCTCGAACAGGCCTTCGGGCCAGCTTTCGTCATCATCCATCTTTTCGGCGACGGGGTAGAGTTCCTGGCGGGCGTATTTGTCCGCGAGATCGAGAAACTGGCGATGATCGTCGTTGAGATCGAATTCGGCGATGGAGTTGCGGAGCATGGTGTCCGCTGCGGCGGCTTGGCTCATGGGGTGTCCCTTCCTGACTGGCCATTTTACGAGGCCGACCCTTGTTCGGGTCTTGCCTGAAAGTTAATAAGTGAAACTCAGTATGTCTATGAAATTTGATGAGAATCTAGTTTTTTGCATCGTTGTTGAGTGTGTGTTACCGGCCTAAATCTCCAGGAGACAAGGGGATAAGGGCGATTTTTCCGGTAAACGTCTTGACTCCCTGACTAAAATGAGTTGCCTTCATTAAGAAACCAACAGGGCCGGATCAACCGGCCGAATGACGCTACAGGGAGGTATCCATGTCCGAAGACGTCGTCCTGCAGGAAAACCGTGGCCCGGTCAAATGGGTGATCATCAACCGGCCCGAGCGCCGCAACGCGATGAACGAGGATGTGGCCAACGGCATTATTGCCGCCATCGATGCCGCCGAAGCTGATCCGGAGTGCCGCGCGATTCTGCTGACCGGCTCGGGCGACAAGGCCTTCTGTGCGGGCGGCGATTTGAAGCCTAGCGCAACTGGTGCGCCGTTTACCGTTCAAGCATCCGATCCGCGCAATTTCGTCGTGCGCATGTTCAACCGCATGAACGATTCCACATTGCCCATCATCGCGCGCGTCAACGGCCCGGCCTTGGCCGGCGGCTTTGGCTTGCTGTGTGCCTGCGATATGGCGGTGGCATCTTCCACCGCGAAATTTGGCACGCCGGAATCGGGCATCGGCCTTTTTCCGGCGATGATCCTGCCACTGCTTCAGCGCGTTTTGCCCATGCGCAAGATGTTCGAGTTGTGCATCACCGGTGAAATGTTCACCGCCGAGGAAGCGTTGGCCATGGACGTTGTGAACTATGTGGTTCCACCCGAGGAACTCGACGAAAAAACCGAGTGGCTCCTGAACCGCATCACCAACAAGTCACCGGCTGCTATTCGTCTTGGCAAAATCGGTTTCCACGCCGTGCGCGACATGACCTTGCAGCAGGCGTTTGAATTCGGGCAGCTGATGCTGGCCACCATGGCCCAAACCGACGACTGCAAGGAAGGCTTCAAGGCCTTTCAGGAAAAACGCAAGCCGTCCTGGCCCAATAGCTAATCGGGAAAGCGCAGCCTCGTGGCCCAAGCTTCCGCAAAAGACGAAACGCCGCCGCACCGCCGCCGTGTACACCGCCTGCCGCGCGAACAACGCATGGCGGACATCACGGAAATGGCGCGCACTGTGTTTTGTGAGAAGGGCTACAACGAGACCGTTATTTCCGAAATCGCGCAGCGTCTTGGTGTTGTCGAGGGTACCATTTACCGCTACTTCCCCAGCAAACGCGATCTGCTGATCGAGGTTGCGGGCGATTGGTACGAGCAGATGCTCTCGGACTACGACGAGCAGCTCAAGGGCATTCGCGGCACCTGGAACCGTCTGCGCTTTATGGTCTGGCGCCACTTGACGGTCATCCACGACGATCCGGCCATGTGCCGGCTTGTCATGGGTGAGTTGCGCGTTTTGCCCGAGTACCGCAATACGCCGGTTTACGAACTCAATCGCGCTTATACGAAACGCACTACGGCGATCATCGAAGAGGGTATGGCTTCGGGTGAGTTCCGCAAAGACGTGCCTTTTCAGATTGTGCGCGACATGATTTACGGCGGCGTGGAACACCACACCTGGGCGTATTTGCGCGGCGTCGGCGATTTTTCGCCCGACGAAGCGGCGGACAATATTGTCGATATCATTTACCGCGGACTGGCCAATCCGGCCTCGACAACGGATACGGCGAACGCTAATGGTCAGGCCATCAATCGTTTGGAAAAAGTTACACAGCGGCTCGAGCAACTCGCGAACGGGCCGGGGGCGCATTAATCAAAACTGGGTCAACCACATGCTGAAAAAAGTACTCATCGCAAACCGCGGCGAAATCGCCTGCCGCGTCATCAAAACGCTTAAGGACATGGGCATCGGCAGCGTTGCCGTGTTCCATCACGAGGACCGCGCCGCACCGCACGTGCAGCTCGCCGACGAAAGTGTGCAGCTGACCGGCGACGTGCCCACGGCGGCGTATCTCGATCAGGCGCAGATCATCGCGGCCTGCAAGAGCACCGGTGCGGACGGCATTCATCCCGGTTATGGATTTTTGTCCGAGAATGCGGGCTTTGCCGAAGCCATCACCAAGGAAGGCATTGCCTTCATCGGTCCTGATCCCGATGCCATGCGTTTGATGGGCGATAAGATTGAATCGCGCGAGTTCGCCGCCAAGAACGGCGTACCCATTGCGCCCAGCGCGCGCCAGACCGGATCGCTTGAGGAGTTCATCAAGGAAGCGGAAAAAATTGGCTTCCCGCTGCTCATTAAGGCGTCTGCCGGCGGCGGCGGTAAGGGCATGAAGATTGTGCGCCAGAAGGGCGAGTTGGAAGAAAGTATCCGTGTCGCGTCCTCCGAAGCCCAGCGTTATTTCTCCGATGGCCGCGTCTATGCTGAAAAGCTGGTCGAATTGCCGCGCCACATCGAAGTGCAGGTGCTCGGCGACGGCAAAGGCAATGTGGTTCACCTGTTTGAACGCGAATGTTCCATTCAGCGCCGCTACCAAAAAGTGGTCGAGGAATCTCCGGCGCCAAACATGCCGCGCGATCTGCGCGATCGTATTTGTGCCGCTGCGGTGAAACTGGCCTCGGCCGCCAAGTACAAGAATGCCGGAACGGTGGAGTTCATCCTCGGTGCCGACGGCGAGTTCTATTTCCTTGAAATGAACACGCGTCTGCAGGTGGAGCACCCGGTCACGGAATTGGTCGTCGGTCTTGATTTGGTCGCCGAGCAGCTCAAGATTGCTTCCGGTCAGGGCCTGTCCATGAAGCAGTCGGATGTCAAACAAACCGGCCACGCCATCGAAGTACGCATTTGCGCCGAGCGCCCCGAAAAGGATTATCAGCCCGCGACGGGCCGCGTCGGCGTTTTGCAATTGCCCATGGGACATGATGTGCGTTGGGACGGCGGCATCAAGGAGGGGCAGGCGATCACGCCGGCTTTCGACTCAATGCTGGCTAAGCTGATCTGTTACGGCGAAACCCGCGCCGATGCCGTGGCCAAGATGGAAGTCGCGCTGCATGACTTGGTGTTGCTCGGCGTGCCGACCAACATCGATTTCCTGGGCCGCATCATGCGCCACGACGTTTTCAAGGGCGGTAAGCTGCATACAGGCTTCCTCACCGATCACGCCGAAAGCCTGATGCCGCCGGAACTGACGGCGGAAGAAGAAACGGCCGTGATCCTCACCGCGCTTCTTGGCGATGCCGACTTCCGTATCTCTGCCTTCGAAGTTCCCGAACCTTATGCGTCCATTGGCGCTTGGCACAATTGAGCTGAACCATGCCTTACAAAATCAACATCGACGACCGCACCATCGAAGCCGACATCGTCAAGCGCAAACCGCTTTTGCGTGTGCTGATCGGCGAGCGTCAACACACCGTCACCGAGGCACGTTGCCCCGGCTCGGGTGATTTCGAAATCACCATCGACGGCAAGATCTATAGCGGCTGGCGTTATGCGTCTTCCGAAGACGTTTATATGCGCATCAATGGCCGCACGTTCATCATCAGCGCCCCGCGTGGTCCCGGCGAATTGGCTGACGACGGCAGCGCGAAGAATGAAGTGCGCGCGGACATGCCCGGCACCGTGGTGAGCGTTGAATGCAAGGATGGCGACGAAGTCAAATCCGGTCAGCAGCTCATGACCATCGAAAGTATGAAGCTGCAAGTCGGTCTCGTCGCGCCGCGCGACGGCGTGATCGAGAAAGTGCACTTCGCGGCCAACACGCCGTTCGACGGTGGCGCCACACTCATTTCCCTCGTGCCGCTCGAAGACGGCGAAGAATAAGAACTCTATAAGGACAGCACGCCATGCCCGTGTTCAAATCACAGATCAACACCGCCTCCGAGGAATTCCGCAAGCGCTATGCCCACAACAAGGGCCTTGCGAATGAACTCAGACAAAAACAGCACGAAGCGCGCTATGTGCGCCCGCAGCGCGACCTCGATCGTCTGGCCAAGCACGGCAAGATGACGCCGCGCGAGCGTCTGGCCAAACTTCTCGATCCCGGCACGCCGTTCCTCGAGTTTTCCTCGCTTGCTGCGAACCTTGCCTTCGACGGTGAATCTCCCGGCGCCAGCAACATCACCGGCATCGGCATTGTCTCGGGCCGTGAAGTCGTTATTCACGCCGACGATTCCACGGTGAAGGGCGGCGCGTGGTATCCGCACACCGTCAAAAAGATCATCCGCTGTCTGGATGTGGCTCTGGAGAACAACCTGCCGGTCGTTCACTTGTGCGACTCAGCGGGTGGTCAGCTCATGCACCAGGCTGATGTGTTCCCGGACAAATACCTCGCGGGCCGCATCTTCCGTAACCAGTCCATCATGAGTAAGCGCAACATCAAGCAGCTTGCCATCGTTCTGGGTCACTGCACGGCGGGCGGCGCGTATATTCCCGGCCTCAGCGATTACTCGGTGATCGTGCGCGGTACCGGCGGTGTGTTCCTCGGCGGACCGCCGCTCGTGAAGGCGGCGACAGGTCAGGTCATGACCGCCGACGAAATCGGCGGTTGTGATCTGCACACTCAGCAATCGGGCACCGTGGATTATCCGGCTAATACCGAAGACGAAGCCATCGCTATTGGCCGCGATATCGTTGCGCAGTGGGACCGTCCCACCAAAACCCGCATCGAAATGGCGCAGCCGGAAGACCCGCTTTACGATCCCGATGAGCTTTACGGCATCATCCCCGACGACATTAAGAAGGGCTTCGACATGCGCGAAGTTATTGCGCGCATCGTAGACGGCAGCCGCTTCCATGAATACAAACCGGCTTATGGGCCGACCCTCGTGTGCGGCTTCGCCTACATCTGGGGCCATAAGGTGGGCATCCTCGCCAACAACGGTATTCTGTTTAACGACAGCTCCAAAAAAGGCGGGCACTTCATGGAGCTGTGCAACCAGAACAACACGCCCATCTTGTTCCTGCAGAACATCACCGGCTACATGATCGGTCGCGACTACGAAATCGCGGGCATCACCAAGGACGGTGCGAAGATGATCATGACCCAGGCCACGTCTCATGTGCCCAAGTTCACGGTCATGTGCCACGCCTCGTTCGGCGCGGGGAACTACGGCATGTGCGGGCGCGCCTTCGACGGCCGTTTCCTGTTCACTTGGCCCAATCACCAGATCGGCGTTATGGGCGGCGAACAGGCCGCAAACACGCTGGTGGACGTGAAACGCGCTCAGCTTGAGCGTCAAGGCAAAGAAGTGGATCAGAAGATCCTGGACGCGGTCCGCGACGAAACTCTGGAAGCCTACGGTGCCCAGATTTCAGCGTATTATTCCACGTCTGAATTGTGGGACGATGGTATCCTCGATCCGACCGACACGCGCAACGCACTGGGCATCGCCATTTCCGCGTCGCTCAACTCGCCGTTCGGCGAGCCCGGCAACGGCGTGCTGCGCTTCTAATATCCGGCAGTGCCGGCGGGTTTCATCCCGTCGGCACAAGGCCAACGAAACACTTCAAGGCAGGGACCGTAATTATGTCCAAAGACTTCACCCTCGAACACAAGGACGAGCATCCGCATACCCCGGACCCGTCCATCATCAATTTCAACGAGAGCGTTTACGTCAACGGCTTCGATCCCAAGCTGGAGATGGGCGGCTGGATGCGCCTCGGCAACCGCGCCAACGAGGGTCACGCCGAAATGCAGGTGTGCATGTACCTGCCGGGCAATCGTGTGGCGTGTATGTTCCAACGTCCGCCGATCACCTCCAACGAGAAGTTCAGCGCCGGCGGTCTGTCCTATGAAGTCGTCGATCCGTTCAAAGCGGTGAAGATGGAATATGACGGCGAGTTGATGGTCCTCGAAGATCCCGGCTTGCTGCGCGATGCCAAGAAGCTGTTTGAAACCGCGCCGCGCGCCAAAGGTTTCGTTAGCCTGTCGCAAACGGCGGTGTCGCCGATTCACGGCGGCAGCCCGACCCGCGACGACGTTGAGCCGTATTATGGCCGCGACTTCTCGCTCAATCACTTCAATCAGCACATGAACGTGACCGGCAAGATTCAGGTCGGCGATGAGACCTTTGAGATCGACGGATACGGCTGGCGCGATCACTCCTGGGGACCGCGCTACTGGCAGAACATCAATTTCCACCGTCTGTATCTTGCCAACTTCGACAACGGCAATGCGTTCCAATTGCTGCGCATCAACAAGGACCCGGTGAAGCCCATGCGCCGCCGTGGGGTCGTGCTGATCGACGGCGACTACGACGAAGTCACAGACTTCGAAGCTGTCACCGAATGGAATGACGAAAAGGACCCCAAGAGCTACACCTTGGTGGTGCGCACCGAGTCCGGCCGCAGCGCGGTTATCAAAGGCGAGGTGATCACCGTTGCGCCCTTGCGCAATCGCCGCAAGGTGGACGACAAGTGGGTGAAGTCCCGCATTTGCGAAGCCATCACCAAGTTCACTTGGGACGGCGCCGTGGGATACGGCATGACCGAGTATATCGAGCGGTTCGACGACGATCATCTCGCCGGCTACCCGCTTTAATCACGTGAGGTCGCGCAGGCATGGCGCAAGCCGATACCAAAGCTGCCGCGGGCGATGAATTCGACGATATCCGAAGGGCCGTGATCCGGCGCTTCGGATCATCGGCGAAAATCGACAATATTTCTGTCGCGACCCTCGGCGGCTCCAGCCGCACGGTCATTTTCGATCTGATCGAAAGCGGAAAGACCCGCCGTCTCGTTTCCCGGCAGGAAACATACACCGGAGAAGAGGATATGTTCCTCTCCACCTCCGGTCAGTTCCGCATCATGGAAGTGGTGTTCAAGCACGGCTTTCCGGTTCCCGAACCGGTGTTTGAATATGACCCGGCCGACGAAGCGGGGCACGGCTTTGTCTCCGGATTTGTTTCTGGCGAAACGATGCCGAAAAAAATCATCAATGCCCCGAACTTTGCGGATTTGCGCACGCGTCTGGCGGCGCGCTGCGGTGAGCTTCTTGCGCAATTGCATACTATCGATCCGGGCGAGTTCGGCTTCTTGTCCGAGCGGCCCGACAGCGTCGATATGGTCGATGCATTCCGCGACCGTTACGATTTTTATGCCGAGGCGCACCCGGCGCTTGAGCTGGGCTTCCGTTGGCTGGAACGCAATCGCATTTCCGTTCCCAAGAAAACGTTCCTGCATGGCGATTTTCGCTGCGGCAACATCATGGTCGCGCCGGACGACATTCATGCGGTGCTCGATTGGGAGTGTTCGCATCTCGGTGCGCCCATGGAAGACCTCGGCTGGCTCTGCACGCGCTCATGGCGTTTCGACCGGCCCGACCTGCCGGTCGGTGGTTTCGGCGAGCGCAAGGATTTGTACCAAGCATATGAAGCGGCGGGCGGGGGCAGGGTCGATCCAGATGAAGTCAGGTTCTGGGAAATTTTCGGCCTCGTGCGCTGGGCCATCTACAACATTATGCAGGCCTATGGTCACGTTACCGGCTTCCGCCGGTCGATGGCTTTTGCCGCCTGCGGGCGCAATACGTCATTGGTGGAATACGATCTGCTGATGACCCTGGCCGGTCATTACAAGTAGGGAGAAGGGATCATGAGCCAATATCTTCCCGACGTCCCCGAGCTTTTGAAAACGGTGCAAGGCTACATCCGCGAGCTCGCGGCGAAGTCCAAGGGCGGCGACAAATACGATGCGCTCGTTGCGGCCTATCTGCTCGGCATCTGTGAGCGTGAGCTCAAGAATGGCCCAACGATTGACGCAAAGGAAAAGGAACAACTCGCTAAGTTCCTAAAGTCGGAATCTTCGCTCGAGGACTTGCACAAGGCAATATGTGCGGGAATCCGCAATGGCGACTTGGATGGGCAGTGGGACGAGTTGCTCGACATGCTGCTTACGCAAACTGTCGCAAATGTTTCGGTTGTGCGCCCCGATCACTTGGATGATATGCATCAGCCGGGTAAGCAATAAGTACGTTCGAGAGCCGGGAGAGGTTTATGGCCGCCAAAAAAGTTGAATACCAAGTCAAGGACGGCCTAGCCCGCATCATTTTCGTCAATGAGGCCGGCGGTAACGCGCTCGACCTGCAGGCGTGCAACGAATTTGCTGAAGCCGCCGCGCAAACACGCAAGGATTCATCTATTAAGGCCGTATTGCTGGAAGCGCGCGGCAAATCCTTTTCCGTGGGAGGCGACATCAGGGGCTTTGTCGCCAATAAGGACAATATCCATCAGCACGTCATTGATATGACCAAAGGCTTTCACGGCGGCATATCAGATTTGCGCAACGGCACCGCGCCGCTGATCATTGCCGTGAACGGCGTTGCCGCCGGCGGCGGGTTCAGCTTGGTGTGCAGCGCCGATATGGCGATTGCCAAACGCTCGGCCAAGTTCGTGGCGGCCTACAGCCGGTCGGGCCTGTCTCCGGACGGCGGTGGGACATGGTTTTTGCCGCGCATTGTCGGCATCCAAAAAGCGTTTGATATCTTCGCCACCAATCCCACACTGTCCGCCGAACAGGCGCGCGATCTAGGAATTATCTCGCGTGTGGTCGAAGACGATGACTTCGAGGCAGAAGTTGATAAACTCGCCCGGATGATTGTCGAGTCACCCCCCGGCGCCCTGGCGGCGCTGAAAAAACTTCTCAACGCCAGCACCTCGGCGACGCTCCAGGAGCAATTTGACGCGGAGGCGAATTCCATCGCCTCATTGGCCGCGTCTCCGTCCACCATGGAGCGCCTGATGGCCTTCCTGGGTAAATCGGAAAAGTGAGTGATCCGAGACAAATATTCTCTACCGCTGTCGCGCATCACCGCGAGGGCCGCCTGGACGAGGCGGCCAAGCTGTACGAACAGGTTCTAAAGAAGGTCCCCAATCAAGTTGACTGCCTGCACCTGCTGGGCGTTCTCTCCACACAGCGCAGCGACTTCAAAGCGGCGATCGAACTCATCAGCCGCGCCATTGAGCAGAAAAAATCCGCGCCGGTTGCCGAGTTTCACAACAATATTGGCGCGGCGTACAAAGGGCTGGGTGATCTTGAAAGCGCTGGAAAACACTTTGCCACAGCCGCGCGTTTGAAACCCACATATGCCGAAGCTTTCAACAATCTTGGCTCGGTTCAGGAACGCACCGGTGTGCTCGATGATGCCGAAGCCAATTTTAACAAAGCGCTAGCCCTAAAGCCCGACTACGCCAAAGCCCATTGCGGGCTCGGAAATATCGCTCTCTCGCGCGGCAGCATTACCGATGCCATTACGCACTTTGAGAAAGCCATAGAAATAGAGCCCAACTTTTTGGAGGCACACGGAAACTTGGGCCGTGCGCTCACCGATCTTGGGCGGCTTGACGAGGCCGAAGACCGGTTCCGATATATCCTGTCGCTCGACCCCGACAATGCGGCTGCACACTACGGACTTGGCGTGGCCGAAGAAGAGAAGGGCGATCCCGAGGGCGCGCTGACCGCGTATCAAAAGGCCATTAGCCTCGCGCCAGACGAGCCCGACTTTCACTGGAACGCCGGTCTCGTGCATCTTCTGAAGGGGAGCTATGAGGCCGGTTGGCAGGAATACGAATGGCGATTGAAGAGGGCGATCAAATTGACACGTAACGTAGATCTACCCCGCTGGGACGGCGGGGATATTTCCGGAAAGACAATTCTCATCCAGACCGAACAGGGTTACGGCGATACCTTCCAATTCATCCGCTATGCGCAGCTTCTCAAGGACAAGGGCGCGCGCATAATCGTGGAGTGTCAGCCCAAGACCGAAGAACTGATTGCGCGCGCATCCGGTGTGGACGAGGTTATCTCGCGGGAGAGCGACGTGCCGAAATGCGACCTGCGCATTGAATTGCTCAGCCTGCCCAAAATATTCGGAACGACGGTCGATCAAATTCCGGCGACGCTGCCGTATATCAAACCGCCACGGCCATTAAAGGAAACCTGGGCGGAACGCTTCGTGCTCGCGAAGGGAAAGAAGGTGGGCGTCGTTTGGCGGGGCAATCCGCTCAACACCATCAATCCGAAAAAATCCGTGCCCATCGGTGAAATGGCTTACATCTGCGCGGTCAAAGGCGTGCATTGCTTTGCCATTCAATTGGACGCCTCAGCCGAGGAAATCGCTGCGCTTAACGCACGGGCGCATGTGGGCGCTCTGGGCGAAGATATCTTCGATTGGAGCGACACCGCCTCGCTGATCGACGCGATGGACCTCATTATCTCGGTGGATACAGGTGTGGCTCATCTCGCAGGTGCACTCGGCAAGCCGACGTGGGTTATGCTGGCCGATGTGCCCGATTGGCGCTGGATGTTGGATCGGGAAGACAGTCCGTGGTATCCAGGGATGCGGCTGTTCCGTCAAGCAGCCGCCGGGGATTGGCGCGGCGTCACCGAGCGCGTCCGAAAGGAGCTCGCCGCTGAGTCATAATTGACGGGAGGAAAAACTGGGGGGAGATCCCCTGATGGGGGTTGAGCGAGATTTCACACGCGTCGGCATTGGCTGGCAGATCGGTGCGCAAAGCGGTTGGGGCACCTATGGGGTGAACCTGGCTCTTGAGCTTGTGCGCAAGGGGATCGAACCTGCCCTTTTCATGGCCGCATCGCAGCTCTACGTCACTCGCCCGCAAGCGGAGCTGTTACGTGTGCCCAATATGAAAATGCGAGAATGGAACGCGATGGCCATGAAGGGGGCCAAGAATGGGGGGTACGAAACCGATTTTCCCATTGTTCATGCCCTGGGCGACAAGCTGGTCTATCCAAATCGGCTCAACAATCTCAAAGGCCACCCCAATGCCGGGGCGGTCTTTTTCGAATCAGCGGACGTTCCTGCGGAAAATATCGAAGCCGCAAAGATATTCGACGTCATCATCACCGGCTCGGGTTGGAATGCCAAGGTTCTTGAAAATCTCGGCATGACCAATGTGCGCAATTGCCCGCAAGGCGTGGACATCGAACTTTTCAAGCCCGGCCCGCGTCAAAACAGATTCCCGGACCGCTTTACCGTATTTTCAGGCGGCAAACTCGAATACCGCAAGGGTCAGGACATTGTTGTCGCCGCTTTCAAACAGTTTCATGCGCGTCACCCTGAAGCATTGTTCGTGCCTGCCTGGAATAGCCCGTGGCCGGAAACGGCAAAAACAATAAAGGCTTCGCAGCACGTCACCGGTCTGCCGAATGTCGATGCCAACAATCATTTCGAGACAACAGCGTGGCTGTCGGCGAATGGCATTCCGCCCGATGCTGTCGCCGACCCCGGCCTTATGGCCAATGCGGGCATTCCGGGATTTCTGCGCGAGATGGATCTCGCGATTTTCCCGAACCGTTGCGAAGGGGGCACGAACCTCGCGGCTATGGAATGTATGGCGACGGGTGTGCCCTGCGTGATTTCGCGCAACACCGGTCATCTCGATTTGATCGGCGAGGGCAATTGTTATGTTCTCGAAGACCAGGGGCCGTGCGTATCCGATGGCACCGATGCTTCGAATTTCACCGACTGGGGTGAGTCTTCCGTCGAAGAACTCCTTGAGAAAATGGAGCAGGCTTACGCCGACAAGTCCGACCGCGAACGCCGCGGTGCGGCTGGAGCGGCGTTCATGCAGGGCTGGAGCTGGTCCATTCAGGTGGATCGTTTGTTGGACGCCTTGGCGGCGTTTCGCTAGGTCGAAATTTTATTTTAAAAATAATATGTTACAGGGCACCTGGCCTATTCCCACCGGCGGCGGTTTTCCGCTATCTTGCTGGGGACTCAGGCGGTCAGGGGCCGCCTTCATTTTTGTGTGGGGAGGGGATTCATATGCCCGTGAGCAAAAAACTTTTTTGGCTGGGAACCGCGGCGAGCATCACCGCTGCGCTTTTGGCCTCTTGCAGTCAGCAGGACACCAATCAAACCGATTTCACCGCATCGGCTGGCGCCGAATGGCCGCTCTCCGGCGGCAGTTGGTCCAACAACCGTTACTCCACGCTCGATCAGATTGACACGACCAACGTCGCGCAATTGGGCGGGGCATGGTTCCATGCCTTCGATAGCCAATCCTCGCGCTCGACGCCCGTTGTCTCTGATGGCCGTATGTTCATCGCCGCCAGCACGTCATTGCTCGCGCTCGACCCGGCCACCGGCGAAACCCTTTGGGAGTTCGCCCCCGAAGGCGACAGCTTCGGCACTAAGGGCGTGGCCGTCGGTGAAGGCAAAGTATTTTTCGCCCTGTCCGGCGCGCGCCTTGGTGCGGTCGATCAGGCCACGGGCGAGTTGTTGTGGACCGCGAACGTGGGCGACGATCCTGCATTGCGCGGTCAGGCTGTTTCCAACGCGCCGACCTATGTCGATGGACTTGTGATCACCGGCATGGCCAATGGTGACTTCGGTTTCCGTGGCCGCGTCTCCGCCTACGATTCAAACACCGGCGAGCGCAAATGGGAGTTCTACACCATCCCCGGTCCGGGCGAGGCGGGTCACGACACCTGGCCGCAGGACAACGATGAGTGGGAGCGCGGCGGCGGCGGCGTATGGGTCGTGCCGGCGGTCGATAAGGAACTCGGCCTTGTCTACATCAGCGTCGGCAACCCCGTGCCGCAGTACGGTGGTGAAATGCGCGCCGGTGACAATCTTTATTCGGACTCTGTTGTGGCGCTCGATTACAAAACCGGCGAAGTCGCATGGCACTTCCAAACCACGCACCACGACATTTGGGAAGCCGACCTCGGCACCCCCCCCATCCTGTTCGACGGCGAAGTCGCGGGCGTCGAGCACAAGGGCCTCGGCATCTTCACCACCTATGGCCACCTGTTCATGTTCGACCGCGCAACCGGCGAGCCCATTTGGCCGGTGGAGGAGCGCCCCGTGCCGCAGCACGAGCGTCTTCTCACTTCTCCGACCCAGCCGTTCCCTGTCGGGGCCGACAAAATGGGCGGCGATGAATGCACTGAGCCGAACCTGATCCCTGAAGGGTTCCAGGCCATGTGCATGTACGAGCCCATCGATTACGACCTGCCGAACGCCATGTATCCGATCCTGACCACCCGTCAGGCCCCGGCGGCCTATAGCCCTGAAACCGGCCACTTCTACGCCACCGGCGCCAACTGGCCGTTCTGGATGAAGCGTTTCGAAGACCCCGACTACTTTGTCGCCGTGCCCACCGGCGCGGGCGTGAAGTACGAAGGTCTGCTCGCGGCCATGGACAGCAAGACCAACACCCTGGCCTGGGAACACGTTGTGCCGTTCCGCACCCAGCAAAACGGCAGCGGCTTTATGGTCACGGCCGGTGGCTTGCTGTTCCACGGTGAAACCGACGGCTACATGAAAGCCTACAGCGCCGAGACCGGCGAACAGCTCTGGCAGTTCCAAACCGGCTCCAGCGCCAACAACTCGTCCTCGACCTATGAAGTGGACGGCGTGCAGTATGTCGCCAATACGTCGTCCGGCGGCGTGTGGGCGTTCAAGCTGAACGGCGCGGTCGCCGAACTTCCGGCGCCGCCGACCCCGCCGACGGAAACATCCTTCGCGGGCCGCATCATGCCCACCAATGAAATATCATTGAGTGCGGAAGTGGGCGACACCGGCCTTGTCGATGAAGTGCGCATGACCCACGACGAATACGCGATCGAACCGATGCGGGCTCGGGTGAGCGTGGGTGAGAGCGTGACCTTCACCAACAACGGCGAAGACGTGCACTCGGCCACTGCGCTCGATGGATCTTGGACGACCGGTCTATTGCGCCCCGGCCAATCGAAGACGCTCACCTTCGATAAACCCGGCGTGTATACCTATCAGTGCGACCGCCACAAATTCTCCTACGCCGAACTGACGGTGGACGAATAGGAGACTGAGAATGCGAGGGTGCGCCGCTGCTCTTTGGGCGGCCGCCCTTGCGCTTTCTGCCTGTACACAACAATCGTCCGACGATTTCAGCCGGCCCGCGCGCGAGAACTGGCCGACCATTGCCGGCGACTGGAACAGCACCCGCTATTCCGCCCTCGATGAGGTGAATGTCTCCAGTGTCGCCAAGCTCGGTGGTGCGTGGGTACAGGACTTCGGCGGTAACGCACCGCACGGCACGCCGGTGGTGGTTGGCGGCCGTATGTTCGTCGCCGCCGGCCAAAGTGTCTATGCGCTCGACCCGGTCACAGGCACAATTGAGTGGGAACACTCATTACGCGTCGGCACCCATGGTCTTTACAAAGGTGTGGCCGTGGGCGAGGGGCTCGTCTTTGTCGGCCTCGGCGATTCCCATCTCACCGCTCTGAGGCAGGACACTGGCGAGGAAGTCTGGACCACGCTCATCGGAGATCGAAATCCCGACGTGCGCGATCGCATCCAACCCAACGACGGCCAGATGATTTCTGCCGCGCCTACCTATGTAAACGGCGTTGTCATCGCCGGGCTTGCCATCGGCGATTACGGCTTGCAGGGCCGCGTGGTCGGCCTTGATGCGCAAACCGGCGAAATGCTCTGGCGTTTCAATACCGTGCCCGACCCTGGCGAACCCGGTTCGGAGACCTGGCCGGCGGACCGCGCCGAAACCAATCCCGGCGGCGGCGGCATTTGGATGAGCGCCTCGGCCGATCCCGATCTCGGTCTGGCCTACATTGGTGTCGGCAATCCCATTCCCCAGTGGGGCGGAGAAGTACGCAAGGGCGATAACCTCTACACAAGCTCCGTTCTTGCCCTCGATATCCATTCCGGCGCATTGCGCTGGCATTACCAGATCACCCACCACGATTTATGGGAAGCCGAACTCGGCACGCCACTTATTCTTTATGATACCGAAGTGAACGGCACGCCGCGCAAGGCCGTCGCGGTGATGAGCACCTACGGCTATCTCTTCACCTTCGACCGCGAAACGGGTGGGCCTATCTGGCCCATCGAGGAACGCCCCGTTGCGCAGAGCGAACGCCTGTTCACATCACCCACCCAGCCGTTTCCGAAAAACGCGGAACCTTTCGGCCCCTCGTGCGTGCGCGAGGGCACCGTGCCCGAAGGCTTCGAACGGCTGTGCCATTTCGATCCCATCGACGTGGACATGCCCAACGCCATGTATCCGATGATGACCATGCGCGCCGCGCCCATGGCTTATAGTCCAAAAACAGGCAACCTCTACGGCACCGGCGCCGACTGGCCGTCGTGGATCGTGCGCGCCGAAGATCCGTGGTTCTTTATCGCCATTCCCACCGTGCCCGGCATGAAGTTCGAGGGCATTCTCGGGGCCGTCGATCCGGACCGCAACGATAAGGTCTGGGAACAGCGGGTGCCGTTCCGCACCCACCATAACGGCAGCGGTTTCACCGCCACGGCGGGCGGGCTCTTGTTCAACGGCAACACCGACGGCACATTCGAAGCGCTCGACATCTCCACCGGCGAGCAAATTTGGAATTTCCAAGTCGGCGCCAGCGTCAATCAACCACCCGCCATATATGAATCAAATGACTCACAACACATCGCCGTCAGCGCGGGCAACGGTCTGTGGGCGTTCAAGCTCGGCGGCACACTGGACGAACGGCCCGCACCGCCCACGCCGCCCTCGGGCGTGACGTCTTTGCGCGGCCGCGTCATTCCGTCCAACGAGATCAGTATCGGCGCCATTCAGCGCGATAGCGGCTGGGTGGACGGGGCCCATGAGCGCTTCAACGAATACGGCTTCGAGCCTTTGCGCGCCCGCACTGAGGCGGGCAAACCGGTCACCTTCACCAATACGGGCAAGGAAACGCACACCATCCGCGCCCTCGACGGCTCATGGACCACCGGCCCGATCGCGCCGGGCAATTCGGTGTCTCTCACCTTTGATACGCCCGGCGCACATATCTACATCTGCGACGACCATAAATGGTCTTATGGCGAGTTGCTTGTGGAGGACTAGCTCCGTTCCATGAACTCTGACTACTCCACCTATGATGCCGCGCTCGCGCCTCATGCCGCGCTTGGTACGGACATGGACAATGGGTTCATCAATCATGGGCCTATGGCCATCGAAGCGCTCTGTGCGCTGGGATATCCCGGCGCGGCAGCCAAGCGCGCCTCGGCGTATATTGAAAGCGTGTGTCCGCGTCCGCCTGCGCAAGTTGCCATCCGTGAAGATGATTGGCGCGAAGCGCTGGGCGTAGTCGAGCGTTACACCGATTGGCGGACGTATTTCACCGCGCAAACCGAAGCGGGCTCCTGGCATGCGGTGATGAATGCTTGGGCGGGGCGGCTGGCACCGGGGTATTCCGGCGCGGCCGGCCACGGCGTGATCCGGGTCGCTCATGCGGTGCGGGCGCTTCAAGTGGACCAGTCGCCTGCAAAGGTTCAGGAGTTCGCCGATGCCATGGCGCTCTGGGCGTCTACGTATACTGAATTGCCCGTGGCGCCACAGGTGCTGCAAACTCGTTTGAAGGCAGCGGAGGCTCTCAAAGCCGTGCCGCTCGTTCCCGAAAATATCCGCGATAACGCCGGCGACATCACCGACGCGCTGGCCGTGCTTGCGCGGGTTCCCGAGTTCGCGAACGCCGCTGACGCCGTCGACGTGGAAGGCGATGTTCTCGAAACCATGCTCGACATGGCTGAAGTGTTCGCCGGCGTGTTCCGGGCCAACGCCACCACGCCGCTTTATGGCGTCGTGTTCACCCACGCCATCACCGGCGTTGCGGCGGCGCATGTTCTGCAATCCCATGTCTCCGATGCGGATGCCCGCCTTTTGCTGAAGCAGGCGTGGCGCTTCGGTGCGGCGCTGTATGCGGTTTATGCAATGCGCCCGCCTGAACGAAGCGCGGTCTCCACAAAACTAACGACGCAAGGGATTGTGGAGAAAGCCGTCGCCCATGGTGATGCGCATGTGGTCAAGCTCACAGAAGCTGCGGTGCGCTTCAACGCGCTGCGCCCGTCGCCGTCGCTTCTGGAGTACGCGGGGCGTTTGACTGGTCTCTTAGACTCAGAAGCGAGCGATTAAGCCTTCAGCTTATAGCCCGTCTTAAAAATGTAGGCGGTGATAGCCATGCAAATGGCGAGGAACGCGAGCGTCATGGCTAGACTGATTTCAACGCTCACGTCGCCCGAGCCGTAAAAGCTCCAGCGGAACCCGCTCACCAGGTACACCACCGGATTGACCAGTGAGATCGTGCGCCAGATGCCGGGCAACAGGTCGATGGAATAAAACGCACCGCCCAAAAACGTCAGCGGTGTGATAATCAGCGTGGGCACCATGGACAACTGCTCGAAGTTGCTGGCCCAGATGCCCAGGATGAATCCGAACAGGCTGAAGGTAAATGCGATCAGCACCAGGAACGTCAGCATCCACACCGGGTGCTGGATGTTGAGGTCCACGAAAAACGAAGCCGTGGCCAGCATGATCAGCCCCAGCAACACCGACTTCGTGGTCGCTGCGCCCACGTAGGCCAGCACCGCCTCGGCATAGGACATGGGCGCGGACAAAAGTTCATAGACCGTGCCGGTGAACTTCGGGAAATAAATGCCGAAGCTGCCGTTGAAAATGCTCTGCATCAGCAGGGTCATCATGATGAGGCCGGGAACGATGAACGCCCCATAATCGATGCCGCCCATCTGGGGAATGCGCGCACCGATGGCCGCCCCGAACACGACGAAATACAGCGTCGTCGTCAGCACCGGTGCGACCACGCTCTGCCACGCCGTGCGCTTGAAGCGCGACATTTCGAACTTGTACAACGCCCAAACGCCGTGCCCGTTGAATCCGCTTCCGTTCATGCGGCGGCTCCGGCGTTTGTGCTTACTATTTCGCTTTTGCCCATATCTCTACAAAGTCCTCGCCCTCGCAGCGGATTTCATCCCGCGCTTCGTTGATGGTGCAGGTTTGGTGCCCGGTGGTTACGGTTTCACCCCGGTGTATTTCCCAAGTGGACTTGAATGTATGATCGTCCACGTAAAGCTCCGAGCCTTTGTACCAATCGTTGAACCAATGCATCGTGCCGTCATAGGGCGTGTTGTCGAAGTAATAGACCAGTGGCCGTCCGAAAGCGGCGGAGTGCTATACGCCGTAGCCCGTACGTGTCTTTCCGTCATCTCGCTCGAACACCCAAAACCCGCCAGCAAAAAGAGCCGGTCCGTCCGCCCAGTGCGATCTGCTTAAGTCGAGATCGAAACGTCCATCAAGATAAGCCCGCCCGTCAGCAAGCGCGCCGGAAGCGGTGAACAGAATAATAATAGCTGTCAGCAATCGGTGCATATCTATTCTCCTCCCCGTTAGAAGCGTGACGTTATCATGAGCCGACTCAAGGCGCACTCCCGTTGGCGCCGTCATTTCCGTTCTTATGCACAAGACTCACGAAGATCTCTTCCAGCGAGCTTTGCTTGGTGTTGAGGTCGCGGAACGAGATGCCGAGGTCCGACATCGTGCGAAGGAGGGACGGCACACCTGTGTGCTCGGCGTTGGCATCGAAGGTGTAGACCAACTCATGTCCGGCGCCGGTCAGTTCCAAATTCCACTCGGCGAGCGCCGCAGGCACCTCGTTCATGGCTTCCTGCAGGCTCAACGTGAGTTGCTTCTTGCCCAGCTTCTTCATCAGCGCTTTGGTTTCGTCCACGGCAATGAGCTCACCCTTCGAGATCACCCCCACCCGGTCGGCCATTTCCTCGGCTTCTTCGATATAGTGGGTGGTGAGGATGATGGTGACGCCGCTGTCCTTCAGCCCGCGCACCATTTCCCACATGTCCCGGCGCAACTCCACGTCCACGCCTGCGGTCGGCTCGTCCAGGAACAGGATTTCCGGCTCGTGTGAAAGCGCCTTGGCGATCATCACCCGGCGCTTCATGCCGCCGGACAACTGAATCATCATGCTTTCGCGCTTGTCCCACAGCGAGAGTTGCCGCAGGACCCTTTCCACATAGGCGGGGTCTTTGGGCCGGCCGAACAAACCGCGGCTGTAACTCACCGTATTCCATACCGTTTCGAAGGCATCGGTGGTCAGCTCCTGCGGCACCAGTCCGATTTTGAACCGCGCCTGTTTGTAGTCGCGAATGATATCGTAGCCGTCTGCCGTAACAGTGCCGCTGGTGGGGTTCACCAAGCCGCATACGATGCCGATCAAGGTGGTTTTGCCCGCACCGTTCGGCCCCAGCAGAGCGAACAACTCGCCTTTGTTGATCTCCAGGCTGACGCCTTTCAGGGCTTGCAGCCCCGACTTATAGGTCTTGGTCAGATCGGTGATGGAGATGATTGGGGGCATAGAAAAAGCGGCTCTTTTTAAGGAGCCGGGAAGGTGCCCCCCGGGCGTGGCTGGGTCAAGAAAAGAATATTTTGTAACAGGTATGCGGCGATTGAAGTGCCTAAAACTTGAAGTCCAATGACACGGTTGCGTAATGCAGCCAGGCAAAGGTGAACACCTTTTTGTTGTCCGCGCCGCCTTCCAACATTCTGTATCCGGCACTCACGCCGATGCGTTCATTGAATTGGTGGCGGATTTTGAATGCGGCATCCAACGCCCGGCCTTGTGGTGCGGCGAGGCCCTCCGCGTCGACAATAAAGCTCCAGCGTTCTCCGAAATCGCGCCGCGCATACAAACTGAGCAGGGGCACCGGTCCGGTATTCGCGCGGTTGGCGCTCACCGCGCCTTGGCTCAGTGCAATATTGGCATCGCGCAGTTTGATGACTGCGCCCAGCCAGACTTGCCAAAGAGAATCGTCGTACAACTTGTAACGGTAGCCGATGCGGTAGGAATCAAACCGGTATTTTGCGTCTATCGGCGCGTTGGCGCCGAAGGTCGCGCCCTGAAACGAGATCGGGTCGGGCGATGTCCCCGTGCCGGTGATTGTCAAAGGCGCGTATAAGGCGTGAACTTGGTGTTTATCGTTCCATGTGTATCCGGCGGATAAGCGTACATAGGGCTCGGGCCCCGATCCTTGCAAATCCTTTAGCGAAAACAGGTCGCCTTGCGGCGCCGTATCGGTCGCCCGGGCCGGCGAGCGGGCTTCGTTGCGGCTTTGCCATACGCCGCCGCCTTCTATTTCCAGGCGATATCCGTTGTCGAACGCAAGGGCAGGGGCGCAAAAAACCGCGCCGGCCGCAAGAGTAAGGCAAGCTCTCAGGTACATCATAGTAACCCAATCATTCGCACATTTAAGGAACGCGCGCCACCGCTTCCACTTCGATGAGAAGTTCGGGAAAGGCGAGGTTCGCCACACCGATGAGCGTGCTCGCGGGCGGGCTCTCCACGTTTATATGTTTGTTCCGCACCTCGCGAATGGAGGGCAACATGTCCGGATCGTAGTCCTTCACATAAATAGTCAGACGCGCGACATTGTTAAAATCGGTTCCGGCTTCCGTCAGTGTCACGGTCAAATTCTTGAAGATCTGCTCGAGCTGCGCCTCGATGGTATCCCCGACAATTCCACTCGGCCCCAGCGCGACATGGCCTGATAGAAACAGTAAATTTCCGGCTGGCACCAGCATGCCTTGGGATATGCCGGGCAGACTAAAGTCGGGCGGGTCAATCGTGCGCATCATGCTTTCTCACTTTATACATCTGTCTTGAACGGATCGAAGTTGGTGCCCTCGTCGTATATGTCAACGCCCTCGTGCGCTTTCAAGCGGTTCACGACAACATATGTCACGGGTGTGAGCACCGCTTCCCAAATCACTTTGAGCAGCCAGTTGGTCACCATCACCATCAGCACCTGCGAGGTGTCCCACACGCCGAAAAACGCCAGCGGATAAAACAGCAAGCTGTCCACGCCCTGGCCGACAACCGTTGAGCCAATCGTGCGGCTCCACAGCATCTTGCCCTGGGTCCACACTTTCATGTGCGCCATGACATAGGAGTTGACGAACTCGCCCGCCCAGAAGGCGGTGATGGAGGCGAAGACGATGCGTGGCACCTGGCCGAACACGCTTTCGTAGGCGTCCTGGCCCAGCCATCCGGCGGCCGGGGGCAGGGACACCACCACCCAACTCATGCCCGCCATGAAGATCATGGCCGCGAACCCGGCCCAGATGCAGCGCCGCGCCCGCGCATATCCGTAAACTTCGGTCAGGATATCGCCCAGCACATAGCCCAGCGGAAAGAACAGAATGCCCGCGCCGAATTCGAAACCGCCAAGAGCCGCAACCTTGCCCGCGCCGATCACATTGGACAGCAAGAGGATGACGACAAAGCTCGCCATGACGAAATCGAACACCTTGAATTGGTGGATATCGCCGGCGCGGGTGATTTTTAGTCCGCCGTCGGACATCTTGAGTTCCTCACATGACCTTATAGAGCTCAAGCGGAGCTTGGGCGGCGAACTTTAGAACAACAGCTGAATTTACGATAGAGGAGGGCTAGTTCCCCATTTTCTCGTACACCTCGACGAAGCCCGTGCCTTCGCAATGAATTTCGTCGCGCGCTTCGCTGATCTTGCAGGTGGCTTGCCCCGGCATAGGCGTTTCACCCCGGTGCACTTCCCACGCAAATTTGAAGGTGTTGTCGTCCACATAAGTTTCGGACTCTCTGTACCAGTCGTTCAGCCAGTACATCTTTCCGTCGTAGGGCTGGTGATTGTAGTGATAGACGAGGGGACGTCCGCCCGCGCCGTACTGCACTACATACCCTTTGCGCGTTTTGCCGTCGTCGTGTTCGAACACCCAAAACCCGCCGGTCATGGGTTTGGCGCCGCCGTCCCAACTTGAGCGGCTCATGTCCAAATCGAAACGCCCTTCCAAATACGGACGCTCGCCGGCAATCGCGATGGATGACGCAAATACCATAGCGGCAGCGGTGAAAATGGTGCGCATGAAAGGTCCTCCCCAGTCCAATGGCACGAATTTATCACGGCAAACGCGCTGGCCGTCACTTTTTGCAGCCAAAACCGTGAAATTTGCGCGCAATTACCGTGCAATGTACGCACAACAAGCACGGTAAACCCTCGCTATCAGCGCCCTTAACCGCGTCAAAAATGGCCTAAAACCGGGCAATATTGGCCCTTGTCCATGGATGTGAACCGGAAAATAAGCCGTTGGCTGCGCCCCAAGGCGGCCTTTAGGATACCCGCGGCTGGAATTGGGAGGGCAATGGCCATGAAAAAGCAGGTTTTATCCGCACTTTTTGCATCCACTTTCCTGGCGGCGTACGCACACGGTGCACACGCGGCCGTGGAAATTGACGCCGATGACATCGGCGGCGTGGTCACCGGCCCCAACGGCCCCGAAGCGGGCGTATGGGTCATTGCCGAAACCTACGATCTTGAAAACAAGTTTATCAAAATCGTCGTCACCGACGATCGAGGCCGCTATGTGATTCCCGATTTGCCCGAAGCGACCTATTCGATTTTCGCGCGCGGATATGGTTTGAAAGATTCCGAAGTTTTGGAATCCGCGCCCGGCAAAAATCTCGATTTCAAAATCGAAGTGGAAAACGATCCGCAAACCGCCGCGCAAATCTATCCGGCGAATTACTGGTTCTCTTTGATCGAGCCGCCGCCGGAAAGCGAGTTTCCGGGCACGGGACCGAACGGCAATGGAATCAATCCCGGCTTTACCCGTCAGCAACACTGGATGGGTCACCTCAAAGAGAACTGTCACTACTGTCACCAGCAAGGCACCAAAGCCACGCGCGAAGTCGCCGGTTCGGACAAAATCGAAGCCTGGGATCAGAGGCTTAAAATGGAACGCCCGGCAGGTGATCCGACCGTGGGCGTACATGGCCCGCGCTACGCCTCGACCATGATGAACAACATGACACGCTTCGGCCGCCAACGCGGTCTCAAGATGTTTGCCGATTGGTCGTCGGACATTGAAACGGGCGCCGTGCCGCATGAAAAACCACCGCGTCCCGACGGCGTTGAGCAGAATATTGTGATTACGCTCTGGGATTGGGCCGACGGTCACTTCATTCACGACGAAGCCACATCCGATAAACGCGATCCGACCGTGAATGCGGGCGGGCCGGTGTATGGCGTCGATACACTGCAAGGCTATCTCGCCATTCTCGATCCCAATACGCACGAGAATAAGCTCGTCACCGTGCCCGGCTTTGAAACCGATCATTTGGCAACGGGCGTGTCCGTTCACAATCCGATGCTCGATCAAAAAGGCCGAGTGTGGATGACCATGCTCGGTGCCGAGGGCGCGCCGCTGGAAGCGTGCGAAGACGGCAGCAACAAATACTCCGCGTACTTCCCGAACGGGGCACGCGGCACACGCCGCATTTCCATTTATGACCCCGAGACAGGTGAAATCGAATTGGTGCCGGTGTGCTTCGGCAATCACCACATCAACTTCGGCTACGACGAGGACAACACGGTTTACTTTAGCGGCGACTCAAACGTCGTCGGCTGGATGAACCTGCGCGAGTTCGACGAAACCGGAGACTCCGTCCAAGCCATGGGCTGGTGCCCGATGGTGCTCGATACGAATGCCGACGGCAAAATCGATCCCAACCGCGAGGATTGGAATCAGCCGGACGGCGACGTTCTGGTGATGGAAGATCCCGATAAGGACACGCGTATTTTCGGCTTCCCCTATGGGCTCAACATCAATCCGGTGGACGATTCCATTTGGTACGCGAAACATCGCCCGTACGTGCCGAGTGCCTTGGTGCGCATCGAGCGCGGCGCCAATCCGCCGGAGACCTGCAAGGCCGAATACTATGAGCCACCACAATTACCGAGTGGCGATTACGCCGCCTACAACGCGCGCGGCGTGGACATGGATTCAAAAGGCATTGCGTGGGTCGCTTTTGGATCCGGACAGCTCGGCAAGTTCGATCGCTCCAAGTGCAAAGTATTGAACGGTCCGACAGCCATCGGCCAACACTGCCCGGAAGGCTGGACTTTGTATGACACACCCGGCCCGAAGATCAGCGGACAATCCTCGGGCAGCGCCGATTGGCATTATCTAACTTGGGTCGATCTGCACAACACGTTGGGGCTCGGCAAAGACATTCCGATCCTGCCGGGTAGCAATTCGGATTCATTGCTGGCATTTCTGCCGGACAAAAAGGAATGGGTCGTTGTCCGCGTGCCGTACCCGATGGGCTTTTACACCCGCGGCATGGACGGGCGCATCGACGATCCGAACGGCGGATGGAAAGCGCGCGGCGTGTGGGCCGACTACGGCGAAGTGCCGCTGTGGCACCAAGAGGACGGCTTCGGCGCCTTCGGCAAGATGGTGCAGTTTCAGGTGCGCCCCAATCCGCTGGCGCACTAACTGTTGAAGACGATCAATAAAAAACGCCGGGCTTAATGGCCCGGCGTTTTCTTTTGTAGGCATGCAGGACCTATTATTTCATTGCCTGCAATATGCTGACGTAATTGGCGACACCGGCGCCGCCCATATTGAAGATGCCGGCGATTTCGGCGTCTTTGACTTGGATTCCGCCGGCTTCACCGCGCACCTGCATCGCCTGAAGCACATGCATCGACACACCGGTCGCACCGATGGGATGGCCTTTGGCTTTCAGGCCGCCGGATGGATTTACCGGCAGCTTGCCGTCTTTATAGACCCAGCCTTCTTCGACGGCCTTGTAGCCTTCGCCGGGTTTCGTCAGCCCCATGGCTTCGTATTCCATGAGTTCGGCGACGGTGAAGCAGTCGTGTGATTCAACAACGTCGAGATCGTCGAGTTTCAAACCTGCTTTCTCAAGCGCCTGTTTCCACGCGCGCTCGGCGCCTTCCAAATGTGTCATATCGCGCCGGCTCATGGGCAGGTAGTCGTTTACCTGTGCGATCGAACGGAACGCGACAGCCTTTTTCGATCCCAATGCCACGTCGCCGTCCGCTACAACGGCTGCAACGACGCCGTCGGAAATCAGAGAGCAATCGGTGCGCTTCAGGGGGCCTGCGACAATGGGATTCTTGTCCGATGGCTCGCGGCAGAATTCATACGTGAATTCCTTTTGCATCTGCGCCAGCGGATTGCTCATGGCGTTGTTGTGCGCCTTCACGGCAATCTTGGCCAGCGTATCGGATTGATCGCCGTAGCGCTGGAAGTAAGACCCCGCGATCTGGCCGAACACACCGGCGAAGCCGCCTTTGATACCTGCTTCTTCGCTGACGTAGCAGGCGTGCAGCAAGTTGTTTCCGGCCGTTGTGGAATCGACGTGCGTCATTTTCTCAACGCCGACAACCAAAGTGATTTTGCTGTTCTGCGCCTTGATGGAATTTACCGCCGCGTGCATGGCCGCGCTTCCCGTTGCGCAGGCATTCTCAACGCGGGTCGAGCGCTTGAAGCGCAGAGCATCGTCGGTGGACAGCACCAACGATGCGGCAAAGTCTTGATCGGAAAAGCCTGAATTGAAATGTCCCAAGAACATTTCATCGACATCGGCCGGCGCGATCCCGGCGTCTTCCAGGGCGCCGCGCGCCGCGGTGACTATTAATTGTTCTAAGCTTTCGTCCTGCAATTTTCCGAATTTGGAATGATGCCAGCCGATTAAACATGCGGTCATGGTCGCTACTCCCGGCAGTGATCTTCAGTGTTAAATGCGTGGTCTATATCTAATGAATCGGGCATGGTTTTTGTTCTCCCAAAGCGGCCCATTTCCGCATGGGACATAACCAATAATGCATGACAGCGGCGGCATCGCGCGCGGCTTATGCGCCCGGTTGCCAGATTTCCTCGGCCTTTTCGACCCGCTCGCGGACCTTGGCTTGCTGCTCGCGCAGGGCCACCGGTACGCGGTCGCCGAACTGCTCGAACAGAGCGTTTTGGTCCTCGATCTCGCGAATAGCCGAAGCCCGGTCGACTTCCATCAAGTGGCCGAATGTTTCCTTGTCGAATTCAAGGCCGTTCCAATTTAGGTCTTCATAGGTGGGCATCACCCCGAAAGGACTTTCGACGCCTTTGCCACGTCCGCGTACGCGATCAATGATCCATGCCAAGGGGCGCATATTTTGACCGAAGCCCGGCCAAATGAATTTACCGAGACCATTTTTGCGGAACCAATTGACGCGGAAAATCGCGGGCGGGTTTTTCACCTTGTCTTTCATGGCAAGCCAGTGGCCCCAGTAGTCGGCCATGTTGTAGCCGCAGAACGGAAGCATCGCCATTGGATCGCGGCGAACAGCGGCTTGGTTCTCCGCCGCCGCCGTGGCTTCCGAGCCCATCGTCGCGGCCAGATACACACCGTGTTCCCAATCATAGGATTGAAACACGAGCGGGAACGTGTGGCTCATGCGGCCACCGAAGATGAATGCGCTGATGGGCACGCCTTTGGGATCGTCCCACGCCGGGTCCAATGTCGGGCAGCTGCTTGCCGGCGCCGTAAATCGCGCGTTGGGATGGGCGGCGGGCCGGCCTGAGTCCGGCGTCCAATCATTGCCTTGCCAGTCGGTCAGGTGCGCCGGTGGTTCATCAGTCATGCCTTCCCACCAAATGTCGCCGTCATCGGTCATGGCGACATTGGTAAAGATGGTATCCCGTTCAACGAGTTTCATCGCGTTGGGATTGGTGCTTTCCGATGTCCCGGGTGCGACGCCAAAATATCCTGCTTCCGGGTTAATCGCGTGCAACTGTCCGTCTGCGCCGGGCTTGATCCAGGAAATATCATCGCCGACGGTGTAGGCTTTCCAGCCTTCAAAGCCCTCCGGCGGAATGATCATCGCCAGATTTGTTTTGCCGCATGCGCTTGGAAACGCGGCGCCGACATAGGTTTTCTCGCCTTCAGGTGATTCAAGACCGAGAAGCAGCATGTGTTCGGCGAGCCAGCCTTCTTCACTGGCCATCTTAGAAGCGATGCGAAGCGCAAAACATTTTTTGCCTAACAGCGCATTGCCGCCGTAGCCGCTGCCGAAAGACCAAATTTCCCGGTCTTCCGGAAACTGAACGATGTATTTTTCTTCTGGATTGCACGGCCAGGGCTCATCCTGTTGTCCGGGTTCGAGCGGCGCCCCGACAGAGTGAATGCACGGCACGAAATCTCCATCGTCGCCCAACACGTCGAGGACTTGCTGACCCATACGCGTCATGATCCGCATATTCACGACGGCATAAGCGGAGTCCGTAATCTGTATGCCAATGTGGGCAATCTCCGAGCCCAGTGGTCCCATGCTGAACGGAATGACATACATGGTGCGCCCGCGCATGCAGCCGTTGAACAATCCGCGCAGCGTTTCGCGCATCTCTGCCGGATCTGCCCAATTGTTGGTCGGGCCCGCATCGTCTTCGGTTTTGCTGCATATAAATGTGCGGTGCTCAACGCGCGCGACATCGCCGGGGTGCGAACGGCACAGGTATGAATTCGGACGCTTTTTCTCGTTCAGCCTAATAAAAGTGCCGGCTTCGACCATCTCCGCGCAAAGCCTGTCGTATTCCTCCTGTGACCCATCACACCAATGGACTTGATCCGGCTGGCACAGGGCTGCCATCTCGTCGACCAGGGCGTTCAGTTTGAGGTTGCCATCGCTTTGCGTGCGTACGTTGGTGTTCAGCATCTTTTATAAGGTTCCCGTACGGCGGCCGGAGCGGCCTAAATGTTCTCCCATGCGCATTGGGAATGCGCGTTGTTTGTCGGCATGTCTTTCGCACTCCAGGCGAGCCTGCGCAAGCGGGGAATTCCTGTCGTTGCATTGATGCTGCAAGTGCGTTCTGCCGCTAGAAAATTTCTGCAGAAACACTGGCAGCGAAGCTCCGCAATGCTGCGCCGCAAACACTTGTCCACAGGCGCGCTTCAAGCGCCGCGCGTGGGCGCTATTGGCGTGAGTTTTGGGAACCGATTCAGGGCGCCGTTCGCCGCGTGTAATCGGCGCGTGGCATCCGCGCTTTTTAGAGAGCGGCCGCTCCCCGTTCCGAGGTCCGAATTCGAATAACCTCAGTGACCGGAGATACAAAGATCTTTCCATCACCGATTTTACCGCTCTGCGCAGCCTGGGAAATGGCTTCAATTGCCGCTTCCACTTGGCTGTCGTCCAAAACGACGTCAACTTTCACCTTCGGTAGAAGATCAACGACGTATTCCGCGCCTCGATATAGTTCCGTATGGCCTTTTTGACGGCCAAAGCCCTTCACTTCCAAAACAGTCAGTCCCTGAATGCCTAAATCGTTCAGGGCCTTCTTCACGTCTTCCAATTTAAAGGGCCGGATAATGGCTTCTATTTTCTGCATGAAACGGAACTCCCCTTGTGCTCTCGTCCTACCCATACGCCGCACATCCGTGGCGTACAGAACCCTCCCGGGCATCGAGACCTAATTTACACGATCAATTGGGTGGCGCGAGCCTCCTTCTGCAAGCAGGGAGGAGATTGGGGTATTTCCCCCTGAGCGACCGCCGGGAGACTCAATCTTCCGTGCCGCCAAAGTGCCAGCGTCACCACTTCCCAACAGTTGATGAAATATTAACCACCAAGTTATTACGTGATTAAAATTTAATCACAAATTATATGCGCTGCAAAAGTCCGGGATTCAGCGGGTGGCTGGGGATAACTATATAACCAACTGATAATAAACAATTTAAAAATATAAACTGTGGCGTTTTTGCAACGCAATAAAACTGGCATGCTTCTTGCGGTATAAGGGGGCGTACTACTGCGTTTATTAACCTTCCAACTCGAACTCATGGGAGTATGCACGTGAAAACAAGAACTATCAGCCTAGTGGCAGCAGCAGTCGCACTCGGTACGCCGGGAATTGCAGCGGCAAAGGACCTGCCGGGAGAATTCTCCGGTAACGTTGCGATCGCAACCGACTACGTCTATCGCGGTTTTTCGCAAACCCTTGAAGAGCCGGTCATCCAGGGCGGTCTCGATTGGGATAGCGGCATGGGATTCTATGTCGGTACCTGGGGCTCCAACGTCAACTTCGGCGACGGCGACAATGCCCACGTCGAGTTGGACTTCTACGGCGGTTATGCCGGCTCAGTCGATGCGTTCTCTTATGACGTCGGCTTTATCTATTACCTGTATCCCGGTGCCAGCAACGCGCTCAGCTATGATTTCTGGGAAATCTACGGCTCCGCTGGATATGACTTTGACGTCGCCTCGGTGTCCGCGGGTATCGCATGGACTCCCGACAACTTCGGCGGCACTGACGACGCCATCTATTTCAGCGGCGGTATCGCTATTCCGATCGCCGACATTCTGAGCGTTGACGCCAACGTCGGATATTACGACTTCACCGGCGGCGGTAACTATTGGGACTGGAACATCGGCGCCACGTTGAGCGTCTATGACTGGTTCGACGCTGATCTTCGCTACTACGACACGGATGTCGCAGGCTGTGTGAACAGCTGTGAAAGTCGCGTCGTATTCGCGGTCTCACGCAGCTTCTAATCGGAGAGCTCTCCGCCACGGAAGCCAAATAAGAGTCGTGGGAAGTTAATCCAGGATTCACAAAGGAGAAGAGGGCAGAAAATGAAACTGATTATGGCGGTTATAAAACCGGGGAAGCTCGAAGAGGTGCGAAATGCGTTGGTAGGTCAAGGGACGCAGGGGATGACCGTGAGCGAAGTTCGTGGCTTCGGTCGCCAACGCGGACATAAGGAACTCTATCGGGGTGCCGAATATGAGGTGGAGTATCTGCCCAAGGTGAAAATTGAGCTTGTTGTCGACGATGGCGACGCGGCCAAGGCTGTTGAGGTTATTACCGAAGCAGCCAAGGTCGGCGCTATCGGCGACGGCAAGGTCTTTGTTCTCCCCGTGGAGCAAGCAGTGCGTATCCGTACCGGTGAATCCGGTGCGGCCGCGCTTTAATGCGCAGCCCTATAAAGTCAGGAGCTAAAAGAATGAAACTGATAAAACATAAACTTATGACATTGGTGGGTGCCGGGGCGGCTTTGGTGTTGTTGGCTTCCCCCGCAGCCGCCGAAGTATCTGAAGAAGCAGCGTTTGTATTTAATACGTTCTCGTTCCTCGTCCATGGCTTCCTTGTGATGCTCATGGCCGCGGGCTTTGCCATGCTGGAATCCGGCCTGGTGCGCGCCAAAAATACAGCTGCGATTTGTTTGAAGAACATTGCTCTGTATTCCATTGCGGGCATCATGTTCTACCTCATCGGCTACAACGTGATGTACGTCGATGTGGGCAGCTACATGGGCTCGTTCAGCTTGCTGTACAATCCGTCCGGAGACGAGTTGGCTCTGATCAACGCCGACGAAGCAACGGATGAAATGGTATCTGCAGTTGTCGGCAACGGTTACTCAGTCATGTCCGATTGGTTCTTTCAGATGGTGTTCGTTGCGACTGCCGCGTCGATCGTGTCCGGTACCATTGCGGAGCGCATCAAGATCTGGCCGTTTATAATCTTCGTCGTGTTCCTGACAGCCTTCCTTTATCCTATCCAGGCGTCCTGGACCTGGGGTGGCGGGTTCCTGTCAGAAATGGGCTTTACCGATTTTGCCGGTTCAACGCTCGTTCACTCTTGCGGTGGTTGGGCAGCTTTGGTTGGTGCCATTATCCTCGGTGCCCGCAAAGGTAAGTACGAAGGCGGTAAAGTGCACCCGATGCCTGGTGCAAACCTGCCGCTCGCTACTCTGGGTACGTTCATCCTGTGGTTTGGCTGGTTCGGCTTTAACGGCGGTTCACAGCTCGCCCTGGGCAGCGCCCTGGATGCGGCCGCGATGGCGATCGTTTACGTCAACACTAACCTGGCCGCTGCGGCCGGCGTGGTGACGGCGATGATCCTGACCCAAGTCCTGTACGGCAAAATGGATCTGACAATGTGCCTCAACGGCGCGCTGGCCGGTCTGGTTGCCATCACGGCGGGTCCTGATCTGCAGAACCACTTCCTGGCCCTGATTGTCGGTGCCATCGGTGCGGTTCTCGCGGTGTTCACCGTTCCGTTGCTCGACAAGTTGAAGATCGACGATGTTGTGGGCGCCATTCCGGTTCACTTGGTGGCCGGTATCTGGGGCACACTTGCTGTCGGCATCTTCGGCGGCGGCAGCTTCGTCACGCAGCTGATCGGCGTGGTTGCGGTTGGCGTCTTTATGGTCATCACCAGCGCGATCATCTGGCTTGCTCTCAAGTTCACGATCGGGCTGCGTGTCAGCGAAGAAGAAGAGAGCCTGGGAGTCGATAAGACTGAACTGGGTCTTGAAGCATATCCTGAGTTCGGACAAGGATCGCTTAAGATTTAAATTTGTTACGGTTAACTTACTTACTCAGCCTGGCCACTTCGGTGGCCGGGCTTTTTTTATTCAGCGGCGTCTGAACTTATATTTTCAAAGAATGCATCCGCACCGATGTGCGTGGGAATTGTAAGGCCATTGTTTTTGGTTTGCCTGCTTATGAGGGCACCAATGGGGCTTCCCAGTCGGACATAATCCAATTTTCCGAAAACAAGGTTGAGGATATTTTCGACATTTTCTGTGGGCTCGGAGCTTAGAGTCACCAATGTCGCGGCCACGCCTGCGGTTACGATCGGGCGCCGTTGGCCCGGGTACGTCCAGGCGGGAATGGTCAGTGCGATATAGTTTGACGTTCCCGAGGTCATCAGCGCGATGGCGTCGCTGTCCAGGGGCAGGATGCGCGCTTTGCCCTCCAACAAGAGTGCATGAAGAGGTGCGGCCGGAGAGGCCGCTGTAGCGATTAGCGCATCGATAGAGCCGTCAGTCAGGAGGCTTATACCCTCATCAAACGTATACCCGTTTAAGTCCTCGGCGAGGCCAACAAGCGGAACGCGGTGCGCCCGCAGCACGTCGCCCGCTTCGATGTAGCTGGCGATACCAGACTCAATGTAGGCTGCACGTTTATCCGCCAATTCCGAAGCCGAAGCGATGGGGCTGCCGGCGAGCACCAATATATGAATCGGCTTTGGGTATAAACTTGCGAGAACTCTGAGGTTCGGCGACGAGCCGAAAGATTCAAATGATCCTGTTCCGAGGATGGCCATGGACGCTTCGTTGTTTTGAATTATGGCCGCATTTACGCGCTCGTTTTTCAACAGGTTTAATGCTTCAAAAGAGTCTTTGACCGGGATATTGACGGCGCTTGTGTCGTGATCGCCTGCAACGCGGGCCAATGCGTTTACCAAACGCCAGTTCACCGTGCCTTGCGGTCCGCTGGCGACGGCAAGTCCACCTTCGATCCGTGCAATGCGGGCAGCAATAAAGCGCTCTGCGGCTTCCAATTCCTCGGTGACTATTTGTTCATGAGCAGGGGAGTCGGTGGAGTCAAACCCGGTGCTCGCGACACTCCATATCCTGCTTATTAAGCCGATATGGGCAGGGCCGGACTCCTCGTCTTTGATGGCGCTGGAATTTGCGCCGGACCGGATGCGCCAATTTTCACCGTCCTTGACGTATGCAATCCGCCCGTTGATTTGGATGAGGTCTCCGGCCTTATTTCCCGCCGGCGTGATGCCGGAGGATTCTGTTGGTTCCGCGCCCAGCAAATTCAGAAGCGCGGCTGCGTTTGGCTGGTGCCAGTTCCCGAAATCGTGGAAACGGCGCACCTTGAGAACCGCGTCGTACTCGACGTTTGTTTCATCTTCCGGCCATGACAATAGTGGGCTGTTGCTCCAATCCGCCGCGACAACTTCCAAGAGGCCGGGAGAGAACTCGTCTTCAATATATGTTTGAAGGTCCGAAGCGAGATTGCCGGGCGCGGGCCCGGCGTTGCAGGACGCCAGCAGAAGGGCCGCGATCAGTTCTGCCGCGCGGACTCTATGACGAAATGCGGTGATCATTTCATGCGTAACGTTACAGCGAGTGATTAAAAGGACCGCCGCGGCGCCTAATGCCCGAAAGCTTCAATTTGGAATGCAATCGCTATACTAATCGCGCGTCGCCCCCAAGTGTTGTTTTCGCGCCTCGACGACTTTATCGGCATCGCGTCCCATAAGCTCTTGATAGTGATGGAATTTCGATTCAAAGGTGCCGATGCCTTGCGAAATGGAGCGGATTTCCGTCACCAAATCCTGCATCTCGGATTCGGGCATATGGGCCTGAATGATTTCCCAGCCGTCCCAACCTTCGCGGGCATTGAACCCTAGTATTTGCGCACGGCGCTGCGTGATGGCCCGTTGGACTTTCGATGTGAAGCTTGAAGGAACATAAATCGTGACTTCACAAATCGGTTCCAAAAGAACCGGATCGCAATTGGGCAGGGCCTCGGTCATGGCCATGCGTCCCGCCGTGCGGAAGGCTTGGTCCGAGCTATCAACGCTGTGGTATTGGCCGTCGAATAATCGCACGCCGACATCGACGACATTGAAGCCGAGCGGGCCACGCTGTGTGTTGTCCTTCAACCCGGCTTCGACTGCGGGAATGAAATTCTTCGGCACAACACCGCCGACGATGCTGTCGGTGAAGTAAAAACCGGTGCCGCGGGGCAGGGGCTTGATTTCCACCTTAATGTCGGCGAATTGGCCGTGGCCGCCCGATTGGCGTTTGTGGCGGGCGTGATGGGTGATGCCTTTGCGGATCGTCTCGCGGTACGGCACTCGTGGGCGCTCGGTCTGGACGTCCAGGTCGAACTTGCGGCGCAAGCGCTCCAACGCCAACTGAAGATGAACATCGCCCTGTCCACTCAGGTGCAGCTCCGAAAGCTCGGTGATTTGTCTGACGCTGAGCGAAGGGTCTTCCTCGCAAATCTTGCGGAGGGCATCGCCCAGCTTCACATCGTCCTTTCTGTGTTTTGCGGAAATGGCGAGGGTGAACAAGGGCAGCAGTGGCGTCGCCCAGGTTTTCGGCTCCGACGACGAAGAGTCGTCAAGTATGGTGCCCGCCGGTCCGGCCTCGATCTTGCTCATGGCAAACACATCGCCCGGGGATACGCTGCTGACACGGCCTTTGCCGTTCTTGGGCTCGGCGCAATCCTGGATATTTGTGACGCGTACCCCTGCGAGCGAACCGCCATCTTTGACCGTTCCGCGCCACACGCGGAACATGGAGAGCTTGCCCACATGCGGTGCATATTGAATATCGAAAATCTGCGCGACGGTCTCGCCGGCGGGAATGCCGAGACGGTCTGCCGTGACCGATGCGTCGGGCACCTCATGTCGCAGGGCCTTCATAAGTCTGCGCACGCCATGGTCATGCTCGCCGGCGCCGATCATGACCGGCACGATCAGGTCCTCCTGCAGGTCTTTCGTGAGGTGCTGATAAACCTCGCCTGGTTCCGGCACGATATCTTCAAGGAGCTTTTCAAGCAGCGCGTCGTCGAAGTCCGACAGCTTTTCCAAAAGCTCCCGCCGGTCGTCTTCGGGCGCACCGCCGGGAACCTCTTCCAGAGGGAAGCGCTCCGAGGGCTGGTCGAGTTTGTAGTGATAGGCCCGCTCGGCCACCAGATCCACATAGCCGGTGATCTGCGCATTTTCGATGATGGGGATATGGCGCAGCACCAGCGGCCGGTCCGACTGCGGTTGGGCGGCGGCGATGATCTCGCGCACGGATCCCGACCACGTATCCATTTTATTGATGAACAGGAAATGCGGAATGGCGTGGGTGTCCAGGAAGCGGAGCAGGGGGCCGAGACCCAACATCTTGTCCGCTTCCGGTTCGACGACCACGACAACCGCGTCGGCGGCGAGAATACCTTGATGGGCTTGGTGGATCAGATCGATCGCGCCCGGGCAGTCCAGCACGACCCAGTCGTCGTCCAGGTAAGAAAACCGTACGGGGGTAATCTCGGTGGACATCTGCCGGGTACGGGCCTCCGGATTCGTGTCGCTCACCGTGTTCCCATCCGCGACGCGGCCTCGTTTCGGAATGGCGCCTGCCGCCAGAAGCATGCTTTCTATGAGACTGGTTTTCCCGCTCGATTGCGGGCCTACCAAAGCAACACATCTTGTTCCGCCATTTGATTTTGAATTTCCGCTCGGCATTGCGTTCCCCTTCCGAATTAACATTCCGCGCTCAACCAATATGAGGGCGGCGCTCAGCCTCGATGATGAAAAACAAAAAAGGGCCAGACGTGGCCCTTTGCTTATTCAACTCGCCGGCTGATGAAACGAAAACGGTTCAAACACGGCACGTTGCCAATCCTCCTCTGCAACGCGCTTTGTCTTTGCGCGACACGGCAATGGATATGGTTGAAGTTCGCAACCAGCATCATCGTCCCTGTCTGTTGGCCTTTATTAGGCTCTCTCATGCCCACATACTTTATCACCGGAAATGGAGCGGTCCACGCCTTGATGCGCAATTTGCATTTGCGCAGTGCGGTAAAAAGTCTAAGCGGCGGATTTTACTTAAATAAATCTGCACACGCGCGAAGTGTTTGGTACACTTCACGCGGAACCAACGGGAGGATTACACGCATGAATCGCCGCAGATTCCTTGCCTCGTTGCTGACGATGAGCAGCAGCGCTGCCGCGTTACCGGCGGCGGCTCAGATCATGCCTGAACAGGGCATTCCTTTGCCATTCTTTTGGGTCAAGAGCCGAAAAAATCGCGAGGGAGGCCTGCGAGCAAGGGCGGCCGGAGTGCCGGTCCGATGTGCGCGCGCAAATGGAATTTGAACGAAGCATTACCGTTATTTTTCCGTGGGCGGCGCTCGGTGTAGCGATTCTCGGCGTGTTGTTCTGGCTGCGCGCCCAGGAAAAGAAGAAAGAGGCTCATCGCCGCGCGGCGCGGCGTAAGCACGATCCTGACACATTCCGCAATCTCGACAAGACCCAAGCCGAAAAGGAACGTGAACGCGAGCGGGAAGAAGCCGAAGACGGGCTGCGCTAACTGCTCGGCGCAACAACAACCTTACGGCAAGTGTGCTTTCAGAAAGGCAGCGCCGATTTGCGCGCCGTTCCCGTCTATGCCGTGTTGTAGACCCGGAATGGCATAGGACTCCACCGATACACCGACCGTCTTCAGGTTCTTTTCGATTTCAGCCAACGCCTGAATAGGCACGACCGGATCGTCCTCACCGTGAACGAGCGTAACCGGAGGTTTTGTTTTAATTTCCGACGCCAATTTATCGGCGCCGGTCAATGCGCCGGAGTAACCGAGAATGCCAGCCAACTGCGTTTCCCGCCGCAGACCAACGTGAAGTGCCATCATCGTGCCCTGTGAAAACCCGAACAGAACCATCCGGCTGGGTTCAAGATTATGATGCGCTAAAATTTGATCGAGATATGTGTTGAGCGCAGGCGCGGCTTTTTCGGCGCCGTTGATCATGTTGTTAAAAGTGGCCCCCATGCGCTCCGGGTCGCGCCGCATCAGATCCGGATCAAAATCGGCAAGGCCGAACCATTGATAGGCCCCGGACATACCGCCTTCCCAGCCTTGTGGAGCATTGGGCGAATAGAACGCAGCATACGGCACAATACGCGAGAAGAACGGGGCCAGGCCGATGAGGTCCGCGCCGTTGGAGCCATATCCGTGGAGAAAAACGACAACAGCCGTGGCTGCTTCTCCCGAGGCCGGTTGTGCGCTGGGGCCCGATAATGCGTCGATCTGTGTCATGGGAACTCTTGGCGTTTGAAAACAAATAGTAAATTTGCCGTGGCAGCCTTTTCATGGGCGAATTGGACGAATAAGCTGCTGCAGACTTCTGGATACAAGGAAATGCGCGCAGATGCCAGCGGTGAGCGCGCCGAAACCGGAAAAACCCCAATGTCCGAACAAGATGCCGTTCTTTTTGCAAACGATGCTTTCTACGCGGCGTTTCACGAGCGCGACTTTGACGCAATGATTCGAGTTTGGTCCGCGAATCAACCCGTGAGCTGCACCCACCCTGGATGGCAAACACTGGATGGGTTGGAATCTGTGTTGGAAAGCTGGAACGCAATCCTTACAAATCCGCAGGCGCCCGTAATCAAGTGCCGTGCGCGCCGCGCGGCGATTTACGGCAGCACCGCGGTCGTGACTTGTATTGAAGAACTGGAAGCTGAAGGCGACGAACAAGAATTTTTGGCCGCGACAAACATCTTCGTCAAAGAAGGCAGCCTCTGGTTGATGGTGCATCACCAAGCAGGACCCGTTCACGTTGACATAGAGGTCTTTGAAGGCGAGGAGGAGCCGCCGGCCTTAAACTGAACCCGGCAGATGCCGGTTTGAAATTTAATCTTCCTCGGTTTGATCGCCTGCAGACGATTTGCTGAGTGCTTGCTGCGGCGCGCCTTGCAAAAACGCCGGCGTAAATCCGCCGAACGCGACAGCATCTTCTTTAATATCCATTTCGGCTATGCCGTGGGGATTACGGCGGGTTGTCTTTGCGCGATCATTAGGTCCGCGACGATCACCATGCCGGCCACCCTGATCTTGTTTTTTTGGTTCTTTACTCTGCTTTTCCTCAGCACGGTTGTTTTGTGTCTGCTCCTGTTGTGCGGCAGGCTTGGTCGCAGGCGCCTTGTCGTCGTGGCCTTTTCGACCTCTGCCCTTGGAACGCCGCTGACGGCCGCGGGGCTTGTCGCTGTCCTCGTTCATAGCCTCGCCACTGATCACAAGGTCCGACACTTCCTCCAAGTGCAACGGAGGGATGGGCTGCTTGAGCATGTTCTCAACGGCGCTCAGGAGTTTTGCATCGTCTGGAGAGGCGAGGGAATAGGCGTGACCTGTTTTACCGGCACGACCCGTGCGCCCGATCCTGTGAATATAGTCTTCAGCATTAACCGGAATATCGAAATTGATGACATGACTTACGTTGGAAATATCCAAACCACGTGCAGCGACGTCGGAACAAACAAGCAGTTCGGCTTCGCCCGCTTTGAATTTCGCAAGAGTTTCATTTCGGCGTGATTGCGGCATGTCACCGTGAAGCGCGACAGCGTCAAATCCGTGCTTGGTGAGAGACTTATAAAGAATATCAACGTCTTTTTTGCGATTGCAGAATATGAAGGCGTTATGAATGTCTTTTGCACGAAGGATTCGCCGTAAAGCCTCGCGCTTATCCATTTCCTTGACCGTAACAAGGCCTTGTTCAACAGTTGTTGCGGCGGTGGCAGGTAGACTGACCGCTATTTCCTTCGGGTTCATCAAGAATTTATCGGCGAGCTTTCTGATTTCCTTGTCCATGGTCGCGGAGAAGAACAAGGTTTGACGAATTTTCGGAAGGAGCGTGACGATGCGTTCGACATCGGGAATAAAGCCCATATCGAGCATGCGGTCGGCTTCGTCGATTACGAGCACTTTGACGTCGTTCAGAAGAATCCTGCCGCGTTCGTAGAGGTCGAGGAGTCTTCCAGGGGTAGCGATAAGCACGTCAACGCCCCGTTCAAGGGCCTTTTCCTGGTCACCGAATGATTCACCACCGATCAGAAGCGCCATCGAAAGCGGATGGTACTTTCCGTACTTAATAAAGTTGTCCGAAATTTGGGCGGCGAGTTCCCGTGTCGGGGCGATGATCAATGAGCGCGGCATCCGCGCTTTCGCCCGGCCGTCGGCCAGAATATCGATCATCGGCATTGTAAATGCGGCTGTTTTACCCGTGCCCGTTTGCGCCACGCCAAGAACATCACGCCCCATGAGTACAACAGGGATCGCTTGGGCCTGAATAGGCGTTGGGTTTTGGTATCCGGCGTCTGTGACGCCTTTAAGGGTGTCCGGCGTTAAGCCGAGGTCTGCAAAATCCATCTTCGCGGAAATTCTTCGTCGCGCATCTCAATTGTCCGCCTGCGTGAATAAAAAGATGGCGGTGCGGCGCGATATGTTCACGGCGCGGCATAATAGGTGTTACTTTGCCGCTGTCAACGGCAGAAACCCAAGGAATCCAGGGGTTTTAGCCGATTTTCGCGCCCGGAGGACCCTTATGGCTCGTTCTGAACACCTTGTCCTGCTTCCCGGCCTGCTTTGCGATGCCGCCCTCTGGCAGCACCAGATCGAGGGACTTGGCGACCGGTGCCAAATCATGGTGGGAGATCTCACCCGCGGCGGGTCCATCGCCGATATCGCCGAGGAAATTCTGGACGAGGCCCCAACACGGTTTGCCTTGGCGGGCCTGTCCATGGGCGGATATGTGGCGCAGGAAATCATGCGTCAGGCGCCGGATCGGGTCGAGCGTTTAGCGCTGGTTGATACCAAGGCACGCGCGGACACTGTGAAACAGCGCAAGACACGGGAAAGTCTGATCAGGCTGGCTGATGTCGGAAAATTCAAAGGCGTTACGCCGAAATTGCTTCCCAATCTGATACATCCTAGCCGCATGGACGATCCAGGCGTTGCCGGGGTGGTGATGGAGATGGCGGAGCGTGTTGGGCAAGAGGCGTTTAAGCGCCAGCAGACCGCTATCCTGGGTCGCAAGGACGGCCGTGCGGATTTATACGCCGTTCGCGTACCCACACTTATTTTGGCGGGGCGGGAAGACCTATTGTGTCCGCCGGAAACCCAAGAGGAAATGGCCGCGCACATTCCCAATGCGCGGCTTGAGCTCCTAGACGTCTGCGGTCATCTCGCGCCGCTTGAACGGCCGGCCGAGACAAATAAAATTTTCGATGAGTGGCTTGGTTAATCGCCGTCTATTTAGGCCGGCGTTTCAACCTCAAGCAGTTCGACCTTGAAGATCAACGTTGATCCCGGAGGAATGGGACCCGCGTTAGCTTCACCATACGCAAGAGATGCGGGGATGGCGAATGTCCACGTCTCGCCCTTGCGCATCATTGGCACGCCGATCTGCCAGCCTTCGATGACACCGCTCAGGGGGAAGGTCGCCGGCTCACCGCGCATATATGAGCTGTCGAAGACCCGGCCGTCGATCAGGCGCCCTTCGTAGTGAACGGTAACGCGGCTGCCGGGAGCGGGCTTGGGGGAATCGCCCGAGGCTTCCGTGTCCACATGGTATTGAAGACCCTCGGGACTTTCCGACCAGCCGGGCTGTTCGCGGTTATGATTTAAGAACGCATCCTGCGCGGCGCGCCAGACGACTTCCGGCGGCGGACCTGATTGCTCCTCCGGTGCGGCATGCGTATCCGTATCCGCAGTTTGCTGCGATTGCATCTGCCGCGGTGCGCCGAAGTAGAGTGCGAGTGCAACCACGGCAACAATCGCCACCGCCGTCACGAGGATCAAATTGACTTTCATTTGGGTACTGTCCTTAAACCTAATTGCAGTGTTGCAGCCGTTCGGGTTCGAATTGGCGGTGATCCTAATAAAAGATGATCTAAAACTCTACCAACTCAATCTGGATACCGTCTGGATCGGTGCCAAATATCATCCCTACACCGCCGTTTCCTTCGTTTGTGCCCCGCTTCACATAGGTATTTTCAAATACGGACCCGCCGTATTCGCGCATCAAGGCCGTCACACGGCCAATGCTGTCGACCCGTACGGAAATGTTGCACATGCCGATCTGGTGAGTGGGGTGGCCATCCGTGGTGCCCACATATTTAGGGTCGTCGAATTGCCGCAATAAAAGCAGCAACTGGCCCATACGCACATGGTGCGCTTTCAAAAAGGCTTCGCCGCCTGTTCCGAAAAAGACACGGGCCGCATTGGGCGGGTGGGAAACAACCTTCCCGGCGTCCTCGAACCCGAGCGCGTCCACGTAAAACCGAATTGAGCGCTCGATATCGGTCACGTTCAATCCGATGTTTAAAACTGATGGCTGGCCGCCTGGCGGTGTCTGGCCATATGCGCTTTTGCGCGCGAATGGCCATCCGCTTACCAAGGACGCCAAGCCGGCGGTGCCTGCCAAGGCACCTCGGCGGGAGAAATGGGGGCGTTGCATAGTCTTTTGCCGTTTGCTCAGATTTTTACGACTTCAACCCGGGCCCCGTCGGGATCGGCGATGAAGATGACTTCCGGTCCGGGTTGCTCGGGCGTGCCTTCTACCGTTCGGGTATTTTCGTAAACGGTTCCGCCTAAGCGCCGGGTTGCACTGATCACAGGCTCAATGTCGCTGACCCTCAAGGCAATGTCGCCCCAACCCGGATAGTTGACGGGGAGGTCCCGCTTAGGACCCGCGTACTTGGGGTCGTCAAATTGGCGAATGAGAACATTAAGATTGCCGAGGCGCAGGTAGCGGGCCTGAATGTCCAACTTTGGAAAGCCGAATATCCGGGCGGCCTGGTTGTCCGGCTTTATCGGCGGCGCGGCTTTGAATCCGAATACCTCGCTGTAAAAGCGGGTCGTACGCTCCATATCCGTAACGTTCATAGCCACGTGCAGAACGCTGGCTTCCGAACTACTTTCCTGAGCATTCGTGGTCGAGCTTTTGGCTGTGCCAGCGATTGCACCTACAATCAACGCCAAGCCGGATTTGAGGGCCGTGCCGAGCGCCGACCGCCGATTGAGTGCCATGGATACCTCCCTCCTTAGATTTCGCGAACGTCCAGCATTTGAACCGGATTGGGGAGACTTGAATAGTCCGATTTCCAAGGCCTGCCGCGCCTCAGGCGCACCTCCATACTGGTTGTAATTTTATTGCGCGCGAGGATTATCGGCCGCCACAAATCCCGGTCAGGCCCGATGGCGGGCCCAATCCGAAGGCCGGACAGGGTATCTGGCGCAAATGGGCCACGGCGGGGTTGCATCCCCCATAGGCTTAGGGTACAACCCGCGCGCTCTCGCGGTTGGAGCCTAACCCGCCGCGCACAGATCAAGGTAGTTGTTATGAAGATCCGTAATTCCCTGAAGTCTGCCAAGACGCGTGACAAGAACTGTAAGCTTGTCCGTCGCCGGGGGAGAGTCTTTCTAATCAATAAGAAAAACCCGCGCTTTAAAGCGCGACAAGGCTGAGCGCGACAAACGCGCTTGCCATTCGGGAGGAACTCACGCCGCGGAACCATGTGTTCCGCGGTTTTTATTTGCGGGTTTAGGCCGTGCTCGTTTCGCCGCCTATCCAGACGACACGCACCATATTGGTCGAGCCAACTTTGCCGAAGGGCATGCCCGCCGTGATGACCAAGGCCTGACCATCCTGACCGATGCCGCATTTCGCCGCACCCTTCACGGCCACATCGCCGATGTCATCCACCTTATGGATAAAATCTCCTACCAGTGCGTGAACGCCCCAAACCAATCCAAGCCTGCGACCGGCTGACAAATTTGGCGTGACGCAAAGAATTGGCACGTGGGGTCGCTCTTGTGCCGCGCGGAGCGTTGTCGAGCCGGACGAGGTGAACGTCACGATGGCCGCCGCTTCCAAGGTGTGCGCGACTTGACGGGCGGCGGCGGTGATGGCTGCCGGAGAAGAGTGCTCCGTCGCCAATCGTCCCGCATCCATGAGGCTGAGATAGTGTTCGTCGCTTTCCACCTGGCAAATAATCCGGTGCATGGTTGCGACCGCGCGCACTGGAAAGGTTCCAGCGGCGGTCTCGGCGGACAGCATCACGGCATCCGCACCGTCATAGACCGCGGTGGCCACGTCAGAGGCTTCGGCCCGTGTCGGCACCGGCGATTTAACCATGCTGTCGAGCATCTGCGTGGCGACGACCACAGGTTTGCCCTGGGCCCGGCACGTGCGGATGATCCGTTTTTGCAGCACAGGGACGCGCTCGAGCGGCATTTCCACGCCGAGATCGCCGCGTGCGACCATGACGGAATCCGACAGCGCGACGATTGCGTCAAGCTGGTCAAGAGCGGCAGGTTTCTCAAGTTTCGAGAGGACGCCGGCGCGCCCAGCAACCGCTGCGCGGACCTCAGCGACGTCTTCGGGTCTTTGCACGAAACTCAGGGCCACCCAATCCACACCGTTTTCTAATCCGAATTGGAGATCGGTTTTGTCCTTTTCGGTCATGGCCGGAATGGGCAATGCCGCGTCGGGTACGTTGACGCCTTTGCGGTCTGAAAGTGTGCCGGGAACGACCACTTCGGTTTCCGCAAAATCGGCGCCGCAATCTTTGACCTTCAAGCGCAAGTGGCCGTCATCGAGCAGCAATGTCGATCCGGGTTTCAACGCGGCGAATATTTCCGGGTGCGGGAGTTGTACGCGCTCTTCACTTCCGGCAGCGCTATCGAGGTCGAGGCGAAAATTCGCGCCGGCTTTCAACACCACGCGACCGTCCTTGAATTTTCCCACCCGCAGTTTCGGACCTTGTAGGTCCATGAGGATGGTTTGCGGGCGGCCGGTTTTTTCTTCCAAGGCGCGGATCGCCGCGATGGATGCGGCGTGGTCCTCGTGCGTGCCATGGCTGAAGTTCAGCCGAAAGACATCGGCGCCTGCTTCATACAGCAGTTCTATGGTTTCTGGATCGCGGCTGGAGGGGCCGAGGGTTGCGATAACTTTGGCGCGGCGGCCGCGATGGCCTGTGGTGGGGTCTGTCATGGAGTGAAATGTACACGGGATCAGCGCGTTAGGCGAGCGGCGGTTATGTGACGCCGCTTTTTGATACCGGCTTAGCCGGTTGAGGCGCTGGAAGCTTGCGCCGGCTCGCGCTTTGACCGGTGGCTGCGCCGTGAGGTTTCGATGCCGGCAATGATCGCGGCGGCACCGATCAGTTGCCAGATGCTCAAGCTTTCACCAAACAGTGCCCATGCGAAAGATGCGGCGATGACCGGCTGCATAAAAAGCAGCATCGAGCCGAGGCCGGCAGGAACGTGCGCTAGGGCAAGGGCGATCAGGGCCTGCCCGCCGACCTGAACGACGAGGGCAATGGCGATCGCGACGGTCCAGCCCCGCGCCGTATCGGGCCAGACATTGCCTTCCAAAACGGCGGCCAGCACCCAAAGGACAATCGCCGCGACGACACCGCCGTAGGCCATGGTCGCGGCGGTCGAGACGCGTTTGCGGACTCTGGAGACCGTGACGATGTAGGCGGCGTACCACCATGCGGTGATAAAGCCCATGATATCGCCGGTGAAGTTTTCGGCGGATACGGAAAAGCTTTCGCTCATCATGACGCCGACGCCCGAGAGAGCGAGCGCCAAACCGACCGCGAACTGAAACTTTATCCGCTCTTTGAACAAAAGCCATCCGGCCAGGACGACGAAGATCGGCGTTGTGTTGGCGAGAACGGTTGCATTGGCGACGGACGTCAAAACAACGGACCAATTCCAGAACGCGAGGTCCCCGGCAAAGAAAATGCCGCTCAGGCCAAGGATCCAAAGATCACGGCGTCGACTAGGTGTTTTTTGCATCCGGTTCGACGGCCCGATCCAAAGCATAAAGAAGAAAAAGGGCAGGGCCAGGGTCATGCGGTTGGCAGCGGTGGCAATGGGGCCGACTTCCGCAAGCCTGACCAGGATAGGCGAGAGGCCCGCGCCGAAGACCCCCACGAACAGGATCGGCAACGCCCAGCGTTCGGCGAATTGATTGGCACGCGCCGCCACGCCCAGTGGAGGCGCGCTTGGTTCCTCGGCTGAGTCGGGTAAGTTGGTCATGGTCACGGCGGCAAGGTTATGTCACGGTGCCGCCCGCAGAGCAATGTGACCGCCAATTGGAGATGGATAAGATGCTGCTTCGGTATGTGACCGTCGTATGCGTGGGACTGCTGCTCACGTTTGGCCATGTTTTCGCGCAAGACGAAAACCCGCTGATCGGTCAATGGATCGATCCGCTTCCCAATGGCGCGGCGATGATTACTGAATTTTCTGCCGACACTGTTGCCTTTTGGGCGGTGAGTCCGGGGGGGGCGAAAAGCGAAACCAACAGCGCGCCCGTGACCATCACGAAGCAGGACAACGGCGCGTACTCCATCGCCATCAAAGGGCAGGAAGATACACCCCTGATCGCCATGATGGTCGGCGCGAATGCGATGCAGCTCGCGTACCCCGGCATGGCCTCGCGCCGACTCATGCGCCGCGAGCCTTAAAATACTTTCCGATGGTCAACATTGAACTTGGGCCCGGCGATCCGGCGCCCGTTGAGATCATCAATCCCAATGCGCTCGCGTCGGTTCTGATCACCGGCGATCATGCGGGCAATGCCGTACCGGCATCTATGAACGGTCTGGGTCTTTCAAAGGACGACATGACGCGTCACATCGCCTGGGATATCGGCGCGGCCGGTGTCGTGCGCGCGCTGGCCCGGAGCATGAGCGCAACGGCGGTGCTTTCGGTATATTCACGGTTGGTGATCGATCCCAATCGGCCGCTCGGTGACCCTGCGTGCGCGCCGGCGGTAAGCGACGGCACTGAAGTTCCAGCCAATCAAAACATCACCGACGACATCATCAATGCCAGGGCCCGCGCATTCTATTGGCCGTATCACCGGGCCGTGGACGAAGAGATTGGACGCATACAACGCGCGGGCATCGTGCCGTCCGTTGTAGCCATTCACACATTCACCCCGGCGATGAACAATACCGGAGCGCAGGCGCGGCCGTGGCACGCGGGTATTCTATACAGCCAGGATACGCGATTGCCTCATGCATTGATGGATGCGTTGCGCGCCGAAGACGGTCTTGTGGTGGGGGATAACGAGCCCTATTCAGGGGTGACGCACGGCTATACGCTGAAAATTCACGGCATTGCTCATGGGCTGCCGCATGTCGAATTGGAAATCCGCCAGGACCTGGTGGCGGACGCCGCGGGCCAGGAGAAATGGGCGAACCTATTGGCCAGACTCTTGCCGCCGCTGCTTGCGCGGCCCGAGATTAAAAAGGTCGTGCATATATAAGTTCACGCGAATTCGAAGGGAGTTGATCATGGATGAACTGACGCGTTTGAAAGTCGAAGCGGCGGCCTTTCGCGGCCTTGTGCAGCATTTGCAGAAGCGCACCGACGCGCAGAACATCGATATCATGAACACCGCCGGATTTTGCCGGAATTGCCTGGCCAAGTGGTATCGCGCAGCGGCCGAGCACTTCGGCGAGGAAATGACCTACGATCAGGCGCAAGAAATTATCTACGGCATGCCGGTGGGTGAGTGGAAATCAAAGCACCAGAAACCGGCGACACCGGAGCAGCAAAAGACGTTCGAAGACACCAAGCCGCTGCACGCCGAAATAACGGTGGTCGAATAAAACAGCGCAGCGATTTCTATCCCCGTATTCCTCGTTTTCCACAGGCGGTGCGTCCTTGCGGTTGCGAAGGGCGCTGCTACTACTGTGGCCACGATTGATCTTGGTAGAGGAGTGCGATCTATGCCCGACGGCGCAGGAATTTCGGCCCAGCGGCTGAAAAGCTTTATTCAGCGGATTGAAAAGCTGGAAGAGGAAAAGAAAACCTTGGGCGTGGATATCCGCGAGGTGTACGCCGAGGCTAAGTCGGGCGGTTTTGACCCCAAGATCATGCGCCAGGTGGTGAAGGTCCGGAAAATGGATAAGGCCGACCGGGAAGAACAGGAATCCCTGCTGCAGGTCTATCTGGAAGCCGTCGGCGAATAGGCCGCGTCTTACGTTTCGAAGAAACTATCCAAGAGTAGCGCCAGAACGACCATAAGGACGGCGACGACAACGCCCCCCCCCAGGGCGTATTGAACGCGTTGTCCTTTGCCGCGCCCGTAGATGATGGCCGCAGCAAGAACGGCCATGGCCAATACGGTTAAAAGCGGCGGCGTCCCCATCATTGGACGTAGACTTTAATACAGCGCATCCAACGCTTCACCGTACTCCTTGATGATAGCGTGGCGGCGTACTTTCAGCGTCGGTGTCATTTGGCCATTTTCAACCGTGAACTGCTGCGGAGCGATCACGAACTTGCGGACTTTCTCAATTGGACTGAGTTGCGAATTCGCGCGCTCGACCGCCTTGGCGATGACCGATCTGAACTGATCATTTGCTGAGAGGCTTTTCAGATCGCCGGATACGCCGTGGGTTTGCCCCCAGGCTGCCGCAAAATCGGGATCAGGCACGATCAGGGCCGAGATGTAAGGTTTCTTGTCTCCGTAAGCCATAGCCTGACCAATGGACTCTTCCAGACACAGGATGCCTTGGATGTGCTGCGGCGAGACGTTGTCGCCGCCGGAATTGACGATGATATCCTTTTTGCGGTCGGTGATTTCGATGTAACTGTCGTCGTCGATGCAGCCTACGTCTCCGGTGTGCAACCAGCCGTCCTTGTCGATGGTCATCATCGTAGCGTCGGGGTCGTTCCAATAGCCCTTCATGACAAGTTCGCCGCGCACAAGAATCTCTCCGTCCTCGGCGATACTGACTTCCACACCCTTGAGCGGCGGGCCAACGGTTTTCAGTTTTACTTTGTGCGGCAGGTTGGCGCTGACGACCGGCGCAGCTTCGGTTTGCCCATAGCCTTGCAGCAGCGGCACCCCGAGCGAGATAAAGAAAACGCCGACATCGTAGTTTAAAGGCGCGCCGCCGGAGACCATGGCCTTGAGGCGGCCGCCAAAGCGGCCCTTGACCTTTCGCCGCACCAGAATGTCACAGACTTTGTTTTGGATTTTCTCCCACGCCGTCATGGCTTCGGGCGTTTCGTAGGCTTTGCGGCCGAGGGTGAGGGCCATATCGAATAGTTTTTGCCGGACTTTCGACTGGCTCTTGAGGCCCAGAATAATGCGCTGGCGCATACTTTCATAAAGGCGCGGCACGGCGGTCATGACCGTGGGGCGCGCCTCGGTCAGATTGGTGGTCAGGGTCTCGACCCGTTCGGCGTAATAGATTTGCGCACCCAGTGAGACAGGAAAGAACTGCCCACCGGTATGTTCATAGGCGTGAGATAGCGGCAGGAACGAGAGAAAGACCTCGTCACTGATACCCAGGGTTTCAATGATGCCCGTCGCGCCCATGCAATTGCACAGAATGTTTCCGTGGGTCAGCATCACGCCGCGCGGCAGGCCGCCGGTGCCGGATGTGTAGATCAAGGCGCAAACATCCTCGCGTTTAAGTGTGCTTGCGGCGCCAGGCGGTTCTGTTTTGCCGGCGCCCGCCGCGAGAAGATCGGTCCAGGGGCGCGTGGTGACATCCGAGGGAATGGTTTTTTCCGGCTCGTCCATCACATAGACGGTGACCTTGTGATTGGCTTCCGAGGCGGCCGAGATTACGCGCTTGGCCAATTGCGGCGTCGATACGATGGCAACCGTGCTGCCGGAGTTGTTCAAGATGTGAAGATGATTGAGCGCTGTGTTGGTTGTGTATGCTGGAACCGCAATGCCTCCGGCGGCCATGATCGCGACGTCGGCGATGAACCATTCCGGGCGGTTTTCGGCGACCAGCATGACCCGATCGCCGGGATTCACCCCGGCTTCGACAAGACCATGCGCGGCGGCAATGATTTGTTCGCGGACCGTCGTCCAGGTGCGCGGGCGATAAACGCCGTCTATTTTCGCCCACAGAAAGGGTCGGTCACCGAGCCGCTCGGCCTGGGCAAAAAACATGCCCGGCAGGCTGGTCATCTCTTGCGTATCGATTGTGTTGGCACTAGCTGACACCGACCGTCTCCCCCATAGGCGGTTCTACAAACCCTATAATCCAAGCGAATGGCTGGTTCTGTCCAGCAAGATCGAACCTTAGGTGTTACACGCTTTCAGGTGGCATTTCCACTCGCGGGGATTGGCCTTAGGATGGGTCCAAAGAGGTGACACATGTTAAATAAGATTACTTTTTCAGGCCGCGCTGCCGCTTCCACCCTGATCCCGCGTAAAGACGAGCCGTCCGGCGGCGCGACAGCGGTGGATCTGGGCGACATGCCCGAATGGAACCTGGGCGATTTGTATGACGGCCCGGAAAGTTCCACATTGCAGCGGGATTTTGAAGATTTAAAAAAGCGTATTGCCGCTTTTGAAACCCATCGCGGCAAAGTTGCAGACTTGAGTGCTGCCGCGTTTGGCGCGGCCATCGCGGAATTCGAATCCATCGATGAACTTTTGGGTAAGATCGCGAGCTACGCGCAGCTCTATCACTCGGTGGACGTGTCCGATCACGCGCGAGGACGGTTCTATCAGGATGTCATCGAAAAGCTGACGGAGATGTCGGGTCAGCTGCTGTTTTTCACCCTTGAGATCAATCGATTGGACGACGCGGCGCTTGCGAAAAAAATGTCCGATACAGCATCGGAAAAATACGAACCATGGATTCGTGATCTGCGCGCGCACCGGGAGCACGAGCTCAGCGACGATCTGGAAAAGCTTTTCCTCGATAAGTCGACCACGGGCCGCACGGCTTGGACGCGTCTGTTCGATGAAACCCTCGCGGAGATGCGCTGTCAGGTCGGCAATGAAACGCTCACGCTGACCGAAGCGTTCAACCGATTGTCCGACCCCAAGGAAGAACGTCGTCGCGCTGCCGCGAAAGGTATCGGCGCATCGCTCACGGACAAGCTATCGCTGTTTACTCTGATCACGAACGTTATGGCCAAGGACAAGGCCGTGGAGGATCAGTGGCGGAAATTTCCGCGGCCCGTGTCTTCGCGCAACCTCGCGAACTTGGTCGAGGACGAAGTTGTGGAAGCCTTGGTCTCGGCGGTGAAGGACAGTTACGCGTCCACGTCGCACCGCTATTACCAACTGAAAGCGAAGTGGTTCGGCAAGGATAAGCTCGACCACTGGGACCGCAACGCCCCGCTGCCGAATGTGGAATACCGCGATATTCCCTGGTCCGAAGCTCAGGAGACCGTGCAGGATGCCTACGCGTCGTTCTCGGACCGCCTTGCAGGCATCACCGACGAGTTCTTCAAGAAAAACTGGATCGATGCACCCGCGCGGCCCGGCAAGGCTTCCGGCGCATTCTCGCATCCCGTGGTGCCGTCGGCGCATCCTTACATCATGCTGAACTATCTCGGCACACCGAACGACGTTATGACCCTCGCGCACGAACTCGGCCATGGCGTGCATCAGGTGCTCGCTGGCGTGCAGGGCCATCTGATCTGCGGTACGCCGCTGACCTTGGCGGAGACCGCGTCGGTATTCGGCGAAATGCTGACCTTCAAGGCCATGCTCAAGAAAGAGACGCGGCCGGCCGAGCGCCGCGCTCTGCTCGCGGGCAAGGTGGAAGACATGCTCAATACCGGCGTGCGCCAAATCGCCATGCACGAGTTCGAACGCCATGTGCACGACGAACGCAAGAAGGGCGAGTTGTCATCCGAACGCCTGTGCGAAATCTGGTTGCAGACCGCGCGGGAAAGCCAAGGCCCGGCGTTCCAATACGCAGAGGAGTACCGTGTCTATTGGACCTACGTGAGCCACTTTGTCCAAGTGCCGTTCTATGTCTACGCCTATGCGTTCGGCGATTGTCTGGTGAACTCATTGTACAATGTGTTCGAGTCCGGCGCGGTGCCGGACTTCGAAAAGAAGTACCTCGATATGCTCTCGGCAGGCGGCAAGCTGCGTCATAAAGAATTACTCGCGCCGTTCGGTCTTGATGCCAGCGATCCAGGGTTTTGGAAGAAGGGCATGGCCACCATCGAGGGCTTTATCGACGAGCTTGAAAAGATGGAAGGCTGATGAGCCAAACGCCGCTCACGCCGTTTCACGTCGCCGTGCAGGTGCGGGATATCGAAGAAGCGCGCCGTTTTTACGGCGGCGTGCTCGGGTGTCCGGAAGGGCGCAGCGATTCCCTTTGGGTCGATTTCGATTTGTTCGGCCATCAGTTTGTCTGTCATCTCAATCCCAATCTCGGAAAGTCGGGCACGCTGGCGTCTCACACCAATCCGGTGGACAGGCACGGCGTGCCGGTACCGCATTGTGGCGTGGTGTTGCGCATGCAGGATTGGGAGGCATTGGCGGAGCGATTGAAAGCGGACGGCCTGGAATTCGTGGTGGAGCCGCATATCCGGTTCAAAGGGGAGCCGGGCGAGCAGGCAACCATGTTTCTCCTGGACCCGTCCGGGAATGCCCTGGAGTTCAAGGCGTTCAAGGACTTGTCCCAGCTATTTGCGGCTTAATCGCCATAATAATTAATAGTACATGGTACCATTAATATAGCCATGCCAAAGAAGGCCGCCACAGACACGCCAAAAGACAAATCCAGCGAGAACACTCTGCGTGGGCGCGTGAAGCGCTATGCCCAGGTGGGCGGTGCTATCGGGGGGCTCGCGGCCCGCAGCGTCGGTGGCCGCATGACCGGGGCCAAAACCGACCATTTCAAGAGCGCGGAAAGCCTAAAACTCGCCCTTGGCGGGCTCAAAGGCCCGCTGATGAAGATCGCGCAGATTCTCGCCACCATCCCAGAGGCGATACCTCCCGAATACGCTCAGGAACTCGCGCACCTGCAATCCAACGCCCCGCATATGGGCTGGCCCTTTGTGAACCGGCGTATGACCACCGAGCTGGGCGAGGATTGGAAAACCCGCTTCAAATCCTTCGAACGCGAGGCGGCGCGCGCAGCCTCGTTGGGTCAGGTGCACAAGGCGTCGTCGTTGGATGGCGACGATCTTGCCTGCAAGCTTCAGTACCCGGACATGGATTCCGTTGTCGCCGCCGATCTGCGGCAATTGAAGCTGGTGTTCGCCGCTTACCGGCGTTTCGATCCCGCCATTGATCCGTCGGAAATTCACGCCGAGATTTCCGAGCGTCTGACCGAGGAACTCGATTACCGTAACGAAGCGCACAACATGGCGCTGTATCGGCACATGCTCTCGGCGGAAAAACGCGTGCATGTGCCCGATGTGTTCGATGATCTCTCCACACGCCGGCTGCTCACCATGTCGTGGCTGGAGGGCAGGCCCATCAAGGACGTGGCTGCGGAGTCCGATCAAAAAACACGCGACGCTATTGCCGTGAACATGTTCCGTGCATGGTATGTGCCGTTTTACAAATACGGCGTTATTCACGGTGACCCGCATCTGGGAAATTACACCGTGCGCCCGGATACCAGCGTCAATCTCATGGACTTCGGATGTATCCGTATTTTCGCGCCGAGTTTTGTGAAGGGCGTGATCGATTTGTACCGCGCCATCGAGAAGGGCGATCATGACCTTGCGGTGGCGGCCTATGAGACCTGGGGCTTTGTCGGCCTGAGCAAAGAGATGATCGAAACGCTGAACATTTGGGCGTCTTTTGTCTATGCGCCGTTGATGGAAGATCGCCCGCGCCTGATCGAGGAAACCAACGCCGCCGAATACGGGCGCAGCACGGTGGCCAAGGTGCACAAGGAATTGAAGCGCCTAGGCGGCGTAAAGCCGCCGCGCGAATTCGTGCTGATGGACCGCGCGGCCATAGGTCTTGGATCGGTATTCATGCACCTGCAGGCGGAAGTGAACTGGTATCAGCTGTTTCACGAAACCATCGAAGGCTTCGATGTCAATGCGCTGGAAAAAACCCAAACAGCGGCGCTGAAAAAGGCGGGGCTGGATAACTAGGGTGCGGCCCCCGGCTCTTGCCCAAACGTCTCGCACGGCGTATCGTTTTTGCTGCAATCGTTTTCCAGGTTGATCACGGCGGCGAACATGTCGCTGGCCATCATGAACTGAATGGGAATGAAGCGCCCGTCCGCCGAGAAATACAATCGGCTGTCCGTGTCCCTCATGCGTTCCTGTGCGCGCGGACGGAATCCGAAGACCGGCTCCAAGACGGTGGTCACGGGGACGACCGCGACTTCCTCGCCTTTGATGTTGGTGCTGCGTACAGGGGCGGTTCTTCCAACAATGTCATAACGGCGCCGTCCGTCGTAGATCGGCACGCGGAAATTTTTCGCCGGCCCGGCCGCGCCGCCCTGGGCCATGATCTGACGCCGTGCGGCGATGAACGCGCCCATGGGATCGAGCACGTTCTTGCGCAAGTCCTCGGGCACTGGCTTGTCATCATCATCGTCGTCGCGGTCGTCTTGGTTCCAGGGCATGTCCTCTTGTGCGAGGTCCTCGCCGGTTACGGGATTGAAGAGCCGCTCTTCGACGACGGCTTCACGTGTGTCCGGATGAAAGTTCATGATCATCTCGGAGGCGTACTCGCCGCCGGTCCACTGCCGGTGAAAACGGTCGGGCAGGGGCATGAGCGTTTGCGTGCCGTTTTGCAGCGAGGACTCGATGAAATCGCCGCGCCCGGTAATATCGGCGCTGAAGTTTTCCACCCAGCGCACGACGCCGCGCGATACCACTTTCAATTGCGATGAATAGCCGGCCTCACTTTGATCGAGCGTGACCAGCAGGTCCGCGACATGGAGGCCACCGAGCATGGCCGCATAGGTCAGCCGTTCGGTTTGCTCGATGTCAGCCGCGTCCGTAGGCGCGCCGAAAGATGCGCCCATTAAAACCGCAGCCGTTGTCGAAATCACTCGCCGCCGTGAACGTGCCATTTCGCTCGCTCCGCCTGTTGAGTTGGGAGCCAGTCTAGAGGATTCGCCTCCTGTCTGCCTATGGTGAACCGGTTGTATGTGTCGGTCCCGGGACTCTCCATGAAACCCGCCGAGAAGCAGGGCTTGGCAATGGGGTCGAAAATCTGGTTGTATGAATGTTACAAACAGTGAGCCGAAATCTATAGAGCGGGGCCGCACCCTGCCTTCTGCCTTTGTTAGGGAATCTTCAATGCAGATAGCCGTTTTAAAGGAGCGACGCGCCGGAGAGCTCCGCGTGGCAGCATCGCCCGAGTCCGTGAAGAAGTTTGTCGCCGCGGGATGCAAGGTGACGATTGAAACCGGAGCCGGCGCGGGGTCCAAGATATCCGATGCGGCGTACACGGAAATGGGTGCCACCATTGCGCCCGATGCCGCGACTGCCGCCGGGTCTGCCGATATGGTGTTCAAGATCCAGCGGCCCATGACCGCCGAAGAAGGCACCGATGAAATTGGTTACCTGAAGTCCGGCTCCATTCTCATGGCGCACTTGAATGCACTGACCAATAAGTCGCTGATGGAGGCGCTGGCCAAACAGGGCGTGACGACCTTTGCATTGGAGCTGATACCGCGCATTAGCCGCGCGCAAGCGATGGATATTCTGTCCTCGCAGTCGAACCTCGCCGGATACAAAGCCGTAGTGGACGCCGCGTCAACGTTCTCCAAGGCCATGCCGATGATGATGACCGCCGCCGGCACCATCGCCCCGGCGCGTGTGCTGGTGTTCGGCGCGGGCGTTGCGGGCTTGCAAGCCATTGCGACGGCCAAGCGCATGGGCGCCGTGGTGATGGCGACCGATGTGCGCTACGCGGCGAAGGAACAGGTTGAGTCCCTCGGCGGGAAATTCATCGTTTTTGACGAAGAGAAGATGAAGGCGGCGGAAACCTCCGGCGGTTACGCCAAGGAAATGGACGAGGACTTCAAGAAGAAGCAGGCCGAGGCGGTGAAAGCCGAAGTCTTGAAAGCCGATATTGTCATTACGACGGCGCTGATTCCGGGGCGTGCCGCACCGAAGTTGGTCACGGCGGACATGGTCGCCGGCATGAAATCCGGTTCGGTGATTGTCGATCTTGCGGCTGAAGCGGGCGGTAATGTGGACGGCACCGTCAAGAACGAGCTCGCGACCACATCGAACGGTGTGACAATCATGGGCTACACCAACATGTCGTCGCGCTTGGGCCGTGATGCGAGCACGCTGTTTGCTAAAAACATTCTCAATTTCGTGACGCCGATGCTCGACAAGGAAAGCGGCGCGCTGAACATCAACTGGGATGATGAACTGGTGAAGGGCACCTTGGTGACGAAGGGCGGAAGCATCGTACATCCGTCGTTGGCCGGTTAAGGAGATTATTGATGGATGAATTGCATGCCCTCGCGCAACAGGCCACCGGCATGGCCTCCCACGGCCCGGCGGACTTTTGGTATCTACTGACCATCTTTGTGCTGGCGGTCTTCGTCGGCTTTTACGTGGTCTGGAGTGTCACACCGGCCTTGCACTCGCCGCTGATGGCTGTGACCAACGCAGTGTCGAGTGTGATTATCGTCGGAGCGATCTTGGCCGCCGGACCGGAAGCGTTCGGGCCGTCTAAAATCCTCGGCTTTCTTGCTGTGGTGCTGGCCTCGGTGAACATCTTCGGCGGGTTCATCGTCACTCAGCGCATGCTTCAAATGTTCAAGAAAAAAGGCAAATAGGGAATCGTCATGTCATTAGGCGTTACACTTTTTGCCTACATTGTTGCGGGCATCTTTTTCATCCTGACCCTTCGCGGTCTGTCCAATCCTGAGACCTCGCGCCAGGGCAATATGCTCGGCATGATCGGCATGGCGATTGCCATTGCCACAACCATCGCCTCGCCGGTGGTGCAGAGTTACACCTGGATTATCGCAGGCATTGCGGTCGGCGGGATCATCGGCGCGGTGATCGCGCGCAAAATCCAAATGACGGCCTTGCCGCAGTTGGTGGCCGCGTTCCACAGCCTTGTCGGCTTGGCCGCTGTGTTGGTGGCGACTGCCGCACTGCTGTCGCCGGAGAGCTACAATATCGGGCGGGTGGGCAGTATCGCGCCGGCCAGTCTCGTTGAAATGTCGCTCGGTCTTGCCATCGGCGCGATCACGTTCTCCGGCTCGGTGATCGCGTTCGCCAAGCTGCAAGGTTTGATGAGCGGCAATCCGCTGGTGTTCAAGGGTCAGCATTTCCTGAACGCGCTGCTGGGTATCAGTATGGTCGTGCTCGTGGTGCTGTTCTGCCTCAGCGAGAACTATTCGCTGTTCTTCGCGCTGATGGCCGTCAGCTTTCTTTTGGGCTTCCTTTTGATCCTGCCCATCGGCGGCGCGGACATGCCCGTCGTTGTGTCTATGCTGAACAGTTATTCCGGCTGGGCGGCGGCAGGCATCGGCTTCACGCTGCAAAACAGTTTGTTAATTATTGTCGGCGCGCTGGTGGGCTCGTCGGGGGCGATCCTGTCCTACATTATGTGTAAGGGCATGAACCGCTCGATCTTCAACGTCATACTCGGCGGCTTCGGTGGGGATGCCGCGGCAGCCGGTCCGGGCGGCGCGAAAGAACAGCGCCCGGTCAAAGCGGGCTCGGCCGATGACGCGGCCTTTATCATGAAAAACGCATCAAAGGTGATCGTCGTGCCCGGTTACGGTATGGCGGTGGCCCAGGCCCAGCATGCGTTGCGCGAAATGGCCGACAAACTGAAAGCCGAGGGCGTGGACGTGAAGTACGCGATTCACCCGGTCGCGGGCCGTATGCCGGGGCACATGAACGTGCTGTTGGCCGAGGCGAACGTGCCCTACGACGAAGTCTTCGAATTGGAAGAGATCAATCACGAGTTCTCAACGGCCGACGCCGTGTATGTGATCGGCGCGAACGACGTCACCAACCCGGTCGCCAAAACTGATCCGGCGAGCCCGATCTACGGCATGCCCATTCTCGACGTGGAAAAGGCAAAGACGGTGCTGTTCGTCAAACGGTCAATGGCCGCGGGCTATGCCGGCGTGGATAACGAGTTGTTCTTCCGCGACAACACCATGATGCTCTTCGGCGATGCCAAGAAAATGACCGAGGAAATCGTCGGGGCGCTATAGCTTTATATCGCCTTGAGCCGTGCAACCATTGCGGCATATTATTCGTTAAAGATCGAGTTTGGGGTGATTGTCCCGTTCCGGGGATAACCGTATTCGGAGGTTAAATTTCATGACGACTCAGTTCACGTCTAAATTCCGCTCGCTGTTTTTGATGCTGATGGTCGCCCTCGGCGCCGCCACCATGCTCAGCGCGTGCAACACCATTGAAGGCATGGGCAAGGACATCAAGAGCGGCGGCAAGGCGATCGAAGACGCCGCTAAGGATTAACGCTATCGGGCCTTGGAATCGCCAGCGTCGCATAAACCGTGTAAGATAAGGTTTGCGTTAGCCAGGCAGGCGAGTGCCGATGGCCCATATTTTTCTACCCGACGGGCGCAAGTTCCGCGTCCGTCTATTTCCAAGGCAAAAGGCTGTTAGGCGCCGCCGAAAGGCGCCGCCGACGTCTCTGTCGCTATTTGATCCTCCGGAAGATGAGTCTCTGGACACGCCGGCGGAGCGGCTTGCCGCGCGTGTCGCGGAACTCTGCGTTCTGAATGCGAACAATGCGCTTATTCTGGACCGCTTTCCGGAGCTTGGCCTGCGCGATTGGTGGTTGGCGTCCGGATGTCTTTGTCAGACCGTATGGAACCTGAAGAGCGGGAACGCGGCTGATCGCGGTATTCAGGATTACGATATATGTTATTTTTCAGAAGACACGTCGGCGGAAGCCGAGGACGAAGTCATAAACGATGTCACTTCTTTATTTAAAGACACCCCAATCAAGGTGCAAGTCCGTAATCAGGCCCGCGTACATCTCTGGTATCCGGAAAAGTTCGGCGTGGCCTATCCGCCGTTGACGACGGCCAGTGAGGGGATCATGCGGTTTACCTCTTCATCCCAAGCCATTGGTATCAAACGTACGGGGGATGAATTCATGGACGTCTACGCGCCCTTTGGGGTGGGCGATGTTTGGGACATGGTCGTGAAGCCGAACCGCGTCTTGCCCATGGCCCAGGTCTATGAGGAAAAAGCCGCTCGTTGGCGCTCTCTGTGGCCACGGCTGACAGTTTATCCTTGGGTTGATGATGACGAGAAAAAATCAACCTAAAATGACCATTTTAAAGCCTACAAGCCTTTGCATTCACATCGGAGAGTGCTAAATGGTGCCCGCTTTTCTGGGGCGTATATGACCCCACCCACCGCAGACAGGTTTGCGGCATAAAACATGACCCAGGATACGCCTGGCGAAACTCCCCAACCGGGCGAAAACGGTGCCGAACCCGCTGATGCGGGCGGTGGCCATCACGCGCACGCGCAGTCCATGCGGGCGCTGATGATCGGCGCCGTTGGCGTCATCTATGGCGACATCGGCACCAGCCCACTGTACGCCATTCGGCAGGCCTTCACCGGCAATCACCCCATGGAGGTCGATGACATCAATGTGTTCGGCCTGCTGTCGCTCGTCTTTTGGGCGCTGATCATTGTGGTGACACTAAAGTACACCATGCTGATGACGCGCGCCGACAATAAAGGGCAGGGCGGCAGCTTGGCGCTGTTGGCCCGCCTGACACAGGCGGTTAGAGGCAGCGACCGCGTTTGGGTGGGGCCGCTTATCGTCATCCTCGGTGTGACCGCAGGCGCTTTGTTTTACGGCGACAGCATGATCACCCCGGCGATCTCGGTGCTCAGCGCCGTGGAAGGTCTCGAGGTTGCAGTGCCAGGACTTGGGCGGTTCGTCATACCGCTGACCATCGCCATTCTTGTCTCGCTGTTTTTGCTGCAAAGCCGGGGCACGGCCAAAGTGGGGCGCCTGTTCGGGCCGGTTATGATTGTGTGGTTCATCACGCTAGCGCTCATCGGAATTTATAATATCGTTCAGGCGCCGCAAATCCTGATGGCGCTGAACCCGTATTACGCCATTCAGTTCTTTGCGGTTCACACGACGGCGGCATTTCTGTCTTTGTCAGCCGTCATCCTCGTCGTCACGGGCGGCGAGGCGCTCTATGCCGATATGGGTCACTTTGGCCGCGAGCCGGTGAAGCGTTCATGGATAACATTTGTGCTGCCCGCGCTGACGTTGAACTACTTTGGGCAAGGTGCGCTGCTATTGCGCTCGCCGGACGCGGTTGTGAGTCCATTCTACCGTATGGTGCCTGAGTGGGCGGCATTGCCGATGGTCGGTCTCGCGACCATCGCGACGGTCATCGCCTCACAAGCTGTGATTACCGGGTCCTATTCCGTCACCCGACAAGCCATGCAGCTCGGCTTTTTGCCCCGCATGAAAACGGTGCATACCTCGGAAACCGAGTCAGGCCAGATCTACATTCCGTTTGTGAACTGGATGCTTTTGGTTGTGGTGATCTTTCTTGTCCTCGGCTTCCAGTCCTCCAATGGTTTGGCGTCCGCGTACGGCGTTGCGCTCTCCATGACCATGCTGATCGATACGCTGCTGATCGCCGTTGCGATGTTCCTGATGTGGAAGTGGAAAACATGGATTGTTGGCGCAATAGCTGTCGGGCTTTTGATTGTTGATGGTGCCTTTGTTGCCTCCAACGCAACCAAAGTCGTGTCCGGGGGGTGGGTGCCGCTCGTGGTGGGTGCGGCGATCTTCCTCTTGCTCATGACTTGGAAAAAGGGCCGCCGCCTTTTGTCGAACCGCATGGCAGAAGAAGCGATGCCGGTGGAGATGTTCCTGGATTCACTTAACCCATCCATTACGCGCGTGCCCGGCACGGCGTTTTTCCTGTCAGGCACCACAGAAGGTGTGCCTCACGCCATGCTTCATAATCTAAAGCACAATAAAGTGGTTCATGAGCGCGTGGTGTTTTTGACGGTGATGACCGAGGAAGTGCCGCACGTTAAAGACGATGAGCGCATCGAGGTGCAGCACCTGGGTCGGCGGTTTTATCGTATGGTGATGCGTTACGGCTATATGGACGAAACCAATATTCCCGAAGACCTCGCGACCTACGCGCCGTCGAACTTTGAATTCAACAATATGGAATCGTCCTACTTCCTGGGCCGCGAGACGCTCATTCCCAGCCGCCGGCCGGGCATGCCCCTCTGGCGCGAAGGACTGTTCTCGTGGATGTCGCGCTCCGCGACAAGCGCCATGGATTTCTTCAAACTTCCGCCCGACCGTGTGGTGGAAGTGGGCACGCAGGTGGAGATTTAGGCCAGCGCCAATCCCATGCGCACGGCGGTGAATCTGAAGCCTGGAATATGTTCGGTGCGCCGGCCTTCGGGCACCCAGCCGCGTGAGCGGTAAAACGCCACCGCGTTCTCATTGGCCGCCAAGACTTCGAGCAGGGCTTTGCGTTGTCCGGCGCTTTTCAGTGTGTTGATGGCGGCATCATAGAGTGAGGAGCCGATGCCACAGCCCTGGTAGCCGGGGCGCACATACAGCATCCATATCACGCCGGCCGGATTGACGCCGACGACACCGGCCATCTCACCTTCGGTTTCCGCGATCCAAACACTTTGCCACTCGCCGGCGACAAAGCCGCCGATATCGGCGGTCTTGGCCAAAGTTGCGGCGGTATCGTCGGGCAATAGGTTCTGATTGGCGGCGAGCCAGGACTCCCGCACAAGGGCGGCAATATCCTGGGCGTCGGCGGCCGTGGCCTGCCGTATGCTAAGAGCGGTCATGTTTTTGCGTCCCCAATCCCCAAACTGGAACCGGAATAGGGTACGCGCGACAAGTTTCCGGGGCGTTAACGCAAAAAACGGAGCGGCGAATGCGCTCCGTTTGGCGGTTTATTCAAATGGAAAGGGCCGGAACGTGCCGGCCCAAATATCCTAGAAGCCTTCGCGCTCCAGGCGCTTGCGCTCCATCTTGCGGGCGCGGCGCACGGCCTCGGCTTTTTCGCGGGCCTTCTTTTCGGAGGGCTTTTCGTAGGATTTGCGGAGTTTCATTTCTCTAAAAATGCCTTCGCGCTGCATCTTCTTTTTCAGCGCCTTCAAGGCCTGATCGACATTGTTGTCGCGGACTACTACCTGAACCAGGGCTATTCTCCTTCGAATGCGTGTTTAAGCCGGGCGCCTCCATGGGTCGTGAAAAGGGGGGCCTCAATAGGGGCGGGTGTATATCACAGGGATTCGGACATGGGAAGGCCGCGAAACGGCTAAATTCTGCGATTTTTCCGTTATTTAGCAGGATTTTGAGGCCGCGATGCGCCGTGGCCACACCTTCAGACCTATGGCTGAGCCCGCTTGCCACGATATAACAGTGGTTGAAATTCAGGGGGAGGATCGCGTGAGACAAATCGTATTCGCGGGGATTTTTTTGGTGTTGGCGCCTTCAATGGCCGGCGCCGCGGAAGTTTCAAACGCGCAGGGTATTTACGACGAAAGATGCGCGGTTTGCCACGACAACCCGAACGATCGCATCCCCTCCCGCGACACTCTTGCCACGCGTAGTCCCGACGATGTCATGCGCGCCTTCGCGCCCTACGGTGTGATGCAGCCCCATGGCGTCGGCCTGATTCCATCCGACATTGTCGACCTCGCGGTATTTCTGACGGGCGAGCGCCCCACCGGCGCGGCGGGGCCCGACCCCAATGCCAATATGTGTACAGGCACGGCTTCGGCCATATTCCCGGACGGCATGGATTGGAATGGCTGGGGGCGGGATGCGACCAACGCGCGCTATCATCCCGCGCCTGGATTTACGGTCGATGACCTGCCGAACCTTAAACTGAAATGGACGTTCGCTTACCCCACCGACCAGGTGACAGGTGTCCCCACAGCCGTCGGCAACAGAGTTTTTGTCGGCACGTTTGCCGGTCAGGTGTTCGCACTCGATGCGCAAACGGGTTGCACGCACTGGCACTTCGATACGGGCTCTCCGGTAAAAGGCGCGACTATTGTCGGGCCCAACCCCAAGTCTCCGTCCGGCTATGCGCTTTATTTCGGCGACGAAAAAGCCTTCGTGTACGCCGTGGATGCCGTGACCGGCGAGGAAATATGGAGAACGCAGGCCGACGATCATCCCGTTGCGCGCATTACCGGTTCCATGACCATGGCAGGCGGGCGGCTGTTCGTGCCTATGTCTTCGCTGGAAGAACTCGCCGCGCTTAACGAGCAATACGAATGCTGCACGTTTCGCGGCAGCATCACATCCATCGATTCCGTAAGCGGCGAGATCGTCTGGAAAAGTTTCACCATAGACGACGAACCGGCCCCGCAGGGTCTCAATTCAAAGGGCGTGCAGACCTTCGGCCCGGCGGGTGGGGCTATTTGGTCGGCACCTACCGTGGATATGCGCACACGCCGCGTCTACGCAGGCATCGGCAATTCCTATACCGATCTTCCCGCACCGATGACGGACGGCGTCATCGCGTGGGACTTCGACACGGGTGAGCGCCTTTGGCACTATCAGGGCCTTGCCAACGACAATTGGATTGCAGGGTGCGCGCCGGGACAGGTGGACTGTCCAACGCCCATGGGTCCGGATATGGATTTCGGCACGCCGCCGGTCCTGCGCACATTGCCAAATGGAGAGTTCATTCTCATCGCCGCGCAAAAGTCCGGCATTCTTCACGCCCTTAATCCGGATACCGGTGAGTTGTTGTGGCAGCAACAGATTGAAGTCGGCAAGGGGGGAGACAAGGGCCGAATTTTGTACGCTGTCGGCGCGAACAATACGCATGTCTTTGCGCCGGCCTCCGGTGCGGTCGGGTACGAGCCGTCCGCAGGCAGCAATGGCGGCATTACTGCCGTCGATCTCTTGGCCGGCGAAAAGACGTGGTATGTGCCCGCGCCGACGCCGGTGTGCAGTTGGGGTGAGGCAAACTGCGGCGGCAGCCAAACGGCACCGCCGTTGGTGATTCCAGGTGCAGTGTTTTCCGCAGCCGAAGACGGGCACATCCGGGCGTATTCGACTGAGGACGGCAGTATTCTATGGGATTACGACACCGGGCGCTCGTTTCCGGCTGTGAATGCGGACGAAGCGAGCGGTGCGACCATCATGACCGGGCAATCCATCGCCAACGGCATGCTGTTCGTAAATTCGGGGCGCGGATTTACCGGCCATCCCGGCAACGCATTGATGGCGTTCGGTCTCGAATAAACGGATTATTTTTTGGCGGTATCGGGACCGAAGTCCAGCAGCATGTGGGCGGAGAGATTGCCGTAAAGATCGGTCTCCATGATGCGCTCGGCAAAGCGCCATGTGCCGTCCACTTTCTCGAAGGTGTCCTGATAACGCGCAGCGACCAGAGGCTGTAGCGGAAGTTCATCAGTGGCCTGGAACACCATCACATAGGACTGCGCTTTGGCGCGGTTAGGGCCATCGGGATCGATAATCAGATTGGTGCTGACATGGCGCGTGCGCGGTGTGCCGTCTTCATAAATGCGCACGTATTTTTTGTAGTTGTTGGCAAGACCCACGGGGTCCTTGTCAAAAGGGGTATCCACAGCGGGCAAGTGCACGATGGCATGGGCGAAAATCTCCCCGACACCGTCAAGATTGCCCCGGTCCATGCAATCGCAATATCTGTGGAGCAGATTTTGAATGGCGAAATAGTCGGCGGCGTCCATGTGGTCTCCTTGGTGTGCTCGATAGCTGAGAAGAGCCTAGCAGTATCAGTCAGATTTTATCTGTCGGAAGGGGCGAAAACATTGTAGTTTCCGGCTCTGCATTTGGTAATACGGAATTGAATCGTTTTGCTATGCCCGTTCTCCCCATAGCCCGCATGGGCGCCGAAATCCTGAAGGCCCGCGCTGAAGAGGTCACAGACCTCAAGGACCCGCAAATTCCGGCCCTGGTCGATAATATGATCGAGACCATGATGGCCGCGCGCGGCGTAGGTCTGGCTGCGCCTCAGGTTTCTGTCTCCAAGCGCATTGTTGTGTTTTTTGTGCCGGCCGCCCGTAACCAAGGCGTCGAAGTGCCGTTGACGGTGATGATCAATCCAGAGATCACGCCGACGACGAAAGATACGAAAGAGGGATGGGAGGCGTGTTTATCGGTGCCGGGTCTGACCGGCGAGGTGCCCCGCTACACCTCCATCACATACAAATATCAGGATTTGACTGGTGCAACGGTTGAACGTCGAGCGGAAGACTTTCATGCCCGCGTTGTGCAGCACGAATGCGATCATCTCGACGGTGTTCTTTATCCCATGCGCATGAGCGATATGAAAACTCTGGCCTTTGTGGATGTGCTCGACGCCGAAGCAAAGGCGAAGGGCGTGGAACTGGAGCTTGATGAAGAAGGTGTGCCGGAATGAGCAAAGCAAAAGATTCAGCTATCGATAAGGCCCGCCGCGAGAAAGCGGAGCAGACAGATGTCTTGATTCTCGCCGCGCTGCCGCATGTGCCGTTCGACGGTTGGAGTATTAAGTCTTTGGAGTTGGCGGCGGAGAGCATTGATATCGATCCCAGTGCCGTCCGCAGGTACTTCCCGGAAGGGGTCAAGGATGCCATCGCCCACTTCATAGACTTGGCTGACCGGCTGATGGTCGAAGATCTCAAAGCCTACGATTTAGAGTCTATGAAAATCCGCGAGCGTGTTACCACCGGTGTGCGGGTGCGCCTTGAGCGCTGGACACCGCACCGGGAAGCCATTCGCCGCGCACTGCTTCTAGCACCGCTGCCGCCGTTCGTGGGCGAGACCATGCGCGGCTGGTACAAAACCGTGGACGCTATTTGGCGCACGGCCGGCGACAAGTCCACCGACTTCAATTTTTACACCAAGCGCGGTTTGCTGGCAGCGGTCTATGGCACAACGCTGCTCTATTGGCTGGACGACAAGTCCGAAAACTGCGCCAATACCTGGGCTTTTCTCGACCGGCGCATTGCCGATGTCATGAAGGTACCGCAGATCAAGGGCCGTATTACGGAGCGCTTGAAAAAGGTATCGAGCCCGCGCGGTCTGTTTGGGCGGTTGTCGCACCGCCGTGCGACAGGCTTTCGTTGAGCCTATTTAAACGTTAGGTCTTCTGCGAAGTCGTTCCATCGGCCAGTAGGGTCTCGATATCGCCCTCCGCCAGCCCAGCCTCTTTCAGGACTTCCGCGCTGTGTTCGCCGAGGTGGGGCGCGAGGGACCGAATGCTCGCCGGTGTTTTGGAGTACTTCACTGGAAACGAGGCCATGCGGACTTTGCCTTCCGTTGGATGATCCATCATTTGCCAAAATCCAACCGCCTGAAGGTGAGGATCGGTCACGAGATCCTTCAAGTCGTTGAGCGCGGCGATGGGCACGCTGGTGTCGGCAAATAGATCGAGCCATTCCTGTGTGGTGCGCTCGACCATGATTTTGGAAACGGCTGCATAAGTTGCATCTGAGTTTTTTACGCGGGCGGAAACGTTCGCCAGGTTCGCGTCGTCGAGCAGTTCGGCGTGACCGGCGCGGGTACAGAAAATTTTCCAGTGAGGATCGAGCGTCACCAGGACGGAAATCCACCCGTCCTTGGTGCGAACGGGTTGGCGGTGCCTGCTCAAGAGCGGCGCGTAGCCGGGCCCGCCCATGGGCGGTTCGAAGCCCATCCCCCACAGATGCTCCGCCATTACATAGTTGACCATGGTCTCGAACATCGGCACTTCGACTTCTTGACCGCGCCCTGTGCGGGCCCGGTGCACAAGCGCGCCCAAAACGGCATAGGCAACGGTAATGGAATTGGTCTTATCGCCCATGGCGGTCGGCGATGAGCGGGGGGTGCCG
>CAYYXR010000006.1:0-85159 GCA_964475755.1 uncultured Rhodobacterales bacterium
TGCGCAACACCTACATCTTCCCGCCCGCGCCGAGCATGCGGATCATCTCGGATATCTTCGCGTTCACCTCGACCAAGATGCCGAAGTTCAACTCCATCTCCATCTCCGGCTATCACATGCAGGAAGCCGGCGCGACGGCGGACCTGGAACTGGCCTACACGCTGGCCGACGGCGTGGAGTACGCCCGCGCAGGCATGAACGCGGGGCTGAACATTGATGCCTTTGCGCCGAGGCTCAGCTTCTTCTGGGCCATCGGCATGAACTTCTTCATGGAAGTGGCCAAGATGCGCGCCGCGCGCCTTCTCTGGGCCAAGTTGATCAAACAGTTTGATCCGAAAAACGATAAATCCCTGTCTCTGCGCACTCACAGCCAGACCTCCGGCTGGAGCCTGACCGCGCAGGACGTTTACAACAATGTGATCCGCACCTGCGTCGAAGCCATGGCGGCGACACAAGGCCACACCCAATCCTTGCACACCAACGCCCTGGACGAAGCCCTCGCGCTGCCCACGGATTTCTCGGCGCGCATCGCCCGCAACACGCAGCTGTTCATTCAGCAGGAATCGGGTACCACCCGCAGCGTCGATCCTTGGGGCGGCAGCTATTATGTCGAGCGCCTCACCTATGAACTGGCCAACAAAGCCTGGGCGCATATCCAGGAAGTCGAGGGATTGGGCGGCATGGCCAAAGCCATCGAAGCGGGTATTCCCAAGCTGCGCATTGAAGAGGCCGCCGCGCGCACCCAGGCGCGCATCGATTCCGGCCGCCAGACGGTGGTGGGCGTGAACAAGTACCGCCTTGACGAGAAAGAGGACATCGACGTTCTGAAGGTCGATAATAGCGCAGTGCGTACCGCGCAGCTCGATAAGCTGAAACGCCTGAAGGCCGAGCGCGACGAAGCGGCGTGCAAGGAAGCGCTGGACGCTTTGACCAAAGCGGCGGAAAGCGGCACGGGCAATTTGCTCGAGCTATCCGTCAACGCGGCGCGCGCCATGGCAACCGTCGGCGAAATGACGAGCGCGCTGGAGAAAATTTACGGACGCCACGTGGCGGAAATCAAATCCATCTCCGGCGTCTACCGTAAGGAAGTGGGAGCGGGATCGGAAACCGTGGATAAAGTATCGAAAATGGTTGAGACCTTCGCCGAGAAGGAAGGTCGCCGCCCGCGTATTCTGGTCGCCAAGATGGGCCAGGACGGCCACGACCGGGGCCAGAAGGTGATCGCGTCCGCGTTCGCGGATCTCGGCTTCGACGTCGATATCGGGCCCTTGTTCCAAACCCCGGCGGAAGCCGCGAAGCAGGCAGTGGAAAACGACGTGCACATCATCGGTGCGTCGTCCCTGGCCGCCGGTCACCTGACACTGGTGCCCGAATTAAAAGCGGAACTGAAGAAGCTGGGGCGCGAAGACATCATGATCGTGGTGGGCGGCGTGATTCCTCCGCAGGATTTCGATGCGCTCACCAAAGCGGGCGCGGCAGCCATCTTCCCGCCGGGCACCGTGATCGGTGAAGCGGCCATCGGCCTGCTTGAAAAGCTGAACACAGCATTGGGCCATTAGGATCTGCGCTTGGCTGACGCCCAAACACCCGCGAACGGAAACGGCACGCTGAAAACGGCGGAGGAGTATGTCGCCGGTGTGTTGTCCGGCGACCGGGCGAAACTGGCGCGCGCGATCACGCTCATCGAATCCCGCAACGCCGCGCATCAATCCACAGCCCAGGACATGCTGGTGCAGTTGCTGCCCAAAACCGGCAAAAGTTTGCGCATCGGCGTGAGCGGCTTGCCCGGCGCGGGCAAGAGCACGTTCATCGATGCCTTCGGCACCATGCTGACGGCGGCGGGCCACAAGGTGGCCGTGCTTGCGGTCGATCCGACATCCTCACGTACCGGCGGGTCCATCCTCGGTGACAAAACGCGCATGGCGCGGCTGTCCGTTGATCCAGGCGCCTTCATCCGTCCCTCGCCCACCGGCGGCACCTTGGGCGGCGTCGCGCGCGCGACGCGCGAAGCGATCCTGGTCTGCGAGGCGGCGGGCTTCGACATTATCCTGGTGGAAACCGTCGGTGTCGGCCAAAGCGAGATCACCGTTTCGGAGATGGTGGACTTTTTCCTGGTGCTGATGATCGCGGGCGGCGGCGACGAACTGCAGGGCATCAAGAAAGGCGTTCTGGAGATCGCAGAGATGATCGCCATCACCAAGGCCGACGGCGATAATGAAAAGCGCGCGGCCATCACCGCCGCCGATTACCAACATGCGCTGCGCATCATCACGCCCGCCAACAGCGACTGGACCCCGCCGGTGATCACCATCAGCGCCCAGGAGAACAAGGGCCTGGATAAGCTGTGGGAGAAGATCGATCACTACCGCCGCATCATGAACGAGAACGGCGGCTGGGACGCCAAACGCCGCAAGCAGCAAATCCGCTGGATGTGGTCCATGGTCGATGACCGCCTGATGACGCGCCTGAAAGCCGACCCCAAGGTCAAGGCGCTGGTTCCCGATTTGGAAAAGGGCGTCGGCGACGGTAAGCTGACCCCCTCTCTCGCCGTCGATCAAATCCTCGCCGCCTTCAACACATAGCGCGGCCCGCACAGGAGAACGCCATGATCCGCATCTCGACTTTTCTTTTGGTGGGATGCGCATGGCTGACAGGCTGCGCAGCATTTGCTGAATCCGATGCTGAACTTCTGGCCCGGGCCAAAGCCATCCATGAGCGTGTGATCACCGTCGATACCCATGTGGATATCCCCTTCGATTTCGGCACCGACGCCTACGACATGATGAAGCCGGGCCCGCGTGGCCAGCAGGTGCACATCCCCACCATGATCGAAGGCGGATTGGATACGGTGTTCCTGATTGTCTATGTGGGGCAAGGCCCGCGCACGGTTTCTGGCCACGCGAAAGCGGCCTCCGATGCTTTCGTGAAATTCTCGGCCATCCACAAGCTCACCGAGGAAACCTATCCCGATAAGATCGGTCTGGCCCTGACGGCCGAGGACGTGCGCGCCATCAATGCCAGCGGGCGCAAGGCGGTGGTGATCGGCATGGAGAACGGCTACCCGATGGGGAGCGATCTGAAATTGCTCGACGTGTTCTACGATTACGGCGCGCGCTACCTGGGTCTCATGCACAATGGCCACAATGAATTGGGCGATTCCGCGCAGCCCTTCGAGAAGGACGAGGCCGACGAACACGGCGGGCTCTCGGAACTGGGACAGCAGGTGGTCACGAGGCTTAACGAGCTTGGCATCATGGTCGACGTCTCCCATTCAGGAAAACAAACCACGCTGGATATTCTGGCGCACACCAAGGCCCCAGCCATCGCCAGCCATTCGGCGGTGAAAGGCATCTACGATCATCCGCGCAACATGAGCGACGAGGAACTCGATGCCCTAAAAGCCACCGGCGGAGTAGTGCAGATTGTTGCCTTCGATATTTACCTGCGCCAGCCGCCGGAGGAAAAAACCGCCGCGCTGAACGCCCTGCGAGAGGAGATGGGTTTGAACGCGCCGGGCGGATTTCAGAACATGACTGACGAAACGCGCGAGGCGTATTTCGTTGGTGTGGAAGAGATCAATGCCAAGTGGCCGAAGTCGAGCGTTTCCGATCTGGCCGATCACATCGATTACGTGGTCAAGCGCATCGGCATCGATCATGTGGGGATTTCGTCCGACTTCAACGGCGGCGGCGGCATCGCCGGGTGGGAAAACGCGGCGGAAACCTTGAACGTCACCGTCGAGTTGGTGAAACGCGGGTATTCAGAAGAGGATATCGCCAAGCTATGGGGCGGCAATCTGCTGCGGGTGATGGAGGAAGTTGAGGCTTACGCTGTGAATTTCAAGAGCGAATGAGTATGGTTTAATTGGAAGGCGAAGACACCTAGCACAGGGGAATTAACAATGATGCACCGCACGTTGATCATCGGGCTTTCGGCAGCAGCCGCTCTCACTCTTGTAGCTTGCTCGGAGCCTACCGCGCCGCCAGAGCTTTACAACGTCGTTGAAGTGCCCTTGTCGAAAATTTCGGCGGACCTCGCCGATGGAAAGACGACATCAGCAGAAATTACGCAGGCTTATATTGATCGAATCAACGCCCTCGACGGACCCTTGAACGGTGTCATCATGGTCGCACCCGATGCACTGGAGCAGGCCGCTGCATCTGATGCGCGGCGGGCGGCGGGCGAAGCCATAGGCCCCCTTGACGGCGTGCCAATACTTTTCAAGGACAATCATGATGCGGTTGGCATGCCAACAACCGCTGGGTCTTATGCCCTTGAAGAAAATTACCCTGCCCAAGACTCCGAAGTAGTGAAGAGGTTACGTGCAGCCGGAGCAGTAATTCTGGGCAAGGCCAACACCTCTCAATTCGCTGGCTACCGCACCATTACAGGCATTAATGGAAGCCCGTTCGGCGGTAGTACAAACAATCCGTATGACGTTACTCGCTCCGCGGGAGGATCGAGCAACGGGTCGGGCATCTCCGCAGCGATGAGTTATGCCGCAGGAACAGTCGGAACGGAAACAGCAGGCTCCATAGTCTGGCCGTCATCTTTGAATGGCATAGTTTGAATCAAACCTACCATTGCACTTGTTTCACGCCGCGGGATCGTGCCTATCAGCCTGACGCAAGACTCCGCCGGTCCGATGACGCGCACCGTTCTCGACACAGCCATGATGCTCAATGTGATGGCCGGTACTGACCCGAGCGATCCGTGGTCGGCCGATGCAGATGCAAACAAAAAGGATTACGTCGCAGCTCTTAGCGACACGGCGTTGCGGGGAAAGCGGCTGGGCGTGCTTCGCATCGGCGCCAATTACAATGATGCGGTCGAGCCATTATTTAACGAAGCTCTGGGCGTGCTTGCCGCTGAAGGCGCGGAACTGGTCGAATTACCGTCGGATTCGCTAGTGGATACCAGCGTCTATATGCGAACAACTTTACTTCACGAGTTCAAGGAAGATTTGAACAACTATCTCGCCGGAACCCCGGACACAGTTGAAGTCAAAACATTGGCTGACCTCATCGAGTTCGGCAAAAACCACCCTGTGGAAAGCATGCACGCCATGGATATTTGGGAAGCGGCTGAAAAAACGCAGGGCGGCCGTCAAAATCCGACGTACCAGGAAGTGCTGAAGGAGGGAAAGCGCCTCGCCATGGAGGACGGCATTGACCGACTTCTGAAGGACTACAATCTGGATGCCTTGGTATCCCTACCGGGCGGCCCGGCAGACGTCACGCCCCCCGACGGCACGTCATATTCTGTGTTCTTGGCGGAGCACCAGCCGGGAGATTTTCCACCCGCAGCCACCAACACAGCAGCAACTGCCGGCTACCCTCTGATCTCTGTTCCCATGGGTCTTTTAAATGGCCTGCCTGTAGGAATTTCATTTGTCGGAACGGCTTGGTCCGAAGCGCTGTTACTGTCCCTGGCCTACGACTACGAACAGGCGTCCCAAGCGCGGGTTCCTCCGCCGCGAACGTTTGAACAGATTGAACGCTAGATTTGATTTTGAGGCCGCGAATTGCGGGCCTGACTACTTATCCTCGGCGATCAGCCCGTACAGCTGCGGCCTGCGGTCTCTAAAGAACCCGAACGCGGCGCGGTTGCGGCGCACTTCATCCAGATCAAACCCGGCGACGATCACACCTTCATTGTCGCGCCCAAGTTCCTCGATCTTTTCACCGCGCTGATCGGCGATGAAGGACGAGCCGTAGAACGTCTGTCCGTTTTCGGTGCCGATACGGTTGGCGGCCACCACCGGCACCACGTTGGACACGGCGTGGCCAACCATGGCCCGCTGCCATAATTCCTTGGTGTCGAATTCGGGGTGATCGGGCTCGGACCCGATGGCCGTGGGATAAAACAGAATGTCCGCGCCCATGAGCATCATGACGCGGGCGGTTTCCGGGAACCACTGGTCCCAACAGATGCCAACGCCCATCTTGCCGAACTTGGTGGCCCACACCTTGAAACCGGTGTTGCCGGGGCGGAAATAAAATTTTTCCTCGTAGCCGGGGCCGTCCGGGATATGGCTTTTGCGGTACACACCGAGCACGGACCCGTCGGCATCGATCATCGCGAGGCTGTTGTAGAAGTGCTGGCCGTCGCGCTCGAAGATCGAAGCTGGGATCGCGACGCCGAGCTTTTTCGCCACCGCCGAGAGTTTGGTCACCACGGGGTGCGAGTCCGCCGGAAAGGCGCTATCGAAGTGCTTTTCCTTTTCCTCAACGCAGAAGTAATGCCCCTGCAATAGCTCGGGCGGCAGGATGACATTCGCGCCCCGCTTCGCGGCCTGCTCAATGAAGCCCGCGATGCGGTCGATATTCTCGGACATATTGTCCGAGAAGGCGCATTGAATGGCGGCGACTTTAATGATGCTCATGGTGCAGTGCTCACGATAGGTGGCCTCTTAAACAGCGGGCTGCTGCTGGGTGATGCAATGGAACGACCCGCCGCCGGTTATAACATGGCCCGCGGGCAAACCCACCGTGCGGCGTGTGGGAAACAGCTTCGTGAGGACCGCAACGGCCGCATCGTCGTATTTGGTGCCGTAGGTTGGGACCACGACGGTGGTGTTGCCGATATAAAAGTTCATGAAGCTGGCGGGGATGATCTCGCCCTCCGCATCCGTCACCCGCCCCGGCGAGGGCACGGTGACGACCTCGATGGATTCCGCTCTCGCATCCGTCGCGCCTTTGAGGTCTTTGACAATGGCATTCAGCGCATCGCGGTTGGGATCATCGGACCCGCTGGGTTCCATGCACACCACGACACCCGGGGCGATAAAGCGCGCGATGTTATCGATGTGCCCGTCGGTGTGATCGTTGGCCAGGCCGTCACCCAGCCAGATGAGTTTTTCGATGCCGAGGGACTCGCGCAGGCGGGTTTCAATATCGGCCTGAGTCAGATTGGGGTTGCGGTTTGCATTGAGGAGACACTGTTTGGTGGTGAGCGCCGTGCCGCGCCCGTCCACATCAATCGAGCCGCCTTCGAGAATCCAGTCATTGGTAAAGGACTGAACACCGCTGCGCTGGGCGACGAATGGGGCGACGGCATCGTCGCCCTCCAGAATGTATTTGCCGCCCCATCCGTTGAAGCCAAAGCAGGCCGCCGCAAGCTTGGCGTTGTCCCTGACAAAGATCGGCGCGGTATCGCGCAGCCAAATATCGCCGAGGGTCGCCGGGATGACTTCGGCGCCGGTGCCGTAAAGGGATGCGCGGGCCGAGGCCACCGCCTCATCGCCGCAGGCCAAAATCTTGAGCGTTTCGCCGCGGGGCGCGCCGGTGGCGGGATCGAGATCGGCGATGGCTTTATACAGCGCGGCGATTTCCGTGCGGGCGGGCGCGAGGTCCTCCAACCACAACTCGCCGTCGCTGGGCCAGGCGGACCAAACGGCGGCGTGGGGCTCCCACTCGGCGGGTTGAATATAGCGGGTCGTGTTCATGGGCCGGTTCCATACTGTCTTGGCGGGCGCTACGCAACGACTACCTAGTGACAATCCAAAAGGCGCGTGTATAAGAGCGCGCCCCAAATCGAGAACCCTCATGGCATCCGGAAATCTGACGGCCGACCGACGTTTCACCTACGCCCAAGATCTGCGGCGCGAGGGAGATATCGGCGCGGCCGTGGATATGATGATGCAGGTGCTGGAGCTGGTGCCCGAGTGGACCGAGGGCCTGTACGCGCTGGGGGAAATGCTGCTGGAGGCCGAGCGCCCCGAAGACGCCGCCGGGGCCTTTCGCGCGTATCTCATTCTTGATCCCGCCGATTCCATGGGCGCGACCCTGCAGCTGAATTTTCTGGCAGACGGAACAACGACGACTTCAATGCCCGAAGCCTATGTGCGCCGCTTGTTCGACGAGTACGCGCCGAAGTTCGACACCGCACTGACCGGCGCGCTGAAATACCGCGCTCCGGCCATACTGCGTGCGGCCATCGATGCGGTCATGCTCGGGCGCCGGTTCGCACGCACCATCGACCTTGGATGTGGCACAGGCTTGATGGGCGCGGCGATCCGCGATCTGACGGACTGGCTGGGGGGGATCGACCTGTCGCCGGGCATGATCAAAGCGGCGCATTCCAAAACACTTTATGACCAACTAATTGTGGCCGATATGGTCAACGGGTTGCGGGAGATTTCTGAACAGTGCGACTTGATTGTTGCCGCTGACTCGTTCGTGTATCTCGGCGATCTCAACCCCGTTTTAAGCGCCGCGCATCATGTGCTGGCCAAGGACGGTGCGCTGGTATTCACCGTGCAGCGCTGCGACGGCGCGGGATACAAACTGGGCCAGGAATGCCGGTTCAGTCATAGCTATGCCTACGTCGCCGAAGAATGCGCGCGGATTGGGTTTTCCATCGTAGCTTCAAGCGAGACATTCTATCGCCAGGAAAAGGGCGTTGACGTGCCCGGACTTGTTTTCCTGCTTCGCCCCTTACAGCCTAGTCCAGCTGAAGCACCACCGCTTTAAGATAAGCGCTTTCAGGCAACTGCGGGTGGACCGGGTGATCGGGGCCCGCGCGGGATGTGCGGATGACGCGGCCTGTGCGGCGCGCATCCGACACTCCGCGCACGACCGCGCTTTGGAATTCCGGCGGCGGCGCGTTGTGGCTGCACGAAGCCTGAAACATGAAGCCGCCCGGCGCGGTGACCTGGGCGCAAAGACGGGCGAGTTTGCGATAGCCCTGGAGCCCGGCTTTGAGATCCTTTTTGGATTTAATAAAGGGCGGCGGATCGGCGATGACCACGTCCCATGTCTTGCCGTCGGCGATTGCCTTTTCAAGAAATGCAAAGACATCCGAACGGGTGAACGTACATTTGGATGCGAGACCGTTTGCATCGGCGGCTTTGTTCGCCAGAGCGAGTGCGGGCTCCGAACTGTCAACGGCTTCGACAGTTTTTGCGCCGGCTTGCGCACAGGTGAGCGCGAACCCGCCGGTGTGGGTGTAAAGATCGAGCACCAATGCGCCGCTGCTCAAGATTCCCATGAACGCGTGATTGTCGCGCTGATCGAAATACCATCCGGTTTTCTGGCCAGACATGAGGTCTGCAAAAAAAGTGAGCGCGCTCTCTTTAACTTCTGTGGTTTCGCTTGATGAGCCGCGAAGAACGCGGACATCGTCCTCCAAGCCTTCCAGCTTCCGCGCGCCGCTATCCCCGCGCAGAACGATGCACTTGGGCGCTATGGTTTCGTCGAGCGCTTTCACGACAGCATCCAGCAGCGCGGTCATTCCGGCGGTGTTGGGTTGAATGACGCAGGTCTCGCCGAAGCGGTCCACGGCAAGGCCCGGAAGGCCATCCGCCTCCGCGTGAATCAGGCGATAGAACGGTGCGGCGAATATGCGCTCACGCAACGCCAAAGCCGATGCGATGCGCCGCGCAACGAAAGCTGCGTCTACGGCTTCATCAGGCACAGGCGACAGCACACGCGCGGCGATGAGGGTCTTGGCATTGAAATAGGCGGTGGCGAGTCCCTGCCCGCCGGCGTCCGTCAGGGTCACGAGCGCGCCGGGCGGCAGCACCTTGGCCGCCGTATCCATAACCACCTCGTTGGAAAACACCCAAGGGTGCCCGGACTGGAGTCGCTTGTGCGCACCTTTGTGAAAAGACACACGCGGATAGGGCGGCGATGGCGAAGTGTTTGACATGGCCGGCACATTACCCGCGAGGCGTCATATTGCACAGCTTATTGCGCGATGGGTACGGATGCGCGAAAACCGAGGGCAATGTCAGGGTACTTTCTGAATCAAGCCATTGGGACTCACTGGGCGCGCATCGTGCAAGGTGCGCTTTTGGTCCTGCCCAATTCCGTACTGCCGTTCATCGGACCGGTTCCGCATATGGCCTGGGCGGCACTGGCGGCTTTTTCGGTCGCGGTCTATCAGCCGAGCATCCGCAAGGAAGACTGGCCGTTTTTTCTGTTTGCCTTCGGCGTGATCCTGAACGCGGCGCTTGGCGTGGCGGTGAGCGGCGCATGGCCGCAAAGCCTTTTGGTGAACAACGGATTTGTCGGCGGTTTGCTGTTGATGGCCGCGTACCTGACGGCACGCACGTTCAACGATACGGTTTGGACAATCGCGCTGGTGCTTATCGCCGTGGAAGCCGGAGCGATTTACGTTCAGTTCGCCAGCGGTGTGCGATTTTTTTTCCCGGCACAGGAAATGGTGACGGCGGGCACCGAATTTCAATTCGCGCAGAGCGTGGGCAATGAAGATTTATGGTATCGCATTCGGCCCCAAGGCTTCTCCATCAGCTCGACCATTGCCGGGGCCAAAATGCTGCTTGGCATCTTGATTGCCTACATGCTTCCGTTTTCGCGGCGATGGCGTTGGGGATTGATTGCGTTTCTATTGGGTGCACTCGCGCTCAACTTCAAACGCTCGGGCATTGTCAGCGTCGGTGCGTTCGCCGGCATTTTGTTCGTGTTGGACATTGCCCGCTGCGGCTGGCGCCCCCGCCATACGGCTACGGCCGCAGCCGCCGGACTTGTTGCAACGTATGGACTGAGCACCATCATCGTCCAAATGACCCGCGACGCCGCAGATTCAGTGGGAGACCTCTCACCGTCCATATTGATCGCGCAACTCTCCGGGCGCGCCGATATATGGAATGAGACGTGGGCATTTATTGGGCAGCACCTATTTTTCGGGAACCATTCCACCCGCTTTATTTTGCTCGGAGGCGGATACGCGCACAGTTCCATCCTTACGCTTCTTGCCACGCACGGTCTTTTCCTAGCAGTGCTCTTATTGGGATTTATGGCTTCGAAAATCGCGCGTGATGCACGGCTGCTGATCGTGCTCGTGCCGCTTCTGATCGACTCCCTCTTTCAGGAGCACATCTTCTGGTACATCTCAATGATGGACTTGTTTGTGCTTTATCTGTTGGTGAAACGCGGAAGCTCGGCCGCATGGTCAGAGCCTTGGCCGACCGCAACCGCGCAAACGCGCGTCGTCCCCCAAGCTGCATGACTAAAGAAGACCGCGGAATTGCGACTCAGCTTGGCCTGGTCGTCCTGGCGTTCCGTCAGAATTCTCTCAACAAAGCTTTGGCTTTGACGTGGCCCATCGCGGCGCGGCGCATAAGCGAGATCGCTAGGGCCTTGTTCTCCCCACTCAAAATATTTACCTCGCGATATTGGGCAATTCGCCGCTTTATTCAAAAACATTTGCCGGATGCGGGCGGCGTAACGCCGCAAATACTAGGGAACTATGCTGCGTTCCCTGAAAGGCTTTCGCCTACATCAGTTATCTATTCTTTCGGAGTCGGTGCGGATGTGCGGTTTGATTTCGCGCTGAGACAGGCCACCGGCTGCACTGTTCATTTGTTTGACCCGACGCCGCGTTCGGCTCGACTTGCGGAATCCTTTGAGGAAGGCTCGGGACTTTATTTTTATCCTTGGGGCATTTGGCGCGAAGATAAGAATGTTTGGTTCTATACGCAGCCAACGCTCTTTAAAGACGCTAGTGGAGTAGTCGTACAAGACCATAGGTCAGGATCAATCAAAGCCAACGGATCGTACGGCTTCGAGGCCGCGTGCTTCACCTTACAGACCATCATGAACCGATTGGGCCACGACGCCATCGATCTTCTTAAGATGGATATTGAAGGCGCGGCGTTAGATGTCATGGAAAACATTTTGGTTTCAAACGTTCGGCCAGGACAAATCATCGCCGAGTTTGAATTGATTGAAGGCGATGAAAAGGCACCCGACATTTTGATTCGCCTGGAAGCCCTATTCGTACGGCTGAGAAATATTGGATACCTGCTTTATCCGATAAAAAGAAGCCCGCTTCATGTCGATTCAATTGAGGTGTTGGCGGTACGGGCATAGGGAATATGCTCACCTAGGATCGGTTTGAAGTGACTCTTCAGCCCCGATATTGCTACGCCGCGCGCATAGTAATAATTGGTCAGTGCATACCGCACGCCGTGCGCGATGGGCTTGCCGCGATGTAAGCCCGTGGTGTCGGCCAGAATAAGCGTGCCGCCCTTACCGGTCGCGGAGAAAAGTCGATCAGGGTGTCCGGCTGTAATACGTTCGATTTGATCATCGCATATGCGTGATTGAGAAATTCCAAGTCGCGCGGTTTTTTGATCGCGGATCATACCCCGTAAACGATGCGACCTCAGAATGTATTGGAACGGACCCGTATGGTCCGTCACATCATTCAGGTAAATGATCGCCTTGAATTGGTTCGTAAATGAATCCCGGTGCCAGCCCCCGCCCGAACCAAGATTTCCGGGAACGTCGCGGAGCCGATTGGCAAGCGTTGCGAGCGCAATGGGATTGGCACCCAATGCCGCCGCCGCGCAGGACAATAGCTGCGTGTCGGAGAAAACGCTGCCGAACGGTGCGGGCGGCACGCCACCTAAGTACAAGCGCTCGTCTGCCCGCAAATCATCCGTGTGAATCGCGGACGGATGGGCAACTAACAATTGATCGATGCCGGCGCGCAGTTCCTCACACACATCGGCCGGTAAAAAATCTTTCACCACACAAATACCATCCCGCCGGACTGTGTCCATCCACACCTGGAGGTCGCGATCTTGTAGCGCAACGTTTGATCCTCTTTGGAGCCTGCCCCCCACGGTCTTTAGTGCGAGAGCCGTAGCGGGAACAAAGGGGATATTCTGTATCCATGTAACGTTGCTGTGCGGCATGGCCGGTATATTCGTCGTTACAATTGAAAATGACAATCGCGGGACAGCGCCGGAGTCGGCTTGTCCATTGACACATGTCACCTTTGTTCGGCGCAGGGTGCACGCACGATAACCGGCCTTCGTTGGTACTTGTGAACAGCCGCGTTATACTACCGCCCTGCCATGGACGCCGATCCGGGAACTTGACGCGGCGGTGTCGTAGACTGGAGGGCCCGCGATGATTCACCTTAAGGTAAACGGAATAAGCCACGACCTGGACGTCGATCCGGAGATGCCATTGCTATGGGTCCTTCGGGACGTGCTTGAACTGACCGGCACCAAGTTCGGCTGCGGCATCGCGCAATGTGGTGCCTGCTCTGTTCACGTCAACGGCTCGGTCGCTCGTGCCTGTGTCATGCCGGTCAGCGCCGCAGACGGCGCGGAGGTCACCACCATCGAGGGCCTATCGGAGAACGCCGACCATCCCGTGCAAAAGGCATGGCTGGCGCACGAAGTTCCTCAATGCGGTTATTGCCAGTCAGGGATGATGATGACGGCGGCGGCTCTGCTGAAGGATAACCCAAACCCCTCGGACGAAGATATCGACGCGGCTATGACCAACATCTGCCGCTGCGGAACCTACAAGCGCGTGCGCGCGGCCATTCACACCGCAGCCAAAGCGTAAGGGAGGGCAAGGACATGAACACCATTCCCAAACTTAATCGCAGATCATTCCTGGTTGCCAGCGCCGCTGCCGGCGGCGGCCTCGCCCTCGGCTTTCATCTACCGGGCAGGCATCAACAGGCCGAGGCTGCTGTTTCTCCGGAAGTGAACGCGTGGATCGTGATCAGCCCCGACGACAGCGTCACCATTCGTGTCGCAATGATGGAGATGGGTCAGGGCAGCTCGACGGGCTTGCCGATGCTGGTTGCCGAAGAGCTCGCGTGCGACTGGAGCAAAGTCAAAATGGAAATGGTCAGCGCGCACGAAAATCTGGCGCGAGGCAGCGTGTACGGCTCGATGTTTACCGTCGGCAGCCGTTCCATCCGCACCTCTCATGAAAAACTGAGGATGGCGGGCGCCACAGGGCGCGAAATGCTGATCGAGGCAGCGGCGCGAAACATGGGCGTTTCTGCAACAGAATGTAGTGCATTCAACAGCGTCGTGACCCATACGCCGTCCGGGCGCAGCGTAACCTACGGCCAAGTGGCCAGCGCCGCTGCGAAATTGTCCCCACCGACTGACGTGAAATTAAAGGACCCGAAGGACTGGACGTTGCTGGGCACGCCTCAGCGCCGGTTTGATATCGCCGACAAAGTGGCGGGTAAACCTGTTTACGCCATAGACGCGCGGCCTGAAGGCGTCGTGTATGCCGCTATCCTTCATAGCCCCGTATTTGGCGGAACATTGAAGTCATTCGATGCCGACGCCATTGCCGGGCGCAAAGGCATCCACAAGGTCGTGCAAGTGGGCGATTCTGCGATCGCGGTGATTGCCGACAGCTACTGGCAAGCGCAACGGGCGCTGGACGCCATGCCCGTCACGTGGAACGACAACGGCAATGGCGGCACGAGCAATGCCGATATCGCCGCCCATGTTGCAAGCGGCCTGACGGCCGACGATGCAGGCCTTGGCCGTAGCGACGGCGATACAATTGGTGCACTTAAGGCAGCCGCAAAGATCGTTGAAGCGGAATACAGCGTCCCGTTCCTGAGCCACGCGCCCATGGAACCCATCAACTGCACCGCTCACGTTACGAATGACGGTGTCGATATCTGGACCTCGACACAAGGCGCGGACGGCGCCCTCCAAGCGGCAGCACGCACGGCGGGCGTGGACCCCAGCAAGGTTCGGGTCCACGTGACCATGTGCGGCGGTGGCTTCGGGCGACGCGGTGCGCAGGATTTCCTCGTGGAGGCGGTCACCATCGCAAAAACCATGGACCGGCCCGTGCAACTGATCTGGTCTCGGGAAGAGGATATTCGCCACGATTTTTACCGGCCGATCTCATCGGCAAAGCTGACCGCTGGTTTGGACTCATCGGGCAAATTCGTCGCCTTCAACACGCGCATTGCCGGCCAGTCCTTGATGAGCACGCAAAACCCGGCCGCTTTGGAAAAAGGTGTCGATCTCGGGTTCATGACCGGCTTTACGGACATACCCTACGAAATCGAAAACATTCTGGTGGATTACGGCATGCGCAACACGCATGTGCCCGTCGGCTATTGGCGCTCGGTGAATCATTCTCAGAACGGATTCTTCCGCGAAGGATTCATTGACGAAGTGGCGCATGCCGCCGGTGAGGACCCGTATCAGTTCCGCCGCAAAATGCTGGCCAATGAACCCAAGCAGTTGGCCGTTCTGGATGCGGCTGCAAAGAAAGCGGATTGGGGATCGCCTTTGCCGGAGGGCGTGGGCCGAGGCATCGCCTTGGTCGACGCATATGGCTCGATTGTCGCTGCCGTTGCCGAAGCTTCCATGGACAAGAATGGAAAGCCCGTGCTTCACCGGGTGGTATGCGCCGTGGACAGCGGCCATGTGGTTAATCCCGCCACGGTAGAGACGCAGATCGAAGGCTCAATCGTGTGGGGTTTGAGTGCGGCGCTTTACGGCAAAATCACCATCGATAAGGGACGTGTCGAACAAGGCAACTTCGATACCTATCCAATGGTAAAACTCGCCGAGATGCCCAAGGTCGAGGTGGTCCTGGTGCCCAGCGGCGGATTTTGGGGCGGCGCGGGCGAACCAGGGGTACCGCCCCTGGCCCCGGCCTTGACCAACGCAATTTTCGCAGCGTCCGGAAAACGCATTCGCAGCCTGCCGATTATCGATCTGAGCGGCAGTTCCGCTTAGTTTAGTTACTTGGCGATATATCCGCCGTCGATGGGAATTGCGACCCCGGTCACGTAGCCGGATTCATCCGACGCCAGCCATAGCGCGGCGTTGGCCACGTCTTCCGGCTGACCCAATCTGCGCAACGGGATGTTCGCCATGAACACCTTTTGCGTTTCTGCCGCCTGTTCGTCGCTGACGTTGCGGCCCATGAATTCGCGCAGCATGGGCGTGTTGGTGAGCCCGGGGCACACCACGTTGAAGCGAATGTTTTCCGGCCCGTAGCGTAGCGCGAGCGATTTGGTGAGGCCGACCACACCGAATTTCCCGGCCGAATACAGCGGGCTTAATTGCGAGCCCACCAAGCCGGAAATGGATGCCGTGAGAACAACGGAACCGCCGCCGCGCTTGCGCATATATTTAACGGCCTCGCCGACACTGAAATAGACCGAGCGCACATTGAGGTCCATCGCGAGGTCATATTTATCTTCATCGATATCCTCGACCGCATCCGTGCCCGGAATGCCAGCATGACTCCAGAGCACGTCAATGCCGCCCAGCGCTTTTGCCGCGTCGTTCATGGCGCGTTTGCATTCCTCCGCCTTCGATAAATCCGCCGATATCGCGAAAGCCTCTCCGCCGTCCTTCTTGATAGCTTCGGCGACGTCCTTAGCGCCTTCCTCATTGATATCGACAACAGCGACCTTGGCGCCTTCTTTTGCAAATCGCAAACAGCCAGCGCGACCCATGCCCGATGCTCCGGCGGTCACCACCGCAAGTTTATTTTTCAAACGCATCTGTATCCTCCCTGAGTGCGCCTTGCGGCTGTGTTTTAGCGGCCCTTCCACACGGGTGGACGCTTTTCGGCAAACGACTTCGGTCCTTCTTGCGCGTCTTCGCTGAGGTAGACCGAAGCAAATAGCGAGACGCTGGCCTTCATTGCGGCAGACCGGCCCATATCCGAGGACATGTAAACCATCTCGCGACAGGCGCGGACGGTCAGCGGCGCGTTCGCGGCAATGCGCTTCGCCAATTTCATGGCTTCGTCCATTAGGTCGGCAAGGGGCACAACTCTGTTGACGTATCCCATTTCATACAAGCGCTGCGCAGTGAAATTATCGCCGGTCAGGAGAATTTCCATCAGCACTCGTTGCGGCAACATATGTATGAGAGGTGTTGCCCAGGGCGTTCCCCGGCCAACTTTGGCCTCTGTAATGGCGAATATGGCGTGATCGGCTGCAACGCAAAGATCGCATTGCTGCGCCAGCAGCCAGCCGCCGGCCATCGCCACACCATTAACCGCCGATATCGTCGGCTTTGAGACCTGAACCGTATCCCCAATGATCGGGATAAAACCCTTGGGCGGAATGCGGATGCCGGTGGCGCTGGCTTCCTTGAGGTCCATGCCCGCACAAAAGGCCTTATCGCCCGCGCCCGTCAGAATGGCGACTTTAGCCGCTTCATCTTTTTCAAAGCGCGCCCACGCCTCATACAATCCTTCGCGAACCGCTTTTCCAATCGCGTTGCGCCGCTCCGGCCGATTAATGGTAATGACAGCGATGTCGTCTTTCAGTTCATAGAGAATAATGTCTTCCGACATTGTTGCGTCCCCTCCCCGTTCTTATAGGCCGCGCCGCTTAAAACGGCTTTGCGACAACCAACAATACAATTCCGATCATAAGCAACGTCGGAACTTCGTTCATAATTCTGTAGTAACGGGCGGTGTGCGTGTTGGCATCACGCGCAAACTTCGCGCGCCACATTTCCATCATGCCATGCATGACAACAAGCCCCAGAACAAACAAAAGCTTCAACCACATCCAGGCTGACGACCAATCAACAATCCCCGGCGTGTGCATAAGCGCAAGGCCAAGAATTAAACTGACCAGGAAGGCCGGACGCATAATGATGCGCATCAAACGCCCTTCCATACCCTTGAGCATTTCAGAAGCTTCGGACCCCGGCGCAAGTCCGACATGATTGACGAAAAGGCGCGGCAAATACAAAAGCCCGGCCATCCAGGAAATAACAGCGATGATGTGCACGGCCTTGATCCAAAGGTACGCGCCCGACATGAATTCGGACATGAATTAGCCCTCCCCCTTTTTCAGGCTACCACTTTACGATGGGCGGCATACTCATCAAATAAGCGTCGGGATTGGCATCCGTTGCGAAACCGAATTTAGTCCCTCGGTCATAAACCAGGTTGAATTCGACATACCGTCCGCGCTTCAACAGCAATTTCTCCAGATCATCCTCGGTGTAGGGCGTATCTTTGCGCCGGGCGACGATCTTCGGGTAAATATCAAGAAACGCCTCGCCGACGGCCTGCTGAAATTTGAAATCAGCCTCTGGATCGCCGCTGTTCAAGTCGTCGAAGAAAATTCCACCGACGCCACGCGGTTCTTTACGATGCGGCAGATAAAAATACCGATCGCACCATTCTTTGTATTCCTTATAGGCGTCCGGTCTGTAGGCGTCGCACGCCCCTTTCATGGCTGCGTGAAACTCTTGAGTGTCCTCTTCGAACGGAAAGGTTGGCGTCAGGTCTGCACCGCCGCCGAACCAGAGCTTGCTGGTTTCCATGCACCGGACATTCATATGCACGATAGGTGTGAACGGGTTGCGCATGTGAGATACAAGCGAGATACCACAGGCTGAAAACCGACCGTTCGATTCTTTTGCGCCTGGAATTTGTGAAATGGCTTGGTCCGAGAGAACGCCCCAAACGTGACTGAAGTTGACGCCGACCTTTTCGAAAACCTCGCCGCGCATGACGCGCATTCGCCCGCCGCCTTTCAGCCGGTGATCCGCGGGCCGTTGCCAATCGGTATGTTCAAATTTTGAGCCTGTATCCAAACTCTCAAAGGCCGCGCAGATGCGGTCCTGGAGGTCTTTGTAGTATTCACCTGCCGTCGTTGCGAAACCTTCGGGCGGCGTACTTGTGCTGGCATCGGCGCTGGATACGGCGGTCATGTCTCACCTCTTCATTTAGATGTGCGCTCGTGAACGTGATCAACAAGCTGGGCCACGGCATCGGGGTCCGTTTCGGGCCAAATACCGTGACCGAGATTGAATATATGACCTGGTTGCTCCCCGGCATCGGCAAGGACATCGTCGATGCGCCGACACAACGTGTCTTTTGGCGCGAAGAGAACTGCGGGATCGAGATTTCCCTGCACGGCCTTATTGCCGCCGAGCGTTTGCCGCGCCTCGGCGATGGAGACGCGCCAATCCAGGCCGACAACGTCAACATTGAGATCTTTGATCACGCGCAGGTTTTCGCCGCCTTGGTTGGCGAAGTAGATCAGGGGAATATCCAAATCACCTAGACCTTCGACAATACGGCGGACCGGGGGCATAGCATGCTGCTGGTAATCGTAAGGTCCGAGCAAGCCGCCCCAAGATTCGAACAGCATAAGAGCCTGCGCGCCCGCTTCGGCCTGTGCGCGCAAATAAACGATCATGGCGTCCGCCAGACGATCCAAGAGCGATGCCGCGGCAACCGGTTCGGCATGCAGGAAAGACCGCGGTTCCGCGAATTCCTTAGACGGCTTTCCGGAGACCAAATAGCAAAACAAGGTGAAAGGCGAACCGGCGAAACCAATCAACGGTACATTGGCCGGCAGGCCTTCTCGCACCATGCGGATGGACTCCATCACAAAGGGCACGTCCTGTTCGGGAACCAGCCGGCGCAGCGCATCCACCTGCTTTTGCGAGCGGATGGGTTCGGCCACGACCGGGCCGGGACTGAACTCAATGTCCACTCCCATGCCCTGCAGCGGGGTCATGATGTCACTGAATATAATGGATGCGTCGAATGCAAAACGGCGCAGCGGCTGCAGCGTGACTTCCGCCGCCAACTCGGGCGTGCGCGTCAGAGTCACGAAATCCGCTTTTTCGCGGACTTTCCGGTACTCCGGCAAATAACGGCCGGCCTGACGCATGATCCATACCGGCGTGTGCGGCACGGGCTGGCGACGGCATGCCGCCAGGAATGGGGGCAGATCCGCCGCCTGAGATTTCGTTTGAGCTTCAGCCATGCGTTTTCCTTGTCACAAATTATTCCGGGCCGCCGCCTTGCGGCGCTCATCGGCTTCCCTAAGGGCCTGGCCCGCTCCTTTTTCAAGCAATTCGTCGGCGAGCCGCACGCCGATATCCGTGGCGTGCTCCAGCGACGCCGATGCGCGCGCGGATACAAAATTCGAGCCATCAAGCGTACACACGGCCGCATACATACTGATGTTATCTTCGCCGATGGTGGCGAGCGTTCCAACGGGCGCCTGGCACCCACCTTCGAGATGGCACAACAAGGCCCGTTCGGCGTCTACGGCAAGGCGGGTAGGCATGTGCTCCAATGGACGCACCCACGTCAATGCCGCTTCGTCATCAGCGCGCACACAAATCGCAACAGCACCTTGCGCAGCCGCCGGCGGAAAAATATCCATGGGCAGGCGCGCGGAAATTCGTTCGCCCAGACCAAGGCGCTTCAGGCCCGCAGTCGCAAGAATGATGGCGTCATATTCGCCGTCATCCAATTTGCGCAGACGTGTGGGCACATTGCCGCGCAACTCGGCGTGGGTAATGTCGGGGCGGGCGCTGGCCATGAAGGCGCGCCGGCGCAAACTGCTGGTGCCAAGCCGGGCATTTTTCTCCAGACCGAAAAGATCGGCGCCGCTGCGCGTGATGATCGCATCATGGGGGTCTTCACGCTCCAGAACCGCTGCGAGAAAAATGCCGTCCGCAACCTTTGTGGCGAGGTCCTTGAGACTGTGAACTGCGATGTCGATTTCGTCGTTCTTCAGAGCATTGTCGAGTTCAACGGTGAAAAACCCGCGCCCTTCGGTTTGCCACAAAGGAACCCTCTGATTGATATCACCACTTGACTTGATTTGGATGATTTCCAACGGCGGCGCGTCCGGAAGGGCGGCGATTTTTGCAAACACATCCTTGGCCTGCCACATGGCAAGGTCGGAGCCGCGTGTTCCAATGCGAAGAGCTTTCATCACAACTGCTCCTCGCCCTCGGGAACAAAGCGGTAGCCCACGCCGCGCACCGTCAGGAAATGCCTCGGCTCATGAGGCTCGCGCTCAAAAAGCTTACGCAGGCGCAAAATGAAGTTGTCGACCGTTCGGGTGGACGGAAAGACCTCGTATCCCCAGACCTTCTCCAATAAATCGTCGCGCGCGATCACTTCGCCAGGCTGTTCGGAGAGAACCTTAAGGATCATAGCTTCCTTTTCGGTGAGATCGTGCCATGAGCCGTCCCAAGACTGGGCGCGGAATGTGTTGAAGTTCACCTCATTGTCGGCGAAGCGCAGCATGGCGCCTGCTGCAGGCTTTGCAACGGATGTCTTGTACCATTGCCAACGCCGCAGTATCGCGCGTACACGCAACAGGAATTCGTCCAGATGAAACGGTTTGGTGAGATAGTCGTCCCCACCCGCTTCCAATCCGCGCACGCGGTCGCTGGGGTCGCCGCGGGCGGTCAAAAAAAGCACCGGTGTATTCTTGCCTTTTTCCCGCAATTCCCTGCACAGCGTAAATCCGTCCATGTGCGGCAGCATCACGTCGAGCACCAAAAGGTCGTAGTCCTCAGCCACGGCCTTTTCGAGCCCCGAGCGGCCGTCGTAAGCCGTGTCGGTGTCATATCCCTCGGCGCGCATGTTCTCGGCCATGCCTTCAGCCAGATGGAGATCATCCTCTACCACCAATATGCGGCTCGCCGGCGCGCTTGACGTCGTAGCTTCACTCATCAGGCGGCCTGTCCTTGTGTAGCGTGCCACGTCACCGTGAAGGCCGCGCCTTTTCCGGGCCCATCACTATGGGCGCGCACTTTACCGTGCTCGAAATGCATGAAGCGCGTAACGATATAAAGACCAAGGCCCGTGCCGGCCGCATCCCGCCCACCATGGGATTCGACTTTGAAGAATTTCTCGAACAGTCGCCCGCTTTGTTCCAGTTCGAACCCAATGCCGGTATCACGCACCTCCAATTCGATCTCCTCGCCCATCTGGCGCGCGGAGATGGTCGCAGTGCCACCTTTATTGGGCGCCATGGCCGCCATGGCATTTTCAATGAGGTTGCGCAGGACTGTGTCCACCGCCATTGGATCGGCATGTACCTCAATGTTCGGAGGAATGTTCGATTTGAGCTCGATGTTTTCGCGCCTAGCGGGATCTTCAAGATTACTCAGAACATGGCGCACTGCTTCACAGAGATTGACGCGTTCACGATTGAGCTGAACCCGGCCCCGATCCAACCGCGCACTATCGAGAATCTTAGACACCATATTTTCCATACGCCGCAGATCATCAAGCATGCGGCGTGTAAGCTGCTGAAAACGCTCAGGCGAAAATTCGCGCATCAACATCGTTTCCAATGATAGCTGCAAACTCGCCAGCGGCGTTTTGAATTGATGCGAAACCATCGCCAGAAAATTGTCCTGACGTTTGCGGATATTCGCCTCGTTGCTCAATCCGCGCCACAGCACAGCAATGCAGGATGCAAGGACGAAGAGAAAAAAGCCGCTTTCCCAGGCGTACTGATTGACGTGGCCGCCCTGCTCGTCTTCCAACTCTTCGATCGTACCCGGTGCCAAGGCAATTTGGCCGTTAGCGGTTTGGGCATGGGGAAACAGATCCGTCACCTCGTCTACGCTAGCACCGAGATCCAATAGTTTTTGTGCGGCTGCCATTTCGTAGGAATATAGGGCTTTGATCTGCGCCGTTGTTTGCTCTGCATAGCTTTGCTGGTCGACGAACCACCAGACGACCTGCGCGACGGAAAAAATCTGCAGTGCGATAATTGTCATGTGCAGAAATCGGGTTGAGTCGATGCGGAGTGCGGTGAGCATTGTGCGGCATCCAGCCATTAGGGTTATTTGGAAGCGGACGAAAGCGCGGCGCGCACGGCTTGAGCCAATTGCGAAACATGGTCCGCCGTATGTGCCAGGGACAGGAACATAACCTCGTAAGCAGACGGGGGAACGCAAATTCCGTCATCCAAGAGCGCATGAAAGAATGGTTTGAAAACATTCCCGGCGTTGCTATCGATCGCTTCAGCCGCGCGCGGTGCCGCGCCGGCTTGAAACGACAGCCAGAATATCGATCCGACCCGAACCAGGGCGCCCGGAACGTCAGCGTCTTTAATGGCATCGCCTAGCTCAGAATCAAGGTGCGTGCCAAGCTCTTCCAGCTGCGCCCATGCATCTTCACGTTCGAGAACTGTCAGCGCTGCGATTCCGGCCGCCATGGCGATCGGGTTTCCCGAAAGCGTGCCGGCTTGGTACACGGGACCTTCCGGCGCCATGTGCGACATAAGTTTACGGGTTCCGCCAAAAGCACCCACGGGCAATCCGCCGCCGATGATTTTGCCGAAGGTGGCAAGATCGGGCGTGATGCCATAGTGCGCCGCTGCACCGCCCTTGCCGACGCGAAAGCCTGATATGACTTCGTCAAAAATGAGAAGCGCACCTGAGTCCTCGGTAAGCTTTCGCAGCGTTTGCAGAAATTCCTTTCTCTGCAGGAGAAAGCCATTATTGGCGGGCATGGGTTCGATAATGACCGCGGCAATCTGATCGCCCCGGGCGGCGAAGAGTTCCTTGACCTTTTCCTCATCGTCCAACGGCAGCACACGTGTGAGGGCGGCAAAGTCCTTCGGCACACCCGCCGAAGATGGTTGACCGGCCGTTACGAGACCCGATCCCGCGGCAACCAGCAAATGATCCGCGTGGCCGTGATAGCAGCCGGAAAATTTGACGACGAGGTCCCGCCCAGTAGCGCCGCGCGCTAGGCGGATCGCGCTCATGGTGGCTTCTGTGCCCGAAGAGACAAAGCGCACCTGTTCGAGGCCGGGGTACGAGCTTACGACGCGCTCAGCCAGATCGATTTCCGCTTTGCACGGCGTGCCGTAGGTGGTTCCGCGTGCCGCAGCCTGCTGAATCGCCTCGACAACTTCGGGGTGGGCGTGACCGAGAATCAGCGGGCCCCACGACCCCATGAAATCGAGGTGCTGTTTGCCTTCTTCATCGAATACATATGCCCCTTCTGCCCGCGCGATGAACTTCGGCGTTCCGCCGACCGCTTTAAAGGCACGCACGGGCGAATCAACACCGCCGGGGATAACTTTGGTTGCGCGTTCGAATAACGCAGCGTTGGTCGTTCCACTCACTCTTTCACTCCTCCGGTATCGGTCTCGCTCGTTATACGCTCGTCTATGTCCGCAGATAGCGCTTCTTCGATGCCGCTCATGTAGGCCTGCACGGCATTGGGTCCGGCCTCCGCCGCCAAGGCCCGCAGCCCTTTCAACGGCGCATGCGCCATTCTGCGTGCGAAACCTTCGGCCCAAACTTTAAGCGCGTCGTCGCCATTCAAGGACTCTCGCGTGGCCCTCGGCAAACGCCGCAAGCTTTCAACCGCCGCTTCTTGGTAACGGGTCGTTAGACGCTGGATCATCGGCGCGGCTTCGCGGATGGCATACTCCGTGCGCAGTCGCTCCAAGTGCTCATCAACAACAATGCGTGCGTTCGCCAACTCAGCCAACTTGGAGGCGCGTCCCTCCGTTGCATCGGCAATAATCGAGTCCATACCCATGCGCTGGAGGCCGTCGACTTCAGCGTCGGACGGATCGACATTCGGCGGCACGCCTAGGTCTATGATAAGCGTTCCGCCGGAGGGAGCGCCTTTCGCCATCACGGCGAGTTCATTCTTGGATAAGACTGGATCGTTGCTTCCAACTGCTGTTATAATCACATTGAAACCGCCAGGCGCTTTTTTGAAATCTTCCAGTGACTGTGCACTGCCTGCAATTTCAGCGGCAAATTCTTGCGCCGTTTCCATCGTGCGGTTGACCACGTGAATTTTAAGGCCGCTTTCTTTCAGCGAAAGTGCACAACGACGCGTCATGGGCGATACGCCAACGATCGCGATCTTTTCTGCCGTATCTTTTACGTGCTCTAGCGCATGATTGACGACAATACTGGCGAGTGAAGCCATATTGGCGGGGCGCGCGGCGGCGCGATGCACATCCTGTGCGGATCTCAAGGCTTCACCGAACAAATAGTCCAGTTGCGGGCCGCACGTTCCGGCGGCCTTTGCCGAGCTCCAAGCATTGCGCACCTGCGCATAAATCTCACGCTCTCCCGGTTGCGCCGAATCAAGGCCGGCCGCAACCAAGAACAAGTGCTCGGCCGCGCCCTCACCGTTCCAGGCCCTGAAGACGCGATTCACATCGTTGTCAGACGTATGCAAAAGATGGCCGATTTTTTGCCGGCAATTCTGAACGGAGAGCGAATCATCACCCGCGAGAACAAACTCCACACGATTGCATGTTCCCAGATACGCAATTTCCTTTGCGCCCGTTTCCCTGACGAACTCAGGTAAACGGTCGGAAAGCTGCTCTTTGGGCAGTGTAAGGGCGCCGAGGCGCTCCACGCCCGCGGTTCGATAAGAGGCCCCAACTAGTGCGAATCGGTTCATAGTGCATCACTATCACCGGCGCATGGTCGTTATGTCACAGCCGTGTCAAAGGGCGTGGAATTTCGGCCTTGGGGCGCCGACGGGGCTATGGCATATCAGGCAGAAATCTGGCGGGAATCGGCATGAGCGAACAAAACAACCGTACGGCGGTCGTAATTTTCAACCTGGGCGGCCCGGACGGACCTGACGCGGTCCGGCCGTTTTTATTCAACTTGTTTAACGACCCCTACATCATCACCCAGCCCGCACCGGTCCGCTGGCTGATTGCGACGATGATCTCGACTTTACGCGCGAAAAAATCCCGTGGGATTTATGACCGGATCGGCGGCAAATCCGTTTTGTTGCCCGAGACCCAAGCGCAGGCCGATGCCCTTCAGAAGCTCTTGGACAACCGGCCGGGAAATCACCGTGTCTTCATCTTTATGCGGTATTGGCACCCCATGGCCCGAGAGGTCATGGCAGATATCAAATCCTTTAAGCCGGACCGGATTGTCGTGCTGCCGCTATACCCGCAGTTCTCGACCACGACCACGCAAACTTCGATCGAAGCACTGCAAAAAGAAGCCAAGCGCCAAGGCGTGAAAACGCCCATGGACATTCTGTGCTGCTACCCGACGATTGAAGGATTTGTAGCGCCCGTTGCTTCTAAAATTCGCGAGGCTTATGAGACTGCTAGCCGGCACGGAACACCGCGCGTTTTATTTTCCGCACATGGATTGCCGCAAAAAATTGTCGATGCCGGCGACCCGTATCAGTGGCAGGTGGAACAATCCACCGACGCCGTCGTGAAATGGCTCGATATACCCGAGCTGGATTATGCGATTTGCTATCAAAGCCGCGTCGGCCCAGTGCAGTGGTTGCAGCCATCCATCGAAGACGAAATTAAACGTGCAGGCAAAGATAAAGTCCCTCTCATCGTCACGCCGATCGCTTTTGTTTCAGAACACGTCGAAACACTGGTGGAACTGGATGAGGACATGAAAATCATTGCCGACGAAGCGGGCGTGCCCCACTACAGCCGAGTGAGTGCCGTTCGCGCCGATTCGTCATATATTGCAGCGCTGGCCAACACCGTCGATTTCCTGAAAGACAAGACTACGCCATGTTCCGCTTCAGGTGTGCGCATTTGTCCTGCCAAGCATACAGCTTGCCCTCACCACAATTGAGTTGCGTACGCGCGGCTTAAGTGAGCCGTTCAAATCGTTCGCTGCAAAGGGTAAACTATCGCTCGTGGGCGATGGGGAGCCTCATGGAATTAGATCGCAGATCAATATTGACCGCATCTATGGCCGCCGCATTGGTGGGGCGCTTCCATCCGGCCATAGCGAACGACACATTCTATACAGCTGACAAAGCCGCCATTCAGTCGATACGCGTCTACTCTGACACCGATGGTGTTTCACGTATTGAAGATTTGGGGTTGCCCGTCACAGAGCCGCCGGGCGGTAACGGTGGCGCGGTCTTCCAAAAAAATGCGCGTCGCGCCGTCGTATTTTCAGGTCCAGCGAACGCTCTTGTGCCGGCGCGCAATACACCACATGGAACAGTCGAGTTTCTATACGTGATGAAAGGGGAAACAACTTTCATTTGCGGGTCCGCCAAGCGTACCTGCTCGACGGGCACTGTTTTGATTTTTGAAGATACAGATGGAATGGGACACGAAGAACGTGTCGGCCCGGATGGCTATCTCGCCGTCAAAGTCAGCATCCCCTTGGAGGCCTGGACATGACGAGCTCAGAATCACTCACAGCGCAGCACATATACGTCGGACAAGACGGCCATAGTCATCTGGAACGAATTGAGTTGAACACAGACAGCAGCGATCTGGTTCCGCCAGGATTTACGACTCATCTAGAAAGTGATGCTTTAGCCCTTTGGGTTATGCGCTGGCCGCCAAATTGGTTTGTGGACGCCCACCCTTCACCCAAGAACGAAAGGGAGCTGGTCATTGGGGTCGGTGGTTATACGGCAGGAGAATTTCACAGCGGCAAAACGTACCGTACGGATAAAGGCGACATAATGATCGTCAATGACCCGACTGGCACGGGGCACACGTCACGTGCCGGGCCGGATGGCGCAACCGTATTGTTTATTCGATTGCCTGCCTAAACTTTCTGGCGCGACTTAAGCCCAGCCGCCGGCAAACGGCAGGACAAGTCCGGTCATAAAATTCGCTTTGGGCGAAGCAAGGAAGGCAATGGTGGACGCCACTTCTTCTGGCTTTCCCAATCGTTTCAACGGCACTTTCGAAGCCATCTTGCTTATGAACTCCGGATCATTGCGCAATTTTTCCGGAAAGTAGCTTTCACTCTCTACATAATTGGGCGCAATGGCGTTGACGTTGATATTGAACGGCGCCAGCTCTTTGGCGAGCGTGACCGCCAGCGCATTCGCCGCGCCTCTTGCCGTCACATACATCGAATAGTTTGGCAGCCCATGAACAGGAGCGGCCGAGGTGACAAAAATAATCTTACCGGATTTTTGTTTTTTCATGCGTCCAGCAGCGGCACCTGCGAATTTAAAAGGCGCGATGACAAGCGCTTCGAAACCGTTGCGCATGTCATCGACGGACGCCTCATCAATCGGCGCCCGGATTGCAGGGAAGAAATCATTGTTTACCAGCACGTCTAGGCTCGCCCCGCCGGCCTCTATTTCATCTAGCGCCGCTAGGGGATCAGTAGACGCCAGCACGTTCACCGATGGGTTTTGATTTTTGAAGTCTTCGCGTGACGCACCGTCACTGAAACTTTGGTCGTGACAAAAAACGCGTGCGCCTTGGCTGGACATTTCCAGAGCAGCGGGCAATCCGACAAAATGACGCACGTTGGTGACGAGAGCCGTGAGATTTTTCAGCATCATTTCCGCCTTGAATTGTGAATGCAGAATTTTACTCGGGCACCCGGTCCGCAAGGCGCGTTTGGAATTCTTCTGTGCTGTTCACACGCGGAAAAGGCGTTTTCGGAATCGGAATATCCAGGAACTTACAAAGGGGGTCCCAGCCCTCCGCCACATTGAATTCAAGTAAGCGTTCCGCTGGAATGGTACGCCGCACCTCTTCATTGTGCCTCTCGTACACCTTGATGCAATGCGCGCGGGTGTGCAAATCGCCATCGAACATCTTCACCACGACATTCTGAATCATGGATCCAAACGGGTTCGAGGGGTCAGCGCGTTTTTCTATGTCCTTGAAGATTGTCGCTTGGGTGCTATCGAACCATTTATCGGCATCCCGCACCGTCAAAATGACTTTGGCGTCCGGGTATTCCTCGGCCAACTCCTGATAGAACGAGCAGGACGGCCAATCCACGGTGGCACCGTAGCCTTCGAACATAATGTCCCAATCCTTGGACTCACCCTTTCCGGCGCTGTCCCAATAGGGGAGTAAGTGCATGTTTTCGAAGAGCTCAATCATGTGGAAGCAGCGACCCAACCCCAACTGCTCCAGCGCCAATTTTAGCGACATTGTCCCGGTACGCCCCAGGCCAGCACCTACAACCGCCAGTCCCAAATCAAAATCCTCCCTTTACGCAACGCAATAATTATATTGCGGAAAACCCACATTTGATTCGGGCCGAGTCTGTGTATATTTGTATCACATCATATTGCAAACGCACGGCAAGGAGGAGCCATGGCGGGACATATTCTGCGCTATGATAAAATGCCCATTCCGCCCATTGAGAAACACACGACGTATGTCGACGCAGGAAACGTAAGAATTGGCGTCGAATACCGTGTTCTGACCGACGATCTCGTAGCTGCTATTCGCCCCACCTTACAGGGTGCCGGCGGCGAGGACGAAGGGCAGTTGGTTGAGCTCGACGACGCGGGAGTTTCGCTGCATGTTTTTGCCGGCCCCCAAGGTGACCAAAAAGAATACCTGAGATTTGATTGCTTTCGGGAAGACCCGCACTACCACTACGTCGGCTGGTCCAGCAGCTCCAATGAGGTGTTGCACATGGACCCCGTCGCCGATGGCGATCCTTTGGCGTGGTCACTGGATCGTATCAGCAGCCGCCTGCCACAAATGTTGGCACGCGCCGGCGCGGATGACGTTGCCCGTGAAGTCGATATGAATCTCGTCGACCGTGCGATGCCGCAAGTCAAAGAAATGGCCTACAACGCCCGCCACCAAGCGCGGGCGAATACACCGGACAGCGCGCAAGGCTGACGGGAAATAAATTTCAGGGAGGACAGTTTAGTCATGTTGAAAAGCTCACGCGCGTATTCGCTCCGCCAATCTCTTGGGCACCCCGTGGTAGACGCCGATGGCCACTACATTGAAACAGCGCCCATCTTAAAGCCCTATCTCGTGGAATCGGTCCGCGAAATTGCCGGCAGCGATCTGGCCAAGCGTGTCGCGGATGGCGTCGCCGGCACGGACTACGACGAAACCGTTCTGCGCCCTTGGTCTAAACTGACCGACGAGCAACGCATGAACCAATGGATTCCGCGTCCGCCGTGGTGGTCGTTGCCTGCCGCGAACACGCTAGACCGGGCGACCGCACAACTGCCCAAATTGATGGCCGAGCGCCTCGACGAAATGGGGATCGACTTTGCTGTGATGTACCCGAGCCGAATGCTCACGGCCACGGCCATCCCCAACCCGGACCTGCGTCAAGCGGTATGCCGCAGCCTTAACAAGTTCTATGCCAAGGCCTATGCACCGTATGCCGACCGCTTGACCCCCGTTGCTCAAATTCCAACGCACACGCCTGAAGAAGCCGTGGCTGAATTGGAATTCGCCGTCGGTGAATTGGGCATGAAGGCCATTATGATCAACGGCCTTGTGCATCGCCCCATCAACCCGGAAAAAAGTGGCGGCGAGCGTCCTGATTGGGGATCGACCGGAACTTCTCGCATCGATGTTCTCGGATTTGACAGCGAGTACGATTACGACCCGTTCTGGAAGAAATGCGTCGAGCTGAAGGTCGTGCCGTCCACACATACGCCGGGTATGGGTTGGGGCAGCCGCCAGTCCCCGACCAGCTATATGTACAACCATATCGGCTCCTTCGGCGCATCCATGGACGCGTCCTGCAAGGGCATCTTCATGGGCGGCGTAACCAAGCGCTTCCCAGAGCTGGCCTTTGGTTTCCTGGAAGGCGGCGTCGGCTGGGCCGTGCAATTGCTGGGCGACATCATCGAGCACTGGGAGAAACGGAACAAGCAATCGATCCGCAATCTTGATCCCGCCGCGATCGATCTGGATCAAATGATGAAGCTGTTTCACCAATACGGTGACGACACCTTTAAAGACGATGCGGCCGGATTGCGGGAAAGCTTCGTGAATCTGGAACCACCGCCGCCGGTAATCGACGAATGGGCCGCCTGCGGCATTGAAAAGGAAGAGGATATCGTCGATCGCTTCGTTCCTCATTTTTACTTTGGCTGCGAAGCGGATGATTGCAGCGTTGCATGGGCGTTCAATTCGAAACTCAACCCCGAAGGTTCACGTTTGCGCGCCATGTTTAGCTCAGACGCCGGTCACTGGGATGTAACAGACATGACCGAGGTGCTTCCCGAAGCCCACGAGCTGGTTGAGGACGGGCATATTACACAAGAAGACTTCCACGACTTCGTCTTTGGCTTCCCGGCCCAATTCTACGCGACGCTGAACAAAGATTTCTTCAAGGGAACACGGGTGGAAAAGCAGGTCACCGAACTGCTGGCGAAGTAGCGGCAGCCGCACATCGCCGATTTACGCTAGCGAAGCGGGGAAAATATGCTTGCGCGGCTGACCAATGGCATCGTCACGTTCTTTGAACGATGGATGCCCGATGCCTTCGTAGTTGCCGTGGCGCTGTCGGCACTCACGTTCGTGCTGTCGATGACCGTCGCCGGTGCGTCAGCGAGCGAAACGGTGACGGCATGGGGGGACGGCTTTTGGACACTTCTGACGTTTACGAACCAGATCGTGCTTATCTTGTTGTTCGGCCATACGCTGGCGCACACACCGTGGATTCAAAGACTATTAAAAGGTACCGCGGGATTTGTCCGCACGTCTCAGGGCGCTTACGTCACTGTGGCATTCGTCAGCTGCGTCGCATCACTGTTCTATTCCGCGCTTGGCCTCGTCGCCGGCGCCGTGGCGGCGCGGGCCGTCGGCGCGGCGGCGCGTGAGCGCGGGATTGCCATTCATTACCCCCTACTCGTTGCATGCGCTTACTGCGGCATTGCGATCTGGCATCAAGGTTTATCGTCTTCAATTGGGCTGGTGATCGCAACACCGGGACACTTTCTTGAAGGTCTGATCGGCGTCGTCCCGTCGTCTCAAACTATATTCACGCCTTGGAACATACTTGTAGCCGCCGTGGTCTTGTTTACCCTGCCGTTTGTCATGGCGCGCATGCGGCCGTCGAACGAGTCATGCCGGCCGATGCCGGCCGACTTGGCCGCGCAGGAAACCGACGAAGTGCACATCGATACCGTGAGTGACACCCCGGCCGGCCGGCTGGAAGGCAGCCGGTGGGTTAACTTACTGCTCGTGGTCGCCGGACTCGCATATCTCTACATCGAGTTTATAGAACGCGGCCGTGGCCTCGATCTTAATCGGCTAAACTTCATGTTTCTCATTGCCGCGATTGCCTTGACCAAATCACCCGCGCATTTTCTTAAATTAATCATCGACGCCTCGCGCATCATCGGGCCGTTTCTGCTTCAATATCCTTTCTATGCAGGCATCGCAGGGATGATGGCGGCAACCGGACTCGGCCAGATTGTGGTCAATTTGTTCGTAGAAATCTCTACCGCTCAGACCCTTCCGATCGCTTCTTTTTACAGCGGCGCCATCTTGAATCTATTCATTCCCTCCGGTGGCGGGCAATGGGCCGTGCAAGGCCCAATCGCCATGCAAGCGGCGGTCGAATTGGGCGCCGACGTGCCGAAAGTCGCCATGGCCGTGGCTTTGGGAGATCAATGGACGAATTTAATCCACCCTCTCATTGCGTTTCCGGTTCTGGCCATTGCCGGCCTTCAGGCGCGGGATATTATGGGCTATTGCGCCCTTGCAATGATGTACACGGGCCCCATTTTTCTCATGAGTTTGCTTCTTATGATTTAAAGTCGGGGCCCGACGCCACACATAAAAAGACAATTTGTTTGGGTATAAATGCTTTCCGCATTGAGAAATATTTTTGAGAGCAAGAGCCAAACGCGCGATAGCGAGCTATTTCATTCCAGATTCGGCGGGCTCTGGATCGATCGCGTTGACGCTCACGCAGAACTCGCGCGCCGCTTGGAAAGCGGGCAGCTTTCAAGCGCGCTTGGCGAACGAGTAAAGCACTTTATGGACAACGGATTTGTGGTGCTTGAAGGTGCCGTTCCCGTTGAACTAGTCGACCGTTTGGCCTCGGTGATCGCAACGGCGTATGCCCAGGGCGATGAGCGGCTTCGCTACCATACCGATGGCACTGAACATCTCATTCTCCAACCGAACACGGATCCTTCCGGAAAGCGTATTATTGAGGCGCATGCCGTTCTTGCTGAAATTCGCGAGGCATTGAGCACGCCCGCGATACTTGAGTTCCTCAAAGCCATCTTTGAGGAAGCTCCCGTATTGACTCAGTCCCTGACGTTTCAAGAAGGCTCGCAGCAAGGTCTCCATCAGGACACAGCTTATGTGGTTTACAACGAGCCACTTAAGTTAGCGGCAAGTTGGATCGCGCTCGAGGATATTGAAGAAGGGTCCGGCGAATTGCGTTATGTCGTTAAAAGCCACCGCCTCCCCGATTTTCCGTTTTCCAATGCTAGGAAAGACTCTCACGGCGTGCCGACCGAGGAAGTGAACCGCTATCTTTCTTGGTTGTCGTCGCAAAGCGCGCAAAGCGGGTTACAGGAACAAACATTCCTAGCGAAGAAGGGCGACGCCTTGATTTGGCATGCGGATTTGGCGCACGGGGGCGCGGCGATCAAGAAGGAGGGCTCGACCCGGCAGAGTCTGGTCGGACACTATTGCCCAGCCTCGGTACTGCCCAAATACGAACGGGCGCAGACACGGCGCAAGCACGGACCGCTGACATACTCCACGTATCTCTACGATCTCAATGAACTTGATTAATATTTGTCCGTCCTCTGCCACAGCGCGTCGGGCGAACGAGTTGGCGGACCAATGAACAAGCGCCTCCTGATTCTCGTTACTGAATACTATTATTTCAGATCGCATAAACAAGACTTGGCCAAATGCGCAAAAGAAAGCGGATTTGACGTTCGGGTTGCTACCCGCATCGGCAATCACACGCCAGATCGCGACGGCATTTCAGCCATAAACGTTGATTGGACCCGATCGAACTCGTTGGTACGTGCGGCAACTCAATTTTTTCCTGAAGTGCTGAATGTGCGCAGGCTACTCAAACAGAATGCGCCAACCGTGCTTCACAATATCGCCCTGAAACCCTCAATCATCGGATCTTTGGCCGCACTCAATATAGATGTGAAAGTCATAAACTCGGTTAATGGGTTTGGATTTTTGTTTTACGACAGGTCAATACTGGCGCGAATTGCGCAAAAGATTTGCGGATTTATCTTACGCCTCTCCATTAAGAGGAATGGCGCTGTCATAGTTTTGCAAAATAAGGACGACCTGCGATTTGCGGAAGCTACGCTCGGAGTACGCAAGGACAGACTCCGGCTCATTCCAGGTTCGGGCGTAGACACCGAACAATTTAAACTTGCGACGCCTTGCCAAGGCCCATCTTTTAGATTCCTCGTCCTAGCTCGACTGCTTCGCATTAAGGGCATCGAGATTGCCATCGATGCCCACAAAACTTTGCGAGCTTCGGGATACACACAAGAACTTGTCGTGTGCGGCGGGTACGACCCCGACAACCCGTCTGCCATCTCGCCAGAGACAGTATCCCGCTGGTCGGATATTCCCGGCATAACCTTTATGGGGCATGTGGAAGACGTCCGCCCTGTCCTTACGGACAGCGATGTCGTTGTTCAACCATCTCTTGGGGGAGAAGGCTTGCCGAAATCGCTCCTGGAGGCGGCGGCTTTTGCCAAACCAATGATTGCCTCGGATGTACCCGGCAATCGCGAGATCGTACTGAATGATATAACCGGCCTTCTGGTTGAGCCGGGCAATGCCGATTCTCTTGCCGAGGCCATGAAATGGGCCATGACTCACCCCGACTCGCTCGTGCAGTGGGGGACAGCAGCCCGGCAGAAAGTGGTAGCTGAGTTCTCGGCCCAACGGATCATGGCGCAGCACGCGCAGCTCTATAGCGATACAATTGCCACGGAGCCCGCCTAGAGAGCGAGTGGATTCCCTCAATTCCCCTCACAATATCAATGAATTATGGATATGCTGCTTGCCGCAGATAGGCTGAGGCTGTATTGGGCCTTACTCACATGACAAACGCGTACACATCAACGGGCAAACACCTTTCACCAGCCTCTTTCTGGATACCTCATTTGATGCAGGTGTCCGCTTGGGCGGATCATGCACCGTTTGCGTTTTGGCTTATGGAGCGCCACAGGCCACGATCCTTTGTCGAGCTCGGAACCCACGGTGGATACTCCTATTTTGCCTTTTGCCAAGCCATAAAGACGGGCTCGCTGCCTACCCAATGCTATGCCGTGGATACATGGGCGGGAGACCAGCACGCCGGCTTTTACGGGGAAGAGTTTTTCCAGCAAGTATCAGACTATAACGAATCTCATTACGCGGCATTCTCGCGACTTGTACGGACGACCTTCGACAAAGCCGTTAATCATTTTTCCGACGGATCTATCGATCTTCTACACATTGACGGTCTGCATTTTTTTGAAGACGTAAAACATGATTTTGAAACATGGCGGCCAAAATTATCCGACAAGGCCATTGTTTTATTTCATGACACCAACGTCAGAGAACGCAACTTCGGCGTATTCAAACTTTGGGAAGACCTTCGAGTCCAGTATCCATCATTTGAATTTCTTCATGGTCACGGCCTAGGGGTTCTAGGGTATGGCGCCAACATCCCCAACGCTATGCTCGAATTTTTTGAGGCGGCGAAGAATCAGGATGCGGCATCGACAATTCGGAGCGCGTATAGCCGCTTAGGCGGCTCGTTGAAGACTGAGATTCTGAGTGTCAACGCTCGCATCGAACTTGAGAATAAGCTTAAGTCTGAAAAAAGCAAATCAGCGGAATTAGAACTCAAATCCAACGGGCTTAATGAACAAATATCCGCGCTCGACCGTGCATTGAAAAATGCGGGCAAACGGTTAGAGACGCAGTGGGCCACCATAAGCGCGCTCACCGAAGAGATTGATGAGATAACTCTTAGGCTCGGCGCACAGGAACACGCACTGAACTCCCTTCAGAATTCCACAAGCTGGCGCATTACGGCCCCACTACGATATGCACGACGCGCACCGAAATCACTGCCTTTAGCGCTAAAGCGATCGGCACGGTTTGGGGCACGGTTCCTATACGATTACGCGCCTCTTTCCATGTCGGCCAAACGCAAAATTATCGATAGAATTTTTCGGACGGCGCCAGGTTTTTTTCAAAACACATCGTTCTTTCGCCGGTGGGAGACTCTAAAAAAAAGAGAGCGTAGCGAAGAGCCCACTCTCAATCGCAAAAGACCTTTACGGGAAGTCGCGCGACCTTTCGATATTGACTATAGCGCAGCGCTTCCGCTGAAATTTGCCGAGAGGCCGGCCAACGCACCTAAGCTCGCCGTTATATGTCATATTTTTTATGACACCATGACGCCTGAATTTAAGATTTATCTCCAGAATATTCCCTTTTCGTTTGATCTATACATTTCAACGGACACACCAAGTAAAAGAGCTTCATTAGAGGCCTATTTTGCAGATTGGAAAAAGGGGCGCGTCGAGGTTCGCATCACGGAGAATCGCGGACGGGACATTGGCCCGAAGCTTGCGGGTTTCAGAGATGTTTATGGTGAGTATGAATTTGCGCTCTTTCTGCACTCAAAGTCTTCCGAACATACAGATGAACTCGCCAATTGGCGCGGCTTCCTTCTGGAAAACCTTTTGGGCTCTGAGGAAATTGTAAATAGCGTATTCATGATTTTCCACAATCGACCCGATGTCGGCATTATTGCGTCCCAGCATTTCGAACCGATCAGGCAGTGGATCAACTGGGGCGGTGATTTTAAAAAGGCGAATGAGCTTGCGCGACGCATGGGTATTTCGCTGTCCCCAACGAAGGCCTTGGATTTTGCCTCGGGCTCGATGTTCTGGTTCCGCACAGCAGCGATCAAGCCGCTGCTCGACCTCAATCTAACCTTCGAAGATTTTGAACCTGAACTAGGGCAGATTGACGGGACTTTAGCGCACGCAATTGAAAGGCTGTTCTATTTTGTTTGTGAACGGGCGGGATATCTATGGATGAAAGTGTCTCACCCGCCGCTGTTCGACCACACCCCCGCAATTATGCCTGTCGAGACACCCGAAGCGTTAGACAAGTACATGATTAAGTACACACTTAATCTATCCGCCCCAAAGACCCCTAAACCTAGAGTCGGACATCCGACACCGGTGCGGCCCGCCAGGACTTTGATGACCAAGCGGCAGGAAAAAGCCTTAGGTTTGACAGTGCCGATCGACGTTTCATTGCGTATTGCCGTGGGCGTTGTGTTTTACAACAACACCAAGCAACAGGTTCGCGGGATTCTAAATAGCGCCGAGACATCACTCCAACAGGGCGGCCTTCGCGACAAGGCCCAAATTCTGGCGATCGACAACGGCTCCCCCACGCAGCAACACGCCAAGCCATTGGAGAAGGTTGTGTATATAGAGAGCCAAGGAAACATAGGATTTGGCAAAGGCCACAACCGCCTTATGCGCGAAGCGTTCGCCAACGGCGCGGATATCTATATCGCGGCCAACCCTGACGGCGCATTTCATCCCGACGCTATCGGTGCCCTGGTGCAAATGATGCAGGCTTACGATGGCAAAGCCTTAATTGAAGCCATTCAATTTCCTGACGAACATCCGAAAAACTACGATCCCTTCACATTCGAAACCGCGTGGGTTTCGGGGGCATGCGTGGCAATTCCTAAAGAGCTGTACGAGTCGCTCGGTGGCTTCGATGAGTCCTTTTTCATGTATTGCGAGGATGTCGATCTCTCCTGGCGCGCGAAAGCCAACGGTTTTGCTTTGCGGATTTGTCCACGGGCGTTGTTTCAACACGCTGTCAGCAACCGTGGCCGGGAACCAACCCGTGAAAAGATGATTTTTGATGCGGGTTTGGTCTTGGCGCGTAAATGGAACAACGCGGAATTCGAAAAACGCATGATTCGGGATCTCAAAGCTATAGGCTTTGATCCCACGGATACGCAGCCGGAGCGCGTGCCTGAATCATGGCAGTATCTTTCCGACTTCAATCATCATTTCAGCTTCTCAAACACCCGCTGGTGAATCTGTATGTTGGAAGTCAATACAGTCGTTCGCTTCCATGATGCTCAGCGTATACCTGAACTTAAGCGCTGCTTGTTTTCTCTAGTTGGCCAAAGTTATCGTCCACTTCACATCATTTTAGCGCTTCAACGATTCTCGAATAAAGAGATCGACGAGACACGCGCAGCGATTTCCTCAATCGTTAAGGAAGACGATTCACTGCGCTTAAGTATTGTGAATTATGAACTGTCCCAACCTGAGGATGCCCGCTCCGCCTTGCTAAATTTGGGCACCCTTACTGCAAGTAAAGAGTATCTCGCCTTTCTGGACTATGACGACGTTCTTTACCCAGAAGCGTACCAACTGCTTACGTCTCAAATCGCCCGCACCAAAGCGGCGATCGTGTTTTCCTCTGTCCGCGTCATGCGCCTCACCGTTTATGATCAGTATTTTTACGCCGAAGGACGGGTTGGCGCTCCGTTTGGCGGTACCGATTTGGTGGATCTTTTTAAGGCTAATTTTTGTCCCCTGCACAGCTATATGCTGGACCGCAGAATCGTGTCTGACTCGGAATTGAGGTTTAATACGTCGATGAAAATCGAGGAAGATTATGACATGCTTCTACGAGTCTGCGCCAAATACAGGTCTGACTTTGGGTTAATTGAAAAATTCATTGGAGATTACTATTACAAAACCGACGGCAGTAACACTGTCGCTACAGATGGCGGATTGGCGGGAGAGTCTTTGGCGTATTATATGAACGTCAAATCGGCGATCGAAGATCGAAGAAAAAATACCGTTATTTCACCAACGGTGCAGCATATGCTCGGATTGCCTTTGACCGAAGACGCCTTAACCATCCAAGATGTTGTAAATTATTTCTTTTCGGGATGGACGAGCGGATCGCGCAGCAAGCCCCCTATCGCCCCCGACCCTCTTTCATCCGCCGCGGCAGAATAATGGCCCTCGATACGACATCGAAATCGGGATCCGGGCAATTGCTGTCCAGGCTGATACCGTTATCGTTCCTAACAACACATCGCGTCGCTTTCCGGCAATTCCTTGTGCGCGCCATTTCCCGTCGATACCGGCTCAGCGCTTTCGGCGCGCTGTGGATGATCGTTGTCCCATTGGTGACGCTCGGAATATATACGTTCGTGTTTGGCGTAGTGATGGAAAGCCGGTGGAACTCAGAACAATCCGGCACATCGGTATTCAGTATATACTTGTTCAGCGGTCTCATCGTTTTCTGGGTGATGGCGGAAGTGGTGGGTCAATCGCCGACGGCGATCGCCGAACACACAAACTTGGTAAAGCGCGCGGTATTCCCCCTCGAGATATTACCTGCCGTTGTCGTGGGCAGCGCCGTTTTCCATGCGTTGGTGAATGCGTTGGTTCTCATGGCGGCGCTGCTGGCATTACAGGGAACAATACCGCTGTCCGCGTTGTGGCTTCCCGTCGTATTGGCGCCATTTGTGTTAATGCTTCTCGGCTTCGCCTGGATTTTGGCGGCGATTGGCGTGTATTTCCGCGATATCGTTCACGTGGTCGGACTTTTTTTGACTGGTGCTCTTTTCATATCTCCTGTGTTTTACGACACAAGTCGGCTAAATCCGATTATTCAGTCCGTCATTATTTTAAATCCGATCACCTTTATCGTGGTGCAAACGCGCAAAGTGATTCTTGAGGGGCAAGCGCCCGATTGGATTGGACTGGGACTGTATCTGTTGGTGGCCTGGGCAGTGGCTTCAATTGGCCTGGCATTCTTCCGGCGCGCACGGGCGAACTTCGCAGATGTCCTCTAAGGCCGCAGACATGTCGGACGAAAACAATAATAGCGTCGTCTCGGCGAGAAATATTTCCAAGTCGTACACGCTATATACGCGCGCGTCGCAGCGCCTATTGCACATGATCCTCCCGAAACGGGAGTATCCAAAGTTTGAGGCTCTGAAAGACGTCACCTTTCAAGTTGATCGGGGCGAAACCGTTGGCATTATTGGGCAAAACGGCGCGGGAAAATCCACGCTGCTCCAAATCGTCACCGGCACAGTACCGCCAACGACAGGAACCATCTCCGTCAGCGGGCGCGCCGCTGCCCTGCTTGAATTGGGCGCGGGCTTCGAGCCGGATTTCACCGGACGTGAAAACATACGTCTCAACGGCACCATTCTTGGCTTGAATGAGGCCCAGCTTGAAGAGCGCATGAACGATATTATCGCGTTTTCGGAACTATCTGAATTCGTTGACCGGCCCGTGCGCACATACTCAAGCGGCATGTTTATGCGACTTGCATTTTCAGTCGCGGCCCATGTGGACGCGGACCTTTTGATTATCGACGAAGCCCTGGCCGTCGGCGACGCGCGCTTCACCCAAAAGTGCATGCGCTTTCTGAAAGATTTCAAGCGGCGCGGATCGATCCTTTTCGTTAGCCACGATATGGGCGCCGTAACGGGACTATGCGACCGGGTCCTTTGGCTCGACCACGGACGTATTCGCGCTGAAGGTGAGCCTGCGCGCGTATGTGAGCAGTATGTCGCCTCTCAGTTTGACGGGCTAATTGCCCGGCCTTCCGAAAACGAAATTGCTCCGGCAAAGAACAAATCTAGGTCGAACGCTCAAGCCCCTGGGCAAGATGAAGTCGTGCTCTATTTGCCGGATACCCCGCCCCGAGAGTCTGTGCTCGGCCTGACGAGTTGCTCACCTTTCAACCCGAATGCCAACGCGTTCGGCAGCGGCGGGGCGGCGATTGTCGATGCCGGAATATTTGACCGAAACACCGGCGAACGCCTTGCGCAAGTTCGCGAAGGGCAAACTGTAGATCTCAGAATTTCAATCGAGGCGGACGACGAGGTCGCGGCACCAATCATCGGATTTTACATCAAGGATCGGCTGGGCCAGCACCTACTGGGGGAAAATACATTCTGGGAGGACGTGCCTCAGCATTCCATTGCGGCGGGTCAAAGTATTTGCACTGTTTTCAGTTTTGATTGGCCCGCGATGAAAGCTGGCGCTTACGCGCTAACGATAGCAATCGCAGATGGCTCAATGGCCGATCATATCCAAAGGCATTGGATACACGACGCCATCATATTTGAAGTGCTGTCGAGTTCTTCCCGGCACGGCTTGGTGGGCTTGAACATGCATCGCGTTGCGATCGACTACGCGCCCGTCCAATAGCCTTCAAAACGGTTCTGACTTAAGAACAACTGTTTTTCTGGCGAGAAAAGCTGGCGGCCAAAAACTGATGATTCGCATAATCTCGGCCGTTGACGTTGTTTTTTGTCTCTGAATATCGCGCCGCGCTTTCAAAGCATCTCCCGTTGCTCTGATCCCATCCCACAATCCTTTCAGACGGCTTCGCCGAGGATTCACAAGGCTGGACAAGAGCCGGACGGCAACGAAACCCATGACGGAAATGGGAAGCAAGGCAATGGGCATGTCTTTGAGAACGACCCACCACTGATTGCGGGAGATCAAATAATCGGAAAGTTCCGACTTTCCGGCAAAACTGGCGCCGCCAATGTGTTCAACAATCGCTGACGAGACGACGGCGCACTCGTGTCCGATCAAGCGCAAACGGAACGATACGTCCACGTCCTCGTAAAAACAGAAAAAGCGTCGATCAAAACCGCCGATCCGTTTCAGTAGCTCGGTGCGATACAGCGCCGCGGCTGCACAAACGCCGAAACAATAATGAAGAGCCCGCGCGGATTCCTCCGGGATGGAAATTCCGCGCCAAGCCTGACCGGAAATCAGAAAGTGATCCCCATACCCGTCGATATCTCCTTGTGCTTCAGCTCTCAGCTGCACCGAGCCAAATGCCGCAACGTTCTTTGCTTTGTCGGCAGCTTCCACGAGCTCCGACAGCCAGTCCCGCTTCGGAAACGCGTCGGGATTGAGCGCGACAAATAGCGAGGCTGACGTGACCTGCAAGGCCTCGTTCATGGCCTGTGCAAACCCCAGGTTTTCTGCCATTTCTAGGTAGGTGTAGGGTCGGCCATAGGACTGCAGAAGGTCGCTAGGCCTTTGGTCCGACGCATTATCCACCACGATCAGATTAAAGTCCGTAAACGATTGCGCTTCGAGAGCGCTTAGACACTTGGCAAGTGTTTTGCCGGAGTTGTAAGTGACAATGACAACGCAAACGCGTGGGCTGGCTGGTACGCTCATGTGTGCTTACAATTGTCCTTCTCGAAAGCCAGCTGGATACTATCTTGGAATGCCAGACGTTGACATCGTCATAGTGAACTATATGTCGGGCGCGCACACAGTCAAATGCGTGCAAACGGTGCTTGATGTCGCCAAATCCGACGAAGTCGGCATCAGCGTAACTGTAATTGACAATGGCGACAGCGATTCGGCTTCTCTGAACGCGCTACGGTCAATTAAAAGCATCCACTTTATACAGAACTCTACAAACCGGGGATTCGGCGCAGCCTGCAACCAAGGCGCTGCACATGGGTCGTCGGAATTAATTCTGTTCTTAAATCCGGACGCCACACCCCAAAGCGGCGCGCTGAGATCTGCTGTCAATTTTCTACGCGATCATGAGGACTGCGCGATTGTCGGACCCGAAATTGCGGATGCCAGCGGTAAGGTTACGAATTCTTGCTCAAACCTCCCAAGCAAAGCTTCTCTCTTTTTGCGAACCGTTGGTTTGCACAAATGGCTACCTGGTTCTAGCTATCCATATTTGCCGATAGATCGCCATGCCCAGAGTGGCGAAGTCGAACAAGTCATGGGCGCCGCGATGTTCATTCGCCGCGATGTATTTGAACGCCTTGAAGGATTCGATGAGCGCTTTTTTCTTTACTATGACGACGTTGATTTATGTGCCCGCGTCAAGAGTGCAGGTTACAAGATCTTCTATTTACAGTCTTCACGCGTCATGCACATTGGGCGCGTGTCCAGCACAGGAAACCCCAGCATGGCACTCGCCCTTCATATAAGGAGCCGCCTGACCTACGCGGGGATTTACTTCGGGCGCATCTATCAATTTGTTCTGGCCTTGGCTTGCGTATTTGTTGAATTGCCCATGCGAACCCTAATGGGCCCTCTTAAAACGGACACTATTACCGGCTGGAGGGCGCTGCAGGCCTACCGGCATCTGTTATTTGGCGAGCCGCGGCGTGGGGCCAATTGATGGCACCGCGTATTATAGCTTTAACGCGGTATGACAGCATGGGAGCAAGCAGCCGCGTGCGGTTCTTGCAATACATTCCCGAACTGGAACGGCTTGGATTTAAGGTCGATACATTTCCTTTGTTGTCGTCCGATTACTTGAAACGATTTTATGCCGCCGGCAATCGCTCGCCTGTTTCAGTGGCAGCATCTGCGCTGAACCGAATTAAAGATGTGTTGACCAATCGTGACACCGCCATCGTTTGGCTGCAACGAGAGCTTCTTCCCTATATTCCTTTTGAAATTGAGAATTTGCTTCTCACAGGCAAAAAGTTGGTCGTCGATTTGGATGACGCACATCATCTTTACTACAAGTCAGCGGCATTCCCACTGAGTCTCTTTTTAAGCTCTAAAATAGAACGCATTGTCCGACGCGCCGATGCCGTCGTTGTAGGCAATGACAACCTCGCTGAAATGGCCCGCAAAAATGGCGCGGGGCGTGTCCACTTTGTGCCCAGTGCGGTGAACACCAATCGTATTCGCCCGATTCAAGAGCAGGACAGAAAGCCTTTTACCGTCGGATGGATTGGAACACCCGTTACTGCAAGGCAGTCTCTTCCGCTGATTCGCGAACCTCTAAAGCGGTTTTTGCAGGCGTTCGATGCCAAATGCACGCTGGTGGGTGTTGGCGACAGTGATTTTGCCGATATTCCAGCGACGCGCGTTCCTTGGAGCGAATCCGCCGAGGAACAGCATTTGCCGAGACTGACCGTGGGCCTCTGCCCCTTGGAGGACACGGATTGGAACCGCGGCAAGAGCGGATACAAGATCATCCAATACATGGCGGCGGGCACGCCGACCCTGGCGTCGCCGGTCGGTTTCGCCGCGCAAATTGTGGAAAACGGAAAGACTGGGTTTCACTGCTCAGGCGCGGAGACCTGGCATTCGGGCATGGCCACTCTTTTCAATGACACAAAAACTTTGTCAGAGATGAGCCAACGGGCGCGTTCCGAAGCTGTAAGCAAATACGACACAAAGGTCGCGGCAAGTTCTTTGTGTTCAGTATTTCAGGAATGTCTGAATGCATAGGAATTGGCTGGTCTGTATACCCTTTGTCTTTGTACCCGCGGTAGCGTGGGGTCGCGACGTCGCGGTCGTGGTCGCGGCAGCACTTATAATAACCATGATCGCAAGCCGGTCAGTTCCTTGGCGCGCAACTCTCTCCGCCGCCTCGAACGCACCATGGCTGTGGACAGCTGGAGCGTTCATGGTGTGGCTTACTGCGTCCATGACCTGGGCACCTTACGTGCCGATGGGCACATGGAGTAAGACGCTACTCGCGTTAATGATCGGTATGTTGTTGGTTGTGGGAGCGTCAAAAATTCCTAACAATCGCCTCAACGCAATAGAGCTTCCGATCATTATCTCTATTGTAGCCTTGCTTGCACTTCTCGCCTTTGAGCGCCTAACCGACGGCGCGCTTATCCGCATTGATCGCACCGAGGATACGAGCGTTCAGATTTTAAATACGCTGTCTGGCGGGCTGGTCTTTCTATCTTGCCTGAGCTTTCCCGTTGCCTGGATGATCTATAAAAGGTGGAAAACTTCGCTATGGCCACTTGTTTTCATGGCAGCGGCCCTCGCACTAAGCTTCGTTTACCGCATGGACGCCGTGCCTGTCGGGCTATTCATTGCAATGCTATCGTCCATGGCGGTGCTTAGATTTGGCAAGTACGCATTTATCAGCGTTGTTACCGCGATGGGCTTGTTGACTTTAAGCTGGGCGCCGCTTTCCGTTCTGGCGTCCGACTTGGCTTTAGACACATGGCTTATCGATCACGTCGACCGTAATTGGGGTTTTAGGCTCATTATTTGGGCATACGTTGGCGATGCAATCACCCAGCATTGGTTTATCGGATACGGTTTCGATTCGTCGCGGGTTTTGGGAGCGGCCGCGGACCTGCTCCCTGAGCGCTCAGGCACTTCAACCTTTCTGCATCCACACAACGGATTACTACAAATCTGGCTTGAGCTCGGGCTTGTCGGTGTAGCGTTGTTGGCCACAATGGTTGTCCTTTTGACACGCCGCATCTTGGCTGCAACGCCAAGCAATTCGGCACTTGCAGCCACCACAGGCGCACTGATTTTTTATGTGGTTATTTGGTCGTTAAGCTACGGGGTATGGCAAGGCTGGTGGCTTGCGGTGTTAGGTCTAACCGGCGCTACATGCGTTGCCGCGCTTCGGATAAACAGGGAAACTGCCAACACCTAATTGGCTGCGCCCGCCAAACGTAGGAGATACGATCCGTAGGAACTTTTCCCGAGGACTTGACCCAGCTCGGCAAGCTGAGCCTTACTGATCCAGCCGTTCAAGTAGGCTATTTCCTCAGGCACACTGATGCGCTGCCCCTGCCTCTTCTCAATGGTTTGCACAAACTGCGTGGCCTCGGCGAGACTGTCGTAAGTACCGGTATCGAACCAGGCATACCCACGCCCCAGCTTTTCCACATTCAGAGTGTTTTGTTTTAGATAGCGATCGTTGAGATCGGTAATTTCCAATTCGCCGCGTGCGCTCGGCTTGAGCGTTCCGGCGATTTCCACGACGCTGTTGTCGTAGAAGTAAAGGCCCGTCACGGCCCAATTTGACTTGGGTGATTTCGGCTTTTCTTCGATGGCTGTGGCGCGGCCATCGGAATCCAAATTTACAACACCGTACCGCTCCGGATCGCTGACCTGACAGGCAAAAACGGACGCGCCGTTTAGCCGGGCCGCCGCTGCTTTCAGTTTTTCGGTCAATCCGTGTCCATAAAAAATATTGTCTCCGAGCACGAGCGCGCACGGGGACTCACCGATAAACTCCCGTCCGATAATGAATGCCTGCGCGAGCCCATCCGGGCTTGGCTGCACGGCATAACTCAAGTTCACGCCCCACTTCGACCCGTCCCCTAGAAGGTGCTGGAATGCAGAGGAATCATGGGGCGTACTGATGACAAGGATGTCGCGAATGCCCGCGAGCATGAGCGTGCCGAGCGGGTAATAAACCATCGGCTTATCGTATACGGGCAATAGCTGTTTGGAGACCGCGTAGGTGATCGGGTAGAGGCGTGTGCCGGACCCGCCAGCCAGAATGATTCCCTTCATCGCCACTCTCCCGTGCGCATTGAATCCTGTACTTACGATACTTGCGCCCGGTTGTCAGTACTCAGCGTCTCCTGCAGCATCGCCGCCAACGCATCTTCCCACGGCCGAAGCGCTATCTCGTAAACCGTAGCAAGCTTTGCGCAATCAAGAACGGAATTCACGGGACGACGCGCCGCGGTGGGGTATTGGGCCGTGCTGATGGGTTTGATCTCCGGCGTTATCTGAGTCACTGGGGTAGAAATTTCGAAGATTTTCTGAGCGAAATCAAACCATGTTGTCGATCCGCGTCCGGCACAGTGAAACAGCCCAGCACCATCGGTCGGAACGTCACCGCTCAGAAATCTCCGAGCGATTTCGATAACGGCTTGCGCAATGTCACCCGCAAACGTGGGGCAGCCAAACTGATCGTCAACAATGCTCAACTCGGGTCTTTCCCGGGATAAACGCAACATTGTTTTTACAAAATTCGCGCCGTGCACACCGTAAACCCATGATGTTCGCAAAATGACGTGGCGGCAGCCGGACTCTATGACCGCCGTCTCTCCGGCCAACTTGCTGGCGCCGTAAACTCCGATCGGCGCGGCGGCATCCTTTTCGATGTACGGCCCCTTCTTTGTTCCGTCGAAAACATAGTCCGTGGAAAGATGGATCAACGGAACATCGAGACCCCGGCAAGCGGCCGCTAAATTAGCCGCGCCGTCACGATTGACCGAGAAGGCTTGTTCATGCTCATTCTCCGCTCGGTCCACAGCCGTATACGCCGCAGCATTGATGACCGCTCCAGGCGCAATCTCTTTGATATGTCTTTCAACGGACGACGCATCCGTAATATCCAAGTGACTTCGCGTAAGGGCATGAACAGACATCGGCTTGGAAGCGCGACGGGTAATTTCCCAGCCTACTTGGCCATTAGCGCCAATTACCAGAAGATCGGCGCTCACGTGGCAACCTGGCGAGCCAAGCCGAGCCTGTCGCCGCCATACCGTTGATCTCGAATATTTTGCCACCACTCCGGGTTATCGAGATACCACTGCACGGTTTTGCGGAGGCCAGACTTAAAAGTCTCCTCCGGCTGCCAGCCTAGTTGCGAACTGATCTTGGATATATCCATAGCGTACCGTGCATCATGACCAGGTCTATCCTCGACAAACTTTATAAGCGACCGTCGACCTTCGTTCGCCGGTCTCAGTTCGTCGAGCAGATCACAAATCAATTCGACAACTTCAATATTCGTTTTTTCCGCATTGCCGCCGATATTGTAGACCTCGCCGAGTTTACCTTGGGTGGCCGCGATCCAAAGCGCCCGTGCGTGATCTTCAACATATAGCCAATCGCGCACATTCTGACCGTTGCCGTATATCGGCAAGGATTTGCCCTCTAACCCGTTAAGAATCATAAGAGGGATGAGTTTTTCGGGAAAATGATATGGACCATAATTGTTTGAGCAGTTGGTAATAACGACAGGCAGTCCGAAAGTATGATGCCAAGCTCGCACAAGGTGGTCCGACGAAGCCTTGGACGCCGAGTACGGAGAATTCGGCGCATAGGGCGTTGTTTCATGGAACAGCCCCTCGGGACCCAGTGAACCGTAAACCTCGTCCGTTGAAATGTGGTGAAAACGGAATCTGGACTTGCGGTCCGCATCAAGCGACAACCAATGCGCCCGCACCGCTTCTAGCAAGGTATAAGTGCCCACAATATTTGTTTGAATAAATTCCGAAGGCCCATCAATGGAGCGATCAACATGACTTTCGGCTGCAAGGTGCATAACAACGTCAAACTGCTCTTCTGCGAACAATTTATTCATCAACGCGCCGTCGCAGATGTTGCCGTGAACGAATTTATAGTTTGGATTGCCCGAGACACCCACCAGTGAATTCAGATTACCGGCGTATGTCAGGGCGTCGACATTGACGACCTGTACGCCAACGGCCTCCACCAGATAGCGAACGACCGCTGATCCGATAAAACCGGCGCCACCTGTAACCAGAACCTTCAATTTCAATCCTCTGTGTAACGGAAATATTCAGGCAATTCGTTCAGCGTTGGGTTCTTCTTATCCCGCTCGGACAAATGTGCACTGACATCCTCCACCGGCCAATCTATCCCGAGAGCTGGGTCATTCCAGAGCAGTCCCTTGTCATGCTCAGGCGCATAGTAATTCGTGACTTTGTATAGCACCTCCGTGTTCGACTCTAAGGTCATCAACCCATGCGCAAAGCCGGGGGGCACCCATATTTGGCTCCAATTGGAGGCAGAAATCTCAGCGCTCACATGCTGCCCAAATGTCGGCGAGCCGACTCTGATATCCACGGCCACATCCAGAATTGCGCCGCGAACCACGCGTACGAGTTTCCCCTGATCAAATGGCGGTATCTGAAAATGCAAGCCCCGCACGGTTCCGGCTTGGGCGGAAAAGGCGTGGTTATCCTGTACGAACCCGCCTCTTACGCCCGCCGCCGCCCACAGCTTCTGTGAGAACGTCTCAGAGAAAAAACCCCTGCTGTCCCCATGCTTAACCGGCTGAAGAATTATAACTTCGGGAATGGTGAGATTGGTGACCTTCAATGTCGGGCGCCCATGTGCAGCTAAAGAAATTCGCGGGAAACCGCCTCTGGTGATTGCTCTTTCATACCAGGCACAGCATGCTGAGGCATCGATATATTCAATTGCCCAGTTCAAGCCAATATCAATATGGCGTAGCAAGACCGAGCGCATGGCCTTAGCAGAAAAAATTGATGTGCGGACAGCGCTTTGGGGCGCGCTAACGCTCGGCGTGTGCCTTGTCTTCTATGCACAATATTTTTTCAGCGGGCTCAATTTTATCTCCGATGACGGCAACTATGCGCAAATCGCGTACGAGCTTTATCTTGGCCGGAGTATTTCAGATCTTGATATACATTATGGAATTCTCTGGTTCAAATTCGGTGAGCTTTTATTTCATCTCTTTGAAGTCAACTTCTTCTGGGTGAGATTTGTATTTATCTCAAGCATTACGCTCACGGTTCTACTGATTTTTTACACAACCTTTCAAATTATCGGCAATCGGCCGGTGTCCGCTCTGCTGGCGCTGATACCCATCCCCGCTACCGCGGCGGCGATCCCGGCCATTTACGGCATATGCATCATGCTCAATGTCGCAGTGCAAATGCACGTGGCGCGCAAAGTGCCGTCAATGAACCTGCGTGATGCGGCAATCGCCGGCGCGGTGCTTGCCATCACGTTTCAAATTCGGCCTGATTTTGGATACGTATTTTCACTGCCGCTCGCGATCATTCTTTTTTTAAATCACCTGTCCAAGAAGAAAGATGCGGTCTCGCGAAGCCCCACATCTGCATCACTAAGGATAGCAGGTGCTGCGGTTGCGGGTTTCGTTGCAGCCAATATACCTATTGCAATCGATGCGTTTGCCAATGGATACGCGGGCTTACTGATCATGCAGTATTTGGAGTATCCGGCAATCATGTTGGAGTACTTTTCAAACGGACTATCTCTCTTGTTGGGCGGAGGATCGCAGGCGTCCGCACCGGGTGCCGGAACGCTGCTTCAAAGACCTAGTTTTTCCGATATTTTTTTTGGAAATACGCGCACAAGACACATGGCGATCCTTGTGTACGGACCAATTATTGCCGTTGCGGCGTATCTTATCTTGAACATCAGGCGCCTCAAGCACAGCTTGGGCCAACGTCAATGGAAAGTCTTAGCCGAGTTCGTCGTGATTTTGAGCGCGGCGGCAGCATTTCCTCACTATTTCTTTTTTAGGCCGGACTTGCCGCACATTGCGAATTTTATGCTTGGCTACATGGTGGTGGTCGCCGCATTAGGCGCACAGCTGTACACTTTTGCACGAGCTGCTGATTTGCAGCGCTGGCGGCGCGCGATAGCGTGCGTTGCTTGCGCCCTATTGGTATTGCAGCTTGTGCATACTGTTTGGATTGGTTTCATGTTTTCCGGAAACGGAGCGATCGCAATTGCAAAAGACCGGCCAGAAATTTTTACGGCTAATGACGTCGTAAAGGTCAATGTGACCACCGGCGCAAAAGACACTCTTGAATTTTTAAATCAGGTGATCCGGGAAAACTCAAACCCGGGCGACAAGATCGTGTGCGTTCCCTATTGCCCCGGCATTGCGTTCATGACCCAACGGCAGATGATGTTTAATGATTTTTATGTGGATGATTCGTTCTTGGTCCGAGAGCCGGACTGGTTGCCGGGCGCCATTCAGAAAACCCGCGATCAACGTCCGCCCGTCGTGATCGTTTTCAATACCGCGTTGAACGGCACTAAAATTTCTCGATTCAAAAACTGGGCTGCACCCTATGTTTCGATGCTCGAGGAACAAGCATCGGAAACGGTCGAGCGCGGTGAAATCACTGTTTATCTGATGTAGCCAAGGGGCTTCCCGCAAAAACTGGCGGAGAGGGTGGGATTCGAACCCACGGTACCCGCAAGGGTACTCCGGTTTTCGAGACCGGCCCGTTCGACCACTCCGGCACCTCTCCGCGGTCTTTGCCGCCGGGTCAGGCTAAGTGCTGGCCACGGCTGTTTTTTTGGCGCGCGGACCCTAACCGAAGGCTGCGGGCACCGCAACGCTGATACGCCGAGTCCCGGCTCCGCACCCTTAGGCCCGGAAATTGGCCCAGCGGCAACCCTATAACCAATTGCAAAGTAAAGGTTAATGGGGGCCAGGGACATCAAGGCAAGCGCCATTGACTTGAAGGCCTGCCTCAGTATATTCACGCCGCTTCTGCGCGGGTTCATGTGCGATTTCGCCGTGGCCCGCCGTTTTCGTTTTTTCAGGACTTTAAGACCATGTTCGCAGTGATTAAAACGGGCGGCAAACAGTACCGCGTCAGCAAGGACGATGTGATTGCCGTTGAGAAAGTAGACGGTGACGACGGCGAAACCGTTGTGTTCGACAACGTTTTGATGCTCGGCGACAAGATCGGCGCGCCCCAAGTGGCCGACGCCAAGGTCGTGGGTGAGGTTCTGCGTCAGTTTCGCGACGATAAAAAAATCATTTTTAAGAAACGCCGCCGCAAGCACTACCGCCGCCGCAACGGTCACCGCCAATACCTGACCCTCGTGAAGATCACGGACATGGGTACGGGCATTAGCGTGGCGCCGGCCAAGAAGAAGGCTGCCGCGCCGAAGGCCGAGGCGAGTGAAGCACCGACCGAAAAACCGGCGGAGACGACAGCAACTCAAGCCGCGCCCAAGAAAAAAGCTGCGGCGAAAACTACCGCCAAGAAAGCGCCGGCCAAAAAGGCTGCGAAGAAAACGGCTAAGAAGTCGTCCTAACAGGTTCGGCGAGGAGACACAGATATGGCACATAAGAAATCAGGCGGCTCGTCCAAGAACGGTCGCGATACAATCGGCAAACGCCTCGGGGTGAAGAAGTTCGGCGGACAGCACGTCATCCCCGGCAACATTATCGTGCGCCAGCGCGGCACGAAGTGGCACCCCGGCAAGAATGTTGGCCTGGGCCGCGACTACACGATCTTTGCCCTGGAAGAAGGCAAGGTTAGCTTTAAGACCTCGTCCAAAGGCCGCGTGTACGTGTCCGTGGATCCGATGCCGCAACAATAATACCCGGCGCATATCGACCGCCGGCATCCCACGCTGGCGGTCCCGTGGAATGGAAGGAGACGGATCGCCCGTCTCCTTTTTATTGGCTGGGCACATCCATGTTCGACCTCATCATACAAACCGAGAATTTGGTTGTTCGGACTTTTCGATTAAGCGATGCCCCTCGCGTTCGCGAACTAGCGGGAAAGTATGAGATCGCGCACATGGTAGGCAGCATTCCACACCCGTATCCTAGCGGGATGGCTGAACAGTGGATTGGGCGGCACGATGAACGCAGACGGGAAGGAAAAGGATATCCATTTGCAATAGTTCATCAGGGCCAATTAATCGGATCAGTTGGACTGGAAACCGACGGCGGCCAATATCTTGAGTTGGGATACTGGCTGGGCACAGAGTATTGGAGACGCGGGTATATGAGCGAGGCCGCCAAGGCTGTGTTGCAATTTGCATTTGGCTGGCTCTCAAAACCCGGTATTCAAGCCCGCGTGATTGTGGACAATGCGGGTTCTAAGCGCATTTTGGAGAAGCTTGGCTTTTTGTTTGCGGGACATCAAGAGACGGTTTTTCACAACGTTAGGCAGCGTGACGTGGAAATTGTTCACTACGTTCTGACCCGAGACGCATGGACCGCGCACAGGATATAAGTCACCACCATGAAATTTCTCGATCAGGCGAAAATCTATTTGAAAGCGGGCGATGGCGGAAACGGCTGCGTCGGGTTTCGCCGTGAGAAATTCATTGAATACGGCGGGCCTGACGGCGGCGACGGCGGATGTGGAGGCGACATCATTTTTGAGGCCGCACGCAATCTCAACACACTTATCGACTTTCGCTATCAACAGCACTTCAAAGCAGAACGCGGTGTGGACGGTGCGGGACAAAACCGGACCGGCCGTGACGGTAAAGACCTTGTGATCAAGGTGCCGGTCGGCACGGAAATTTTAAGCGACGATAAAGACGATGTACTTGCGGATTTGAGCGAAGACGGCCAGCGCATTGTATTGCTGAAAGGCGGCAACGGCGGTTTCGGAAACACGCACTTCAAGGGGCCGAGCAATCAGGCTCCCGACTACGCTAATCCCGGTCTTGCCGGGCCCGATATGTGGGTATGGTTGCGCTTAAAACTCATTGCCGATGTCGGCTTGGTCGGCCTGCCCAACGCGGGCAAGTCCACATTCCTGGCCACTGTCACACGCGCGCGGCCGAAGATCGCAGGGTACCCCTTCACCACGCTCCATCCCAACTTAGGCGTGGCCCAGGTGAACGATCTTGAGTTTGTAATTGCCGATATTCCCGGGCTCATCGAAGGCGCACACGAAGGGGCCGGTCTGGGAGATCGGTTTTTGGGCCACGTTGAACGGTGTGCCGTGCTTCTGCATTTGATTGACGGCACAGAGGAAGACGTTGCCAGCTCATACAAAACAATCAGGAACGAACTGAAAGCCTATGGCGGCGGCCTCGCGCAAAAGAAAGAAATTGTTGCGCTCAATAAATGCGATGCCCTCGATGAGAATACGCGCGAGGAAAAACTCCAAGCATTGAGCAAGGCATGCCGTAAGAAAGTTTTTGCTCTTTCGGGTGTATCCGGCGAGGGGCGACAGGACGTTCTAAGGCGATTGGCGAAGATTGTTTCGGCAACAAAGTCAGCCGAGCACGGTGATTTGGAAGACGACCTGGGAACATTCGAAGATCAAGGATGGGTGCCATGAGCCCGTCGCAATCACCGCAACCGTCCCCTTTAAATACCGCGAAACGGTTGGTGCTAAAAATCGGATCCGCGCTTTTGGTAGATCAGGATACGGGCGCCGTTCACCACGCATGGTTGGACGCGTTGTGTGACGATATTGCCGATGCCCGTGCACGCGGCCAGGAAGTCGTCATCGTGACATCGGGTGCAATTGCTATTGGGCGCGGCCCTCTTGGCATGAAAGGTCGCAAGCTCCGCCTGGAAGAAAAACAAGCCGCGGCAGCGACAGGCCAAATGCGACTGTCCCACGCCTACCAACAATCTCTGAACCGGCATGGCATAACCGTCGCGCAGGTCTTAATTACCCTGGACGATACCGAAGATCGGCGCCGCTATCTCAATGCCCGCAACACACTTGATACTTTGCTAAAACTGGACGCCGTTCCGGTAATCAATGAAAACGATTCCGTTGCAACAACGGAAATCCGCTTCGGTGACAATGACCGGTTGGCAGCACGTGTCGCGCAAATGATCAGTGCCGATACACTCGTGCTTTTTTCGGATATCGATGGTTTGTACTCGGCAGATCCGCGATCCGATCCCAACGCATCGCTCATACCGGAAGTTCGGGAGGTGACTCCTGATATCGAAGCCATGGCGGGCGCCGCATCGGAGCAAGGGTCCGGCGGCATGATCACAAAACTGATCGCCGCGAAAATTTGCATGGGCGCAGGGTGCCGAATGGCGATCGCCCCCGGAAAACCGAGAAATCCACTCAAGCATCTTTCCGATGGCGGCCGCTGCACGTGGTTCCTACCCGCAGCCGAACCGCGCGCCGCGCGCAAACGTTGGATCGCGGCGAGCCTGCAGACGCTCGGTGTGCTGGTGGTGGACGATGGTGCGATCACCGCCCTCAATGCCGGCAAAAGCTTGTTGCCCGCCGGAATCGTGGACGTGTCTGGCGAGTTTCAGCGTGGGGATGCCGTCGAGGTGCGATCAAAGACCGGCAAGGTCATCGGCAAAGGACTCTCCGCCTATCCCGCCTCGGACATCCAATCCATTAAGGGCCAGAAGTCCGAAAATATCGAGGAAATCCTGGGATTTCGAGGCCGCAGTGAGGTCATTCACCGGGACGACCTCGTCATGGGGTCCTAGGGCCCGGCATGATAGAGTGAGCTGAAGGGAGATTGTCATGGACGGCGCGGCGGCTAACGACACCAACGTTGCGGATTTAATGGCCGACATCGGCCGCAAGGCCCGTGACGCCTCGCGCATACTCGGCGCGGTCAAAGCTGAACAGAAAAATGCGGCGTTGGCGGCTGCCGCCGCCGCGCTACGCGCAAATACCGGCGCCATTAAAGACGCCAATGCAAAAGATATGGATGCGGCAAAAGCTAAAGGTCTAAGCGGCGCAATGCTCGACCGGCTTGAGTTGAATGATGCCCGCATTGATGCCATGGCAAAAGGATTGGAAGATATCGCCCAGCTGAACGACCCTGTCGGCGAAATCATTACCTCCTGGACACGTCCGAACGGGCTCCAGATCGAGCGTGTCCGCACGCCTCTTGGGGTCATCGGCGTCATTTATGAGTCGCGGCCGAATGTGACGGCCGATGCGGGCGGATTGTGCCTGAAGGCTGGAAATGCCTGCATATTACGTGGTGGATCGGAAAGCTTTCATTCGTCTCGTGCCATTCTTACGGCCCTTCAGTCGGGTTTACGCGAAGCAGGCTTACCCGAGACCGCCATTCAGATGGTTCCAACCACGGACCGCGCCGCCGTCGGCAAAATGCTGACCATGACAAAATATATCGATGTCATCGTGCCCCGAGGCGGGCAGTCGCTCGTGGAGCGCGTCATGCGCGAATCCCGCGTGCCGACCTTTCTGCATCTTATTGGCCTGTGCCACACCTATATTCACAGCGACGCCGATCCGAAGAAAGCGCGCGACATTGTGCTAAACGCAAAAATGCGCCGCACGGGCATTTGCGGCGCAACTGAAACAGTGTTGGTGGACGAAAATGTCGCATCATCCATCATGCCTTCGATCTTGGAAGATCTGGACAAGGCCGGTTGTGAAGTGCGCGGGGACCAGGCGCTTCAAGCGTTGAGCGGGAAAGTCGTGCCCGCGACCAATGAGGATTGGGATACGGAATATTTGGAGCCGATTGTATCCATCAAGACCGTCAAGAATCTGGATGAGGCTGTGACCCATATTTTGGCGCATGGCAGCGACCACACGGACTCCATCGTGACCGAAAACAGGGATGCGGCAGAGAAGTTTATGAACGCGCTCAGCAGCGCTATCGTCATGCACAATACCTCCACCCAATTTGCGGATGGCGGTGAATTCGGTATGGGCGCGGAAATCGGCATTGCGACCGGCAAGCTTCACGCCCGCGGCCCTGTTGGAGTCGAGCAGCTGACAACTTTCAAATACAAGGTGCGCGGTGACGGGCAAATCCGCCCCTAAAGCCACGCCGATCGTTCCGCCCTTTGGTGACCGGCGCCGCAGGCGCATCGGGTTGCTGGGCGGCTCGTTCAATCCTGCTCACGACGGGCACGTGCACATCAGCCAGGAAGCCCTAAAACGCCTAAATCTCGATCAAGTCTGGTGGCTGGTGAGTCCTCAAAATCCACTAAAATCTGCGAGGGATATGGCGTCGCTTCGAGACAGGGTCGATCAGGCGAAATCGGTTGCACGTGACCGGCGGATTATAGTTACAGGCATAGAAAGCGACCTTGGAGTGAATCGCAGCGCACAATCGCTTCGGGCTCTGTCGCGCCGATACCCAAATTTGCGGTTCGTCTGGCTCATGGGCGCGGACAATCTGGCCCAAATTCCACTTTGGTGGCGATGGACGCGTATCTTTCACACTGTTCGCGTTGCAGTTTTCGACCGCAGTCCGTATTCTTATGAAGCGCTGGCCGGCAGCGCGGCGCGGCGTTACGCGCGGTCTCGAGTAAGGAGGTCATTGTCAATCTGGTTTCGATCGCCTCCTTCCTGGACCTATATGGCCATTCGCCGCCATCCGGCTTCGGCAACCGCGTTGCGCGCTAAAAGAAAACGCGCAGGCGTTTAGGCAAATAGAAGGAGGCAAACATCCGCGCCAAGAAATCTCCGTTCGACCTGCAAAAAACAGTCGACACGATCCTTTCCTCTCTTGATGCCGACAAAGCACAAGACGTCCTATCCATAGACCTTGCCGGTAAAACAAGCATCGCAGACCGCATGATTATTGCGTCCGGAAACTCGGGCCGCATGGTTGCCGCCATGGCTGATCATTTGGTTTCAAAGCTCAAGGATATTGGACTGAAACCCAAAAGCGAGGGGCAAACACAAGGCGACTGGGTGCTGATTGACGCCGGAGACGTCATCGTTCATCTGTTCCGCCCCGAAGTCAGAGCGTTTTACAACATCGAGCGCATCTGGACCGCACCTGTTTCAGTGGTATCCGGGTCGGCGCAACGCGCCTAACGGCGGGTGTTCAATCGGAAGCCATGAAAATTTTCTTGGTCGCGGTGGGGCGGATGAAGGCCAGCCCGGAAAAAACGCTGTATGAGCACTACACCGGCCGCCTAAGCTGGCCAATCAAATTAAAAGAAATCGAATTAAAAAAAGAAACGGATATCGCGTCCCGTAAAACACGCGAAGGCGAGGCTCTGCTCGCGGCGGTTCCCGAACGCGCACGCATTGTTGCCTTGGATGAGAGGGGAAAACCTTTTTCCAGCGAGGAATTCGCCAAACGGATCGGCACATGGCAAGATTCGGGCGAGCAGACCATAGCCTTCCTAATCGGCGGCGCTGATGGCTTGGACAAAGCGGTGCGTGAACGCGCCGATTTGATATTGTCCTTTGGCGCACTCACTTGGCCGCACATGCTGGTACGCGGATTATTGGCGGAGCAACTCTACCGCGCGCAGAGTATACTCTCCGGCCATCCCTATCATCGAGCCTAACGCCTTTGACCAAACCGCCTCGCCCAGAATCTGACCCCCTGACTTACACCGCCAATTCCATTGATCGCGCGGCGCTGTCCCGAACTAACAGCGCCCACGTCCAGAGATTGATGAAAAGTGGTGCGGCGCGTTTTGCGCCGATCTGGAATCAGCGGCATCCAGTCACGGACGAGCCGCGCGCTATCATTTTTACATACGAGGAAGCTACGAAGTTATTTGATCTTGAGACGTTGCCTGTGACCTTCCTCGGGCTGGACAACGGTACGCCTTGGTTCGCCATTGGGCTTCCCGCAACCGATGCGCCGCCGACGCTCAACATGGATGCGAACTTCGTCATTTTGAATGAAGTCGTCGGCATTTTGCCCGCGCAAGACGCCACTTTGTTGGCCTATGCGCGCGCTATGTCCATTTGGCATTCGAACCATCTGCATTGCGGCCGCTGCGGGTCGCCCACTAAAAGCACGGAAAGCGGACACAGCCGAACGTGCTCAAATTCACAGTGCGGGTATCGGTCCTTCCCGCGCACCGATCCCGCAGTCATTACATTGGTAACAGATGGAAAGCGTTGCCTCCTTGGCCGCCAAGCCCAATGGCCTGCCGGCATGTATTCCACCATCGCCGGGTTTGTGGAACCGGGAGAAACCCTAGAGCAAACCGTGCGCCGGGAAGTGCGTGAAGAGACCGGCATTGAAGTGGGCGATGTGCGCTATATCGCCTCGCAGCCGTGGCCGTTTCCATCCTCCATCATGCTCGGCTTTCGCGGACAGGCATTGTCGACAAATATTCACCGCGACGACGACGAGTTAGAGGATTGCCGCTGGTTTACACGGGCTGAATTGAATTCTTTCGGCGACCGGAATGACGGCGGATCAGGCTTTAAATTGCCCGGCCGTTATTCAATCGCGCGATACCTTATCGAAGACTGGCGCAGGGACTCTGGCTAGCTACTCTCTGTGCCGGTACGGATCGGCAGGATATGTGCCCAGAATTTTCACGTCCTTCGAGAAGAATCTGAGCTCCTCGAGGGCGAGCTCCAGGGGCCGTTCGTCAGGATGGCCATCCACATCCGCATAGAACTGAGTCGACGCGAAATGTCCACCAATCATATAGCTTTCCAGCTTGGTCATATTGACGCCGTTGGTGGCAAACCCACCCATGGCTTTGTAGAGCGCGGCGGGAACACTGCGCACCTGAAACACGAAGGACGTCACATACGGCCCGCCTTTCCTTGCATTCGTTTTCGCCGGCGCGCGCGACATGATCACAAAGCGCGTCGTATTGTGCTCGGCATCTTCGATGCCCACCGCCAAGGATTTGAGCCCGTAAATCTTTGCCGCGAGCTTGGATGATATTGCGCCGACGGTTTTGTCGGCACGCTCTGCGATGTTCTGCGCTGAGCCCGCCGTGTCCGCGGCGATAATCGGTGTGAGTTTGTGTTTGCGCAAAAACTTCCTGCACTGGCCAAGCGCATGTACATGGCTTTCCACTTTTTTAAGCGTCTTCAGTGAGGCGCCCGGCACCGCCAACAAGTGATGATTTACCCGCAGGAAGTGCTCGCCGATAATGTGCAAGCCCGAGTGGGGCAACAAATGATGTATGTCCGCGACACGCCCCGCCACGGAATTGTCGATCGGGATCATGGCGAGCTTCGCCCTGCCCTTTTGAACGGCGGCAAAAGCATCTTCAAACTGGGCACAGGGCAGCGCTGTCATTTTTGGAAACCGTTCCGCACAAGCCATGTGCGAATAGGCGCCTGGCATACCTTGGAAGGCGATCGTGTTCGACGGCTTTGAGACGGACTTCACCATTGTCGCTACCCCTACCCTGCACCCAAGAGTTTGCGGGCGCGTTCCAAATCCGCTGGCGTATCTACGCCAAGAGGGATCGTATCGACCAGGGCGGCCGCCATCCGCATGCCGTTTTCCAATGCCCTCAATTGTTCGAGGCGTTCGCGTAGTTCCAAGATCGTCGGTTTTAATTTTACAAACCTTCGAAGGGCCTCGCGCCGAAACGCGTAAATGCCGATATGGTGATAGTGATCGCCTTCACCGGACGGGACGCAATTGCGGCTGAAATACAGCGCCGGACCGGTACGCTCTCCAGGTGAAAGAGACAAAGCGGCTTTGACCACCGCTGGATCGGATAATTCGCTATTTTCTGTTATCCGCGCAACGACCGTCGCAATGTCGATGTTCTTATCCGAAAGAGGGGTAATAGATGCGGCAACGAGCGCGGGGTCCAAGGTCGGCAAATCGCCCTGCACGTTGACCACGACGTCGTGCTCACCCTTTGGATCAATTGCTTCCGCCGCCGCGTGAACGCGATCGGAGCCGGAGGGCAAATCAGGATCGGTCAGAACTGCATGCCCGCCAGCCGCTTCTATAGAATCCACAATAGCTTGATCGCCCGCGGCCACGACAACCGGACCGACATCCGCCTGCACCGCACGGCGCCACACATGCACGATCATGGGCGCGTCACCAATCATGGCGAGCGGTTTGTCGGGCAGTCTGGTGGCCTTTAGGCGGGCCGGAATAACAACCAAAGCGGTCATGGCAGGTCTGTTCACAGCGTAAACCGGGGCGAAGTAGCCCCCTGGCAGGCAAGGCAGCGGGGAGAAATACAGGACTTGCGGGGCCCTTCCAAGAGCTTCCAGGCAAGGGGCCGCAAATTGGCCATCGGGCCAGAAAAGCAGGGATTTTCGGGCACAAGACACCTTGATTCGTGTTGAGATTTGGGGTGAAACCCAGTATGCACTTCGCAAATTCACACGGGGATCTGTGGCATGCCTAACAAAATGACTCTTTACGCCGTTATTTCGGCCTTCTGGCTGGCTTTTCTGGCCATCCTTGGCGTCAATTTGGTTGGCGGGCTCATCATGCCCCATGAGGAAGAGGTCGCCACATCGGGCTACCCGATCGAGGCGGCTGAAGAGGAAGTGGCGGTCGCGACATCAGACGAGCCTGAAGAGCGTCCCAGCGCCTTACCGCTCATTGCCTCGGCAACGGTTGACGACGGTGCTAAGGGCTTTCGCAAATGCCAATCCTGCCACAGCGTTGACGCTGGCGTGCCGAGCGGCACCGGGCCGAACCTGCACAATGTTGTCGGCCGTTCCATTGCCGCAGTTGGAGATTTCGGCGGCTATAGCGATTCCTTGCGCGGGATCGGCAGCGCATGGACATATGAGCTCCTCGACGATTATCTCGAGGATCCCAAGCGCCTTGCCCCTCAAGGCACCATGTCGTTTATCGGTCTGAAAAAGGCTGATGAGCGCGCCGCTGTGATCAAGTTTCTGATGGCCAACACGGAGAATCCTCCGCCGGTTCCGGAAATCGCCGTGGAAGAGCCCGCTGAAGAGGCCGCCATGGAAGGTGAAGCCGAGGACGCTTCCGAAGCCGCCGCCGAATAAACAGCCATTATGGCGGGCGCCGAATTTTTAGACGCCTGCGTTACGCTGCTACACCGCCTCGCGGATCGCAGCGGCGAAATTGCGCTCCAACATTTCCGTACAAAAGTCGCAATTGATGCGAAAGGCGATGATTCGCCCGTAACCATCGCCGACCGCGACGCCGAAGCAGCCATGCGCGAGAGGATCGCCGCGGCGTTTCCGGATCACGGCATCATCGGCGAAGAGCATGGCCGAGAACGCGCCGACGCCGAGTGGCTGTGGATTCTCGACCCAATAGACGGCACACGTTCCTTCATTCACGGCGTTCCGTTGTTCGGGACGTTGATCGGTCTTTGGAAAAATACGGTGGATGGTAAGGGCGTACCGTACTTGGGCTGCATCAATCATCCCGCGCTTAATGAGCGTTGGATCGGTGGTCAGAACCTGGGCACCACTCTTAATGGACAGCCCGTAACAGTCCGGGCCTGCCCAACTCTTTCAGAAGCATCCCTCTACTACACGGGATCAGACTGGTTTACGCCGGAGGAGAAGAGAAAATTCGGCGCTGTTACAAACGCCGTCAAGGCGTCGCGTGCAGGTGGCACTGACTGCTACCACTACGCGATGATAGCATCCGGCTGGACCGATATTGTGGTTGAAGCGGACCTCAAGCTTCACGACTACGCCGCCATCGTTCCGGTTCTGTCCGCTGCTGGCGCGACCGTATCCGATTGGAATGGGGCGCCTTTGGCCCTAGAGTCGGAATCAACGGTAAACGGGCAGGTGCTGGCATGCGGCGATGCGCGTGTGCAGGCGGAGGCCGTTAAAAAGCTGCAAAGCGGGTAATTTGAGAGCCCGCTAAAAGCGGCGCCGATTTCGGAGGACGAGACACATGCGCCGGGGACTATCGTTAATTGTTGCGGTCATTTTGGGGATTACCACTGCACCCGCTTTTGCCACCGTCAAGGGACGCCCTGTACACGCCATCGCATTGCACGGAGAACCGAAACACGGACCGAACTTTGAACATTTTGACTATGTGAATCCTGATGCTCCGAAGGGCGGCACGCTAACGCTTCCCAACGCAAACGACCAAACCTTCGACACGTTCAATCCATTCACGCTTAGAGGCACATCCGCCCGCGGCACGGGATTAATTTTCGAAACCTTGATGACGAACGGCGATAACGAGCCGTTCACCATGTACTGCATGATTTGTCAGACCGTTGAGGTCGCGGAAGACAATTCATGGGTTGAGTTTGTCATTCGCCCCGAAGCTCGCTTTCAGGACGGGGCGTCCATAACGGCAGAAGATGTCAAATTCACTTTTGATATTCTGACTGAACAAGGGGCCCCCGTTTACAGGATTTATTATGCCGACGTTGATCGTGTTGAAGTCCGCGGTGAACTAAACGTACGGTTTATTTTTAAAACGACGGAAAATCCGGAACTGCCTTCCATCATTGGCCAACTGCCCGTTGTCTCTAAAGCGTACTGGGAAGGAAAAGATTTTTCCGACACAACATTGGAGCCTCCCCTTGGCAGTGGTCCTTATATCGTCGATTCCTTTGAAGTAGGCCGTTTCATTATCTACAAGCGAAACCCAGACTACTGGGCCAGAGACCTCAACGTTGTTCGCGGCATGTTCAATTTCGACCGCGTGCGATACGAATATTTCCGGGACGATACCGTTCGTTTCGAAGCGTTCAAAACCGGCGGGTTTGATTTACACAATGAGCGAACCGCTGCGCGATGGGCGACAGCTTACAACTTTCCCGCCTTTGAAAATGGCCACGTCAAAAAACTTGAAGTGACCGCTGGCACACCCATGGGGGCCCAAGGATTCACATGGAATCTACGCCGGTCAAAGTTTCAAGATCGAAGAGTCCGCGAAGCCTTAAATCTTGCATTCGATTTTGAATCCCTCAACCGCACTATTTTTTACGATCAGTACACAAGGTTGCGTAGTTATTGGCAGCGATCGGAACTTGAAGCCAAAGGCCTTCCAACGCCGGAAGAATTAGAGCTTCTAGAGCCCCTGAAAGACCTGATTCCTCCCGAAGTGTTCACACAGGAATTCAGTCAACCCGTCACGAGCGAAGGAAGTGGTCCGCGCGATAACCTTCTCAAGGCGAGAGCTCTTTTGGAACAAGCGGGCTGGGAAAACGTGAATGGTGAACTTGTGAACCGTGCAAGCGGCGAAAAGTTCAACTTCGAAATTCTTCTTGTGCAGGCGAGTCTTGACCGAATCGTGCTGCCGTGGTTCCAAAATCTGGAGCGGCTTGGCATCAAAGGAAACATCCGCGTCGTGGATGTGAGTCAGTTCATAAATCGCGTTAATGAATTTGATTTTGATGTCATCGTCGGCGGCGTTCAAAATTCCCTAAGCCCCGGCAACGAACAAGCGGAGTACTGGGGTAGCGAATCAGCCGATAGACCGGGGAGCCGCAATTACGGCGGAGTCAAAGATCCGGCAATAGATAAATTGATTGAAACAATTATAGCCGCGCCCACGAGAGAGAATCTTGTCACCGCCAGCCATGCCTTGGATCGGGTACTGACCTGGAATTATTTCACTGTGCTGCACTACGGCTCGCTCGCTGAAAGGTACGCTTATTGGTCGAACAAAATTCAGCGCCCCGACACATTCCCTCTGATGGGCTTTCCCGCACCCGGCACTGGGGCAATTGCGACGTGGTGGGCTGTATCGAACGCCGCAGATCAAGCCGCGGACACCGATCAGCCTGTTGCGGGCGACGGAGCGTCGTCGGGCATGCCTTGGCTACCGCTGGCTTTTGTTTTGGGCAGTCTGATCGTGTTTTTTGCCGTCCGCCATCGAAACAGAAGCAACACTTAAGCCTTAGCTCAGTTACGCCAGTTTAGGACCTTCCTCTCATGCAATTCATCCTCGCTAAATTGCTCATAGTATGGATGCTGTACATGATGGTGGCACCAGCGCATGCTGTTGTTCGGGGCAAACCCGTACACGGCCTCGCCCTTTACGGCGAACCCAAATACAAGCCGGATTTTGAGCACTTCGATTACGTTAATCCTGATGCGCCGAAAGGCGGCGAATTCACCAAGACCAATGAAGCCTATCTCACGTTCGATACACTTAACCCGTTCACTCTGAAGGGAGCACCGGCGCACGGCCTTGAGCGGCTGCTGTACGATACGCTGATGACGCGGGGCGAAGATGAGCCGTATAGCGTGTACGGGCTTATTGCCCAGACAGTGGAAGTGGCCCCAGATAATTCTTGGGTCGAATTCACCTTGAGACCCGAAGCCTATTTTACAGATGAGTCTCCGGTCACAGCCGAAGACGTGGTTTTTAGTTTTAACACCGTCGTGGAAAAAGGTGCGCCCCAGTTTCGCACCATGTACGGAGACGTTGAGTCTGTTGCGGCAATCGACCCACAAACTGTGCGCTTCACATTCAAAACGACTGCGAACCGGAAATTACCTTTGTTAATCGGCGAATTTCTTCCTGTGATTTCAAAACAATATTGGGAGACGCTCGATTTCGCGGACACGACGTTGGACATTCCCGTCACCAACGGACCGTACGTCATCGAGTCCTTCGAAGCCGGCCGGCATATTATTTATAGGCGCTGGGAGAACTATTGGGGCAAGAACCTTCCTGTAAATCGCGGGCGATTTAATTTCGGCCATGTCCGTTTCGAGTATTTCCGAGACGACGATGTGCGATTCGAGGCATTCAAGACGAATGGGTATGATTTTGTTCGAGAGGTCAGCGCAAGACGCTGGGCTATAGAATACCGTTTCCCCGCTGTTCAGAACGGCCTTGTCCAAACAATGGAGGTCTCTGACATCAAACCATTGGACTCCCAGCCCATATTTCTAAATTTGCGGCGCCCGGTGTTTCAAGACCGCAAAGTCCGACAAGCACTCAACTATGCTTTCGATTTTGAATCCATGAATGCAAACTTATTTTATGGTCAGTATGTGCGCTCAAGAAGCTTCTGGCAGGATTCCCCGCTTGAAGCCAAAGGCTTGCCGGATGCTGCGGAGCTTGAATTGCTTGAGCCTCTCCGCGGTAAAATTCCCGAGGAGGTTTTTACCGCTGAATTTTCGCAACCTGTAACGGATGGCACCGGAAACCCGCGGGATAATTTGCTCAAAGCCCGCAATCTCCTGGCAAGCGCTGGCTGGGAACTGAAGGATAGCGTTCTAACAAACAGCGACTCAGGTCAGGAACTTACGTTCGAGATTCTAACCCGAAGCCCAACTTCGGACCGAATCTACTTGCCGTTTATGCAGAACTTAAAGCGACTAGGTATAGAAACAACCATTCGGATGGTGGACACATCTCAATTTATCAATCGCCTAAACGAATTCGATTACGACGCCTTGATGATCGTTCACCCGCAGAACGACCTGACGCCAGGAAATGAGCAAAGAGAAAATTGGGGATCTCAAGCTGCGGATATCGTCGGCAGCCAAAACGTAAGCGGCGTCAAAGACGAAGCCGTAGATTTTCTCGTTGAGAAAATTATTTCCGCGGAGACTTACGATCAGGTAACAGCTGCGACGAGGGCATTGGACCGTGTCCTAACCTGGAACTACTATGTAATTCTTTCCTACACAGCCCCAGTAGAGCGATTTGCCTATTGGACCCGGTTAAAAGCACCGGATGAACCTCCGGCGCTCGGCCTTGATTCCATGGGAGAGTCCGCAATTGCGCTATGGTGGGCCGATCCCAACGCAAAGCCAGGTATCACAACAGGGGGAGACAACGTAGAGTCAGGTCCCTCAGCAGCTCGAGATCGATTAATTCTTGCCCTGGTTATTGGTGCGGTATTTGTGATCATATTCGTCACTATAAGGAGACGGCGCGCAAACACGCGAACCGACACAACGGGGTAAAACAATCGTGATTGCCTATATATTACGCCGATTGGCGCTTATCCCCCTTACCCTGTTGGGAATAATTACTCTCAATTTTTTAATCGTACAGGTTGCACCGGGAGGGCCTGTCGAACGCGTTTTGGCCCAGATACGGGGCATTGATGCAGGCGCCACAGCAGCCTTCACCTCTGGGGGCGGCGATACAACAAGAAGCACGAGTGATTCCAACTCCTATCGCGGCGCACAGGGGTTAGACCCGGAATTCATCAAGGAAATCGAGCGTCAGTTTGGGTTCGACAAACCCGCACATGAGCGCTTCATTCTCATGGTCACGAATTACATTCGCTTCGACCTCGGTGAGAGCTTCTACCGGTCAATCGACGTTGGCGATTTGATCCTCGAAAAAATGCCTGTGTCCATCTCGTTGGGTCTTTGGTCAACACTGATCATATACTTGGTGTCGATTCCCCTGGGGATTGCGAAAGCTATTCGCGACGGCACCCGCTTCGACGTTTCCACATCTTATCTGGTTGTGATCGGCTATGCCGTGCCGGGCTTCATGTTCGCGATTCTTCTGATCGTCCTGTTCGCCGGCGGCAGCTATTTCAACTGGTTTCCGCTACGTGGTCTGACCTCCGACAACTGGGAGGAATTAAGCACACTCGGCAAGCTGGCCGACTACTTTTGGCATTTGACTCTGCCGGTGACCGCTATGGTGATCGGCGGGTTCGCCTCGCTAACCATGCTCACGAAGAACTCTTTCCTCGACGAAATCAACAAGCAGTATGTCTTAACGGCAAAAGCCAAAGGGCTGACGGAAAACCGCATTCTTTACGGGCACGTGTTCCGCAATGCGATGTTGATTGTTATCGCAGGCTTTCCATCAACTATCGTCAACATGCTGTTCACCGGCGCCCTTCTCATAGAGGTGATCTTCTCACTCGACGGGCTTGGACTCCTTGGATTTCAAGCAACGATCGATAGAGATTATCCCGTGATATTTGGAACCTTGTTTGTCTTCAGCTTGCTCGGCCTCATTCTCAACCTGATCAGCGACATCGCCTATCACGTGGTGGACCCGCGCATTGACTTTGAGGCGCGTGAAACATGATCGCAGACCTCAAACGATGGGCAAGCAGCCCTTTAACAAAACGCCGTCTTTCCAATTTCAAGGCCAACGGCCGCGGGCTATGGTCGTTTTGGATTATCTCCGCGCTCTTTGTTATCTCTCTTGCCGCCGAGTTGATCGCCAATGACCGGCCCTTGGTGGCTTCCTTTAAGGGCGATCTTTATGCGCCGGTGCTCGTGCAATATCCCGAAACGACCTTCGGCGGCGTGTTCGAAACACCAGCGGACTACACCGACCCGTTTCTCCGCGACTTGATTGAATCCGACGGCTGGATGATCGAGCCGCTTATTCCCTATAGCTACGACACTATCGATTTTAACCTCGGCCGCCCGGCGCCCGCGCCGCCCTCAGCCCGCCATTGGTTGGGCACGGACAATCAGGGACGCGACGTATTGGCACGGCTTATTTACGGCTTCCGGCTCTCTATGCTTTTTGCGCTTGCGCTGACGATCGTATCAACGATCGTGGGTGTGGCGGCAGGTGCCGTGCAGGGGTACTTCGGCGGCTGGATCGATCTAATCTTCCAGCGCTTCATCGAAATTTGGGGCGGGCTGCCTCAGCTGTTCATCATCATCATTGTTTCTTCCATCGTCATTCCCGGGTTTTGGACCCTGCTATTGGTCCTCCTGTTGTTTAGCTGGACCGCACTCGTCGCCGTCGTGCGCGCTGAATTCCTGCGTGCCCGCAATTTCGACTATGTCCGCGCCGCCAAAGCCCTTGGCATGGGCGATGCCGGGGTCATGGCCAAACACGTTCTGCCCAATGCGATGGTTGCGACCATTACGTTCCTGCCGTTCATTTTATCCGGGGGCGTCGTTGCACTGACCTCTCTCGACTTCTTGGGATTGGGCCTACCGCCCGGCTCTGCGTCTCTGGGCGAGCTTCTCAGGCAAGGCAAAGAGAATTTGAACGCCCCGTGGCTCGGGCTTACGGGCTTTTTCGCCATCGCCGGCATGCTGACCTTGCTCGTGTTTGTCGGCGAAGCGGTGCGCGACGCCTTTGACCCGCGTAAGAATTTTGCCTGATTGGTTTTGTGAATGTCGTCGTCGCATCTTCTTGAAATCTCAAAGTTGGACGTTGTGTTCGGAAGCGGCGAAGCCGCGGTGCCGGCGGTGAAGAATGCGTCGTTCACGCTAGAGAAAGGGGAAACCCTAGCTATTGTGGGTGAAAGCGGATCCGGAAAGACCGTGACGGCATTGTCGATCCTGGGCCTTCTACCCTACCCACGCGCGAAGCATCCCAATGGCAGCATTAAGTTTAACGGTGAGGAACTGCTCGGCGCGCCGGAGCCTGTCTTAAGAAAAGTGCGCGGCAATCGCATCGGCATGGTTTTCCAGGAGCCGATGACGTCCCTCAACCCGCTGCATCCCATCGAAAAGCAAATCGGCGAGACACTCGAACTTCATGCGGGCCTGGACGGAGATAAGAAGCGGGCGCGTATCCTTGAGTTGCTCGAGTTGGTTGGATTGTCCGATGCCTCCAAGCGGCTATCGGCACTGCCTCACGAACTTTCGGGCGGTCAACGCCAGCGCGTCATGATCGCCATGGCCCTTGCGATCAATCCAGATATCCTCATTGCCGACGAGCCGACCACAGCGTTGGATGTGACAATCCAAGCGCAAATTCTGGACTTGCTGAAAGACCTAAAGAAGCGCCTCGGCATGGCTTTGCTCTTCATCACCCACGATCTGAACATCGTGCGCCAATTGGCGGATCGCGTCTGCGTCATGAAGGATGGCGAAATTGTCGAGCACGGCGCCGTCTCTGACATTTTCCAGGCGCCCAGTCACGACTACACAAAGCGCCTCATGGCCGCCCAGCCTCGGGCGAAAACACCCAAGCCCATGTCCGGAGACGACGTGATTAGCGCAAAGGACTTGCGTGTATGGTTTCCGGTCAAAAAGGGTCTGATCCGGCGCACGGTCGATCATATCAAGGCCGTGGACGGCATTTCCCTCTCGATTCCCGCTGGCCGTACCTTGGGCGTTGTTGGCGAAAGCGGCTCGGGAAAAACCACATTGGGATTGGCGCTCTTGCGGCTCATCAGTAGCAAGGGGGAAATACATTTTCTGGGTCGCCGCATCGATAACCAGCCCACCAAAGAGCTGCGGACCTTGAGAAGAGATATGCAGGTTGTCTTCCAAGACCCGTTCGGATCTCTCAGTCCGCGCTTATCTGTCGGACAAATCGTAGAGGAAGGCCTCGTCGTACACCGTATCGGTGATCGATCGGAACGGGCCGACCGGGTCGTCGAAACATTAAAAGACGTGGGTCTCGATCCGGCATCCCGGGACAGGTATCCCCACGAATTTTCCGGCGGACAACGGCAACGTATTTCCATCGCGCGCGCCATGGTTTTAAGGCCGAAATTCCTGATGCTGGATGAGCCGACCAGCGCCTTGGATGTTTCGGTGCAAGCGCAGATCGTGGAATTGCTTCAAAATCTCCAGGAGAAATACAACCTCGCCTATCTTTTTATCAGCCACGATTTGAGAGTTGTGCGCGCCCTTGCCGACGCCGTGATCGTGATGAAAGACGGCCTTGTCCGGGAATCCGGAGAAGCCGGGCAGATTTTCAAAGCGCCGCAAGACCCATACACAAAAGCGCTTATGGATGCCGCTCTGAACCTGGCGGTTACCCGTTCTTAACCAATCGCCAATAGGGTAAAGGCGTAGAGTTATGGGCGGGTTTCAGCGATTTCTCAGTCAAGCCCTTGCGGGCCGCGCGTGAGGGGCTCATAGTGAAGCCTCGCACCGCAAAATCGCGTTTTAGACTGTAAGATCAGAGCCATGGCTGAAGACGAATAAGACTCAAAACAAGCCGTTTACAACGTCGATGTGGACATCTCAGTTGTGCTGGGCCAGTCCAATTTGCGTGTAAACCAGCTTTTGAAGCTTGGCCGCGGCGCCGTCGTCGAACTGGAACAAAAAACATCGGATCCGGTCGAGATTTTCGCCAACGACGTTCTTATTGCCAAAGGCGAAGTTGTCATCACGTCTGGTGACAAAATCGGCGTCACGCTGACCGAATTGGTCAAGTCAATCTACAATAAGGCTGACTAAAGCCCGCACGTCGAATAGCCACACTTCTGCTCTGGAAGTGCGCTGCATAATCTTCTAAACACGACGTTCCTAAGACCAGTCACCAAGCACGGGTGCGTCTTTCCTTATGCGTATGCTTTATCACCATCCGCTTTTGCCTGGCGCTCGCAAAGTGCGTCTTGCTTTGGGCGAAAAACGGCTGGATTTCGCCGACCAGCCCTTGGAGCCGTGGCACCGGAACGAAGACCTCCTGCTTCTCAATCCCTCGGGGGAATTGCCGGTTCTTGTCGATGAGGAAGAGACCGTCATTTGCGCCGCCAACACGATTTGTGAATATTTGGACGAAGTTTACCCCGACCCGCCCTTGCTGGGTCGTACACCGGCGGCGCGCGCCGAGGCCCGCCGACTGGCGGACTGGTTCGATATCAAGTTTTTCAATGAAGTGACCGATCAACTCGCGGGCGAAAAACTGCACCGACGTATTCTCGAAAATGCGGCGCCCGATTCTCGAGCGTTGAAGGCCGGGCGCGAGAACATCCACACACACCTTCATTACATCGCCTGGTTGACGGAAAGACGAAGCTGGCTGGCCGGCGACCACGTCACGGTTGCCGACCTTAGCGCCGCCGCACAGATATCCCTTGTGGACTACAGCGGAGACGTGCCCTGGGAAGACCACCCGTTGGCAAAAGAATGGTACGTGCGCTTTAAATCTCGCCCGAGCATCCGCCCGCTGCTGCATGAAGCGATCGAAAACGTACCGCCGGCACCCGTGTACGCAAATCTCGATTTTTAATCAGCCGACGGCGTTGCCTCGACCTTAACGTCCAACTTTTCGATGTTTGTGCGCGCTGCATCTGCGGCAGCTGAGTCCGGCGCAATTTGAATAGCGGCCAGCCAATCCTGACGCGCGGCGTTCTTATCGCCTTTCAACTGATACAATATCCCGCGCTCCAGCAATGCACTCACATTGGCGGGGTCCGCTCTCAGTGCGCGGTTTGCGTCTTCCATCGCAACATCAGGCGCCTCGACATACCTGTAGGCACTCGCGCGAAACGCCAAAGCATCCGCGTTGTCGGGATCAGCGGCAATCGCATCATTAAGATCGTCTAGCGCCTCCCAATAGTTTTGGGCGGCCGCCAGCGTTTCGGCGCGGTCGATCAGCAGCGCAATGCGGTGCCGGTCAATCAGGGGCAACAGACCGAGCGCCGTAGTTTGCGTGGCGTATGCGCGCTCCAGCTCACCCTCCAAAAGCCACGCTTGGCCCGCCTGAGCCAAGATGCCTGCGCGCACCACAGTATTTTCCCGAGACTCCTCGGCCATTTCCTCCAAACGCGTCGCGGCTTCGCCGTATTCTTTCAGTCCTATCAGGGCAACAGCCTGACAATGCCGAGCGGGCTCGCCGCCGCCGAGACCCAACCACATGCCGGAAAATTCAAAGCCTCTTTCGGGCGTTTCGCGCGCCAACTTCAGGCATCCATCATAGGTCATGGCCGGGTTTTCAAGGTCCGGCGCGGGCAACGGCTGGACCGTCGGCGGCACACTTTGCTCAGCTGCCATAGACATCGCCGATCCAACCAGGAGGAGCCCAATTATCAATGTAAACGTATTGCGCATTACAATCCGGCCAGCGATGAAATCTCGTCAACCGCCGCGCAAAGACGGCGAAGATCGCCCGGCGAGGAAAGGCGATGATCACCGTTTTTCACAAGAACGACGCTCACGTCTTCTCCCGTGATCTTCTCCGCAAGGCGTAGCGAAACCTCATAGGGCACGGCCTCATCCTTGCAGCCGTGAAAAAGCCGGACCGGGCATGTAATCGGGATGGGTCCGCGCAGCACCATGTTGGCGCGGCCATCGTCAATTAGTTGGCGCGTGATGGGGTATGGGCGCTCATCGTACTCGCTCTGAACATTGACGACCCCCGATGACTCGAGTTGCTGCCTTTGCGCAGCGGTGAACTCCGCCAACATCAGGTCTTCGGTAAAATCCGGACCCGGCGCTATCCCGATCAGCCCTGCGATCCGCTCAGGACGCTTCATTGCCGCTCGGACCATCACCCAACCACCCATACTTGAACCCACCAATATTTGCGGGCCTTCCGTCAGTTCATCCAGAATGGCTAAAGCATCTTCGGTCCAACGGGATATATTGCCGTCCTCGAATTTGCCCGATGACTCGCCGTGTCCGAACATATCGAAGCGGACGCATGACCGGCCTTGTCTCGCACAGTGGCCTGCCAACACCATCGCCTTTGTGCCATTGCGATCGGACATGAGGCCATGCAGAAACACCACGCCGGGCTGCTGGCCAGCATTGCGATTGTAGGCCACCCTGTTGCCTACGGATCGCTGGAGAAATTCAGGCGTTTGATTTTCCATACTCATTGCATCTAACCGTGACAGACGTGTTACATATGCTTGTGGGAGACACTAGCATTTTCAATCGTATTATTTCACCAGCGCTCGGCAACCCGTCATGAACAAACAGAAAACGGTTTTGCAGGTATTGCCGCGCCTCGTCATGGGCGGGGTGGAACGAGGTACGGTGGACATTGCCAAGGCACTGTCGGCTGCGGGATGGAATCCCATTGTGGCATCAGCGGGCGGACCGCTGGTCAGGGAAATTGAGCGTTGCGGAGCCAAACACATTACGCTGCCGCTGGACGGTAAAAATCCATTTTCAATTCGGCGCAATGCAACTTTGTTGACGGAAGTAATCCGTCAGCAGGGTGTAGATATCGTGCATGCGCGGTCGAGAGGACCGGCGTGGAGCGCGAAATCAGCATGCGCCGCTACAGGCGTGCCGCTTATCACGACTTTTCACGGCGTATACGGGCTTGGGCCATTTGGAGTTAAAAAGAGCTACAACCGTATAATGACGGAAGGACAGCGTGTCATTGCGGTATCGAATTTTGTGAAGACTCATATCCTCGAGAATTACGGAACGCCGGAAGATCGTATTCGCGTCATTTACCGCGGCGTCGACTTCGGTGCCTTTGATCCTGACAAAGTCCCGCCAACACGTTTGATCCAATTGACGTCTAAATGGCGCCTGCCTGAAGACGCACCGGTCGTCATGCTCCCGGGACGGCTCTCAGCGGTAAAGGGGCATCTTGTATTGGTCGATGCCCTTGCGGAACTTGCACGGCGAACCACGCAACCCTTGAACATTCGTTGTCTTATGGTCGGTAAAGCCCAAGGTCACGCGTCTTACCGAAAAGCGATTCTCGAATACGCAGACACACGCGGTGTTGGCGGAAATGTCCATATTATCGACGATTGCAATGATATGCCCGCAGCATATATGGCAACGGATGTTGTCGTGTCCGCAACACGAAAGCCCGAGGCCTTTGGCCGCATCATGGCCGAAGCGCAAGCTATGGGGCGTCCTGTTGTTGCACCGTCCCATGGACCGACTGACGAGGTCATTATTCCCGGTGTCACCGGCTGGTTGTTCACGCCCAGCGATCCGCACTCATTGGCCGACGCGCTTGAACGCGCACTCAAACTGGGCAAAGACGAACGGATGACGCTGGCAAAGACTGCGATTTCGCATGTTCGCGACAATTTCTCAAATCAAGAGATGTGTGAAAAAACATTGGCGGTTTATAACGAAGTCATTCAAGAAAATGGCGCCGGATACACCCAAGCGTCATGAAGAATTCCAGTGTTTTAGTAATCGCACCGCGTGATCTCGGAAAATTCGTCGTGTTTTTAGGGGCCGCTGCAGCAATTCGCGCCCATCACCGTAATGCCGCGATTGTATTGCTGACGCCCAACTCCACGGCCCAATTCGCGAAAGCAGCACCCTATTTTGACGAGGTCTGGAACCTTTCCATTCGCGGCGCATGGGATATCGGGCGCATTCGGCAGCTACGCACACAATTGAGCGCGTTAGATATCGAATGCACCTACGATTTTGAATCATCGCATTTTTCAAACACAGTGTTTTGGGCGCTTTTTGGGTTGCGTGGCCTCCCCTTCAGACGAAAGGGGCTTTCCTGGTCAGGTGTCAGCAAGCAAACGGGCTTATTTGCCGCGCAGTCGCATTGGAATGCCATGCACATAAAAGACCGGTGGACGGCTCAGCTTGCCGCAGCAGGTATACCGGGAATGCTAAGGGCTGATTTGTCATGGGTGGCGCGCCAAGTTCAATCTTTCAACGTCCCGTTCAGAATGGACCAATCATTTGCGCTTGTTTGTCTCGATTCAAATGCCAACTTATTGTGGCCTCTTGATATGCTGGCCTCTTTAGTCCAGTCCCTGGCGGACGATGGAATTTCACCAGTCCTGATTGGCCATGATGAAGCACGCGAATTGGCGGATGTGGTCACACTAAGATGCGACGCTACCATCAACGTCGTGGGCGCGGTGTCTTTAGAAGACCTTGTTTTTCTCTCGTGGGCCGCCTGCGCGGCCGTCGGCCCGGACAGCGGACTTATGCATCTGACATCGACCGCCGGGTGTCATACGGTCGTCCTCTATGATAGCTCGTCCGATCCGGCATTAACCGGCCAACGCGGCGATAGCGTGATCGTCCTACGCCGGCCCGCCCTATCGGATATATCGGTTAATGAGCTTATGTCGGCAGTTCGAAAGAGCTCTAAAATCCGCACGAATTAGCCGCCTTCCGCCGCCCATGGCCGCCCGGCTACTGTGGATTGCTTGACATACTGTGGCAGAGCCCTAGATTTCGCGAACTTTTGGCCCATTTTTGGTGATTTTGGACGATTTTTTCAATGGTTGCGGTGACTTTACCTGACGGCAGTGTACGCCGTTTCGACAATGCCATAACCGGCGCGGACGTCGCCGCCGATATTGGCCCAGGATTGGCCAAAGCAGCTCTCGCCATCCGCATAGACGGCATGATGAAAGACCTCAAAACGCCGATTGAACGTGACTGCGAGTTGTCGATTGTCACGCGGAAGGACGAAGATGCCCTGGAACTCCTGAGGCATGACGCTGCTCACATAATGGCGGAAGCCGTGCAGGAGCTGTATCCGGGTACCCAGGTGACCATCGGCCCCGCCATTGAAAACGGTTTCTATTACGACTTCGCACGAAACGAACCCTTTTCTCTCGACGATCTGATCAAGATCGAAACTCGCATGAAAGAAATCGTTGATCGCGACGAGGCGATTTCGCGTGAGGTTTGGGATCGGGAAGAAGCCATCAGCTTCTTTGAAGGGATCGGCGAAGCTTATAAAGCCGAATTGATCCGGGATTTGCCGGTCGATGAGCCGATATCAATTTATCGGCAAGGCAACTGGCTCGATATGTGCGTTGGCCCGCACCTGCCCTCAACCGGAAAGCTCGGCAAGGCGTTTAAGCTGACCAAGCTTGCCGGCGCCTACTGGCGCGGTGATTCCAACAGGGCGATGCTCCAACGAATCTACGGCACCGCATGGGCGGAAGAGAAGCAACTCAAAGACTACCTGACCATGCTGGAGGAAGCGGAAAAGCGCGATCACCGCAAGATTGGTCAGGAGATGAACCTCTTTCACCTCCAGCCGGAAGCGCAAGGCAGCGTCTTTTGGCATCCCAAGGGATACATGGTGTGGCGTGAGTTGGAGAAATATCTTCGCCGCCGCCTCGACAACGCTGGCTATCAAGAAGTCAAAACACCGCAATTGATGGATGCGCGCCAATGGGAGGCGTCGGGCCATTGGGGCAAATATCGTGAAAACATGTTTGTGGTGCCGGACGAAGTGCCAAACACCGAGGAAGGTGCCCCGGTAATCTCCGGCAAGTCCGACCTCATGGCTATGAAGCCCATGAATTGTCCGGCGCACGTTCTCATCTTTCGTCAGGGCATAAAGAGTTATCGCGACTTGCCGCTCCGAATGTCCGAATTCGGCTGCTGTCACCGCAACGAACCCCACGGTGCGCTTCACGGACTTATGCGTGTGCGCCAATTCACTCAAGACGATGCCCATATATTCTGCCGGGAAGATCAGATTGTGGACGAAGTTCGCGAGTTCTGCGAACTGCTCGACGTGATTTACAAGGACCTGGGCTTTGAAAATTACGCCATCAAATTGGCGTTGCGACCTGAAAAACGTTTCGGTACCGATGAAATGTGGGACAGAGCAGAAGACAATCTGCGTGAAGCCGTGCGCCTGGCAGGGCGGGCGACGCCAGAATACCGCTGGGAGGAATTACCGGGCGAAGGCGCTTTTTATTCGCCCAAACTCGAGTTTCACCTAACCGACGCCATTGGCCGCACTTGGCAATGCGGCACTATTCAACTTGACTATGTACTGCCCGAACGGCTCGACGCCACATATGTCGGTGAGGACGGCGGTAGACACCGCCCGGTGATGCTCCACCGCGCAATTTTGGGCACGTTCGAGCGCTTCATTGGCATTCTCATAGAGCACCACGCCGGCAAGTTTCCTCTTTGGCTCGCACCACTCCAAGCAGTTGTCTGTACGATCACCGAAGACAGCGATGCCTACGCCCAGGAGGTCGCTGCTACACTCCAGGACGCGGGTCTGCGTGTGGAGACTGACCTGCGTAACGAAAAGATCAACTACAAGGTACGGGAACACTCGTTGTCCAAAGTTCCAGTTCTAGTGGTTGTCGGCAAAAAGGAAGCGGAAGCTAGAACCGTTGCCCTGCGCCGCTTGGGCGGAAAAAATCAAGAAATCCTTGCGCTCAAGGAGGCAACCGATAGACTTGCCGCTGAAGCCTCGGCCCCCGATACGTCGAAGGATGCGGCTTAAAAATTGGCGCCAGGAATGACCGGCGCAGACAATTTATCCAATCAATACGGATCAACGGATATAGGAGACTGATACATACCTAGAATCGATCAACCGGCGCCCGCGTCCAAGGATGGACCTCGCGTCAACGAGCAGATCAACTGCGCCACAGTTCGCCTCATCGGCGCCGACGGAGATAACGTCGGGGTTGTCGATGTCGAAACAGCCCTCCGCAAAGCGGACGAAGCCGGGCTGGACCTCGTAGAAATTTCACCGAATGCCGATCCGCCCGTCGCGAAGATTCTCGACTACGGGAAGTACAAGTACGAGGAACAGAAGAAAAAGAACGAAGCGCGCAAGAAGCAAAAGGTTATCGAAGTTAAGGAGATCAAGCTGCGGCCAAACATTGACAATCACGACTACGACGTGAAGATGCGCAGCATGAAGCGCTTCCTTGAAGACGGCGACAAAGTAAAGGTCACGCTAAGATTTCGCGGGCGGGAAATGGCCCACGTGGAACTCGGTCACAAGCTACTTGACCGGGTCAAAGCGGATTTCGAGCCATTCGCCAAAGTCGAACAGGAAGCGAAGTCGGAGGGCCGGCAAATCGTTATGGTCTTTGCGCCGCGATAAGCGGCGCAGACACCTTCAGGATACAAATCCCGCAATCACGGACGTGCGCCGCGACGGACTAGTTGCTCGCGGATTCGTGGTTGATAAACCGGTCGCGAAACCAGCGATCCAGCATCGCTTTTTCGAACCTGAGGGCATCACCTGAATTATCGGCGGCGGCTGACTGCAAATACTCGGTGTCGGTAATCTGTTCTTCGCGTTCGTCCACCTTTTTGCCGTCCACGTAATAGATGTAGCGAACGTCGATGGAGGGCACGCTGCCTTTGCGCATGACCCGCTTATCGAACGGAAAACGCCACCACTCGTAGCGCCCGGCAAGATCGATATCGAGGACTTCGATACGAAGCCCTTCACTGGGCGAGAGGTTGTTGTTTCCCAAATCCATCAGATGATTCCGGATGGCATTGACCACCCCGAGACTCCCGGACCCAAAGGGACCGCCTTTTACGGCCGCGTCGGAATACCCAGCCGGCTTGATGAAGGCGACTTCAATCACCGCATGCGCGGGCGCGGCCAAAACTAAAATATATAATATAAACAAACATTTAGGTAACAAACGCCTCACCGAAACACTCCTCAACGCTATTCCTGACGCAACACGGCGGTCCAACTACCATCCGGGGCCCGGCCCGCCAACGTTCAATATCCGATTCTCCGGGTTTTTATGGTCATTCTGTGGCCTCTCGGGGGCGCGGGGATGCCTTGCAAACCGCCGGTCTTGCAGGTATAAGCGCGCCTTTCCGGCCCTTCGGGGCTGGAACAGATGGATGTACGCACAGCGTGCATCCCCGACCCAAAGGGCTAAAAAGCCATATATATTAGGCTTTTAGGGCATGCCTCCGGGTCGGTGTAATAATTTTCAATGAAATCCGAAAGGACCCCGAAATGCCCAAGATGAAAACCAAAAGCTCCGCCAAAAAGCGGTTCAAAATTACGGGTACGGGCAAGGTTAAAGCTGGTGTGGCCTACAAGCGCCACTGCCTCGACGCCAAGCCCCAGAAGATGAAGCGCACGTCACGCGGCACCATGGTGCTCGCGAAACCCGACGGCATCATCATCAAACGCAATTTCCTGCCTTACGGCTGAACCGATATTCTGACGGAGACCACCCATGTCACGCGTTAAACGGGGCGTTACCAAACACGCCCGCCACAAAAAAGTTCTCGCCCAGACCAAGGGCTTCCGCGGTCGCAGCTCGACCAATTACGAGCTCGCACGCAATCGCCTGGAAAAGGCGCTGCGCTATGCCTACCGCGATCGCCGCCTGAAAAAGCGGGACTTCCGTGCGCTTTGGATCCAACGCATCAATGCCGGTGTGCGTCTGCACGGCCTCACCTATTCCCGATTTATCAACGGGCTCAAGAAGGCGGGTGTGGAACTGGACCGCAAAGTTCTTGCCGACCTCGCCGTTCATGAGCCCGAGACCTTCGCCAGCCTGGTGAAGCAGGCCCAAGCAGCTCTCGGTTAGATCGCGCAGCAGACGCCGGTCATCTGATTTAGCCAAGTTGAGTTAAGGGGCCGCCATCCGGGCAGCCCCTTTTCTTTTGCCAACACGGATAAACGGATACGGTGCGAGAGACATGACTCAAAGCTCAATTGAACACCTCCGCGGCGAACTGATCGCCGCCATTGACGGCGCTGCTGATGCGGCTGCCTTGGAAGAGGTGCGCGTCAGTGCCCTCGGCAAGAAGGGCCGCATAACCGCGCTCATGAAGGACCTTGGGTCTATGGAACCCGAGGCGCGCAAAACCTTCGGCCAGCAGGTCAATGCTCTAAAGGACGAAGTTGCCGTAGCCCTCGAAACACGCAAGAGCACTTTCGAAACCGAAGCTCTGAATGCGCGCCTCGCGTCGGAAACCATGGACGTGACGTTACCGGTGCGCCCCGAGTCCGAGGGCTCGCTGCATCCCATCAGCCAGACCATTGATGAACTGTCCGCGATCTTCGGCGTAATGGGATTTGAAATCGCAGATGGCCCCGATGTGGAAGACGACTTCCACAACTTCACGGCGCTCAACTTTCCGCCTGGCCACCCCGCGCGGGAAATGCACGATACCTTCTTCCTGGAAAACGCCAATGACGGTGAACGCTACCTTCTGCGCACGCATACCTCGCCGGTGCAGATCCGCACGATGGTGAGCCAAAAGCCGCCGATCCGTGTGATCATCCCGGGGCGCACCTATCGCTGCGACTACGACATGACGCACACGCCCATGTTCCATCAAGTGGAAGGGCTTATAATTGATAAGACAACCCACATGGGTCACCTCAAAGGGTGCCTCGCGGAATTCGTGCGCACGTATTTTGGCGTAGACGACCTGCCCATTCGCTTCCGGCCCAGTTTCTTCCCCTTCACCGAACCCTCGGCGGAAATGGACATCGGCTGCAGCCGTGCGGGCGGGGAACTTAAGCTCGGCAATTACGGCGACTGGTTGGAGATTCTCGGCTGCGGCATGGTGCATCCAAACGTGCTCAAGGCCTGCGGGCTCGACCCCGACGAGTATCAAGGCTTTGCCTTCGGCATGGGCATTGAGCGTATCGCCATGCTGAAATACGGCATTCCCGATCTGCGCACGTTCTTCGAGTCAGATCTACGCTGGCTGAAGCACTATGGCTTCGCGGCCCTAGATGTACCGAGCGTGACCGGAGGGCTGATCCGATGAAGTTCACCCTCTCATGGCTAAAAGATCATCTGGAAACGAACGCGTCCCTGGACGAAATCACCGACAAGCTGACGGCGATCGGCTTGGAAGTGGAAGGCGTCGAGAATCCCGGCGCGCTATTGGCGGATTTCATCGTCGCCCACGTCACGGAAGCCAAACAACATCCCAATGCCGACCGGCTGCGCGTGTGCACCGTCAATACGGGCTCCGAAACCCTGCAGGTGGTATGCGGTGCGCCCAATGCCAAGACGGGCATGAAGGCCGTACTGGCGCGGGTAGGCACCACCATCCCGGCCTCTGGCGATAAGCTGAAGAAGGGCAAGATTCGCGGCGAGGAAAGCCAGGGCATGCTGTGCTCCGCCCAAGAGCTGAAGCTCGGCGAGGATCATTCGGGCATCATCGAGTTGCCGGCCGATGCACCCGTAGGCGTACCGGTCACCGATGTCATGCCACTTGATCCAATCATCGAAATTGCGCTGACACCGAACCGTGTCGATGCCCTAGGCGTGCGCGGTGTCGCGCGCGATCTCGCGGCGGCAGGCATTGGCAAACTAAAGCCTTTGAACGATGCGCCTGTTAAAGGCACATTCGAAAGCGCGCGGAAAGTGGTAATGAACTTGCCGGGCGATCAAACGCAGAAGTGTCCAATGTTTGTCGGGCGCGCGCTCAAGGGCGTGAAGAACCCGGAAAGCCCCACGTGGTTAAAGGACCGGCTTGATGCAATTGGCCTGCGCCCAGTTTCCGCGCTAGTCGATATCACGCAATACCTCACCATTGATCTTGGAAGGCCGTTGCACGTTTTCGATGATGCGAAGCTGAACGGCCCCATCGGACCACGGCTCGCGAAGAAGGGCGAAGAAGTTCACGCGCTGAACGACAAGACCTATGAGCTCGAAGAGTCCATGGTGGTCATTGCCGATGAGTCGTCCGCGCTCGGCATCGGCGGCATCATGGGCGGCGAGCCCAGCAGCGTGAGCGAGACCACCACTGAGGTTTTCCTGGAATCTGCGCTGTTCGACCCCTTCAACATCGCCGAGACCGGCCGCAAGCTGCAGGTCAATTCCGATGCCCGCTACTGTTTCGAGCGCGGCGTCGATCCTGAGTCACCCGTGATGGGCGCCGAAGTGGCCACGCGCATGATTCTCGAGATTTGCGGCGGCGAAGCTTCAGACATTGTTATCGGCGGCGCCACGCCGGGCTACAAACGCGAGATTTCGCTCGATCCGGCGTGGGTGAAATCCCTCGGCGGCGTCGATGTGCCCGAAAGCGAAATGAAATCCATTCTCGAACGTCTGGGATTCGCCGTGAAATCCGGATCACCGTGGACCGTATCACCGCCGTCATGGCGCGCAGATGTGGAAGGCTGGCAGGATCTCGTTGAGGAAATCCTGCGCATTCATGGCTACGACCATATCCCTGAAAGCGTACTACCGCGTCCGCCCATGCCGAAAACCGTGCCGACGCCCCAGCAAAGGCGCGTTTCCTTCGCGCGCCGGACATTGGCCACGCGCGGATTGCAGGAGACAACGACGTGGGCCTTCGTTCCAAAAGCTCAGGCGGAGATGTTCCGCGGCGACTTTCCTCTTGTGATGCTCGCCAATCCGATCAGCTCCGAATTGGATGCCATGCGCCCGTCCCTCATCCCAAATCTCGCCGCGGCAGCGGGACGGAACGCTGCGCGCAATATGGCCGATAGCCGGTTGTTCGAAGTCGGCCCGCGCTTCGAAGGCGCCAAGCCCGGCGAGCAAACGCTTGTTGCCTGCGCCCTGCGCGCCGGCCACACCGGTCCCCGGCACTGGACCGGAGATCGCCGCGCCGTGGACGCATTGGACGCAAAGGCCGATGCGCTGGCCGCGATCGATGCGGCCGGCTTGACGCGCACCGCCGTACAGACCGTAGGTGGCGGCGACGACGTTGCCCCGCCCTGGTATCACCCCGGCCGCTCCGGCGCCTTGAAACTTGGAAATCAGGTGCTTGCCTATTTTGGCGAACTGCACCCTGCCGTCCTCGCGGCCTTGGATGTCAAAGGCCCCGTGGTGGCCTGCGAAGTGTTTTTGGATCGACTGCCCCCGCCGAAAAAGTCGACCGGTCCGGCGCGGCCCCTACTAAAGGCATCACCGTTCCAGCCCGTGGACCGCGACTACGCTTTTGTCGTGGACTCATCGGTCGCTGCTGAAGGTTTGCTGAAAGCCGTACGCAACGCCGACAAAGACCTGATTACGGATGTTGGTTTGTTCGATTCCTATGAAGGATCGCATTTGGAAAAAGGTAAAAAGTCTCTTGCCGTGGCGGTCACTCTTCAGCCAAAGGATGCGACACTGACCGAAGAACAAATCGATGCTGTCTCAAAGAAAATCGTGGCAGCCGTGGAAAAATCCTGCGGCGGCGTTTTGCGCGCCTAAATCAAAAGTTTCCTATAACAGTCCCGTTTCATGACCGACCTTTCCCATATCCGCAATTTCGCGATCATCGCACACATCGATCACGGCAAGTCGACCCTGGCCGACCGCATCATTCAAATGTGCGGCGGGCTGACCCAGCGCGAAATGCAGGAACAGGTTCTCGATTCCATGGATATCGAGCGTGAGCGCGGCATCACCATCAAGGCGCAAACAGTGCGCCTCAGCTACACGGCCGACAACGGCGAAACCTATCAGCTCAATCTGGTGGACACGCCCGGCCACGTGGACTTTGCCTACGAGGTCAACCGCTCTCTCGCCGCTTGCGAGGGCTCGTTGCTTGTGGTGGACGCCTCCCAGGGCGTGGAAGCGCAAACGCTTGCCAACGTGTACCAAGCCATCGAGGTCAATCACGAAATTGTCCCGGTCCTCAACAAGATCGATCTGCCGGCGGCTGAGCCCGCGCGCATCCGCCAACAGATTGAGGATGTCATCGGCATTGATGCCTCGGACGCCGTAGAAACCTCCGCAAAGACCGGCCTTGGCATCAAGGACGTATTGGAAGCGATCGTGCACCGACTGCCGCCGCCGAAAAGCGATGGCAGCGATACATTGAAAGCGCTTCTGGTCGATTCTTGGTACGACAGTTATTTGGGCGTGATCATTCTTGTGCGGGTCAAAAGCGGGACGATCAAGAAGGGCTCGAAGATCAAGTTCATGTCCAATGATGCGACTTATCAAGTGGACAAGGTTGGCGTCTTCACACCTAAGATGAAAGACGTGCCGAGTCTGAGCACCGGCGAGCTCGGTTTTCTCATCGCCTCCATTAAGGCGGTGGCCGATTGCTCGGTGGGCGACACCATCACAGACGAATTGCGTCTGGCGCCCGAACCCCTGCCTGGATTTAAGCCCAGTATTCCCGTGGTTTGGTGCGGCCTGTTCCCCGTGGACGCCGCACAGTTCGAGGTCCTGCGCGAAAGCCTGGCTAAACTGCGTCTCAACGATGCCAGCTTCCATTATCAGATGGAGAGCTCGGCGGCGCTCGGCTTCGGCTTCCGTTGTGGCTTTTTGGGCCTGTTACACATGGAGATCATTCAGGAACGCCTTGAGCGTGAGTTCGATCTCGACCTGATTACAACGGCACCCAGCGTCGTGTATCGCATTCACACAACTGATGGTGAAATGCTTGAGCTGCACAATCCGGCGGACATGCCGGAAGTCACGCGCATTACGTCCATCGAAGAGCCCTGGGTGAAAGCCACCATTTTGGTTCCCGACGAACACTTGGGCCCGGTGTTAAAGTTGTGTACCGAACGGCGCGGCGAACAACTCGACCTGACATACGTCGGCAACCGAGCGATGGTCGTGTACCGCTTGCCGCTGAATGAAATCGTTTTCGATTTTTATGACCGGTTGAAGTCGATCACGCGCGGCTACGCCAGTTTTGATTACGAAATATCGGATTACCAAGATTCCGATTTGGTGAAAGTAAACATCCTGGTCAACGCCGAGCCCGTGGACGCCTTGGCGTTCATGGCTCACCGCAGCCAGGCCGAGGCGCGCGGACGGCATATATGTGGGCGATTAAAAGATCTCATTCCGCGACACCTTTTCAAAATACCGATTCAGGCCGCCATCGGCGGAAAGGTGATTGCGCGGGAAACGATTGCGGCCCTACGCAAAGACGTAACCGCGAAATGTTATGGCGGTGATATTTCGCGGAAACGCAAATTGCTGGACAAACAAAAGGAAGGCAAAAAGCGCATGCGTCAATTCGGCCGCGTCGAGATTCCGCAATCTGCGTTCATTAACGCATTAAAAATGGGCGATGAGTAAAAACTCGATCGCCCTCAAATTGCGAAACGGAATATTAGATCACCGAGCGTGCCGGAAGATGCGGCGATGATCGCGGCGCTTGCGGCAAAAGTGCGCGAGCGCAAATCCGACAACGCCCAAAACGATCCACGCCGGCATGGCCATGATGCCCGCGCTAACCGCACTCAGAATTTCGGAAGAGTTGGCTGTGAAGTTCGGCGTTTGACCCACCAGCAGCGTCCAAATGTCTGCTGTGGCGAGTCCAGAATACTGGCCAGCGCCTAGGGCCATCACGGCTTCTGCCGAAGCCATAACGATTGCCAAAACGACCAATGTCCAGCCGAAGGCACGCCCAAATATCACTGGAACCTCACGCCCCTGAATCAGTTTCTTACCCCACTCAATGAGGGGTACCGGATAATCCCTTTAAATTAAAGGGTAATTTTTGGTCGTTTCGACTGCGGACGACCTGCCTTAGTGGCGGAAAACATGGGAAATCCCGCAAGCCTGTGGAATATGGGGATAAATTGGATTTTTTTGACTCACAAAACACGCACGCTTTGTTGCGGCGGACGAAAGGCTCGGTTAGGTTCTGCGCCTTCCAGACAGGCCCGTTGCTTGACCGATTCCTGCGACTCGGGAAATTCTGCTGGTTCCGGAGGGGTGGCCGAGTGGTCGAAGGCGCACGCCTGGAAAGTGTGTATACCCCAAAAGGGTATCGTGGGTTCGAATCCCACCCCCTCCGCCATTAAATTAATTAAAATATAATAATATCAATAAGATATATTTTGGATGGTGGTAATTACCCATCTTTTTACCCATCTCATGAAGGGCATTAGATAATTCAAAAACCTATCCAGTTATTCTTGGGCGCCGTCCGTAAACATACGCTCCATCCGTTTATCGGCGGGTCCACATCATGCTCAAGCGTGAAGGCTGGAAGGTTGGTAAGAATCTCGTCTATCGGGTCTACCGCGAGGAAGGCCTCGTTTTACGCACAAAGCGGCCGCGGCGGAACAAGATGGCGGTCCACCGAGAGGAGCGCCGGCGGCCGTCACGTCCCAATGAGGCATGGAGCCTGGACTTCGTCCACGATCAACTCGCTGACGGGGCTAAGTTTCGGCTGCTCACGGTGATTGATGTTTTTAGTCGGGAAGCATTGGCAATTGAGATCGGTTCCAGGCTCCGCGGCGAAGATGTTGTCGGTGTCTTGAATCGCCTTGTCCAACGGCACCGAGCACCAGCTACGCTGTTTGTTGACAACGGAGCGGAGTTCACCGGTCACATGGTCGATCTCTGGGCCTATCACCGCAAGGTCAAGCTCGATTTCTCGCGGCCGGGAAAGCCAACCGATAACGCCTACATCGAGACGTTAAATGGATCGTTGCGCGACGAGTGCCTGAATCTGCATTGGTTCGAAAATTTGGCCGAAGCCAGGCACATCATCGAGGCGTGGCGCATCGAATACAATGAAAGCCGGCCTCACATGGGTCTCGGCGATTTGACGCCACGAGAATATGCTCTGCAGGCAAGGTCATGCTATAAACTTACAGGGTTCAACCCCGCCGAAAACTAGCGCCACATCTGGACCACGGAACCCAAGCGGCTCACGCGACCGCTGAACTAACATTCACACCGGATCTCTCAGTGGGGGCCGGTCAATGAACGTTCCCGTTATTGTAAGGACGGATCAGTTTTATTCAAATCT
>CAYYXR010000007.1:0-77781 GCA_964475755.1 uncultured Rhodobacterales bacterium
CCGGTAAAATGGAGCGGGCGAAGGGATTCGAACCCTCGACCCCAACCTTGGCAAGGTTGTGCTCTACCCCTGAGCTACGCCCGCCCACGCTCCATAAACAGCCCTAAAGCTGCCCGGCCAAATTCGGGGCGGGACTATAGCGTTTTAGAGGGCCAATGCAAGGGCTCGTGCGACTTTGCAAGGGGGGCTCGGTTAAGGCAAACTTGTCGCCTCGGGTCGGTTGGACGCCTTGTTTTGGCGTCCTAGCGACCACACATAATCCAAGAGCCCTGGAGGGGGCAGCCGGTCCCCGGATCGCGGTTCAATTCGTGTTTATCTGACACGCGAAACTGCGGGGCGAGTACACAGGAACCATATATCTATGTTGATCGGACAAGCCGACGGAAATGGAAGTGCAGCCCCGAGTGCGGGTGACCTGATCAAGGACACCGACACCGCAGGGTTTATGGCCGACGTTATAGAGGCGTCAAAGCAAACGCCGGTCATTGTCGATTTTTGGGCACCGTGGTGCGGACCGTGCAAGCAACTTGGCCCACTGTTGGAGCGCTTGGTCAAGCAGTACGGCGGTAAAGTAAAGCTCGTTAAAATCAATGTGGACGAAAACCAGGAGATTGCCGCGCAGTTCCGGGTGCAATCCATTCCAGCTGTTTTCGGTGTCAAAGACGGCCGCCCGGTTGATGGATTCATGGGCAGTGTGCCGGAAACCCAAATAAAACAATTCATTGAAAGGCTGACCGGCGGCGGCGGATCTCCGGTCGATGATGCGCTCGAGCACGCCGAAGCTTTCTTGAAGGAAGGGCAAAACGAGCAGGCGCTGGACATCTTTCAAGAGATACTCAGCCAAGACCCGGCCCATGCCAAAGCGTTGGCCGGCGCGCTTCGCGCATACATAGCTCTCGGTCAGGACGATGTCGCAAAGGATCTGCTTGAGCATCTGCCTGATGAGACCAAGAGAACGGCGGACATCGAAGGCGTTATTGCGTTGCTGGACGTGAAGGACGCAACCGCCGCGCCCGTCGACGACGGCGTCATCAGCGAATTGGAGGCAAAGATCGCGGCTGACCCAAAAGATATGCAGTCTCGGCTCGATCTTGCCATGGCGCGCTACAGCAGCGGTGCACAGGAAGCTGCCATGGACGATCTGATAGAAATGGTGCGACTTGATCGAAATTGGAATGAGGAGGCGGCACGCAAGCAGCTTGTAAAATTTTTCGAGGCTCTTGGCCCGACGGATCCGCTTACCTTGCAAGGCCGGCGTCGACTTTCCTCCGTTTTATTTTCCTAAGACAATCACCGCAACATCTTGGCAAAGCAGGAAATGCGCAGTCCCATTCAAACGACTTATGATGATCTGCCGCAGGACTTGCCGATATTCCCTTTGCCGGGCGCAATCCTCATGCCGTGGGGGCGTCTGCCGCTGAACGTATTCGAGCCGCGGTATCTCAATATGACGCTCGACGCTCTGAAGAATGGTCGGATCATCGGTATGATTCAGCCCGACCTTGATCAATGGGCGGAAGATGGCGCTGAAAGCGGTGAACCATCAGAGCCACCACTTTACAAAGTTGGGTGCGCAGGGCGCATCGCCGCGTTCGAAGAAACCGAGGATGGGCGGTTGCTCATAACTTTAAAGGGGTTAATCCGTTTCCATGTGAAGGAAGAACTTGAAGGCCGCAGAGGATACCGGCGCATTCGCCCATCGTACGAGTCATTTCGGTCAGATATGAACACGCCTGAAAAATTCGAACTCAATCGGGAAGGATTGATGTCCAAACTGAAGGCGTATCTCGAGACGCAATCCATTCCTATCAACTTGGAGATTATCAAAGGACTATCGGATGCGACGCTGGTGATGTCCTTGTGTATGATCTGTCCTTTTGATCCCAGGGAAAAGCAGGCATTGCTCGAGGCGGCAACGATGCGCGCACGCGCTGATACACTTTTGGCACTCTTGCAAATGGGGGCGTTCGAAAGCAGCGCTCCCGAAGGTCCGAGACAATAGATTCCGAAAGCGAACTCGAATGACTGCTGAAACAAGTGAAGTCGATCCCAAATTATTGGAGATTCTTGTGTGTCCGCTTACAAAGGGATCTCTGGAATATGATAAAACGGCTCAGGAACTGATCAGCCGGAAGGCCGGATTGGCCTATCCCATTCGAGACGGAATTCCCATCATGCTTGTAGATGAAGCGCGACGTCTTGAAGAATGACGACGGGAAAAAAGGACGCGCGGGCCGAGCCATGGCCCGAATCTCTCCACTACAATCCAGATCAGAAAACACTGTCTGTGAAATTCGATTCCGGAGAGGCACATGTCCTTCCGGCCGAATATTTGCGCGTTGAAAGTCCGTCGGCGGAAGTTCAAGGACACGGCAATGATGAGAAAAGGATTGTCGCCGGGCGGAAGCACGTCGGCATCACGCGTATAGAGCCGGTCGGAAATTATGCCGTGCGTCTTGTCTTTGACGACATGCATGACACCGGCATCTATTCATGGCGATATCTTTTAGAGCTTGGTCGAGAGCACGGTGAGCGCTGGGAAAAGTACCTTGATGCTCTGAACGCGCGCGGGTTGCAGCGCGAGCCCTGAATTTAAGTGAGCGGTTGTCCGCGCATGAGGCGCGGAAGTTGCCCTGTAACCCCCATGGCTTGCCGCATAAATAGCCGTTTGAGCGGAGGGACGCGATTGACCATGGCCAGTCCGACATCGCGACTCATGCGAATAGGCGCAATGTCGTTCGAGAAAAGGCGATTGAGGGCATCGGTCACGGTTGCCATCAGGAGATTGTCACTACGCCGCCATCGCTCATATTTCGTAATGCCCTCCGGATGCGCCATATCCAGCCCTAGGCGTTTGGCATCAACTATAATTTCCGTTAGCGCCGCTACGTCCCGGAAACCCAGATTGAGTCCTTGCCCGGCGATGGGGTGAATTGCATGCGCAGCATCGCCCGCGAGTAAAATACGTCCAGCTGCGTAGTTTTCGGCAAACTGTAGTCCTAAGGGATGGCAAAAGCGTGGGCCAACAAGTCCAAGGCTTCCTAAAAAGCCGCCGACCCGCTCAGACACTTCCATCAAAAAAGCATCATCCGATAGCGCGAGATAAGCGCTGGCCGCGTCTGAACGCTCTGTCCAAACCAGTGATGAGCGGTGAACGCCGTGGTCATCCGGCAAAGGTAGTATTGCGAATGGTCCGGCGGGCAAAAAATGTTCGTGTGCGATATTCTTGTGGGGCCGTTCGTGCGCGATCGTCGCAACGATTCCCACCTGTGGATATGTCCAGCCTGTGGTTTTGATACCTGTCCATTCACGCAATTTGGACCCGCGTCCTTCTGCCGACACGACCAATTGCGCCCGAATGCGTCTTCCATCATCCAGCGACAGCACCCCATGGGTTGGAGTCGACTCTGCGGCGATCACCGAAGCGGGCGCGACGACGGACAAGTTCTTACCGGTCGCATGCATTTGCTTTTCGATAGCCATTCGGATGTGGCGGTTTTCTGCCATGAACCCCAACGGCTTGTCGCCAACCTCTGCATGATCAAAATGTAAAAATAATAACGAACGGCCTTCCGAAACCCTGATTTCACGGATGGGGGCTGTCTTGGTGGCGAGGTGTTCCCATATTCCGATCGCTCCAAGAAGGCGTTGGCTACTTAGTGCGATTGCCGATGCGCGGCCATCAAAGGTCGAGGCCACGGTGTCTGAAAGCTTCAATCGGTCGACAACGGTGGTTCGAACACCGTGCCGTGCCAAGGCGCATGCCAATGTGCCACCAATCAACCCTGCGCCGACAATGGCTACATCCGTGTCTATGTCGCTTGTATAAGCGGATGATGATTGAGGCTTCGAATTTGGATCGTTGTGCGTCATGGCCGGCAATGGTTGGAGTGAGTTTGTTCAAGTATTAACGTGCGGACTTCGTGTCGCGTAATGTGATTCTCGTTGTCTTGGTAGCGCCTTGCACAGATGAAATGAACCGCCTATGGTCCGCCGCCGATTCTCAACGGGCGGCTAATGTTTGATCTCCGTTTGTGGCGCCGACGTAGCTCAGGGGTAGAGCAACTGATTCGTAATCAGTAGGTCGTGTGTTCAATTCACACCGTCGGCACCATTTTCATATTTGTTTCAATACGTTAAAAGCTTTATGTGCGCCGCACAATGGCAAGTGACGTAGTGCCGCTGCGCCAGAATTAAAATCCAATAAAATCAGTGGCAAAATAGGGTGGGGAAGTCCCCTGCACATCCCAACTATCGCGTTGCAGCAAATTAAGGCTCATCAAGAGGTTGTTGCGTAGTCTCAGTATGTTACGAAGTGTTACTATACACTATTCAACGAACATGACACTCTTCCACACAGAAAGTTGTCCAATTTTGGCAGTCTGCTCCGCGCATACGTCACATAGGGAGGTGATGTGTGACGGGAGGTGGGCGATGAGGTGCGTCTAAGAGTTTATGCGCAATTTTGAGTGTGTGCATGGGCTCACATAGTTCATGCAGACCTCGGCACGTACGCCTCTTGTTGACCATTTACCCTCCTGACTTGTTTGCAAGTGAACGTTCTGTGCTCAGTGGACGCCAATGAGTTTGAAATAGAAGATGTTGAACGCTGCAAAAAAACAGTCTCGATCCGGTCAAGTCACCGCCTTGTCTTTGGCGGCATTGCTCTCTGCGGGTCTAAGTTCGCCGGCAGTCGCCGGTGAGACAAAAGGGTACGTGGTCAAATGGTTTCATATGGCGACGTATTCCAACGATGCAGCGTGTCCTGAAGGAATCAACCCGCGCTCGGAAGAGATTTTCCTGCGCATCTTACACGACATGGAAATGCCGCCGGAGAAAATCGAAGAGATCATGGCGGACTTTCCGAACACCATGTACTACTACGCGGGCCGCCGCGGACAAATCGACGGCAAGCCGGTCAGCGTTTACTTGCACCCCACATCAGTTCCCGATCCGAAGCTGAAAACTGTTCAAGGCAGCGAAGGCTTGGGCTTTAATTTAGACGGAAAAAACTCTTCCGAAGATTTTGTGGACACACAGACCGGTGAGAGTGGCGTAGATAATCAATTGTATCGCGCGCTTGGTTGTATCGGAAGCTTGCGCGGCGCGCCGGACGCGCGCCCCACCCACCCGGCTATTCAATGGGATATGACCCGCGATCAAATGCCGGCATGGTTGATCGAGATCAGCGGCATCGATGACATGCAAAACGACGATCAGGTGACCGTGTCGATCGGTCGCGCCAGGGAGCCGGTCGTTCGCGATGCGCAGGCCGATCCCCAAGCAGACATGACATTCCACACCGATCCTAATCCGCGCATGGAAAACGTCGTATCCGCCAAAATCGAAAACGGAACATTAATCACCGACCAGTTCGATTTCTATATGATCGGTGATCCGTTCATGGTTCCCGAATATGACCTTGAGAAAGCGCGCCTGCGTTTCAATTGGGACGAGCAGGGAAATCTGAACGGCGTTATCGGCGGCTACCAGAGCTGGGAGATGGTTTATTGGAGCTTCGCGGCCGGCGGCGCCGTCAATGAGGCCAACGTATCTATCGATGTTCCCGGTATTTATTACGTTCTGCGGAATTTCGCTGACGGCCGGCCCGATCCAGCAACCGGCATGAATATGGCGATCTCGGCGTCCTATATCATCGAAGCTGTTCCGGCGTTCATTGAGCGCGCTGTACCGCAGACGGCGATGGCGCAGTAAGCAATCAGGGAGAGGCGAGAAAGAATGAAAGTTTTGAACTCCGTTTTCTCGAAGCTCGCCGCGACGCCCGTGCGTTACGGTGCGCGGACAATTTTGCTTGCGGCCGCCAGTTTTGTGGCCCTATCTGCGGATGGTTCGCCTGCATCAGCGGCCGAAACGCGCGCCTATGCCGTGAAATGGTTTCACTATGCCAACTATTCGCAGGACAGTGATTGTCCGGATGGGCTCAATCCAAATGCCGAGGGCTTGTTCAAGCGTATTCTAGAAGAACGCGGCCACACGCCTGCGGAAATCGAAAAGAAAATGGAGGACTTCCCGTACTCTATGTATGAGGCGGGTATTGGTCAGCGCGGTGAGATCGACGGCAAGCCCGCCAATCCATACCTCAATCCGACCTCAACCAAGGACCCGATGCTGAAGTTGGGTCAGGGTAAGACGGGGTACGGATTTAATCTCGACGGCAAAGTTTCCGAGAACGATTTTGTTGATCCCGAAAGCGGTGAGGCGGGGGTCGACAACCAGTTTTTCCGTGTCGTGGGCTGCGTGAGTCAGCTGCGAAGCGCGCCCGGCGAGTTGCCGACGTTCCCCGAAATTCAGTGGGACATGATGCGCGATCATACGCCGGCGTGGCTCATCGAGTTTTCCGATGTTGATTCTTTTGAAAACGATGATGACGTCGGTGTGCGTGTAATTCGCGCGAAACAGCCGATCCGCCGTAATGCGAACGGTTTGCCGCAATCTGACATGACTTATGCGGTCGATCCCGACCCGCGCATGGCGAACAATGTTGCCCGCGGTAAGATCGTTAACGGTGTTTTCACCTCCGATACACCATTCGATTTCTTTATGGTTGGCGAGGCTTTTGGCCAGGCTGAATACGCTCTGCGCGAAGCGCGCTACCGCTTCAGCTTCAATGAAGATGGTAATCTGACCGGCATCGTGGGCGGCTACCACAAGTGGCGTACCATTTACACGAGTTGGGCCCTTGGCGGTGCGACATTTGAGATCAATGCGTCCTTTGATATCCCGGGTCTTTACTACGCCCTGAGAAAGGCGGCGGACGCGTATCCCGATCCCGAGACAGGAGAGAACGACTATATCTCCGCAGCATATTGGTTTGACGCCATACCCGCATTCATTGAACACCCGGCTGCACAAACGGCATTAGCCGAATAATAAGAGCCGAAGCGACGCACGTTAGTTTTAAGGAGAGGCAGTAAAGATGAAGAAGAGTTTTGAACTTAAAGGCACATTGGCCGCCGTCGCTGTTGTGGCGTTGGCAGGCTGCAGCCAGTCCGAAGTGGCAGTGGTGTCCACGGGAATTGAATCTCCGTCGGAAGTTGGCGGACCGGTTGTGATGAGTCGCCTGACGGAAGACCAATACCGCAACATCATAGAAGATGTGTTCGGCAGTTCAGTCACATTGGGCGGCCGTTTCGAGCCCGACAACCGCGTCGATCATTTGATCCGCGTTGGCGCCGGCCAGGCCAGCGTGACAGCTGCGGGTCTTGAGCAATACGACAAAATGGCGCGCAGCTTGGCCGATCAAATCGTCGCTGAAGAAAATCGTGCGCAATATATTGCTTGCGCACCTGCCGATGCGACCAAGCCGGACAGCGCCTGTGCTAGCCAAGTCCTCTCGCGCGTTGGCGAGCTTCTGTTCCGTCGTCCATTGACGGACACCGAATTGAATGAGTTTGTAACCGCCTCGGCGACGGCTACTCAAAGAGTCGATGATTTTTATCACGGTCTCGGATTGGGGCTCGCAGGTCTTCTGTCTTCCCCGCAGTTTCTGTTCCGTCATGAAATATCTGAACCCGATCCGAATAACCCGGGTCAAATGAGACTGGATGCCTATTCCAAAGCGTCACGTTTAAGCTTCTTCCTCTGGAATACGGCGCCTGATCCGGCTCTACTGGCGGCGGCTGAAAACGGCGAACTGCATACACAAGCCGGCGTTCAGCGCCAAGTAAACCGCATGCTCAACTCTCCGCTTTTGGAGGAAGGTGTGCGTGCTTTCTTTACCGACATGCTTGAGTTCGACCGATTCGATACTCTGGCCAAGGACGCGACAATTTATCCGAAGTTCACGTTTGCTGCGGCCGATGATGCCAGGGAGCAGACTCTTAAAACGATCGTTGATCACCTGATCGATAAGAACGGCGATTACCGAGATTTGTTCACAACACGCGACACGTTCCTGACGCCGCTGCTCGGGTCCATGTATCGCGTGCCGCTTCTGGCCCCCGATGGATTGCCCGACGCTTGGGTCTCATATGAGTTCGACCAAGATGACGGCCAAGCGGGCATTTTGACACATGCGAGCTTTGTTGCCTTGCACTCACATCCTGGCCGGAGTTCGCCGACCTTGCGCGGCAAAGCGCTGCGCGAGGTTTTGATGTGCCAAATTGTTCCCGACCCGCCGGGCGATGTTGACTTTACTGACTTTGAAGACCCAGACCACTCCGGTCCGACGGTGCGCATACGTCTGACGGCGCACTCCACCGAGCCAATGTGCGCGGGCTGTCACAAGATTACGGACCCAATGGGCCTGGCTCTTGAGAACTTTGATACCGCTGGCGGCTATCGTACGACCGAAAACGGCGTGCCGATCGACACCAGCGGCGAACTGGACGGTGCAAAGTTCGCAGATGCTTCCGGCCTCGGCCAGGTGTTGCACGATAGCCCGGCCGTAACCAATTGCCTTGTAAACCGCGTGTATGCATATGCCACGGGCCGCAAGGCGACTAAAGCTGAAGAAGAGTGGCTAAGGTCTTCAGTAAAAGACCGTTTTGCGGCAGACGGCTACAACGTGCCGCAGCTTCTCAAGGCGATTGCCACAAGCGAAGCTTTTTACAGAGTGGTACCGAGTGAAGCCGCGATGGCTTCGGCACAACATTAATTAAACCCCAGACTGGAGAGTAAAATGAGCACAGTATCCAACCTTGCATCCCGGCGCCGGGTTCTGAAAGGTGTCATGGGCGGTGCGGCTGTTACGGTCGGGCTTCCCTTCCTGGATTGCTTCCTGAACACCAATGGCACGGCCCTGGCCGCTACTGGCAAGAAGCTTCCGGATATTTACAGCACCTGGTATTGGGGCCTCGGCCTCAATCCTGGCCGCTGGGAGCCGCCGACAGACGGGCCCATCACCGAACTCGGCCCTGAAACCAAACCTCTTGAACAGTTCAAGGACCGCATCAACCTGTATTCCGGTTTGAAGGTGCACCTTGATGGTCGCCCGGCGATCACCCACTTCACCGGCAACATGTCGGTGCTGACGGGTACGACGCCGAGGTCCAGTGCTGTTGTGACGCCGACAATCGATACGTTGATCGCCGATCACATCAGTTCCACTGTGCGCTACAAATCATTGGAAATGACCTCGACCGGGAATCCGAAGCATATGTACAGCTTCCGTTCCGGTGGCGTGTTCCAGCCCGGCGAAGCCGATCCCTCGGCAATGTACGCTCGTCTGTTCGGACCTGAGTTTGTTGATCCGAACGCCGCCGATTTCACGCCGGATCCGACCGTGATGGCGCGTCAGAGCGTTCTTTCCGCCGTTCGCGATCAACGCAAGTCACTTGAAAAGTCGGTCGGCGCCGCGGACCGTGCTCGTCTGGACGAGTACTTCACGTCCTTGCGTCAGATTGAGCAGCAGGTCGAACTGCAGTTGCAGAAGCCTGCGCCGCTCGAAGCTTGCACTATTCCGGGCGCTATCGGCGAACAGCCGGTCGGCACGGAAGTCGAGCAATTAACGGCGACACACAAGCTGAACGCTCAATTGGCCGCATATGCCTTGGCTTGCGACCAAACCCGTGTCGTCAACCTCGTGTACAATGACATGACATCTTCATTGCGTCGTGAAGGTAGCCAAATGGTTCACCACATCTACACGCACGAAGAAGCCATTGACGAAGAATTGGGCTATCAACCCAACGCTACCTTCTTTGTCACCCGTTGTATGATGGGTCTCGCCGATTACCTCGCGGCCTTGGATAGCATCCGTGAAGGTGACAAAACCCTTCTCGATCGCATCCTGATCTACGGCATCACCGACACCGGCTATGCAAAGGTACACTCGGTTGAAAACATGCCGCAGATCACGGCGGGCGGCGCCAATGGCCGCATCAAGACCGGCATTCACTATGCGGGCAAGGGCGATCCGACCACACGCGTTGGTCTGACCGTTCAACAAGCCCTGGGTCTGCCGATCAACAGCTGGGGCACGGACTCCATGGCAACCTCGAAGACCATTACCGAGGTGCTGGCCTAAGTCCCGGCTGCCTGTCTGGGGAAATGTGCTGCCCACCCGTACCTGTTGTGCCCAGGTGCGGGTGGGCCTCTCCAGATGATTTGGGCGCGCTTCTGCCAACGGCAGGACAGCTGAGCTTTCGATCTTCGAAAGCCGGCTTTTTTAAATGTGAAATCGTTCCCCATTAGGAAATTGAAGAGAGGCCCTAACGCCATGCGGTACATCACATCGACTGCTATTGCACTCGCTTCCACTGTGTATTTCGGCGCGGCAACGCTGGCTGAGCAAGCCAGCAATGAATTACGCGCCACGCCAGTGGATGTGATGTTTAAATTGGTTCGCATTGGGCAGGGCGTAAATGTGCCGGGTCAAAGCTCTGTGCAGCCGCGCGAAAGACTTATTTTCGCAAATTCAGAGGATCTGCCTCTTTATACGTTTGCTAAGGATGAACCCGGCAAATCGAATTGTTATGACGATTGTGCAGAGATGTGGCCGCCGGCTGTTGCGCCTGAAGACATTCAGCCGGTGGGTGAATGGACCGTCATCAATCGAAGTGACGGCGTAAGGCAATGGGCATACGCCGGAAAGCCGCTCTATACGTTTACCAAGGATGCCGAAAAGCCCGAAGGCGGCGGTATGTACGCCATGTATTTCGGTGGCGGCGGACCCAAAGGTCATGAGGTTGACGGTGTATGGCACGTTTTTGAAATTCAGCCCGAAGAATGGCTGACGGTTCCGCAAGGTGTCACCGTTGATGAAGTTCTGACCGCCCCAGGCCAAATCTATGCCAATGACCGGCGCATGCCTCTTTACACGTTCTCGGGCGACCCGAATAAGGACGAGACACTGTTGGACGAATGGCAACCGTTCACGGCCTACCAATTGGCCCTGCCGGTCGGTGATTTTTCTGTCATCGCCCGAGATGATGGAATCTACCAATGGGCCCTTAATGGTGAGCCCCTTTATAATTACATAAAAGATGTTGAGTATGGCGATTCCAATGGCAAGGGTGTTGACGACCGGTTCGAACCTGCCTGGGTTATGCAGTACTTCATGCCCGACGAGGTCGCGATTAGAAAAGACCAGAAACGCGGCGGTGTTCTCGTCGAAGCGTCGAGCGGAAAATCTCTTTATGCCCGTGACCGGGCTTTCGCAGACATGCAGGGCGGACACCATGCCCGTGGCGGCACCAGAGGAAATCCGAGTGTTGGTCGCAGTATCGGAACTTCGGGCTGCGATGCGAAATGCGAGGAAACGTGGAATCCGCTTTTTGCACCCGCAGATGCACAGTCTTCCGGTTACTGGTCTGTGATCGAGCGTGGTGATGGGCGTAAGCAGTGGGCGTATCAGGGCTACGTTATGTACACCTATGCCAATGAAGGTCCGGGCGAAGTAACGGGTCACGATATCTATGACCTGACTGTTAACGACAGCACCGAAAAATTGGTTGCCGACAATCTCGGCCTCTATTGGCGTGTAACGTCGCCGTAGAAAATTCGGGGCAGGGGGAACTGGGACGTACCCTGTTTAGGAGCGAGTTAAGAATGAAATTTTCAAAATTGTTGGGATCGGTATCCCTTGTGCTCATCTGTGCCGGGTTTACGGGCGCAGTCACCTCTCCTAGTTATGGGCTGGAAGCGGGAGCCGCTACGCCCACGGGCCTTCTGCTCAAAACCGTGCGCATCGGAGAAGGGGTAAACGTTCCCGGCTCTAGTTCCAATCAACCGCGCGAAAGGCTGGTTTTCGCGGATGCGGAGCACCAGACCCTTTACGTGTACGACAAAGATGAGCCCGGTAAATCCAATTGTGTAGGCGCATGCGCCGAAACGTGGCCGCCGGCATTGGCTTCTGCTGGTGCGCAGGCGGAAGGCGACTGGTCGCTGGTTGGCCGTCCGGGCGGCGCACAGCAATGGGCGTTTCGCGGCAAGCCTTTGTACACCTACGCTGAAGACAAATCGTCTGGTGGACGGCGAAGCATGTTTGGCGGTGGTGGTGCACAAGGTCATGGGGTGGACGGCGTTTGGCATGTTTTCGAAGTAGAGCCGGAAGAGTGGATGACGCTGCCTTCCGGCGTATCCGTCGAAGAAATCTACACGGCGCCGGGACAAGTTCTGGTCGATGCACGCGGCATGCCCTTATATGTTTTCAGTGGCGATCCAAACGATGACAAGGCCGAGTTGGATAGCTGGACGCCGTTGTCGGCCTCGCAGATTGCCCTTCCGGTCGGCGACTTTTCCGTAATCGCGCGGCAGGACGGTATATTCCAATGGGCTCTCAATGGATCGCCGCTCTACACGTTCAATGGAGACGTCGAGCTAGGCGATTCCAACGGGAAGGGTGTGGACCCCCGATTTAGCATTGCCTTTGTAATGGAATACTTCATGCCTAGCGAAGTTGCTGTTCGCAAGGACCAGCGTCGCGGCGGAGTATTGGTTGAAGCAGCAACAGGGAAATCGTTGTACGCCCGTGACCAGGCTAGCTATGGCGGAACCGGCGGCCACTATGCACGAGGAGCGACAAGAGGAAATTTTGGGACCGGGCAAGCCATTGGGCTTTCCGGATGCGACGCTACTTGTGAAAACATCTGGAAGCCGCTGTTGGCGCCCCAAGATGCCCAAGCCAAGGGGTATTGGACAGTTTTCGAACGTCCAGATGGGGCAAAACAATGGTCCTATCAGGGCTATGCACTATACACGTATTCAAATGAAGAGCCCGGGGTTGTCACGGGCCACGACACCTATAATGTGACCGTGAATCACAGCACCAAAAACCCAACCGCAACAAACCTCGGACTATATTGGCGAGTGACTTCGCCGTAGGGTGGACACCAAATACACGCATTCCGGGGCCTGGAATGTTCCGGGCCCTTATTGCTTGTGGAAGTTAGCTGTTTTTAACGTACACAGCCAATATACCGGGTAAATCCTCACCTTTATCGAAGCGCAGGCGCACATTTTCGGTGGCGACAGCATTCATACCTGCACCGCGGAAAATTTTCTCGATGTAAGACGGGTTGTGTGCAAATCGACCCGCAGGAGTAAGCCGGTAGGTTTTGCAATCGTCTTGAATTGCCGTGATCGCAAGACTCCCATCCGCACGCAGGTTCGCAGAAATAGCGTCACTTAGCTGCCGCAGATCTCCAATGTACGGAATCATATCAATGGCTGTAATCAAATCAAAAAGCTCGTCGTTCAAGTCCGATAAATCCGCTGCATCGCACTGAATGAGGTGATTATATCCCCCACCTTGCGCAGCTCTATTCAGCATCGGCTTGCAAAGGTCTACGCCTATCCGTTCTTTGACTTTGTGCTCCGCCAACAGCGCATTGGAGACAAGTCCGGTTCCGCATCCGAGATCCAGCCACCTGTCGATAGACTCAGGCGTGCCACCCGTCTTCTTCAGAATCTGAATCGATTCATGTGGCATTTGGTATTTCAGCTCAGTTGTCATACGCCGGTCGTATCCCTGAGCCGCACGAGTATAAATACTTTCAACAAACCCCGGTTCACATTTGGCCAGGGGTTCAGCGTGCAGCGCCGCCAACAGATGTCTCGCCTCCCCATTATTCTTGCTCACAGACAGGGCGCGTTGCAGTGCTCTTTCGGCATCTTCAACGTTTCCGTGTTCAATTTCCGCCCTGTATCTGGCAATAAGCCCTGCAACAGTAGATTCATCCCGACCGAATTTCTTAAAGTGGCCCAGGGCCGCCGGAAACTCACCTTTATCAACCAAAATTAGAGCAAGTGCTTCACGGGCCATCGTATAGTCCGGATCGATTTCCAAAGCTTTATTGCAGTGTTTCAACGCATCTTCATCGCTGCCGCCGAAGTGCAGCGCAGCTCCCAGAGAAGTATGGATCGCGGCGTTGGCTGGCTCTAAATATAGCGCCTGCTTTAAGACAGATATGGCTTCGGGTGTGCTTCCCATAGATGACAGCAAGTTTCCCAGCTTCAGGTTTGCGTCCACGTTGTCAGGGAACATTGCCGTAACTCGGCGGTAACACGTAATTGCCTCATCGACCCTGCCGAGACGGACCAATGTATCACCGCGGTTGATGGCAGCGCCGGCGTCCATAGGTGAGATTGATAGCGCTTGAGCGAAAGCCCGTTCCGCGGCCTCCCAATCTGACGACCGCGCACGGAATTGACCCAGCATTGACCAGTATCGAGATTTTTCCGGATAACGTGATGTGATGCTTTCTAATTGATTTGCCGCCTCCTCGAAATTGCCCGATTCTTCATAGGCTGCAACCGCTTGAATTCTAAACATAGGGCTTTCGGGCCAGCGGCTTATCGCTCGCTCTAGCACGGGGATTGCTGCCGAATTGAACCCACAATTCTGAAGACCTTCCACACCGGCCGATACCATGCTTTTGTCATCACTGTCTGATGCCAAGTCTCTATAAAGCTTAGCGGCGGCTTCGAAATTTCCTGATCTCCGAGCTGTTTCAGCTTGGGTCAGTAGGGCAGCGGATTGTTCTGCGGACAATTGTGAGCTCATTTCTGAAACATAGGCTCTGTCGCCGATGCGTTCGACAAGAATTGTCGTAAATCCAACAAAATGAAATGCCCGGGCTTACTTAAAAGCCCGGGCGCATCATAAATGTTTCCAGCAGTTTCTCCTAGTCGCGGCGGACACCGAGAAATTGAAGAAGGAACATAAACAGGTTTATGAAATCCAAATACAATCTAACCGCTCCCATAACGGCTGATTTGTCCTCGACCGACGTTCCCTGAACTTCAAAGTAAGAATTCTTGATGGACTGGGTATCATACGCGGTCAGGCCCGCAAAAATCAGCACGCCCACGACCGAATAAATGAAATGAAGCATCGTGCTTTGCAGGAAAATGTTCACGATCCCCGCAATGAGCAAGCCGATCAGTCCCATAACTAAGAATGTGCCAAAGGCTGACAAATCTCGTTTGGTTGTGTAGCCGTACAAGCTCAGCCCGCCGAACGAGATCGCCGTAATAAAGAAGACGCGGGCAACGCTGACACCGGTATACGCAAGCAGGGCCACTGAAAGTCCAACGCCCATAAGAGCAACGAAAGCCCAGTACAATGCCTGGACTGTGCTCGTCTGCATTTTGTTGGCGCCGAAGCTCATAGCCAGTATCAGGCCAATAGGGGCAAACACGGCAATAAGACCCAAACCGGTGTAGCCGACGACCGCGCCGCCGCTTGTTTGAAAAAAGATATCCCGCGCGCCGGTGTTGGCTACCAAGAGCGCAACGATGCCGGATAGTAGCAGCCCGGATCCCATATAGTTGTAGACGCGCAGCATATATTGCCGCAGACCAACATCGATCTGGGCGGCTTCCGCGCTGCCAACGGCGGTGCCGTAGCGCTGTTCGTAAGCCCTGCGATTGGCATCTGTAACCATGATTCTCCTCGTATTTTCCACTGGTGCCCGCACATTGCGAGCTGCCTTCTATATTGGGCGATCACTCCCGCCCCGCAACTAAAATCGGTCGATTGCTGCAACTATTTAATCCAGCACCCGCACTGTTTCGCATTGTATATCAATAGGTTGGAAAGTTCTACTCGTTCCGGAGGTGGGGTGCGGCTTTTGTGCCCATGGCGCGCCACGTGCCGGTGAATCCGGCCAGCAATGTAACAGCAATGCAGCTGAGAAGGACGGTAACCACCAACCCGTAATCCAGGCGCCATTCAATAATTTCCATGATTTCAGTGACCACCCCCCAGGCGCCTACGACTCCGACCACCGCAGCAATCAAGCCGGTTGCAACGCCTAGAAGCAGATACTCGAAAATAAAAGCCTTCAATACATTGCCTCGGGTGGCTCCAAGAACCTTAAGCACCACAGACTCGTATATGCGCCGAGCGTGCCCCGCTGCGACCGCACCAGCCAATACAAGCGCACCCGATATTAATGCGATTGCCGCCGTCATCCGAACGGCCAATCCCAACGAATCTAAAATGCTACGCGCCATATCCAACGCCTGTCGCACTTGCACGACGGTAACGTTTGGCATTTCGTTCAGCACAGCTGTCTCGATAGCAAGCTCTGAACCGGCTTCCGAATTGACGGTGGCAAGGTATGTGCTTGGCGCGCCCGCGAGCGCATTGGGCGAAAATATAAATGTAAAATTCATTGCTCCGGACTGCCAGCGAATATCACGAAGGCTGGCAATGCGAGCGGTAATTTCACGTCCTAAAATATTGACGGTGATTGTATCGCCAAGCCCGATATTGGTATCGCGCGCCACTTCCGCGTCGACGGAAACAAGATTTTCCCCTGCGTAGTCCTCTGGCCACCATTCGCCCGCCGTTAGCCGCGCATTTTCCGGCAAATTAGCGGCATGGGACATGCTTCGCTCGCCGCGGATAGCCCACCGGCTGCCCTGCGCGACATTGACGTCTTCGGACGGTACGTCATTTACACGCACGACCCGACCGCGAATCATCGCCGATGTCAAAACCTTCTCCACGCCCGGCATTGAATTCACTATACGCCGAAAGTCCTCCTCTTGATGCGGCTGGATATCGATGAAGAACATGCTCGGTGCATCACTCGGCAAGCCTTCGTTGATTGTTGCATTGAGATTTGATTGTACCAGGGCTATGGCCACGAGCACCGAAAGACCAAGGCCTAGAGAAAGAACAACAGATGTTGTCGGAGATCCCGGTCGGTACAGATTGGCCAAAGCCAATCGCAGGGTTGGCCGCCCGGCGGTGGGGCTGTTGCGTCCGGATGTCATTTTAGCTGCAAAGCGCATAACGCCGTTCGCGGCAATTCTAAACAAAACCATCGAAACGGCTGCACCGGCGACGAAGTAAAATGCGTACAAAGGCTCCTCCGCGGTCGCAACCGTAAACACAGCGAGCACAACCGCAATGGCCGCAATGATCACAACGTACTTGCGTCGTGGCCATTGACCTTGGTCGACGAGAAGTGAGCGGAACAATGCAACGGCTGGAATATCGCGGGCTCTTGCGAGTGGCCATAGAGCAAATAGAGCTGCCGTAAGCGTTCCAAACAAAGTCGCTTTCAAAAGTGCGGTTGGGTAAAGACCGAATTCGGTTTGGACGGGTAGTAAGTCGCCCAATGCCTGCGCGGCGAAATAGGGGATGCTCGCACCCAGCACCAGGCCGATAACGATCCCGATAAAAGCCAAAAATCCTAATTGAATCAAATAAATAGAGAATACCATGTCGGCCGGCGCGCCGAGGCATTTCAGCGTTGCAATGGTATTGAGCCGTCCGATGAGGTGAGCGCGCACTGCATTGGCGACGCCAATTCCGCCGGTTAGCAAAGCGGTTAGCCCGACTAACGTAAGAAACAACGTAACGTTATCAAGAAATCGTTCGAGTCCACGTGCGGCCTGATTCAAACCGCGAATTCGCCAGGTGGCATCCGGGAACTCGTCGTTTAAGCGATTACGAAACTGTTCTTCGTTCTCTCCTTTATCTAGGCGCACGTTGTATGTGTACTCAATCAGGCTGCCCATCTGAACGAGTTCGGTTGCCGGCATTGCGTCGCGACTGATCATGACGCGCGGGCCGATTGTTGCAAAGCTTACGGCACGATCCGGCTCGAGCATCACAATTGCTCTTACTTCAAGTGGGGCTTCACCGACATAAACGATGTCGCCTATATCAATGCCTAAGCGTGCCCTTAGCGGGTCGTCGATTGCCGCGCCCCAGTGCCCATCCTTGAACGCAATGACTTCACTTAGTGATTGTGTGGGATTTAGTTCAAGCTCACCGTAAAGCGGATAGTTGTCTTCAACAGCTTTCAGCTCAATCAACGTCCGAGCTTGAACATCACCTTGCTCATTCTCTGTGCGCGCCATAGAGCGCATTTGGACGTGCGCGCTGACCGTTCCGCCCGCCTGCAAACCCGCGACTTGATTGTCTTCGAGAGGATAAGAATCTGCATCGACTTGTACATCGCCGCCCAGCATGGGGCGCGCATCAGACGCAATACCGGCTTTCACGGATTCATTCATCGATGTGGCGCCAGCGATCGCGGTCACGCCTATGGCTATGCATGCCAAAAATATGCGGAAACCGCGCATGCCGCCCCGTAACTCCCTAAGGGCAAATCTCAGTGGTAGCGGCAAATCGCGCATTTCGTTTAGTTCCCGCCGGAAGGTGGTCCTGATATTCCCTCACCAACAATGAGGCCGTCGGCGATGCGAACAACACGGTCGCATTTTTTGGCAAGATTCATGTCGTGCGTAATGAGCACCAATGTCGTGTTGTTCTTGTCATGCAGTTCGAACAATAAATCGATGATCTGCTGTCCTGTTGCACCGTCCAGATTTCCTGTTGGCTCATCTGCAAGAAGTATTTTCGGTTTCACCGCAAACGCCCTGGCTAAAGCAACACGCTGCTGCTCTCCGCCGGAAAGTTGCCCGGGGTAGTGGTCGAGCCGGTGGCCGAGCCCTACAGCTTTCAATTGCTCTTCGGCACGATCGAACGCATCTTTGACGCCGGCGAACTCGAGCGGCACGGCCACGTTCTCAAGAGCGCTCATTGTGGAAATGAGGTGGAAGGACTGGAAAACGATTCCGATGGCGTCGCGGCGAAACAGAGCTAAGGCATCTTCATCAAGGTTTGCATAATCAGTGCCTGCAATGACGACGCGCCCAGATGAAATGCGCTCCAACCCCGCCACGATCATCAACATGGTCGTTTTACCCGATCCCGACGGGCCTACGACGCCAAGCGCGGTTCCCGCGCTTACATTGAGATCTACGCCCCGGAGGATGTTGACCGGCCCGGCAGGCCCCTCCAAAGTAAGGTGAACTTGATCGAGAGCTATGGCATTTGATTTTGCGACATCGCCTAATTCGGACGCATTGCTATGGGTAGCGACAGTATCCATATGACGCCTGAGCTCGATCGGGATTGTGCTGATGTTAACGACGGCAATTCATACCATGGAAGACCCTCGATTGTTACCGCATAAAACCTTGCTGCAAAAGGCGATTTCAGCATTTTTTGTAACACTTGTTGTTACATGCGCATTGATATTTCAAGGTGCCGAGAATGTTGCGCGAGCATCGGAAAATTCCGCCAACCAGCCAATTCGCATATTGGCGTTCGGGGATAGCCTAACCGCCGGGTACGGCCTGGATGACCCGAGCGCAGCGTTTCCCGCTCGGCTCGAAGCCCGTCTCAAAGAAAAAGGTTATCAAGTAGAAATTCTGCAGGCCGGCGTTTCTGGAGATACGACGACTGGGGGGCGCTCGCGACTGGAATGGTCCCTTGCCGACGAGCCGGATGCAGTGATTGTGGCACTTGGCGGTAACGATGCCTTGCGCGCTGTGAGCCCTTCTGTGACCGCAGATAATATGGAGTTTATCGTCAACCGTATTCAAGAAGAGGGGTTGCCAGTGTTAATTGCCGGTATGTTAGCGCCCCCTAATCTCGGACGGGATTATGGCGATCGCTTTAATTCTATATTCCCTATGGTTGCGGAAAAAACCGGAGCCTTGATTTATCCATTTTTTCTGGAAGGCGTGGCGGCAGAGCCCGACCTAAATCAAGACGACGGAATCCATCCAAATGTTGAAGGGGTGGAAATTATTGTCGCCGGTATTTTGCCGATGGTTGAGAAACTCATTTCCCAAGTAGAAGAGAAACGTTCGGGCAGGCAGTCCGCGTCTTCCAGTAATTGAGTACGCTATTCGTCTTACGCCAATATGATTCGTCTTTTTGTTGGATTACCGCTTCCCGATGGCGTGATTGCCCGACTACAGATCATGTGCAGTGGATTGCCGGGCGCAAAATGGGTAGAGCCCGCCAATATGCACATTACTTTGCGGTTTATTGGCGAAGTGGATGAGCATGTGGCGGAAGACATCGACCAATTTTTGTCAGGCATCGCGGCTGAAGCCTTTAGTTTGGAATTGCAGGGCTTGGGGACTTTTGGTCAAGGCCACAAGGCGCGCGCGCTGTGGGCGGGCGTGAATTCATCCGCCAACTTGACGCATTTGCAGGCTAAGATCGAATCTGCGGTGGTTCGTGCAGGTCAGCCGGCCGAGACCCGAAAATTTACACCGCACGTAACGTTGGCAAGATTTTCCCAAGCCCATCCGGTGCGATTGCAGTCATTTGTAGAAGGAAACAATCTTTTCCAGGCTGGCCCATTTAGCGTCGAGGAGTTCGTATTGTTTGAAAGCCGACTTGGTCGGGCCGGACCCATGTACATCCCTCTCGCTCACTACGAATTGAACTAGTATCCAAAACGGCGCAGGGTGCGATCTACAGAATTTACGTACGAGCCGCCAAACAGATTCACGTGCACCAGCAGGGGATATAAATTGTATATATCCTGGCGTTCTTCGAAAAATCCAGGCTTCAGCCCGCGCAGTTCGTCATAGCGTCTAAAATACGATTTACCAAAAGTTCCGAATAAAGTCGTGAAGGCCAACTCGATTTCCGGATCGCCGTAATAAATCGCTGGATCCACAAATCCTGATATTTTTCCACGATGAACAAGAACATTTCCCGTCCATAGATCGCCGTGAAGAAGAGAGGCCGCTGAAGGTTCGGCCAACCATTTGTCCAAATGGGCGCAAAACCGTTCCAACCGTGAGAGTATATTGCTGGGTATGCGGCCAGACTTCGTACACCGGCGCCCCATATACATAAGGCGATGAACACGAAAGAATTCTATCCAACTCTTTTGTTGCGGATTGGGTTGGACCAGTCCGCCGATCAATGTATCTCTCTCGAATCCGAAATGATCAGAGGTGATGTCGTGCAAACCAGCTATGTGATGAGCGGCATCTTCTTCCGCCTCATGGTCAATCGCACCACTTGTCGGTAGTTTGCTCATAATCAGCAAGGTATCATCGGCATGAAGAACGTCTGGGACAGGCAGGGAAGAGTTCTTCGCCAGATAGTTCAGCATAAATCCTTCCAGGGCGAGGCCCGGCGAAGACCCGTTTCCAATTTTAGCAACGACGTTTCGTCCATCTTCCAATGCCAATTGTCGGACATCGCCGATGCATCCTCCGGATAAGTGCCGGCTACTTACAACGCCAGTTTGCAGAACGCGCTGCACCCGGGCATTTATGTCGATCATGGTGCTGGATTCATGCGGGCCTTCAGGTGGCCAATCAGTTCTATTGAGGCAGCTTCCACCATGTCCAAAACATCTTCAAAACCCCGGCCGCCACCATAGTAGGGGTCCGGGACGTCTTTAAGGTCTTTGGAAGGGTGAAAATCCAGGAATAGGCGAACCTCCGCCTTCGACCCATGCGGTTGCATGGCCTGCAGGTATGACAGATGTCCGCGATCCATGGCGAGAATGAGGTCGAATTTCTCGAAGTCGTCTGTACGTACACGCCGCGCTTTCTGCGCAGAAAGATCGTATCCACGCTTGGCAGCGGTCTCGACCGTACGCGGGTCGGGCGCTTCACCGACGTGATACCCGTGGGTGCCGGCGGAATCCGCGGTAACGGCCCTGTCCAGGCCCATATCAGTCAGCAAGTATTGAAATACGCCCTCTGCCGTCGGTGAACGGCATATGTTTCCGGTGCATACAAAAAGGATTTTCATTTTAGTTGCTTTGCTCCTGCGCCTTGAGGCCGTTAGCATTGCGCAGCGTCATTATAACGGTATTTATCATGGCTGAATTATCCTCACCACCCACGCAGGAAGTCGAAACCGCCTCGGCCATTGTTCCTCAATTCATTCCGGACGCTGGAGCATCCGTTGTCATCCTCACGGGTGCGGGAATTTCAAAGGAGTCCGGACTAGACACATTCCGAGATGCGGATGGCATCTGGTCGAAGGTTCGGTGGGAGGATGTGGCAACGCCGGAAGCCTTTGCCCGCGACCCCGAGCGCGTCCATGCTTTCTACAACATGCGCCGTGCCCGATCACGATCTCTTGATATAAAACCGAACGCCGCACACAAGGCCCTCGCTAAGCTGGAGGCTCTATGGCAAGGCCGTGTATTGATCGTTACTCAAAACGTAGATTCGCTTCACGAGCAAGCCGGCTCGAAGGACCTCATTCACATGCACGGTATTTATGCCAAAGCCCGCTGCAACTACTGCGAACACATCGTCGACTGGGAAGGGGATATGTCGGTCAACGATGTTTGTGAATCGTGCCAGAAGCCCGGAGGGCTCAGGCCGAACGTGGTTTGGTTTGGCGAAGTGCCGATGGGGCTGGATGAAATTCAGGAAGCTTTGGCGGAGTGCGACCTGTTTATATCGATTGGTACATCCGGGAATGTGTATCCCGCTGCGGGGTTCGTCGCCATGGCCCGGCAATTGGACCGCGCTCATACCGTAGAACTTAATCTTGAGCCCTCTCTCGGAGCGACAATGTTCCACGAAACACATCACGGCGCCGCAACGGTTATAGTGCCGGCCTATGTCGACGGCTTACTCGCTGAGCGATGAGCAAGCTGTCACAGGTCCTGAAGAAGGCCCGCGCATGCACTTTGTGCGCCCACGCGTTGCCATTGGGTCCCAGGCCTGTACTCCGGGCAACTTCAACAGCGCGAGTGCTGATCGTCGGGCAAGCTCCGGGCACAAAGGTCCACGAAAGCGGTGTACCATGGAATGATAGATCCGGTGATCGGCTGCGAGATTGGCTCGATGTTGACCGCGAAGCGTTCTACGACGAGTCCCGAATTGCGATTATGCCTATGGGCTTTTGCTATCCGGGTCGCGATGCGAAGGGCGGCGATCTTCCACCGCGCAAGGAGTGCGCGCCCGAGTGGCATCCTCGCATCCGTCCACTGTTGCCAAATATTGGGTTCACTCTTCTCGTGGGTACTTACGCACAAAAATTCTACTTAAAGGATCGATGTAAAAGCACGCTTACTGATACCGTCGCGGCTTGGCGTGAATATGGTCCGGATTTAATCCCGCTTCCTCATCCCAGTTGGCGCAATACGTCGTGGATTAAGAAAAATCCGTGGTTCGAGCGCGAGCTGTTACCTCATCTGCGTTTGCGCACCCATTCTTTCTTCAAATAAACTCGCAAGCACGCGTCAGATTATACCATTAAGTGCGGCTGATTCCCTCGGCTTCTGCCTGCGCCTCGATATCTTCCATATCAGCATCGGAGAAGCCAAAGTGATGGCCGATTTCGTGAATCAGGACATGGCGAATTACGTGCAGAAGGTCCTCCCCGGTCTCACACCAGTAGTCGAGAATCGGGCGGCGGTAGAGAAAAACCATGTCCGGTAGGCTGCCGGAAATTTCCACGACTTTTTCATCTAATGCTATGCCCTGGTATAGACCTAAAATGTCGAAAGGGCTTTCCAGTTCCAATTCATCACACACGTCCTCGTCGGGAAACTCCTCCACCCTGATAATAACGCCCCGGGTCAGCGATTTCAGGCTATCGGGAAGACTTTCAAGCGCTTCACGCGCAACCTCGTCGATATCTGCCAGCGTAGGCGGCAAAAATTCTTCCCGTTTTGTCATTTACGCGCCTTGTTTACCGGTCGTGCTTTCGCCATGGTGTATCATACTACGTATTGGACGAGAGGCATAAATGGTAGAAAAACTGAGCGCATCGGAGCGCAAGGCTGCATTGGAAAGGCTTCCCGACTGGAGTGAAGTCGATGGCCGTGACGCTATTCAGCGCACATTTAATTTCGAGAACTTCAATCAGGCTTTCGGTTTCATGAGCCGTTGCGCCTTGATGGCGGAGAAAATGGATCACCATCCGGAATGGTTTAATGTGTACAACCGGGTCGAGGTTTTACTGTCCACACACGATTGCGGGGGTCTTTCCGAACGAGATGTAAAGCTCGCTGAATTTATGGACCAAGTCGCCAAATAATATGTGGAGAAATAACGTACCTATTCCGCGCGCATGGGCGGCGGCGTGTCCTTTACTTTGGCCTCACGGAACAGGATGTAGAGGGTAGAGCCCACAATCACTACCGCCCCAACTCCGGTCCAAATACTCGGCACTTCGCTGAAGAACAAAAATCCGAAAGCGGCTGCAAGAATGATTTGGATATAGTCGATTGGATTCATGACCGTCGCCTCACCGATCGAGAAGGCACGAATTATGAAATACTGTCCAGAGCTGGAGAACACACCAATTGCCAGCAAGTAGGCCCACTGTATACCCTGAGGTGTTTCCCATACGGGGACGGCTGGAATAAGCGTCGTAACCACCAAACCAAACGCGTACCACGCCATAAGCGTAATCGGCCCATCCTCGGCCGCTTGCTGGCGAATTACGGCCAGTGCACCCGAAATCGCGGCGGCTGACAGCAAGGCGGCGAACGCAGCTGATTGAAATATCATTCCGGTCGGTCCGAGAACGATGACGACGCCAGCGAAGCCAACCAGTGTCGCGATGCCGCGCCGCCAGCGAACAACTTCGCCCAACAGCAGAACAGCGAGAATGATCATAAATAGGGGGCGCGTGAAGGTCAGCGAAACCGCGGCGGCAAGGGGCATATGCGTGAACGCATAGAACGCAGCTAGGATACTTACTGTTGAACACGCCAAGCGAATGAGATGTAGGCCCGGGCGCTGCGTGCTAAATATCCTAAAACCGTGACGAAACAAGAAGGGCAATATGACCGTCACGCCGAAGACACTACGGAAGAAGACAATGACAAATGGGTGAAGCTCCGACCCAACGGTTTTCACCAGAGTCGTGACGATAGCAAAGCACGTCGAAGCGGCGATCATCCACATCGCGCCGCGAAGATTGTCGATAGGCGGGACTTCCTTTGCCGACGAAAACGCCATTGGGTGGACCTATAGACATGTTGCGACCTTACGATGCGGTCGAATTGATGCCAGCCGGTCACGTTCTATCCCGGCAAAGCGGGACCTTTTGGTAGCCCCAGCTATCCGGTCATGCAAGGCCCTGGAGGGCATTCTGACCAGCCGATAAGCCGGTCTGCCATTCGCTTACTGCATAGCGCTAGAGGATGTTGGCGATAAGGCCGTTCCCGGCTTGACCGGGCGGCTGACGTGCCCCAAAAACGCTCCATTCAATGAATGTTTTTCGGTACGTTTCACCCCAGAATCAACCCATACACTTGCAGAGGCCAATCTCATGCCCGAAGTCCTGACTCCTGAAACACTAGATCTGAAGAAAATCCTGCGTCCAGGAGACAACGTTATATGGGGTCAAGCGTGCGGCGAACCTCAAACACTTACCGAGGCGTTGAGAGACCAGCGTGCTGACGTCGGGCCGGTGACGATTTACCTGGGCGCAAGCTTCACCAAGACCTTTTCCCCTGAACATACCGATCACATCAAAATGGTCGCATTTGGCGCTATGGGCGCGACGCGCCGTTTGACCAAGGGCGGGGCATTGCAGCTCATCCCCTGTCATATCGGTTTGGTTGGTTCATATATCGATCAAGGAATCGTTCCTTGCGACGTCGCGTTCCTACAAGTGCCGCCGCCCGACGAAGACGGCACCTACAGCTTTGGGCTAATCGCCGACTACACCCGCTCGATCGTAAACCGGGCACGGACGGTGGTCATTGAAGTCAACGACCAAGTTCCGCAAACGGACTGTCCCGACCGACTGAGGCCCGACGAAGTCGACTACATCATTCACACCTCCCGCGCGCCGGCGGAACTGCCGTCTCCGCCTATTACCGACACTGACCGTGCCATCGCGAAATATACGGCCGAATATATTGAAGACGGTTCCGTGCTGCAGATCGGTATCGGCGGCGTTCCGGATGCGGTGATGGCCTTGTGCGTCGATCGCAAGGACCTCGGTGTGCACACGGGAAGCATTGGCGATGGACTGATCGAACTGATCGAGAAAGGCGTGGTCACAAACGCGCGCAAACCCATCGACCAAGGTGTGACCATCGTCGGTGGTTTGATGGGAACACAAAGGCTTTACAAGTACGCCCACAAGAATCCTGCTATTTCCATGCGGCCTTCTTCGTATACCCACTCAGGTGAAGTCCTGACGAAACTTAAAAAACTGGTGACAATCAATAGTGCCGTGGAAGTGGACCTAAGTGGCCAAGTTAATGCCGAGCAAGTCGGGGATGCTTACGTAGGTGGTGTTGGTGGCCAACCGGAATATGTGCGTGCCGGCCATCGCTCTGAGGGCGGACATTCCATCATGGCGTTGTCGGCAACAGCCAAAGGTGGCGAATCGTCGCGAATCGTATCGCGCTTGACCTCTCCGGTTGTAACCTCTCCGCGCATCGATGTTGACGTTGTCGTAACGGAATTTGGCGCAGCCGAGTTGCGGGGACAAACATTTGCAGAACGGGCGCGGCGTCTGATCGCAATCGCAGATCCCAAGTTTCGTGAAGATCTGGAGAAAGACGCTCAGATTATCTATCAGCGCGGCTATTGATAGACATGCCGCCGCATAAGTATTAAGCCTGGAAGGAATAAAAACGAGGAGTTAGGGACGTGGCAAACAAAGTATATTCAGACGCGAAGTCCGCCCTGGCCGGCCTCCTGCATGACGATATGACGATAATGGCGGGCGGCTTCGGACTTTGTGGCATTCCCGAAATTTTGATTCACGCAATCAGGGATTCCGGCGTCAAAGGTTTGACGATTATTTCGAACAACTGCGGTATCGACGATGTAGGGCTCGGCGTGTTGCTGACAACGCGGCAGATTAAGAAAATGATCAGCTCTTATGTCGGCGAAAACGCGACATTCGCCAAGCAGTATCTGGCCGGTGAACTGGAAATCGAATTCAACCCTCAAGGCACACTTGCCGAGCGTTGCCGCGCCGGCGGTGCAGGGATTCCTGCATTTTACACGCCAACGGGCTACGGCACTTTGGTGGCCGAAGGCAAGGAGACCCGGCAATTCAATGGCAAGCACTACGTTATGGAAACCGGCCTCGTTGCCGACCTTTCCATCGTCCATGCGTGGAAGGGTGATCATGAAGGCAATCTCATCTACCGCATGTCGGCTAGAAACCTGAATCCACCAATGGCGACCGCGGGAAAAGTGACCGTTGCTCAGGTTGAGCACCTCGTTGAGACCGGTGAACTCAATCCGGATCACATCATGACCCCGGGTATTTTTGTTGATCGCCTCATCCAGGTAGACAACGTTACAAAGCACATCGAAAAACGCACAACGCGCCCCAAACCGGCAGCGGCTGAGTAGGAGGCACATCTTATGGCATGGGACAGAGATCAAATGGCCGCGCGGGCGGCCCAGGAAATACAAGATGGCTTCTACGTCAATCTAGGCATTGGCATTCCGACGTTAGTGGCGAACCACATTCCGGAAGGCATGACGGTTCAGCTGCACAGCGAAAACGGTATGCTTGGCATGGGGCCATTCCCGTATGAGGGCGAGGAAGACGCTGACCTGATCAACGCTGGTAAACAGACCGTCACGACGTTACCGTCCACAAGCTTCTTTGACAGCGCCCAATCCTTCGGCATGGTCCGCGGCGGTCATATCCAACTTTCGGTTCTTGGCGCGCTTCAGGTGACGGACAGCGGAGATCTTGCCAACTGGATGATTCCCGGCAAGATGGTGAAGGGCATGGGCGGCGCGATGGATCTGGTCGCCGGCGTGCCGCGCCTCGTCATTTTGATGGAACACGTCAACAAAAGTGGTGAACACAAAATTCTCAAGGAGTGCACTCTGCCCCTGACTGGCAAAGGCGTGGTGAACATGGTGATCACCGATCTTTGCGTGCTCGAAGTGGGACGCCCTGGTTTGACGCTGATGGAAATCGCGCCGGGCGTGACCGTGGAGGAGATCAAAGAAAAGACCGGACCGGCGTTCACAGTTCATCCTGATCTAGAGAAAAAGCTCGCCAGCTAAATGAAAAAAGGGCGCGGTCAAAACCGCGCCCTTTTAATATCTAACTCAAGTTTCCAACTATGATTTGAATGCTTCAAAAAGCGACATAATGTAGCGAGCTTGCTTGAGGTGTGGCAGGTCGAGCATGACACCGTCTAATGAAGCGACCCCTTCATTTTCATTGGCAAAGGCGTCAAGCACACGCTGAGCATGAGTAACTTCTTCGTCGCTGGGCTTGAACCCTTCGTGAATGATCGGCACCTGGGCCGGATGAATAGCAACTTTTCCGGTCCATCCTTCGCGGCGGATCATCTTGCACCACTTCAGAAGACCTTCGCTGTCCTTGAACTCGGTGAAAGCTGTATCGATGGCTTGTACACCGGCGGCCTTCGCGCCTAACAAGCTAAGGGACATTGCCATCCGGTACGTGTATTCATAAGTACCATCAGGGTGGCGATTGCCCGCCGCACCCACCTCCGCTGCCAAATCCCATGGCCCCCAGCACATTCCGACAAGGCGGGGGAGCTTGGCCTTGGCGTATTCGCCGAGCGTCAGCACGCCTTGCGCTGATTCACCCGTCAACGCGACGATTTTCGTCGAACCCGGCTCAACGCCGTGTTCAATTTCAAGCACATCGAGATATTTGGAAATCAAATCCACATCCTGCGGTCCTGACGCTTTTGGAAACATGATGCCGTCGGGTGCTGCGGACATGATGCCCGCCAAATCCCGCAGTGGCGCATCAGATTCCAGCGGATTGATGCGTACATAAAACTTAACCTTGCGGTCTTTTTGCGGACGGGCACTCATGAACTCGTTGACCATCTCGCGGCCAATCTGTTTGCGTGGTGCCGCGACGGCATCTTCCAAATCGAATATCAGCGCGTCGGATTCTACGCTGTCCGCCTTGGAGAGCTTTTTCTCACTATCGGCGGGAATAAAGAGCATGGAACGGAGTAGCATGTTGACCCTACTTAGGTTTACGAAGTTGAAGTGATGAACGTTTGCAGTGCGCAACAAGCTCATCTTTTTGGTTGTACGCGCGGTGCATGAAAATCACGATGCCATTGTCAGGACGTGATTTACTCTCGCGAACCTCCAGGACCTCGGTTTCGCATCGGATGGTGTCTCCGTGGAATAGAGGCTTAGGAAAACGCACTTCATCCCAGCCAAGGTTTGCAACCGCTGTCCCAAAGGTTGTCTCATTGACGGTGATGCCGACCAACAGGCCAAGGGTGAAACAGCTATTGACGATGCGCTGGCCGAATTCGGTATTGTTTTTGCAATACTCTTCATCCAGATGAAGCAATGCCGGATTATGCGTGATCGCAGAAAACCATACGTTGTCAGCCTCCGTTATAGTTCTGCGCCGTGGATGCTTGAAGAGCTGCCCGACCTTGAATTCTTCGAAATACAATCCTGACAAAGGTGTTCTCCCTATCTTGCGATTTATTGTGATGATGTATTGTTAAAATGCGACCTGATCGCCGCCCTTAAGATCGAGCATTTCACGTGCTTCTTTTGGCGATGCCACATCCAACGACAAGTCTTCCATGATGCGCCGGATCTTTGTGACCTGTGCCGCATTGGATTCCGCCAACTTACCTTTGCCGAGGTATAGACTGTCTTCCAGTCCGACACGCACGTTTCCACCCAACAAGGCACTCTGAGTGACAAAAGACATTTGATGACGTCCGGCGGCAAGAACGGACAGGTAATAATCCTCGCCAAAAAGCTTGTCCGCAATCAGACGCATGTGTGCCAAGTTCTCAAGATCTGGCCCAATGCCGCCAAGAATGCCGAATATGCACTGGATGAGAAACGGCGGCTTTACCAATCCGCGATCAACGAAGTGCGCGAGATTGTATAAGTGGCCTACGTCATAGCACTCGAATTCAAACTTGGTTCCGCACCCTTGGCCGAGATCGACCATGATGTGCTCGATCTGCGCAAAGGTATTGCTAAGAATAAAGTCCTTCGTGCTTTCCAGATACTTCGGCTCCCAATCGAATTTGAATTTATCGAATTTCGATACAGCACCGGAGATGTTGAAATTCAACGAGCCCATATTGAGCGACGCTACTTCCGGCTTAGCCGTCACGGCGGCTTCAAGGCGCTGCTCCATGGACATCCCAAGACCTGCGCCTGTGGAGATATTGATGACGGCATCCGTGTTTTGTTTGATGCGCGGTAGAAACTGCATAAAGATTTTCGCACTTGGCGTCGGTTGGCCTGTCTCCGGGTCGCGCGCATGAAGGTGGATAATAGATGCGCCCGCTTCGGCAGCACCTATGGACGCTTCGGCGATTTCATTGGGCGTAATGGGCAGATGCGGCGACATCGTCGGGGTGTGAATGGATCCCGTGACCGCACAGGTAATAATGACTTTTTTGGCTTTTCGCATGGCTTATGGCCCTCCCCGACGGCACGTCATGATACTCGCGGCCCACTCGTCCTATGCCAAATAACCCTATAGTTTCAATAAGTTGAATGACTAAGGGCGCATGCATAAAATCATGTGTTGCCGCGAACCATTAGGTACCCGCCGCTGTTTGCCGAGTCGACTCATTTCTGGAAACAGAGCGCAGCTGAATTTGCTGGCCCCAAAAGCGTTTCAGCTCCTGGTGGATACTTAGGGGATCGGAGGGTATGACTGGCCATATCAGGTTTTATTGAGAGACGGGTCGATGCGCGGTTACTTTGGAATTGGCGTTGAAGGCATCAATAAGCCATTCAATGTCGGCAACTTATTTCGCTCAGCCCATGCATTTGGCGCGAGTTTCGTATTCACAGTCGCAGCGACTTACAAACGGGCCGAAGGCGGGCAAACGGATACATCGGACGCACTGGCAAATATGCCGTTCTACGATTTTCCCGATTTAAAAGAGTTCTCGTTACCCAAAGGATGCAGTTTGGTCGGCGTGGAATTGCTTGATGATGCTGTAGAGCTTCCAAGTTTTAGTCACCCTAAATGCGCTGCTTATATTCTTGGCCCGGAAAAGGACTCTTTGTCCCCGGAAATGACAGCAAGATGCGATCACATTATCCGCATACCTACGCGCTTTTGCCTCAACGTCGGTATTGCGGGTGTTGTCGTGATGTACGACCGTCTGGTCTCAACCCAGCGCTTTCCGTCTCGTCCCGTCATGCCCGGCGGTCCTCCGATTGAAGGCCTACAGCGATTTCGCGTGCCACCGCCTCTAGCTGAAGTTGCTATTGCCGAAAAGGACGGGCGCAGAGAGGAAGGATAAGGTCGGATACACGGCACGGATTCACACAATCGCCAAATTGTGCGTATATAAGGAAATTCTAAGGCAATTGGTCGGTGATCCAATGCGAATCGTAAATTTAATGGTTTTAACAAGCGCACTTATAGCGATGCTTGTTACCTCGTCTGGTTATGCGCAAGATGTGACCGCCCTTGGGCGCCATGGCGATTGGATCGCCTATACGTATCAGGAAAACGGTCAGCCCATTTGCTACATGACCTCGGCGCCGACAAAGTCCGAGGGTGACTATACACGTCGCGGGGACGTTCAAATGTTGATTACGCATCGTCCCGGCAGAGATGCATTCGATGTTATCAGTATAGTTGCCGGTTATGAGTATATGAGAGACGGCGAAGTTACGGTGTCCGTTGGCGGCGCAAATTTTGAGTTGTTTACAAATGGTGATCGCGCCTGGGCACGCGATTCGGAGGCTGACCAAGAAATGACTCAGGCGATGATCAAAGGCTATACGGCCACAGTAAGTGGGAGGTCCGCCCGCGGCACGCTTACAACTGACACTTTTTCTCTTGTCGGGTTTACTGCAGCCCACGACGCCATAGACAGCGCCTGTAACGCGTCCTAAAGGCGCGCTGCGAGAAGCTGGGTTATTAAACCTGGCTCGCCGTCACCAACGGCCTTTCCGTCGACCGATAAAACCGGTCTTATGCCTAGCGCATTGGTGAGAAAAATCTCGCTCGCTTCCGATAGTTCGCCGCTTCCCAAAGATTTTTCCTCCGCGCGCGTCATTTTGATGACTTCTGCACGCATGATGCCAGGCAACGCACCGTCAGTTATTGGCGGCGTAAGAATGCCTCCGCCAACCAAAAGAAAAATATTTGCAACTGTGCTCTCGGCCAAACGGCCAGTGGTATTCAGCAACAAAGCATCGTCAGCACCGGCAGCGTGTGCCTCTTCCCGAGCTAATATGCTGTCCAGCGCATTTGTAGACTTTATTCCCGACAGGGGAGAGTGCTCATTTCTTCGCGTTTTCTTGGAAATAACGACGTGAACCGGATCGGCTGAAAGTGCAGACATCGCGCCGGTCACGACGAGCGTAGGGCTTTGCGATTCAGGTATGGTGATGCCGCGTTCACTTGGACCCCGCGTGAGCGTAATTCGCGCAAAGCCGTCGGCATACTGATTAGCCTCGATAACAGCGTCTATAAAATCGCTGATCTGTTCATCTGTGTATGTAAGAGGAATATCGATAATAGTTGCGGCGCTACGCAAGCGGGAAATATGAGCAGCTAATCTGCGTGGGCCTCCTTTGCGTACGGCTATGGTTTCGTACAGCCCGTCGCCGAGCGTAAAACCCCGATCCATCGGTGTGATGGACGTTGCACCTCCATCTTTGAGTTCGCCGTTAACGACAACTTTCATGTGTCAAGGGTCCCCCGCAGCGCTGCGAGTAGAGGCCGAACTTTGATAAGACTTTCCTCGTACTCCTGAGAAGGATCAGATTCAGCCACGATGCCGCCCCCTGCTTGGGCTATCATTTTACGCCCGTTTACAAAAATTGTACGGATTGTGATCGATGAGTCCATTGCGCCGTCAAATCCCGCCCAGAACACTGTGCCGCAGTAGGGTCCACGCGCAGACCGCTCTTGTTCGTGGATAATTTCCATAGCTCTGATTTTAGGCGCGCCCGTAATTGATCCGCCCGGAAAGGCAGCTCGCAATAAATCTATGAGTGTGCATTCGCTTCTAAGCTTGCCCGTAACCACCGATACCAAGTGATGGACCGAAGGGAACGACTCCAAACCACACAGTACTGGAACCTCAACGGACCCGGGGATGCAAACTCGAGAAATGTCGTTTCGCAACAGGTCAACAATCATCAGGTTCTCTGCATTGTCCTTGGCGCTGTCTACAAGCTCGTCGGACAACATTATATCCTCTTCGGGACTGACTCCGCGTCTTCGCGTTCCCTTTATCGGACGTGTCTCAATATTTCCTGAGGACGTAACCTTTAAGAATCGTTCTGGAGACGCCGATAAGATGTGAAAATCACTACCGAAATTCATATAGGCAGAGAATGGTGCCGGTGATTCAGAGCACAATGAACGGTATATTCCGAACGGACAGGCCGCTTTTGGCAATTCTGCTGAAAATCGTTGTGAGAAATTCGCCTGATAAATATCTCCCGAGTAAATTGCTTCTTTGATCTCGAACACAGATTGTTCGTAATCTTTCGATGTGGATTCAGCGTGCCAATTTGATTGCCCCGGAGCTTTCTGTTGAGACTCAGCTTCCCCATTCATGAGTTCCAGTAACGTTTTCGCCCTTTCTTGCGCGCGCTCCAATCTTTTTTCATGTTGATTTTCCGGCAAACCGCTGGAAATGACCCACGCTTTCTCGGCCCTCAAATCAAACGCAACAATAGAGTCGTATAACCCTACGACCATGTCCCAGGGGAAAGACGCTACCTTGGGTTTCGGTAGCTTCTCAAGTACTCCGCCAAGCTCGTAAGCCAGGAATCCAATCGCTCCGCCAATAAATGGTGGCAAGCTGTCATCAGGCGGAGAATCTAAGGTGTATTTTCGAATCTCCTCTCTGAGAGCTTCGAACGGATCAAGGCCTGTGGGTTTATCATTGACAGACACCGCCCATGGATACGGCGTGCAGCGAATTGTGCGGAATGGTCGTACCGCAATATAGGAATATCGACCGGTATGACCGCGCAAACTGCTATCCAGAAGCACTGCCATCTCTTCCGAGGCCAGCGGCGTAAATGCGGCTACAGGATCGCGAAACGGAATGGGAATGATAAACGGGGTGACGGTCAAAGAATTGCCGCCCTAGTTCTGTGTAGGCAGCACTCGATCGGGTGGCTGATGGCCGTCACAGAACGCCCTTATATTGATAATAACTTTCTCGCCCATGCTGATCCGCCCTTCGATGGTCGCTGATCCCATGTGCGGAAGAAGTATGACGTTTTTCAACGACAGAAATTCTGAATTCACTGCTGGTTCATGCTCAAAAACATCTAATCCAGCACCAGCGAGATTTCCTTCCTTCAGAAGTTTGATGAGGGCGTCTTCGTCCACAATTTCACCTCGTGCCAGATTCACCAAATATGCGGTTGGTTTCATCAATTTGAGGCGACGCTCTGATAGTAGATGGAAAGTAGCCGGAGTGTGTGGACAATGCACCGATATCACATCCATCCGTGCAAGCATTTGATCCAGGCTTTCCCAGTAGGTGGCTTCGACTTCGGCTTCAATCTCTGGGTGCAACCGTCGTCTATTGTGATAATGGATAGCCATACCAAAACCGCGTGCCCGCCTGGCAACCGCCGTTCCTATGCGGCCCATGCCGATAATGCCCAATCGCTTGCCATAAAGCCGGTGGCCCAGCATGTGCGTGGGGCTCCATCCTTTGAATTGACCATCTCGAATCATCTGCGCGCCTTCAATCAAGCGGCGCGGCACCGCCACCATCAAGGCCATAGTCATATCCGCCGTATCTTCCGTTAACACGTCGGGGGTGTTTGTAACTGTTATGCCGCGTGCTTGTGCCGCGGGCACGTCAATATGATCAACACCATTCCCAAAATTCGCGATGAGCTTTAGGCGGCTTCCTGCTTGTTCGATGACGTCCTTGTCTATGAGGTCGGTTAAATTGGGAACCAGTACGTCGCAATCTGCCACGGCTTTGTTCAGCTCAGCTCGGCCGAACGGGTGGTCATCGACGTTCATATGAACATCGAATAACTCCATCATTCTCGTCTCAACCACATCCGGTAGCTTACGAGTGACTACGACTTTGGGCTTGTTTCGCGCCATTTCTTTTGCGCCTGATTGTCTTGACCGCTCTTGGCAGCATTTCGGCGGTTGACGACAGCGTCCCCCAGACCCGGACTAGGCTCCCGTGATAGGCGTAGCAGCCGTTTCCTGCAATGTCCAGGCGGAGAGAAATGTTCAAATTGAACAACCTGACTTGGGAGTGTGAACTGTATCCGATATCATTGAAACCGCGCGGGACCCAGCAAAATTAAGGCGTAGCGGTATGCAATTATTCTTCGAAACCAGGCAAACCTTCACAGTGATTTGTGTGATTTTATTGGCGCTTGTTGCGCTGCCTCAAAAGGCATGGCCAGCCGCCTCCGAAGCTGGAGAGGAGGACGCAGAAATCGTTGCTCCAAACCCTACAGGTCAACCGTTGCCAGACAGCCTTCCTCGAAGCACTAACCTCCCACTTCCTCGTTTTGTCTCCTTTAGAACGGACCCGATCAATATGCGCACCGGTCCGGGTGTTAGATACCCCATAGACTGGGTGTATTCGCGGCGAGGCTTGCCCGTCGAAGTGGTGGCTGAATTTGATACGTGGAGGCGTATAAATGACCCTGAAGGAAGCAATGGATGGGTTCATACCAGTATGCTGTCCTCAAGGAGAACGGCAATTGTAATTGGCGGACTAAGGCCGCTGCGTCGCACAAGCGAAAATGAAGGCCAGATTCTTGCTCAATTAGAGCCCGGCGTAATTGTGAGTCTTCAAAGATGCCCAATAGGAAGCTACTGCCGAATTGAGATCGACGGTGTTCAAGGCTGGATGCGTAGGGATCACCTTTGGGGCGTATTCGCCGATGAAGTCATTGAGTGAGCCTCGAAGGGAGTCGCTAATCAAAATCTTGAGCGAGCGCAGCTCGGGTATTTTCATGCAAAATCGCGATGTGTCCGTAATTTGGGTGACCAATACCAATTGTGACTGCAGCTCCATCCTTTTTAAACGCCGCGATTTGTTCCGGCGTAAACGAAAAATGTAAAAAATGCACCGACGACGTTTTTCCGCCCGCCGTCGTTCTTTCTAAATCATCTTCCGGCGTCCCTTTCACGGAGTGTCCATCGAAAGAAATCGCTACCATATCTTCTATATGGCCTAGATTCGCGAGCGTTCTCCGGCGTACATTCTCGTCTTCAATCTCGATCATCATGGTCGCAACTAACTCAGATCCTTGCGGGATGAGCGGGTTATAAGCGTTCAATTCGCCTTCAATCTGATCTTCTCCACCTTTCTCGATGAACAGCATTTCTTGTATTTGCGCCCACATCGTATCGAAATTCTCGAAGTAGAGTGTAATGTGTGGTCCGATGTGAATCCGTCGGCGCTGTTTTTTCTCGACTAATGTTGCCTTATGCTGCCGACGAATCTTCGCGTATTCATCGAGCGGCATCAAATCTTCTCGGGTTATTTTTCGCTTCGGCGTGTCTTCCATTGTCGTATCCAACATTGGTCCTCCGTGTTTCTGATTAAATCAGACCAACCCGTAGGATTTGGCCAGAATCTCGATCGGATGTAACGCTTGCCTTTTCATTTGGGGCGCTTCATCCAAGTTTTCAAACCCTTGGACTAGATGCTTCCCGGCTAACGGGCATTCCGACGCAAAATATGATTTTCCCGTATCCGCCGCCCGGCGTACGGTTTGCCGGGCAAATTTAGTTGCAACTTCAAAATTGCCTTTCTTGATTCCCCAAGACCCGCCGTGTCCTGAACATCGTTCCACGACGGACACGTCTGTATCGGGAATCAGCCTTAGCATCTCCGCACCCTTCGGCCCCATGTTCTGGGCGCGGGCGTGGCATGCCAAGTGCAACGCGATTCCACCTGGCACGGGTTGAAGTCCTTCGGCCATACCATTTTGCTGTGCAATTTCGACGACATACTCCGTGATATCGTACGTCGATTGAGCGAGTGCTTTTACATTTTCATCATTTGGAACAATCAAAGGCCATTCAAACTTCATCATTAGCGCACAGCTAGGGACTAAAGCGATAACGTCCTTCTCCTGATCAATATATGGCCTTAGGAACGCCGCGATCGACTTGGCCTTTTCGGCTACGCGCGCAATATCCCCTTGCTCAAGTTGAGGCATGCCGCAGCACTCTGGATATACGACTTCGGCATTCACACCGTTTTTGGCCAAGACCTTGAGCGCGGCCTCACCAATGTCAGGGTTGTTGTAGTTGGCAAAGCAGGTTGCGAAGATCACGGCATTGCGCCCATATCCGGGCGCGCTGCGATTTACTTCCGGCGGAGAACCCTTTGCCCGCGCGACGAAAGGCGTTCCATGAAACTTAGGAAGCTCTGCGTCATGGTGAACGCCTGCCACGCTCTCCAAAGCAGGCCGCGTAAGACCATTGCCTCGCCGTGAGGCCCAATTCGCTAATTTTGGCGCAATCGCAGCCAATTTGCCGTTTCTATCAGTTTCGGTGAGTTGTTTGTCGAAAAAGGGTGCGCCGTCTTTCGCATATTCCGCCGCTCTGTAGCGTAACATCAGATGCGGGAAATCAATGTTGAACTCGTGCGGAGGAACATACGGACACTTTGTCAGAAAGCACATGTCACACAATGTGCACGCGTCTACGACGGATTTAAAATCCGAGCTCTTAACACCTTCCAGTTCTTCGTCCTCTGCTTCATCTATAAGATCGAACAGTCGGGGAAATGAGTCGCACAAATTGAAGCATCGGCGGCATCCGTGGCAAATGTCGAATTGCCTTCGCAATTCCGCATCAAGCTTTTCTGCGTCTATAAAGTTGGGATTGTTCCAATCGATAATGTGACGCGTCGGCGCTTCAAGACTTCCTTCTCTCATTGTCCATACTGCTCCACAGAGATGAAGTTTGAGACTGATTGGTGGTCATAAATAAAAAGCCGGCCGATTAACCTTAGGTCATCGGCCGGCTTTGATCTGCGTATTTGCTGTACTAGCTCAGCGAATCAAGAGCCTTCTGGAAGCGTCCGGCATGAGATTTCTCTGCCTTGGCCAGAGTTTCGAACCAATCGGCAATTTCGTCGAAGCCTTCTTCGCGCGCCGTTTTCGCCATTCCAGGATACATATCCGTATACTCGTGTGTTTCTCCAGCAACGGCAGCCTTCAAATTGGCGCTTGAGTCGCCAATAGGCTCGCCTGTAGCTGGATCGCCGACAGTTTCCAAGTACTCCAAATGACCGAAAGCATGGCCCGTTTCACCTTCCGCGGTGGAACGGAACAGCGATGACACCTCGTTTTGGCCTTCTACGTCTGCTTTTTGTGCAAAGTAGAGGTACCGGCGATTTGCTTGGCTTTCGCCGGCAAAAGCCGCTTTTAAATTGTCTTCGGTTTTGGATCCCTTGAGTTGTGCCATGTGTGTCTCCTTACGTGCGTTCCATTGGCCATTGCATTCTATTTCATAGGCAAGCCTGGAAATCGGCCTGCCTATGAAATCTATTATCGAATGGTTTTAAAGAACCGCGGTCAACGGGTCAAGTAGATTAGAACCGTTCTAAATATGCGAACGGTTCGCAAGGCAATGACTGATGTGTGCTTGATTCAGTCTTTGAGGCGGATGATCACATCAACGCGAGATATCGATGAGCTCCGCGGCGCCTTTGGCAGGGACGATATGTCTACTTCGCCCAACGGAACGTCTTCTAGTTTGCCCGAGCTTTCAAAAAAGAAGTGATGGTGCTCACTCGTATTTGTATCGAAATACGACCCCATCGAATCTATCGATAGCTCCCGCAACAAGCCTTTTGATGTGAAGTCATGCAGCGCGTTATAAATCGTCGCGAGCGATACATTGATTTTGTGGGCTTTCGCTTCATTAAACAGTTCTTCAGCGGACACGTGACGCGGCCCCTGTGAAAACAGAATTTTGGCCAAAGCCAAGCGCTGCCTGGTGGGCCTCAGTCCCACGGCGCGCAAGCGATCTAACACTGCCGTTTCTGAACCGGGGTCTTTCATGTGCTCCAACTTCTCCAACCTAGATATCCAATATTTGAGCCGTTCTAATGTATCACATTGCCTTCACTATTTAAGCCCTTACGCGCGAGAAGCCAATAAAGTGCCAAAAACCGTAAAACTATAGCTACTTATAGCTATTTTGGCGCTTCCGGCGGACCGGGGCGCCCTGGGGGATGAGGGGGAGGAGAGGAAACCGCCGGTCCGCCTTAAGCAATGCACCAAAGTTCAATTTTGGTGCGCCTAAGAAATAATGAGTTTGGGGCTCTCATCATTTTCTACAGCAACGACGATTACTTCCCATTGTGTCCGAACTACGGCTATGACCTTACATCGCTGTCAGGTTGCTTGGTTGCGCAATAAAAGCGGGAAGCCATGGCCGGCACCTGAGTTTCAATCACTCGGGAGATGCGTCTTCCGAAACGGACGCGTCGGCCCTGGTGGTATTCTGGGGTTCACTTAAAATTTCGATCCGGACCGCCATTGGTCCCTTTTTCCCGGGTCTAACGTGCATCCGGACGTGCTGTCCAGATTCTAAGCGGTCCAAATTCGAACGTTGCAATGCACCGATACCGATAAACACATCGTCACCGCCATCAGGCATGCCAAAACCGTAACCTTTATCAACCGAAAAGAACTTAATTTCACCGTCCAATACAGTTTCTTCGCCATTTTCCGCTTCAGGTAAGTCATCCTGAACAGTGGAATCATCAACGCGTTCGATAACTGAAACTTGAGGTCCCCGAGGTCCTGTCGCTAGGTCGCAGATGATTGTCGCGCCTTGACGCAACGTTCGAAGCCCAGCCCGTTGGACAACGGAAACATGCAAGAAGGCGTCCGGCGTGCCATCCGTCGGCGCGACAAAGCCGAAACCTTTAGCCGGATTAAACCATTTTACCTTAGCGGTTACGCCAGACTTGGCGTTCTCCCCCGGAGAAGACGACTGCATCGGTACCAGAAACCCGTAAACCCCACCCCTGAGCCCGAAAACATTACACTAATTTGGCCGGTCGCCAAACCAAGACTCGATCTAACTAGAGTTTGCTCGGGGACGCGCGTACGCAGGGCCACCATATATCGCAATGCACACAAATTTGCTGCATTGAAGCATTAGGAAAATACGCAGGGAATCGAAGTCAGCAAATTAGCTGCGCGTACGCCTGACAGCGTCTAGCCAGCGGTTGATCAAGTCGCTCCGCACATTGTTCGCCATCTCCGGAGTCGCGCGGAATTCAAGGCGCCATGCCGCTTCTATATCGCTTAAAGAGGAAAACAGGCCACTACCCAAACCTGCGAGGTAAGCGGCGCCCAATACAGTTGTTTCTATGTTTGCAGGGCGCTCAACGGGTATGCCGCACACATCTGCTATGAATTGCACTAGCCAATCATTTTCAACCATACCTCCGTCCACTCGCAGCGCGGGCGGAGGCGTCACACCGTCCTGAATAAGCGCAGTTAGAAGGTCAAAGGTCTGGTACGCGACCGACTCGAGGCCCGCCCGCACTACTTGAGCGATGCTCGAATCGCGCGTGAGGCCAAAAATCGCACCGCGTGCCATTGGATCCCAGTAGGGGGCGCCCAGGCCAGTAAAAGCAGGGACCAAAAACACTTTCCCCGCATCAGTTGTGCCGTCCAAGCTCTTGGCTAGAGTTTCTGAATCTGCCGCGCTCTGAATCATATTCACATTGTCACGCAGCCATTGAACGACTGTGCCAGCGTTGAAGATGCTTCCCTCAACGGCGAACGTTGTTTCACCCCCAAGTCTGTATGCAATTGTCGTAAGCAGCTTGTTTTTGGAGGTCACAGCTTTGTGGCCTGTATTAGCCAAGACAAAACACCCTGTGCCATAGGTGCTTTTAATCATGCCTGGTTCAAAGCAAGCTTGCCCGACTAGAGCACCTTGTTGATCGCCAACGGCGCCGCGAATTGGAATTTCTACGCCAAATATTTCCTTGGAGGTCGAACCGAAGTCGCCGGACGTGTCCAACACATTCGGCAATAATTCTCTTGGCACTCGAAAGAGATCAAGAAGCTCTTCATCCCATATACAGTTATGAATATCAAATAGCATTGTACGCGATGCATTTGTCGCGTCTGTGGCGTGCACCTGTCCTTGCGTCAGCCGCCAAATCAAAAAGGAATCTATCGTGCCAAAAGCCAGATTGCCGCCCCTGGCTGCTGCATATGCACCTTCCACATTGTTCAATATCCATTCGAGCTTTGTCGCCGAGAAATACGAATCCAGCAGTAAGCCAGTCTTCAGTTGAATCTTATCTTCGTATCCATTCGCGCGAAGCTCAGCACACCTTTCCGCGCCCCGGCGGTCTTGCCAGACGATAGCGTTGGTTAGAGGCTTACCTGTATCTCGCTCCCAGATCAGGGCGGTTTCGCGCTGGTTTGTTATACCGACTGCGGCAATCCCCCGGGCCCCGCCCGATTTTTCAATGACATTTCGGCAGACTTCTACGACAGCGCTCCAAATTTCCTCAGGATGGTGTTCTACCCATCCGTCTTGCGGATAGATTTGTCGTAAAGGCTTTTGAGAAACTGAAAGCGGCGTACCGTGTGCATCGAATATGACGGCCCGCGTTGACGTCGTTCCTTGATCGATCGCTAGTATGCGCGGCGTCGCGGTCATGAAAGCCGCCCTCCCTGGGCAGTTTGCCACTGCAGAGGGGCGATCCTAAACCAAGATTGGGAATCGTCGGAGTCTGTATCAGGCTACTTGATCAATTTCGCCTTCTTGACCAGCGGTGCCGTCAAGAAAGGATTGCCAATCGTAGCCCTCATCTTCGTCTGTGATGTTGAAGCTTTGTGCCCAGATTGGATCAGACACGCGTTTTTCGCTGGCTGTCTGAATTTGTTTTTCTGCCCGGCCAAGGTTTCGCTCGGTTATAATCGCCATGCGAGAAGCGCCGTGATCTTTGTAGACGATTAACGCCATTCAAAACGCCTCGGAAGATTGGCGCATATACTCCCACTCACCGGTGTGTTTGGCGAGTAGGAACATCGCCGACCCCAGGGTGTTTTGAATGGACGCCCATTGCAAAGGTGCGGTATCGGGAGTGCGAACCTGCAACGAAGACACGCAGCATCTTACCGCGTATTCAAGAATGGGAACGCTTCGAATGTTGTCCCCATATACCTGAAGTATTTGAGCTAACGTATTGGAGATTTCCGACCAACGGATAGGGTGTGAATACTTGTTAAATATCTGGCGCGAGGCCTGACAAGCGTGAATAGCTTCCCGTAGTGCGTTGTCATCGCCGATCGCCATATCGATTTTATAAAGGACGCAGCCAAGCCTGTATTTCATTAGGCCCCAATCAGCAGTTTGCTTGCTGCGAGAAATGTGCATGAGCGCTCTGCGATAGGCGTCTGCGGCTTGTTCAAGGCAATCGCTGTCGTTGGATCTCTCGGCAATAATCTGAAGGGTTAGCCCCAATTGTTGGTAAAGCTGGCCAAGAAGCGGTCCTTGGTCATTTGTGGTGAGTTCAACGGCTGCCTTCCACGCTTCGACTGCCGTGTGGAACCAAGCGCGGTCACCTTCCAGCTGCGCGCATATGGCGCAGGCATTTCCATAGCTGAAAAGTATTGATGCGCGCTCAGCCGGCTCCATCGCCGTCGAGGGGTCAAGCCCCATCGTCTTTGCCGCCGCTGCGATGGAAGGCAGCGCGGACCGCAAGATTCGACCCTGCGAAAAGCTACGCGGATCGATTGCAGACAGAATGACCGCGCGAACCAGAGGTGTCCAATCACTATAGAAATCCACAGGAACGGTTAGAACATTCAATGACGTAAAGCGGCCGGGCCTTTCACCCGGACTCAAGGCTGTGCCCGTAAAATGAATTTCCAGGTTTCTTCCGGTCGGATCTATTCCCCCCCAAATCAGAAGGTCGGCGTTGTGCTCAACCATCCAACGCCGCCCCTCTCGCGTTGCTCGCTTGATCACATCATCGTTTAAATACCCGCCGGGCTCACCCAGACCGGGAATGAATTGGGTCAGGTCTCTGTCAACTCCCACTACCCGCGTTCCGGGGATTCCATCCAGCGCCTGAAGGAGATGCTGGTGTTGCATGTCTTCATAGTCGTCTTGGAATTTTACAACCATGATCGAAAGATCACTCGGTGCCGGCGCTTTTGACTTTCTGCCGGGTCGCCGGGTTGGATCTTTGACGAACGTGTCGATAACCTTCTCGAGTAAATTAGGCTTACGTTCGCCGATGAGGTTTGTAGGCAGCGGTCGTCCGACGCGAACAGGAGGCGGCGCTCCGAGCTCGCCGCTGGAGTCGTCCACAGGAACGGGCAATTTCGCTGCAGCGGCTTTGAACGCTTCTGCGCGGACGATGTCCTGACCGGCAGGCGAACGCATGCGTTTTGCCAGCTTGGTCATGACCTTTAGCGCCGTGTCGGGGTCTGCTTCGACTTGGCTCAGAAATTCGTCACGCGAGATGGCTTTAACTGCAACGGCGCCCCTCGCACGAGCCGTTGCCGTACGCGGAGAGCTGTCCAGAATGCCCATTTCCCCAAAGAGTTCACCGGCGCGATGGCGTGCCAAAACGACAGGCCCTTCAGGCCCATCTCTGAGCAGTTCGACTGAGCCCTCGAGGACTTAAAAAGCCCAGTCACTTTCATCTCCCTCGCGGTAGATGATTTCCCGATCTTTGAAGTTTCTTGTGACCGTTCGCACGGAGATTCCCTGGGTACGTGAACGCTTCTGCGCGACGCTGAAGCAGTACTCTCGTGCGAGAACGGTTTAATAAAGGTTAAGGCTCAAAAGATATTTAAGGACCCAGCCCAGCATCTATTGTGACGTATATACGTCATTTATTCGGCGTTTGCGCTCCTGGAGAAGATCTCCAAAATTCTGTTGGCGGAATGGTTTCCGTAGTGCCGGACCATTTCGTTCTGCGCCATCACCCATAACGGCTTGGCGCTATGTAAGGCATTGATCCCCGCCGTAGATAAGCGCAAGATTTTGGCCCTTCGCCCTTTTCCAACCTCGGCTTGAACCAATCCGCGCTCTTCAAGAACCTTGAGGTTTCGGTTGAGAGCTGTTCGTTCCAATGCCATGTACTTTGCAATCTCAGGTGCGGGCACCGGCTCAAGCACCGAAATGGCTAATAACACGTTGAATTGACTGAAATTTAGCCCGGAAACCTTGAGAGCTTGATCATAGCGTCGCGTCATAAACCGAGAGGTTTTTCTGATGTGATGGCAAAGGCAGACCTCTAAGATCGAGGCCGAGTCCGCCTGATTTTCAGTCTGTGTCTCGCTATATGGCTGCTCCATATGATGCATATACATCATATTTGTAGAATTCTCTACATCTCCGATAGCTATTGCTCAGGCTAACTCAGGATTATGGCTGCTCGTCGTGCTTGATCGCACCCTGATAAATTTTAGCCTGACGTTGGCCCATTGAGGCGGAAACGAAGCGGTTGCCGTTGGCGTCCGCTCCAAACTCAATCGCCAATTCGCCGCGCTCAGCTGCGTCAATGACCTCCGAATCGCTGATTTCGAGCGCTTTGGCTATGCTTCCGACGAGGTTGGAGATTTCATCGTACATCTCCCTTTGTCCGCCCGCTTCGTCCTTTAAGTTCTTAGCCATAGCCTTTCCCGTATGCCTATTTTCAATTCAACCGGGCCAAAGCGTACAAAGCGACAGCCCGGCAAAAATTCAAGTAGTGTACTCACTTGTTGCTTAAGATAGAGAGCGGCATGACAATGCCGGAGCCGCTGCCATCTCATTTCGACAGCAATCGAAAAATGCAACATATGCTTCGAAAACTAATCTTTACAGTAACAATATTGTGCACTTCTACGCCTGTCACAGCCGCCGATATTGTCGAGACCATCACCGAGGCAGGCACCTTCAACACATTGCTTTTGGCTGCCACGAATGCAGCCCTCATGGATACGCTCAACAGCGAGGGTCCTTGGACATTGTTTGCGCCCACCGATGATGCATTTGCACAAATGCCCCGCGACGAACTGCGGGATCTTCTTAATCCAGCGAATACGGACCGGCTTGGTGAAATCGTCCGAAATCACATCATCGCCGGTGAGATCACGTCCCGAGACATACTTGGAAAGAGACTGGAAGCCGTGACCGTCGATGGCGGCACATTACTTATAGACGCGACGCGGAACGCGATGATTGAAGATGCAAGAATTGTCAAAGCTGACGTCATTGCCGACAATGGATTTATTCACGTTATTGACGCCGTCATGTTGCCCGATTGATGCGGTATCTGTCGGAGTCTGACAAAATTCCAATAGAATTTGTTTCTCAGTACATTGTGGTCGGGGCCAGCCACCAGATGTCAGGGGCTTAAAATGCAGCACATGAAATTTGTTAGCTATGAATATGCCCAAGGACCGAGTTTTGGCGCCGTCATTGACGATGAGATAGTCGATCTCTCCGACGCAGGACCATCACTACGCGCTGTGCTCGCGACAGGACCATTGGGAAACCTCCAGTCGGTTGCAGCCAAGCGAAAGGCAATCGCTCCTTTGAATAAAGTCGTTTTGCTGCAGGTTGTCCCCGATGCGGCCCGTGTTATCTGTGTCGGTAAGAATTATCGCGACCATGCAGCGGAAATGGGAGGGGAAGCCCCAGCCCAGACAAATTTATTCATGCGCACCCCTCAGTCTCTTGTCGGTCATCGCCAATCTATCGTATGTCCCGTTGCTTCAGAACAGTACGATTACGAAGGTGAATTAGCCGTTGTTATCGGTAAAGGCGGGAGACGTATTCCTACTGATAGAGCGATATCTCACATTGCGGGATACACATGCTTCTTGGATGGCAGCATCCGCGATTTTCAAAAACACTCGTTCACGGCTGGGAAAAACTTTGACTCTTCCGGTGCGTGCGGACCATGGCTTGTGCCTGCATCGGCGGTCGCCGATCCGCAAAACCTCGAGCTAACCACGCGCATAAATGGTGAGGTTGTTCAGCACGCCAACACTTCGGAGATGATTCATTCCATCACCGATATCATTTCATATATCTCTACATTTACACATCTCGAGCCGGGAGACGTAATTTCAACTGGCACCCCCGCTGGCGTCGGTGCGGCACGCAAACCACCCAGGTGGTTGAAGCCTGGCGATCAGGTTGACGTAGAAATTCAGGATATTGGCGTGCTTTCCAATACCGTTAAATCTGAGTCATCGGTTTAGCGCGTTGTTGATCAAAGCGATGCAATGCAACTGCAAAATGACGAGCTTCATTTTTTGCGCAGTCATAGCCGTATTCGCGGTCTCAAAAAACGTCTCTCAAGCACAAACGGACAATTCGAAGTCTCTGGTCGTTGTGATGCCCGAGATTCCGAGGGTAATCGATCCTCACTTAGCGAAAACAGGTACAGAAGTTGCCCTTTCAAGCGAAATTTATATGGGACTCGTTTCTCACGGCGCGGATGGGAAAATCGTTTCTGGACTCGCCGTGTCCTGGGAGGTGAGTCCGGACGGCTTGACGTACACCTTTGATTTAGGACCAGATGCGCGATGGTCTGATGGTCGACGTGTAAGCACATCAGATATAGCTGAAGGCCTTAGACGCGCTCTGAATCCAGCTACGTCAGCCCCCTATGCGGGTCACCTAAAAAGTATTGAGGGTGCGGCCGCTGTCCTTGCGGGACGGCTCCCACCTGAAAAGCTCGGCGTTTCCTCTCTTCCATTTGGCCGTGTGGAAATTGCGCTGGAAAGACCGTCTTCCCGGTTTCTCGACGCTTTAAGCCTGCCCGTTGCGTTTCCCATACCGGAACACGCGATGGATGTGGAAGGCGGCTGGTCAAGTGCCGAGCACCTTATCTCGGCCGGTGCTTTTACGGCGGTACCAAGCGCCGAAAGTCTCTCCCTCGCTAAAAACATGGAATTCTTCAGCGCCAGAGATGTCGGGATAGATCGTATTGAATTTGTGCAAGCCGATACGCCGCTAGATGCCAGTGACCTTGTGAGTTCGGGGCAAGCACACATTGCACTGGGGTTTCCGCTTGAAATCGGCCGTAGCCTGAGCGCGGGCGCGTCGCGCATTGATGCAGGAACCGGCTTGTACTTCGTCGCCGTAAATGTATCTCGGCGCCCGTTAGATAGCCGCGAAGCACGTCACGCCTTAGCTATGACGATCGATCGAGATCGTTTGATTGACGAGTTGCAACTGATCGACATTGAAGCGGCCTTGAAGGTTGTGCCTCCATCCATTTTGGGGGAAGCAGTATCCCCGGTTGCGCCCTATGCCGCTCTGTTCCCGGAAATGCGTACGCCAATCGCCGAGGTCTTGCTGCAAGAGGCTAACGTCGGCCTCAATAACCCGCGTACACTGACCTTAGATCATTTAACGGAAGAATCTCACGCCCTTGTTGCAAGGCACCTCGCTGCCGCCTGGGCGCCCTTGGGCATTCTGTTGGACACTCGACCAAGATCTTCGGCAGAACTGGATCAGATCATGGCCTCAGGAGAATTTGATCTCGCCCTTGCGTTCTGGCCACACGAAGGCAATGAGCCCGTGGACTACCTGCAAAACATGGCCTCGAGCGCCGGTCCTCTCAATATCTCGCAATATAAGGAAGAGGATTTTGACAACAGCCTGCAACTTGCGGACGCTTCCCTTTTTACCGAGGGGCTATCAGCTTTGTATGGCGAAGCGGAGGGCATAATTATTCAAGATCAGCCCATATTGCCTATTTTCTTTTATAAGCCACGCCATGCCGTTCATCCCAGCATTCAAGGATGGGTAAGCAATGCTCATGGCATTCACCCACTGCGATTTCTCACCATTCAATAAAACGTGAGCTCATTGATGTGGATTTACGCTTTGAAGAGACTGGCGATTGGTATTCCTACTCTGTGGATTATCATAACCGTCTGCTTCTTCATTATGCGGCTAACGCCGGGCGGTCCGTTCGACTTCGATGCGCCGATTCCCGCCGAAGTCATGGAGAATTTAAGGGCGCGTTACCATTTAAATGATCCGCTGTGGCAGCAGTACACAACATATCTTTTGAATCTGCTTCGGGGCGATTTTGGTCCTTCTTTCAGATACTCGGATTTTACGGTCACCGAACTTGTCGGACAGGGATTTACCGTCAGTGCACAAAACGGATTGAGTGCGCTGATTCTTGCGGTGGTTGTCGGTGTGCCGATGGGTGTATTCGCGGCTCTATCGCAAAACAGCGCGCGAGACTACGCGGTGTCGGCGGCGGCCATGACCGGTATCGTCATACCCAATTTCGTCATGGGCCACGTCCTGATCCTTATATTTGGCATTTGGCTCAAAGATACGATTTTAGGCCTCCCAGCAGGTGGCTGGGGAGCTGGCGCATTGAGCAATAGAATATTGCCCGTCGTTGTCCTTGCCCTTCCATTTGTCGCCTACATTGCGCGCATTGCACGAGGCAGCATGATCGAGGCTATGCGCACCAATTATGTGCGGACAGCGCGTGCAAAGGGTCTGCCATTTCGCCAAGTTGTTATGAGGCATGCGCTCAAGACAGCGATGATTCCAGTGATTACGTACCTTGGCCCCGCAACAGCGTTTGTTTTAACTGGATCAATGGTGGTGGAGACCATTTTTCAAATTCCCGGCATCGGCCGGTATTTTGTGCAAGGCGCCCTCAATCGTGACTACACGTTGGTCATGGGCGTTACCATTCTCAGCGCCGGTCTCATCATAGCCATGAACATTCTGGTGGATGTTCTCTACACCATCTTGGATCCCAAGATTCGCTATGACCAGCATTAACCTTTCATCTCCTTACGGCGCGGCGTTGGATGCGTCGGGAAATATTGAGGGCCGCAGCCTGTGGCAGGATGCTTGGCGCCGCTTAATGCGCAACCGCGCCGCACTCGTCAGCCTCTTCATTCTCGGGTTTATAACGCTGGCATCCTTGCTGGGTCCCTATTTGCTGCCTTGGCAATACGATGAAATTGATTGGGAGCACATTGAAGCGCTGCCGCCGACTATTGAACTGGGTCATTACTTGGGCACGGATTACGTTGGTCGAGATTTGCTTGCCAGAACACTTGTCGGCGGTCGAGTTTCACTGGCCGTTGGCATACTAGCGACCGCCGTTGCCCTTGTGATCGGTGTAACGGTCGGCGCTGTGGCGGGCTTTGTCGGCGGAAGGGTAGATCAGTTTCTAATGCGCTTTGTCGATCTTATGTATTCCGTGCCTCTCACGTTTTTTGTCATCATTCTCATGGTCGTTTTTGGCAGGAATTTTATTTTGATGTTCCTAGCCATCGGTTGCGTCGAATGGCTGACGATGTCGCGGATCGTACGCGGCCAGACTCTTTCTTTACGAAACAAGGAGTTCATTGAAGCCGCGCGCGCGTCCGGGGGATCAACCGCGGGTATTATTTGGCGCCATATCGTTCCGAACGTGTTGGGTGTTGTTGTCGTATATGTGACTTTGACCATTCCGCAGGTGATTCTGCTCGAAAGCTTTCTCAGTTTTCTCGGTCTGGGCGTTCAAGAACCGCTGACCAGCTGGGGTATGTTGATTCATGAAGGAGCTGCCGAGATGGAGATAACGCCGCGTACGCTCCTGGTTCCGGCCACATTCATGACCGTGACCCTTTTCTGCCTGAATTTTCTTGGTGATGGCATCCGCGATGCCCTCGACCCGAAAGATCGCTAGCCGATGCTATTGGAGCCTATCCCCGAAACAGTTCTGGACGTGAGAAACCTGAATGTCCGTTTTTCGACCCCGGATGGGGATGTGCATGCAGTTAGCGACGTATCGTTTTCACTGGGCAAAGGGGAGTGTTTAGGCATTGTTGGAGAATCAGGTTCCGGCAAAAGCCAGACTTTTTTGGCGGCTTTGGGACTCTTGGCCGAAAACGGTTTAACCAGCGGACAAGTTATTCTTGATGGCTCCGATATGCTTGCCATAAGCGAGGAAAAACTGACCGCGATTCGCGGAAATAAAATCTCGATGGTCTTTCAAGACCCTATGACATCGCTGACACCACATATGCGGATTGGTCGGCAACTGACGGAGGTTTTGACTCAGCACTTAAATGTAAGTGAAGCAGAAGCGCGGGATCGCGCTCTTACTATGCTCAAACGCGTTCATATGCCGGAGCCAGAAAAGAGATTTTCCATGTATCCGCACGAACTTTCCGGAGGAATGCGGCAGCGGGTAATGATTGCCATGGCGTTGTTGTGCAGTCCTGAAGTTGTCATTGCCGACGAGCCGACAACCGCACTCGATGTCACGGTCCAAGCGCAAATACTGGATTTAATTCGCGACATCAAAGAATCGGCGCGAAAATCAATTGTGTTAATTACGCACGATCTTGGTGTTGTTGCTGGCTTGGCGGATAGGGTGGCCGTCATGTATGCCGGGCGAATAGTAGAAGAAGGGCGTACGCAGGACATATTCTATCGGCCGACCCATCCTTATACTCGAGGCTTGCTGGCATGCATGCCGCGTCTAAATGATGACGGGGCACAACCGTTAACCACAATTCCGGGTCAGCCACCTGATCTTCAAAAATTACCACCCGGATGCGTTTTCCGCGCCCGATGCGCAAACGCTTTTGAGCGGTGTATCTCTGAAAATCCAAAGCTTACGCCAGCCGCGCATGGAGGGCGTAAAGCATGCTTTCTCGCTTCGGAAGCGGTTAACCCATGACCGATCAACTCCTTCAGATTGAGGATCTCAAAGTACATTTTCCCGTTCGCGTGATGGGTGGGTTCTTTGGGACTTCACGGCCACTAAAAGCGGTCGATGGTGTGTCTCTCGGACTAAAATCAGGTGAGACGCTTGGTGTCGTCGGGGAATCTGGGTGCGGTAAAACAACGCTCGGTCGAGCCATACTGAGGCTCGCGCCATACACAAGTGGTGCTGTGAGTTGGATTGGCGAAGATTTTGCGGCCGCAGACAAAAAAAAGATTCAATCCATACGGCGCGACTTGCAGATTGTCTTTCAAGACCCGCTGGCCAGTTTGGATCCTCGCATGACCGCGGGCGATATTATCGCTGAACCCGTTCGGAATTTTGAGCCGGGTCTTTCGAAATCTATAATTGTCGAACGTGTCAGAGAAACAATGGAGCTTGTTGGTCTTTCGCCGGCCATGATCAATCGTTATCCGCATGAATTTTCTGGAGGGCAGTGTCAGCGTATCGGAATTGCGCGCGCCATAATTCTCGCGCCTAAGCTTATCGTCTGCGACGAACCCGTCAGCGCGCTGGACGTTTCCATACGCGCTCAAATTGTGAACCTACTGTCGTCACTGCAGAAACGACTTGGATTAGCAATGCTGTTCATAAGTCATGACTTGTCTGTGGTCGGTCATATCAGCCAGAGGGTCGCGGTCATGTACCTCGGAAAGATCATGGAGATAGGTACTCGTGATCACATCTTTAGATCGCCGCGCCATCCCTATACTCAAGCGCTTTTGTCCGCGGTGCCGGTCCCTGATCCAGATGTGGAGCGAGCTAAAAAACGGATAATTCTGCTGGGCGACCCACCTTCACCGCTCGATCCGCCTTCGGGCTGTGTTTTCCGCACACGCTGCGCAAAAGCAACCGATTTGTGCGCGAAACGTGCACCAAGCAATGAATCTGTAGCGGCAGGTCACCAAGTGGCCTGTCATCACTGGAAGGAATAGAAAGCTGCCGCAAATTAGCCATGCCGACATTTATACTTTGCTATGATATGCCATCCCAAATCCCCATGTTTCAGCGACCGGTTATATGATGTTCAGAGCTCTCTATTGGATTGCACTTTCCGCGGTATTTCTGCTGAGCCCTGCTGCTGCCATTGCAGCGGAAGACGTTGTTTCTCCGGAGGCGGGTACAGGTTTTGCGGAACTCAAGAGCGGTGCGTCCAAAAAATTCATGGTTGTGGCCGCCAATCCATTGGCCGCCAATGCCGGCGCTGAAATACTGCGAGCCGGGGGAACGGCCACCGATGCGGCAATCGCGGTACAGCTCGTTCTTAATTTGGTAGAGCCACAATCGTCGGGGATCGGCGGCGGCGCCTTTCTCCTGCATTGGGACGCGCAGCGCCGTGAAATTCGAAGTTACGACGGCCGCGAGACGGCGCCCCAGGCAGCAGAAGAAAGCCGCTTTCTGACCAAGGACGGAAAAGTAATGGGGCGCATGGATGCCATTGTGGGCGGCAAGTCGGTAGGCGTGCCCGGTGTCATGCGTTTGCTTGAACTAGTGCACAATCGGCACGGGATAATGCCCTGGTCGGATTTGTTTCAGCCCGCGATTGATCTTGCCGAAGATGGCTTCGCTATTTCACCGAGACTCCATCAACTCTTGTCCCGGGAGAGTGCGTTAAAGAATATCGAACCGGCCAAATCGCTATTTTACGATGCAAGCGGAAACGCGAAACCTGTTGGTACCGTTCTCAAAAATCCAGAGTTCGCTAAGACTCTCCGTACTTTGGCTCAGGAAGGACCGGACGTTTTTTATTCGGGGTCAATTGCCAAGGATATTGTTCAAACCGTCAACAATGCCGACAACAACCCCGGCGATATGACTGTTGACGATATGCAGACGTACGAAGCTAAGGAGCGTCCACCAGTATGCGGGCAGTATCGGTCATACCGAGTCTGCGGAATGGGGCCTCCGTCGTCAGGCGGTATCGGCGTTATCCAAACCCTTGGCATTCTAGAGCCGTTCGATCTCCGTTCGATGGGGCGTAATAGCGGCGAAGCCGTGCATCTCATTGTCGAGGCAGGACGCCTAGCCTTCGCCGACCGCGCGGTATACATCGCCGATTCTGATATTGTCCCGGTTCCTACCGATGGTCTGACTGCGCCTTCTTACCTCAAAGCCCGTTCAAAACTTCTGGACCCATTAGCAAGGATGCCAGTTGCCGAAGCTGGCGATATTCCGGTCCAAAGCGAGCATGGCTATGCTCCCGCACCGAGCCCTGAGCTGCCTTCGACCACACATTTCTCAATTATCGATGCCAATGGAAACGCCGTGGCAATGACCTCTTCCATCGAAAATGGATTTGGTTCACGTCTGATGACTGATGGGTTCTTGCTCAATAATCAACTGACGGACTTTTCCTATCAGGATGTTGCTGAACACAAAGAGGTAGCCAACCGTGTTCAAGGTGGTAAACGACCGCGCAGCTCCATGGCGCCGACCCTCGTATTCAATAAGAACGGTGAGCTGGAAATGATATTAGGCTCTCCGGGCGGGCCTGCCATCGTCGGCTTTGTGGTGAAAACGTTGGTCGGCTTAATCGACTGGGATATGACGCCCGCGGAAGCCACAGCGGCGCCGTTTGCGCTTTCTTTCGGTGGCCCGACGCTACTGGAAAGGGGCCTGGCTGACCAAGAGGATGCGCTGAAGAATTTAGGGCACGATGTGCGTGTTGTTGATTTTCCCAGTGGAATTCATGCAATTCGGGTGACGAACGACGGTTTGATCGGCGGTGCAGATCCGAGACGCGAGGGTGCCGTCGTCGGCGATTGAAGTTTTACCACTCAATCAAATTGTACAACTTCAACCATGTTGCCGTCGGGATCGTAAGCAAGGAAGCGAAATCCACTTCGTTCTTCGACGCTGCCGTCTTGAGAGGCAAATTGCGAGCGCGGTTCTGGAAAACGCGTGCCGACGGCATCTAAGCGATCATATATGTAGTCGATATCGGCAACCTCAAACATCAGCAGCACGTCGCCCGTGCCAACTCCCATAAGATTCCCGCGTGCGCTGGGGAGCGGGGGACGGTCGTACCACAACAATGAAATCTCTGCCGTGCCGTCACCGCCGGACAGAACGACAATTCGACTGCGGGCAGGATCAGCCGTTAGGGGCAGCGAGCTTCCGGCGATGACCCCCGCTGGGTCCGAATTTGTTCTAGAAATATCCGTAATAATCGACAAGCCAACACGTTGATAGAATTCCGCAGAGCGTTCGATGTCCGAAACAACAAGGGTGATGCGGCCAAGTTTTGCCGGCGTCGAAAAAGCGTCCTGACTTGCCGCCGAGGAAACAACAGCTGTTCCACCTGCCGCAATTACAAGAATTATGAATAAGGCCGAAACACCTCGGGAAACCAAAGAGATCATTTTAAACTTCCTTGCATCGATCACGCTTGTCAGCGGTAAATGCGCTCGCATAACCGAATTACCCTCAATTCGGGAGCACGTTAAGTGGCATTTGCGTCTTTGACTTAAAGTACGCGATCAAACGCCTGTTTTTCGAGGAAAATGAGGCACGCTAGGGCGTATGCACATCGCCCATCTTCTTCGGTGAGTGGGAAAACACCATAAATGATCTCTTTGTACTCGTCATTGGGCCAATCGACGGGCTCGCGTCCGAATCGGATGCTCGGCGTTTTAATAGTCTCTGTAAAAAAAACTCGGCCAATTGACCTGACTTATTCGGGCGGTTTGCGGCGTGAAAATTTTCCCGGTCAGATCCAATGGAAAATTATCTGCAACGAAAGTGCCGCAATAAATGAAACGGAAGGCGAACTTGTCAACGTGCTCGGCCATAAGCAGGTTCGGAGCAACACTGTATACGCTCATGAAGTCGAAAGATTTTCGGGTTGGTGGCAAGCCCTGATTCAATGAACGCCAATAGGTGAATAGCTCTGAAATGGTTGGATGGCGTGCTGCTTCTGCATCCAATTCACGGATCGGAATTTGGCACTCGATGGTCATCTCAACTCCGCAGGTTGAGCTTTGTTCTAGATTGGCTATACGATTTAAGGCAAGGCGCTAGTCAGTTGGTTTTCCCTCTTTCCATTCAACTGCAGAGCGCGGTGCCGACCGAACGGTATATATTTCGATATGTTAGGCAAATCTTCGCGCTAAAACCGAAAGGTATTTGACCGGATACATGTTTGAGTTGTACGGATGTAATGTAATATAAATTCAATTGGTTGGGAGATTTCCGTGGGGGCATCGCTTTCGCGGGACACTCAATGCCACTTGAGCTAATAACGATAAATCCAATTTGGGCGGCGCACAGACCATCTTATGAATTCTGCTCGCTAAAAATTCGTCGCATTTGCGTTTTGCTGGGCCGATATCCTTATCGAGCTCGACAAATCCTATAAAGGGTTATTCGCAGCCGGCGCGACGCCTGCACTTCTGGGGATGGATGCCACCAGTCTGATCGGCAAGGATTTTATACAGCTTGTGTCGTCGAAGGACCGGGTCTTGGTGGATCAGCTCCTACATATGACGTCCAAAAAGGGGCGCATCGATAACGTCACCATCAAATTGAAGGGCGATAAAGGCATGACGGCACCCATGGTCTTTGCCGGTTACATGCTGCCAGATCTTAAGGACCATTTCTTTTTGGCCCTGCGCACCCGTGTACACATTGATGAAAAGGGGCAGGCGGAAGAAGGGGTAAAACGGGACAAGGGCTCAGGATTGCTCTCCGGGGATTCGTTCTCCGAGCTTGCGGTCAAGAAGCTGAAGGACGCCAAGGTTGGCGGCGCCGAGGCAGAAATGACCCTCGTCAACCTGCCTGGCTTCGAGACATTTTATCAGTCTCTTAGCGAAGACGAGCAGGAGGTGCTGCTCAATACAGTTGGGACCACCTTGCGTGCCAATTCATTGGGCGGGGATTCCGCCGGTGCAATCGGCGATGGCAAGTTTGGTATCATCCATGACTCCGGTCTCGACGTTTCTGCTCTTGAAGCAAAACTGTCGGAAGCAACAAAAGCGTTCGACCCCGAAGGTAAAGGCGTCGTCGCTCAAGCAGGCACGGTCGATGTCGATCTCGAAGGTGTGAACGAAGACGACTTGGCCAAAGGTCTCGTCTACACCATCAATCATTTCAAGGAACAGGTTGGCGACAAATTCAACGTAAAAGACATCGCCAGCAACATGAACAATTTGGTTCAGGAAGCCGCTCAGTCCCTGAATAATTTCCGGTCCATTATCAATAGCAATGATTTCCAGATTGCATTCCATCCTATTCTCGATGTTCGCACAGGCGCGGTTCACCACTATGAGGCCTTGGTGCGATTTAACGGTCAGTTTGAGGAATCACCCTACAAATACATTACCTTTGCCGAGGAAACCGGGCTTATACCGGAATTCGACATTGCAATGGCGCGTAAGTCCGTCGAATGGCTGCGCAAGAACCGGTCAGACCGCGTTTCCATCGCTGTCAATATTTCAGGCATGTCCGTCGGCAATGACCAGTATGCCAAGCAGCTTCATGAGCTTCTCGATGCTGATACATGGCTCCGGAACTTCCTGGTCTTCGAAATCACGGAATCTGCCCGTGTTGCCGATCTGAATCAGGCCAACAATTTCGTTCAAGCTTTGCGCAAAAAAGGCTTCCACGTTTGCTTGGACGATTTCGGCGCTGGTGCCGCCAGCTTCCAGTATTTGAGCGTGCTTGAAGTTGATGTCGTAAAACTTGACGGCAGTGCCATCAAGAATGCGCAGGCCGCTCCCAAGGGCCGCGCCTTCCTGAAGGCGCTCTCTATCCTGTGTAAGACGATGGAAGTAGAGACCATCGCTGAAATGGTGGATTCCAAGGAGGCTCTCGAGTTCGTCCGCGACTGCGGTGTTGAATACGTTCAGGGCTTTCTGTTTGGAAAACCAGATCCCGATCCCTGGGCCTTCCTCAAAAAGCTGGATCGCAAGCTTTTCGCCTGATCGGAACGTTAATCGCTGCTGGCGGCGAAGCCTTTTATTTTCCCGACCATCGAAACAAGCCCATTGCGCCGCGTTGGACTCAGGTGTTGATCAAGTCCAAGCGTCTTGAGCGCTGCTTCGGTGTCTGTAGCGGCGATTTCTTTTGCGGATTTGCCCGAAAAGAGAATCCCAAGGACAGCTATAAGTCCTTTAACGATGTGGGCGTCGCTATCGGCCGCAAATGCAAACTTCTCAGGCGCGTTGTTCGGGTGGCCTGGCACCAACCATACCTGGCTCATACAGCCACGGACCTTGGTGGCGTCGGTTTTGAACTCATCGGGGAAGGGCGGCAGCTTCCGGCCCAAATCGATGATGTACCGGTAGCGGTCCTCCCAATCGTCAAACAGCTCAAAATTCTCCGTCAGCTCTCCGAAGTCCATTTCTGGTGTGATCATTGTCGGTTGTGTGCTCATGACCTCTCTCTTCTTTGCGTTTAAACTAGGTATTGGCCGCCATTTCACAAGCACGAATTCAAGCAATGACACCCCGCCCAAAAAGAATCGAAATTACGCCGTCGCTTTTTCTGAACGAGGACGAGCTGGAGTTCAGCTTTATTCGCGCGGCCGGCCCCGGAGGTCAGAATGTGAATAAGGTCGCGACGGCCGTGCAGCTGCGCTTCGATGCGGCAAACTCGCCGTCATTGCCTCCCGCCCTTAAGAAAAGACTTCTGGCGATCGCCGGACAGCGCGCTACCTTGGCGGGAGAAGTCGTAATTTCTGCCAACAGGCACCGCACTCAGGAACGAAATCGCGCCGATGCCATCGAACGCCTGAAAATCTTGATTCGCAAATCCGCGCACATACCCAAAAAGCGTGTACCGACCAAACCTTCGAAATCTGCCCGGGCCAAGCGCGTGGACAGTAAACGCCATCGCTCGGGCATTAAAAGCAAACGCTCTGTTCGCACCGGAGATTGGGACTGAAAATATCTACTGAGCTGCGACAAACTCGCCGCGGTCTGCGGAAAATTGCAGAGCTGCAACACGAGCGTACAGAGGATTGCTTGCAATAAGCTGTTCGTGACGCCCGGTATCCACTAGCTGGCCGTTGTCGATGACGGCAATGCGGTCCGCATTTACGACGGTAGCAAGCCGGTGCGCGATCACCATTGTGGTGCGGCCCACCATCAGCCGCTCCAACGCTGTTTGAACCAATCTCTCGCTTTCAGCGTCCAAGGCACTGGTTGCTTCATCAAGTAGGAGCAATGCCGGATCACGCAAGATGGCGCGGGCAATAGCGATGCGTTGCTTCTGACCGCCTGACAAGCGTACGCCGCGCTCGCCCAGGAAGCTATGCATACCTTCTGGAAGTTTGTTGATGAACTCCATCGCCGCCGCCGCTTCCGCCGCCGCTCTCACCTCTTCATCTGTTGCGCCCGGCCGTCCATAGCGAATGTTTTCCATGGCGTCGGCGGCGAATATTACGGGGTCCTGTGAAACTAGGCCGATGCGTGATCGCGCGTCGCGCGGGTCGACTTCCCGCAGGTTCATGCCGTCGATGCACACGGCGCCTGAGCTTGGGTCGTAGAATCGAAGCAACAGTTGAAACACGGTTGTTTTGCCGGCGCCGGACGGGCCGACCAACGCCACGTGTTCGCCTGGCTCTACTTTAAGAGTTAAACCCTGCAGTGCCGCTGTATCCGGCCGGGACGGGTAGTGAAACGTCACATTGTCGAACTCGACCGCGCCTCGCGCCGGGGTCGGCATGGGCTTAGGGTTTGGTGGGGCTGTGATGTCCAAATCCATTTCCAAGAGTTCAACAAGGCGCTCTGTTGCGCCGGCCGCGCGTTGCAGATCGCTCAACACTTCGCTCACCGCACCGACAGACGCTGCCACCATCACGGCATAGAAAATGAATGCGGATAAATCCCCGGGGGTTACGTCGCCAGCAATTACACTGCGCCCGCCGGCCCAGACCACGACCGAAATCGCGCCGAAAACCAAAAGAATAACTGTGCTGCCCAGCATGGCCCGCGCGGAGATGCGCTTCATGGCCGTCGTAAATGCACCTTCTACATTACGGCTGAAAAACGAACGGTCGATGTCTTCGTGCACGTAGGCCTGTACGGTCCGGATCGCATTTAAATTTTCTTCGGCATATGAACCGACGTCGGCCACCCGATCCTGGCTTTCTCGCGACAGCTTGCGGACTTTACGGCCGTACCAAACGATGGGAACGATCACCGCCGGCACGACCAACGCCACCAGCGCCGTTAATGCAGCGTTCGTAAAAATCAACATAATGATCCCGCCGACCAGGGCGAACCCATTCCGGATCGCAATGGAAAAAGATGACCCGATCACTTGCTGTAGCAGTGAAGTGTCGGTGGTTAGGCGCGAAAGAATTTCACCGGTCTTGGTCGTTTCGTAAAAGCCTGGGCTAAGCTTTAGGATATGACTGAAAACAGCTTTGCGAATATCCGCGACGACCCGCTCGCCAATCCAGGAGATGTAATAAAACCGAACAAAGGTGCTCGCTGCTATGAACAAAACAATGCCCATCAAAATGGCAAGTCCCCGATTGAGCATGTCCGGATCGCCGGCGCTCAGGCCCTGGTCCACAACAAACTTCAGACCCATCCCGATGCTTAGCGTTGCCAAGGATGTCACCGTCAAGGCGGCGGCAAATATAATCAGTTGGCGGGTATACGGCTTAATGAAGCCGAAGGTACGGCGCAGATACGCGTAATTCTTACTCTTTGGCCTATCGGGCAGGTTCCACCGCGACGGTCCCCGAGATTGATCGCTCACGAAAATTCAGCCTTCCGCTGGAAAAGGAATTGTCGGCGGAATGAATGAAGCCTTTTGGCGTCCAAAGTCAATGCGCACCACCATATGAGACCAGATTGGCGTCATTTTGGCCTTATGACGCGCTTCTAAGAACCCATGGTTTTACGTGGCGGTATAGGCGTAATCTCCGGTCATGCCTCAATCTGCGACGCCTCCAGAGTTCGTCACGGCGCTTTGCCGCGATTGTCTGCGCGAGTATGTCAGTGCTCCCGCTGTTTGCGAAAAGTGCGGGTCGGACCGGATTGCGGGGCACCCTGAAATTGGGCGGCTTTCGGTGGCGCATATTGATTGCGATGCCTTTTACGCTGCGATCGAAAAACGTGACAATCCGGACCTTGCCGATAAACCGGTTCTTGTCGGCGGCAGCCAGCGCGGCGTCGTTTCTACGGCTTGCTATATCGCGCGTCGCTACGGACCGCACTCGGCCATGCCCATGTTTAAGGCCCTGAAGCTTTGTCCGCAGGCCGTTGTGATCAAGCCGGATATGGCTAAATACAAGAAAGCCAGCGAACAGGTGCGACGCATATTTGAGTCTACAACACCTGCGGTCGAACCATTGTCTTTGGATGAGGCGTTTTTGGATTTAAGCGGAACATCAAAGCTATTTTCCCGCTCACCGGCTGCCACGTTGGCCTATATCTCAAAAGAAATAGAACGCGAGGTGGGCATCACGGTGTCCATCGGCCTCAGCTATAACAAGTTTCTGGCCAAGGTTGCCTCGGACTTGGACAAACCGCGCGGGTACGCCGTCATTGGGCGGGCAGATGCCATGGAAATTCTTCATGACCTTCCCGTATCCCGCCTGCCGGGAGTGGGCCCGTCAATGGCCGACAGATTAAAAGTCGATGGCTATTACAAAGTTGGCGACCTGCAGCGGCGCGGCGAAGCAGATTTGGCTGCGAGGTATGGAGAGACGGGCGAGTATCTCTCACGTCTTGCGAATGGCGTGGATCACCGTCCTGTGCGCGCGGACCGTGCAGCCAAGAGCATCTCTGCCGAGACCACTTTTCCTTACGATATTGATGACATTGTGGAATTGCGCCGCCGCTTCTGGCCGTTGTGCGAGCGCGTTGCCGAGCGGTTAAAGGCAAAAGGATTGGCCGGCCGCACCGTAACCCTCAAAATGAAAACTTCGCGTTTCAAGCAACTCACTCGCCACAGCACACTACCCGTGCCGACTCAACTGGCAGAGACTATATTTCGGGCTGCGGAACCTCTCATGATCCGGGAATCGCAGGGGCGAAAATTCAGGCTCATCGGGGTGGGCGTTGATACTTTGACCGAATCTTCAATCGCTGCTCAGGGCGATCTGTTTTCGAGCAGCATTCAAAGTGATGAATCGCGATACGCCGAAGTAGAGAAAGCGATGGACGCTGTGCGCGCGAAGTTCGGCCGAAAGTCGATACGCAAAGGCCGCACCGACGCATGATTGTTATTCGGCCCTAGTTGCGCCTCCGGCAAGATATGTGCGATGCCTTCGCAGCAACAATTAGATACCCAGGAGACGCTGAATGGATATGAAGGGGGAGTACGTCATTCCAGCCCCGCGCGACCACGTCTGGGCGGCTCTCAATGATATAGACGTCCTGAAGGCAGCAATTCCGGGGTGCCAGTCGATCAACCGGATTTCCGACACCGAGATCGAGGCGACCGTGACCGCCAAGGTCGGGCCGGTGAAGGCAAATTTTTCGGGACTGGTTACCCTTTCCGATATTGATCCGCCCAATGGCTACACCATTCGCGGCGAGGGCAAAGGCGGCGCGGCCGGTTTTGCCAAAGGCGGTGCGAAGGTGTACCTGGCCGACGACCCGGGTGGTACGCGATTGAGCTATGATGTTGACGCCGCCGTCGGCGGCAAATTGGCTCAGGTTGGCGGGCGGCTGATCTCATCTGCGGCAAAGAAACTTGCCGACGAGTTCTTCTCTAAGTTCAGTGAAATTGCCTCGAACGCAGCATCCGAAGCCGATGATTCAACACAGCAGGCCAGCCAAGAGCCGACCGGGGAATCGGGTTCGGCCGTAACTACGCAAGACTCTGATAGTTCAACATCTCCCGGCAAGGCGCCAATTAATTGGTTTTTGATCGCCGCAGCCTTGATTATTGTCCTTTTGGCGGGCATTTACTTAGTTAACCGCGGCTGAAACCGCACGGGGAGGGACGCTCACGCATGGTCAATATATCCGTCAATGTTAACGGTTCAAGCCAATCTGCCGAGGTTGAGGAGCGGACCCTTCTAGTCGAATTCCTTCGTGAAAAGCTTCGTCTGACAGGCACGCATGTCGGCTGCGACACCAGCCAATGCGGGGCCTGCACGGTTCAGATGAACGGCAAGTCTGTCAAAGCCTGCACGACCCTGGCGGTTCAGGCTGATGGCCAGTCCGTCACGACCATCGAAGGTGTCGCCAAAAGCGACGGCACGCTACACCCGATGCAGGCTGCCTTCCGCGAGCATCACGGTCTGCAATGCGGGTTTTGCACCCCGGGGATGGTGATGAGTGCTCTGGCCCTTGTTGAGCGCAATAAGGACAAAACGATCACCGAAAGCCTCATCCGTAGCGAACTTGAAGGTAATCTTTGCCGCTGCACCGGCTATCAGGCGATCGTGAAGTCTGTGGCAGCTGGTGCGGCCGCAATGGGCGCCAAGGTCCAGGCGTAGGGAAAGCCGTCATGTATTCATTCAAATACGCGCGCGCGTCGTCCGTTTCCGAAGCTGAAAAAGCGTTCTCCGGAGGCGAAGACGCCGTTTATCTCGCTGGTGGGCAAACTTTGATTCCGGCGCTTAAACAGCGCCTCGCTCAACCTTCCGATCTCGTTGACATTGGGGGTTTGACAGAACTTCAGGGCATTTCGGTTAGCGGCGACTCAGTGGTTATTGGTGCGGGTGTTTGCCACACCGACGTTGCGTCCTCGGCCGAGGTGCAAAAAGCGATTCCCGCGTTATCTTATCTGGCCCAGCACATTGGTGACCCCCAGGTGCGCAATCGCGGAACCTTGGGCGGATCGATCGCGAACAATGATCCTGCTGCCGATTATCCCGCCGCCCTGGTCGGTTTGGGCGCGACAGTACACACGTCCAAACGCGAGATTCCTGCGGATGATTTTTTCACGGATATGTTTGAGACGGCTCTCGAGCCTAGTGAGTTGATCGTTAAGGTATCGTTCCCCGTTCCAAAACGTGCCGCGTACTCGAAATTCGCCAATCCGGCTTCGCGCTATGCAGTGGTGGGTGTTTTTGTCGCAGAAACGTCATCCGGAATCCGCGTTGCTGTTACCGGCGCTGGTCCATGTGTATATCGCCATGCAGACATGGAAGCGGCTCTCTCGAAATCCTTTAGTGACGATGCGTTGAAGGGCATTGCTGTGCCTGCGGCGGATTTAAACGAAGATTTGCATGCAACGGCAGAGTACCGCGCGCACCTGGTCGGCGTCATGGCGCAGCGGGCCGTTGCCTCCATCGCCTAAATCTTAGCGCGCATAGGCGCTATGCGCATCGTGCTCTGGGTATTTAGAATTGTGTCGTGATAATTTCCGAACGTCATTTCGGAGTTAAGCACCGTGGCCGAGCCCATTCGATTCTATTTCGATTTCAACTCCACGTTTTCGTACATTGCCGCTCAGCAGATCGATGACCTTGCCGCCCGATATGGCCGGGATGTGGATTGGATCGCCGTATCACTGATTCATATTTTCAATGATCAGGGCATAACGCCGCCGCCCATGATTCCGGCCAAACTCAAATACCTCGCGGTGGACTACGCCAGAAGCTGCGAGTTGGCCGGGCTTCCCTCCAAACTGCCGGACAATTTCCCCCCGCCGGTCAAACTAGCCCGTCTGGCATTTTGGAAACTCAAAGCAAAAGACCCCGCCCTTGCCCGGCGCTACGCCAAAGCCGTGACCCTGGCGGTGTTTGGTCGTGGGCGCTCTGTCGGCACGCCCGCCGATATCCTCGAAGCATGTGCGGGCATTGCAGGTGTAACCGAGGCCGAGATTGCGGCCGCCGCGTCCGACAAAGCCGCAAAACAGGCCGTGCTGACTGCCGTGGACACGGCCAAGGCAGACGGTATGATCGGGGCGCCGTATATGGTTCTGGAAGGGGAGCCTTTCTGGGGGGCGGACCGGCTCGAACATTTGGAGCGTCGTCTCAAGAAGGGCAGATGATTCGAGGAGGGATCACGATGTCCGAAGCTGCGCAACCGGGGTGGCTGGCACGAAATTATGGGCGTATTGCTCTATTGAGCTTTACGGTCGCGATACTTGGCGTTCTGGTGGGTCTGTCGGCGGGTGTGCTGTACCGCATGGGCGTGGTCCAGCTTTTGACGTCGCTCTTCACGCTGTTGCCTTGGGGAGCATACATCTCCGCAGCCGGTGTCGTGCTGTGCATTGCGTCTATAGTGCTTGCTCTTTTTCTATACAAAGGAGAGTTTTTGGCTAAGGCGGCGTTGCCGGTTTTTGGTCTAATTGTCGGTGGTATCGCGGTTTATATTCCGTACGCCCAGCAACAGTTGGGCGCGTCCGTTCCTCCTATCCATGACATCAGCACCGATACGGCTGACCCGCCAAAATTCGTGGACATTCTTCCGTTGCGGGCCGATGCGCCAAACACGGCCGAGTACCTTATTGAATACGAAACGCGCGGCACAGTGCTGAATGTTCCCGAAGAACAAGCCAAAGGGTACCCGGATATCCAGCCGGTTGAGATTCAGGGCCGGGGATTTTACGAGGCGTTTGATTTGGCGCTGGCGGCTGCTGAACGGCAGGGGTGGACGATTGTTGCCGCCGATAAGGAAGAGGGGCGCATCGAAGCCTGGGATAAGACCACCTTTATGGGCTTTATAGACGACGTCGTCATTCGCGTCCGGCCCGAGGGGATCGGAAGCATTGTTGACGTTAGGTCCGTTTCTCGGGTCGGCGGAAGCGATGTCGGTAAGAATGCTCAGCGCATTCGTACGTATGTGCAGACTCTGAGGAATATGGAAGGCTAAGCCTTCCCCATCTACAGGCCAAATTCGGTCAACTTAGGAGGACGGTGATGGCTGAAGCATCGCAAACCACTTGGCTTGAGCGCAATCATGACCGCATTGCGCTGGCCGGCCTCGCGATCGCAGTGCTTGGCGCGTTGGTGGCGATTGGGTCGGGGACGGGATACAGGCTCGATCTTTGGGATCGCGGGTTCGCTTTTAGCATTTTGCGGTATGGCGCGATGATTGCCGTCGGGGGCGGTGTGATCTGCCTGGTCGCGCTTGCGGTGTCCGCCTTTATTTATCGAGCTGAATTTCTTTCCCGGTCCGCCTTGGCGGCTATCGGTCTCGTGATCGGCATCATCGCTTTTTACGTTCCATACTCCATGCAGGCAACGGCCCGGTCCGTGCCGCCTATTCACGACATCACGACAGACCTTGAGAATCCGCCGGCCTTCGAGGCGGCTCTGGCGTTGCGTGAGGCGACCGGCGCGCCAAACCCGGCGGAATATGTGGCTGAGGTCAAGCTCGGAGAACGCACAATCAATGTTCCTGAGGCCCAAAAGGCAGCTTATCCGGATGTTCAGCCCATCGAATTATGGGGCGTGTCTTTTTATGATGGTTTTGATATGGCTCTTGCCGCCGTCGAGGATCTGGGCTGGACCGTTATCGCTGCCGATAAGGAGTGCGGGCGGATTGAAGCCTGGGACCAGACGACGTGGTACGGCTTCATTGATGACATCGTGATTCGGATTAGGCCCGAGGGCATCGGCAGTGTTGTCGATGTTAGGTCGGTCTCCCGTGTTGGTCTCAGTGACGTCGGCAAGAACGCACAGCGCATTCGAACATATGCCGAAAAACTCAAAGGTTTGGCCGGATAAGTCCGGAGGACGAAAAAAAAAGCCCAATAATGCGGCAGTTCCCCAAAACAAGGGCCGCCGTTTTTCGATGTCCATTCGCGCGGCCCGGCCATCTGACTTGTCGGCGCTTTGCATCCTTGAAGAGACATCTTTTACTGGCGACAAGCTCAGTCTGCGCAGTCTTCAACGTTTCCTGAATAGGCCTTCCGCGAAAGTACTTGTTGCCGAAACTCAGAAGTCGTGTCTTGGCTACGCTTTAATTTTGTTTCGAAAAAACAGCTTGGTTGCGCGCTTGTATTCCATAGCGGTGGACAGGGCGGCGCGCGGGCGCGGCGTGGGCCGTGCACTTCTTGAAGCGTCGGAAGGTGTCGCGCGAAAAAGGGGCTGCTTGGCCGTGCGCTTAGAAGTCAGAGCGGACAATACCGCAGCGCGCGCAATGTATTTGGATGCTGGGTACACGGCAAAAGTCGTGATTGGGGCTTACTACGAAGACGGCATGGCGGCGGTACGCCTTGAAAAGCGATTTACCGCACGCGGATCAATGGGTCGCACATGAAAGCATCGAAGGTTGTTATTCTCGTCAATCGGCTGAAGGATTTCCGCTGGGACGCCAAGGGGGCCACTCTGATGCGAACCCGCGACTACATTAAACTCCCGCCGGACGCCTCGTTCAAAAACGCGACCATCCTCAACCTGAGCGGCGATTACCAATACTTGGGCTTCGGGTACTATTGCTCTTTACTTGCCCAGGCGCGCGGCCACCGCATCCTGCCGTCAATCAGCACAATAGCGGATTTGCATTTGCACGACGAAGGCGGAACGATGTTGGATCCGCTGGAGCGCTCGCTTCGCCGCATACTGAAGCGCAGTAGCACGCTTGCGGATGAAAAATCGCTTGTTCTTACGATACTGTTCGGACATTGCGAGGATACCCGTTTCGAGCGGCTTGCACGGCAGGCCTTTGACCTTTTTCGTGCACCCATTTTAAAGCTGCGGGCGGCAAACCGCGACGGTGAGTGGATTCTGACAACCGTCAGTCGGCTGTCCATCAATGATATAAAACCGGACCAGGACGCGGCGTTTGAAAAGGCTCTGGCCGCTTATCTAAAGGTCGGCTGGCGCCCGGCAAAATCCCATCGTACCCCGCGCTACAGCTTGGCTATTCTCTATGACCCCAAGGAAAAAAGACCACCATCGAATAAACGCGCCCTGGAAAAGTTCGTTCGCATCGGTGAATCCATGGGCCTCGCCGTGGATTTGATTCGCAAACGCGACTACTCCCTTGTGCCTCAATATGATGCGCTATTTATCCGTGAGACCACCGCCATCCATCACCATACGTATCGTTTCGCGGTCAAAGCAGCGGAAGAAGGCCTGGAGGTGATTGATGCGCCCGCCGATATATTGAGATGCGCAAACAAAGTGTTCATGCATGAACTGTTTGCAGCTAACGATGTGCCCACGCCGCAAACGTGGATCATCGATAAGAGGTTTCTCGACGAGCAGCTGCTGGATCAATTCGAGTTTCCGTTGGTGCTGAAAATCCCGGACGGCTCATTCTCGACGGGTGTGTTTAAGGTTGATTCGGTTGATGCGTTCAAGCGTAAAGCTCTGGAGATGCTCAAATCTTCCGACATCATCATCGCTCAAGAATTTCTCTATACGGAATACGACTGGCGCATTGGCATGCTGGACGGCAAACCACTGTTCGCCGTCCAATACAAGATGGCGCGCAATCACTGGCAAATTTACAAGCACTCCGCGTCGGGCCGTGCGACCTCTGGGGACTCGGTTACCTTTGGAGTCGAACAGGTTCCTGCAGGTGTGATTGAACTGGCCACAAATGCGACAACGTTGATCGGCGACAATCTCTATGGCGTTGATATTAAGCAAACCGATAGGGGGTTATTCGTGATCGAGGTGAACGATAACCCAAATATTGATGCGGGCGTTGAAGATGACGTGCTGAAAGATGCACTGTATTTTCGGGTACTCGATAGCTTCTATCGGCGCATCCTGGCGTGATAGAAAACTCTCGCCGCGTATCGAAAACTCTCAAGGAACAGTATTTTGAAAATTGCACTCATCGGCAACGGTGCCATTGCTAGGCTCATCTCAAATTTTTGTGCCGAGCGGCTAGATCGCTACGAGATCGTCGGCGCTCTAGGCCTCAGTGAAGACAAGGACTCTGTCGGCGATCATCCGGTCGTTTACACATTCGAGCAGTTTCTAGCCTTCGAACCGGACCTTGTCGTCGAGTGCGCCGGACACGATGCCGTATCGTCTTATGCGGTTCCGGTTCTCGAACGCGGTGTCGATCAAATCATCGTATCAACGGGCTCGCTCGCCGACGAGCATCTGTTCAAGTCTTTGAAGTCGGCGGCGGCCAATTCGACCGCCAAAATCAAATTGCCGGCCGGTGCGTTGCCTGGGGTTGATGCGTTGTCCTCCGGACGGCTCGCAGGGCTAGCACGCGTAAAGTTGCGCTCGAGCAAACCACCCCGCGCTTGGTCAGGCACGCCGGCTGAAAAATCTCACGATTTGAGCGCCATCAGGACACCGACCGTAATCTTCTCCGGTAATGCGCGCGAGGCGGCGCTGATTTTTCCCAAAAATGCCAACGTTGCCGCCACAGCGGCCATCGCCGGTGTAGGCTTTGAGGACACCAAGGTCGAGCTTGTTGCCGACCCGACCGTGGATCGGAATACCCACCACCTAGAGGCAGAAGGCGCTTTCGGCTCTATGACCCTCTCCATCAACGCCAACCCGTCACCGGACAATCCCAAAACCTCGCACATGGCTGCCCTGTCCATCATGCGCCTGCTCGATAATGAAACAGCGGGAATCGTTATTTAAAAAATACCGTATTAATCCGAAGTTGATAGACGTTATCGATCAGCATGTAACAAGATCGGTGTGCGCGAAGCCGTTCGAGTAATCGAGAACGGATATAACGACAGGCATCACTGAAAAAATTCGGACATCCTCAGGTTTGGGCATGGGCAGGGAGAAACCCTTTTGCTCCGGGTATCGTGCAAAGAGCAATTCCATCGCTTTTGTTGCTTCGGCCGTGTCGGTCACCGCCCGGGCATGAGCGGCCATGGACAATCCGGTGATGTCCATAACCTGGTCTGTGTCTTGATCAATTGTCAGAGAAATCCGGTCGTCTCGGGCAAGATTCGCCGCCTTCTGACTATCGAGACCGCATAAGAAGTAAAGCGTCAGACCGTCATTGGCGTAACCAACCGTTGTCGCCTGCGGCCAGCCGTCGGGTCTTAGAGTTGCGACCGTCATAATACGGTGTGCGCCCAGCAGCTTTAGAATTTGTTGATTGATAGCCGCATCCATTTTGGCCTCCGGTGCCCTACACCACGAAGCCCTGTCCTACCATTCAGAAAGGAACATGCTTTGATGAGCATCAATTTCTCGCTCAGTTTGGATACAGGCAATTTGCCAACGGACCGAGACGTGCGGCCCGCCCCAAAATTACCCGTGAGCGAGACTGAACATATGGGCCTGGTTCCGAGGCGGACCATTTGAGCGGACTTGGCAAAATTGTCGCGAGCAGCGCGCCTTCATATGGGCTGAGGTCAGCGGCGCTTTTGTCGAAGTGATGCCGGGCCGCGGCCTCCGCGCCGTACACGCCAGGTCCCCACTCGGCGATATTCAAGTACATCTCCAGAATACGGCTTTTGCTCCACAGCGCCTCCACGTAAAACGTCATCCAAGTCTCAAGGCCTTTGCGTATCCATGTACGCCCCGGCCACAGGAATGCGTTTTTTGCGGTTTGCTGGCTAATGGTGCTGCCGCCGCGCAGGCTTCCGTCGCCGTACTCCTGCCAAGCTTTCTTGATGGCCTTAATATCGAAGCCGGCGTGGGAACAAAAACTCTGGTCTTCAGATGCAATTACGGCCCGCGCCAGTTGGGGTGATATGTGATCTAGGGCAATCCAGCTATATTCGCGGGGATGCCCGTCCCAGGCGCGGATGATCATGAGCGGTGTAACCGGCGGCGGGATAACTCTGTAGATCAGCACTAAAATGGCGGGCGCCAGCAGGGTAGTTGCCAGCGCCCACAGAACGACCCTCACAATTTTCCTGCGCAGCGTATTTCCTGCTTGTTGCACTTTTGTCAATGAAGATCACCTTTGCCCCGGCAACCACGGACGTAGCCGCGCTCCTGCAGCAGCATGATATGATAGGAGCCTCTCTCTCCGCCGCCTCGAATATTTATATGGTCTGCCAGCTTTTCGGCAACGGTCGAAAGCAGCATTACCATTGGCTCAGGACAACAGTAGAAACACCGAGTCCTCCAGCTCCACGAAATTACCCCCCTGCAAGCCGGCAATTGGAAAAATCCGTTCAATCGCGGCAGCGCATTCGTCGCGCGAAACTGTGAACTTGCCTTTTTGCACGTCGGTACGTTGCCTTTGAACCCACTTGAATTGAGGAAGGGGTGCCGGCCGTGGCAATAGGCTGGCAATTGCCAATGCGGTTTTCTCGGCGCAATTGTCCGGAAAGAGATCGCGTTTTGCAGCTTTTCGAAGTGGACCATCGTTTCTTTTGAGATGCTCTTCGATTGACTCTTTTGCCTGTTGCGCCGACGTGACCGAAAAATTCACGTCCCGCAGAATGAGGCGCTTTGCCCAAGCATCGTCGGGTGAGAGGTTGATCGTCGGCGTACCAAGTAAGGCCGCCTCGATACCAGTGGTAGAATCGCTGTGGATCAAGAGCCGTGCATGTTGAATCCATGCGACGGGATCGGACTTCTTGACGACAAGCACGCGCGCGTTATCTCGGTACCGTTCAGTCCAAAAATCGGGATTTTCCGCAGGGTGCGGGCGAACGACAACGTCCAGTTCCGTGGCCTCAATCAGCCAGTCGATAATGGCAATGGTTTCGGACAGTGCCATTTCTTCGTATTTCAACCGGTTTAGAACCATCTGCGCCTGTGCCGGATCGTTGAGATCAAGGCCGATCCCGGTAACCCACATCTGCACGGCACGATCGACGCTACCAAGCACACTGTTTGTCCTACCGAAAACGGTATTCAACAGTATGTAATCCCGCTTATGAGGGCGGTCGGTCTTGATGGCGCGGAGAAGATCAAGGCGTGCCGAACCGGTTATTGTGATACTTTCCTTTGCCTGAGGGAACGCACGCACAACGGCGCGGCGATGCGGCTCGTTGATCGCAAGAAATAAATCGCAATATTGGAATGTGGCGCCATCGACAGTTGCCGTCGCGAGGATCTCGTTTGAAGGCAACGCTTCCTCGTCAGATGCGACAACGGCATGCCCGCGCCGCTTGACGCGCGCCATGCCCGCCGTCTGATAGTGGTTGGCGGTTTTAAAGAGAAAGCAGCCCGTGGGGGCTGTCTTGGCGTTGTTGATCAACGACCATTGTTGTCCAACGACAACGGCATGCCCGAGCTTTAGCAGATGCGCGGCAATGAGCAGCCGGGAGTCAAGGTCTCGGCCCCTGAGCTCGCAAGTCAGATACGCGATGGAATTTAGCATCATTTACCCGGTCGCCCGGCTTAGCTCGCAATTCAACTTCCGCCATAATCGCCTATGAATCAGGTCGCGTCGTCAGCCTTACGGTAAATCTGACTGCCGCCCTGTTTAAAGGCTTCAGACATTTCCGCCATACCCTTCTCGGCGTAATCCCGCACTTCCTGACTGATCTTCATGGAGCAGAACTTCGGCCCACACATGGAACAGAAGTGCGCGACCTTCGCCCCTTCCGCCGGAAGGGTCTGATCATGAAAATGTTCCGCGGTTTCCGGATCGAGACTCAGGTTGAACTGGTCTCGCCAACGGAACTCGAAGCGGGCCCGCGACAGGGCATCGTCGCGGATTTGGGCGGCAGGGTGTCCCTTTGCCAAATCGGCGGCATGGGCGGCGATTTTGTATGTGATCACCCCGGTCTTGACGTCATCCCTGTCGGGCAAACCCAAGTGTTCTTTCGGCGTGACGTAGCACAGCATGGCGGTGCCGAACCACCCAATCATCGCCGCGCCAATCGCACTGGTGATGTGGTCATACCCAGGGGCGATATCGGTCGTCAGCGGGCCAAGCGTATAGAAAGGAGCTTCGCCGCATTCCTTAAGCTGCTTGTCCATGTTCTCCTTGATCTTGTGCATGGGCACATGGCCCGGGCCCTCGATCATCGTCTGCACATCGTGCTTCCAGGCCACCTGGGTCAACTCACCCAGGGTTTCCAACTCGGCGAATTGGGCTTCGTCGTTGGCATCGGCGATGGAGCCGGGACGCAGTCCGTCGCCCAGCGAGAATGAAATGTCATAGGCTTTCATGATCTCGCAGATTTCCTCGAAGTTGGTGTAGAGGAAACTTTCCTTGTGATGGGCGAGGCACCACTTGGCCATGATCGAGCCGCCGCGGCTGACGATGCCGGTGGTCCGTTTCGCAGTCAGTGGTACGTACGGCAGGCGCACGCCGGCGTGAATGGTGAAGTAATCCACGCCCTGTTCCGCTTGTTCGATCAATGTGTCGCGGAACAACTCCCAAGTCAGGTCCTCGGCGACGCCGCCGACCTTTTCCAGCGCCTGATAGATCGGCACGGTGCCGATGGGCACCGGCGAATTGCGGATGATCCATTCGCGGATGGTGTGGATATTGCGGCCCGTGGACAGGTCCATGACCGTGTCGCCGCCCCAGCGGATCGACCACACCATCTTCTCGACTTCCTCGGCCACGGAGGACGTGACGGCAGAGTTGCCGATGTTGGCGTTGATCTTCACCAGGAAATTCCGGCCGATGATCATCGGCTCTGATTCCGGGTGGTTGATGTTGGCGGGGATGATGGCGCGGCCGCGTGCTACTTCGTCGCGCACAAATTCAGGCGAGACGTGATCGGGAATAGCGGCGCCGAAGCTTTCGCCGTCGCGTGCTTTCTTCAAAGCCTCTTCGCGGCCCAGGTTTTCACGAACCGCGATGTATTCCATCTCCGGTGTGATGATGCCTGCGCGGGCATAGGCAAGCTGGGTCACAGCCTGGCCCGGCTTTCCGCGCAAGGGTTTGCGTCCCGCGCGGTCGAACACCGGTACGTCGCTGGCTTGACCTGTTTTCAGTCCATTGTCCTCCGGGCGGACTTCGCGGCCTTCGACTTCCTCCACGTCACCGCGCGCCAGAATCCAAGGCGTACGGATCGGTTTCAGGCCCACCTGAATGTCGGTTTGCACATTTGGATCTGAATACGGTCCGGACGTGTCATAGACACGCACTGGCGGTTCGTTGGCTGAAGGATCGACCGCAATTTCGCGCATGGGCACGCGGATATCGCTGTGCTGCCTGCCCGGCACATAAATCTTTTTGGAGGCGGGCAACGGTCCGGAGGTGACCTTCAGGTCTTGCGGGCGGGAAATAATATTCATCATGGATCTCCTATGACGGCATTGGCGTCCGGAGATCCGGGGTATCGTGCTCAGGATGAGAGCTTATCGAACGGCTATTCCATCCCTACGCCGGTATCACCCGGATCAGGTTCTAAGGGTTTACCGCTGTCTCGGCCCTCCCAGGACGTTGCGCAGCGGCCTCTCAGCCCCCTCATTGGGGCACCCCTTGGACGATTTCAGTATCAGGCGATGGCCGCTTCCGGTCAACCGGCCGGAAGCTAGGCCGCGCGCTGTTTTTTTGCGTTATTCGGGCGTTTCCTGCGGTGATGATGCGGCTTGCCCGAGCGTTTTCTCTGCGGACGCCCGGTCGGGCGCTGTGCGTCGCCTTGGTTGACAGAGAATTGCGCATGGTAGGCGTGAGCCACGTCTACGGGAATGGATTGGCGGATCGCACGCTCAATAGCGCGAAGCTGACCTCGTTCACTGGAATCGCAGAAGGACAGGGCGATGCCTTCGGTGCCCGCGCGTGCCGTCCGGCCAATGCGATGCACATAGCTTTCCGGCTCCAACGGCAGTTCGTAATTGATGACGTGGGAGATGTTGTCCACGTCGATGCCGCGCGCGGCGATGTCCGTGGCGACAAGCACGCGTACTTTACCAGTCTTGAAAGCCGCGAGGCTTTTCTGACGTGCGGTCTGCGATTTATTGCCGTGAATGGCGTCCGCCGCAACACCGCCTTTCTGGAGCTGCTCAGAAAGCCGGTTCGCACCATGCTTGGTACGGGTGAACACAATGGCGCGCGTGATGGCACTATCATTCAACAGATCGGCAAGGAGCTGGCGTTTGTCGTGCTGGGCGACATGCATGACCCGCTGGGCTATGCGCTCCACAGTGGTCGACTGCGGCGTGATCTCCACGCGCTCAAAATCCTTCAGCAGGTCTTTTGCCAAGGATATGATCGAGCCCGGCATGGTGGCTGAGAACAGCAAGGTCTGTCGTTCTGCAGGTACTTTTGACGTGATGGTCTTCACATCGCGGATGAAGCCCATGTCCAGCATCCTGTCGGCTTCATCGAGCACCAAAATCTCGACCGAACGCAGATCCACATGGTTCTGATTCATCAGGTCGAGCAACCGCCCGGGCGTGGCCACCAGAATGTCGGTGCCGTTACGCATGGCGTTCACTTGGGGTCTCTGCCCGACGCCGCCGAAAATCACGGTACGTTTCATGCCGAAGTGACGGCCGTAGGCCTTGAAGCCCTCATCGATCTGAAGGGCTAATTCACGGGTGGGCGTCAGGATCAGGGCGCGGGCACCTTTGGGCAGAGCGCGGCGCTTCTTCTCGGAGAGCCGTTGCAGGATGGGCAGCGCAAACGCCGCTGTTTTGCCGGTGCCGGTCTGGGCGATGCCCAGCACATCGCGGCCCTGGAGCAGGAAAGGGATCGCTTGGGTTTGGATCGGAGTCGGCGTTGTATAGCCCTCGGCCGTAATCGCTTTCAGGAGTGAGTCGTTCAATCCAAGCTCGGAAAAAGTCGTCATATGTTTTTGTAGCTTTCAATAAATCGCAGGTGCGCTCGCACAGCCTTGCGCCCACCGGCGATAACGCCAGGGCGGCATGGACAGAGTTCGGCCCGCTGTAACCCGGTGGGCACGCAACCGACGGGAGGGAGAATGAAACTTCTCAGGAGACGGTGCCATGCGGCCTGAGGCCGGAGCGGGCACCTGCGCGCGTATCGCGAGATGTTGCCCGCATCAGGCGGGCGCGCGCTCAGTACGCGCTTATGGGGGTGCCGTCAATCACTTTCCGCGTTTAGCCGCTTGAACAGTTGTCTCCAGAACGTCCAGAAAGCGCGAGCGGTCCTGTTTGGTGAAGGGTGCCGGCCCCCCGGTGATCTCGCCCGTTTCGCGCAAGTGAGCGGATAGATCGCGCACGGCCACAGCCATGCCGATGGCATCCTGCGTCAATGGTTTGCCGTTCGGACGGAGTACCTTGGCCCCTTTCTCAACACAGCGTGCTGCAAGAGGGATGTCGGCCGTGATGACGATATCGCCTTTGGATGCGCGTTCGGCGATCCAGTCGTCGGCTGCGTCCGGACCTTCGGCGACAGTGATGCGCTCCACCAGAGGATGATCAGGTCCGCGCATCCATGTGTTACTGACCAAACTCATTGCAATGCCATGCCGGTCGGCGACACGTAGTGTTTCTTCTTTCACCGGACAAGCGTCCGCATCCACAAAAATCTTCAAGCTTGTATCGCTCTCATTCAGGGACTTCGCCAATAGGCTGTAATGACATGAATTATTGCAACCGTCCTTGTTAAATTGTGGCCGCAATATGCCTTATTGCGGCCATCAGTACGCCATTTCACGGTTCCAGGATTCTCACGTTGCACATTGTTATGGAGGCAATCGTGATGAAGACCAAGTTTGGTGTGATACTGGCAGGTACATTGCTTGCAGCGACGAGCGGTTCATCGCTCGCCGATCCACCCCATCGCGTGCAAGGCGGCAAGAACGGAGAGATTTACGCTGACGTTTGGCCGCATTTCAGCCGCTCGGACAGAGTCGTTGTACGCGAGTATTATGAGCCTCGGTTTAGTCGCGGCCATTGTCCGCCGGGCTTAGCCAAGAAAGGCAATGGTTGCCGTCCGCCGGGACACGCCAAGCAATGGCGTCTTGGCGAACGGCTGCCGTCTACCGTTGTCTATTATGAACTCCCGCGCGACGTGATTGTGCGTCTCGGTCCGCCGCCCCGCGGCTACCGTTATGTGCGGGTCGACAATGACATTCTTCTGCTCGCGATTGGAACCGGGCTTGTCCTGGATGCCATCCAGAACATGGGCAGTTAAAAAATAGATTTCGTTGAAAAAAATGAAGAGCGGTGTGAGGGCACCGCTCTTCTCTTTTTGCCATCCGGAGTGGAAAGGGATGGCTATGGAAAGTCAGAGTCTAGGAATTCAAACTCAATGCGAGCGACGGGACCACCAGGTCACGAACCCAACAGATGCCGCAAATCCGATAACTGCGGTGAGCACCAAAGCCAGGTATGCCATTTCTCCCGGTGACATGTGTTCCTCCATCAATAAATGTACGATGGAGTCTTTCACTAGGTGGCGCTGAACGCATTGACGTGCGTCAATCGCATACTGATTTTGTTGGGTTTTTTGCGAGCGCTTCGCAGAATTATTTTATGTCAGCAGGTAATCCAGCAGCAGATACGCCGCCAACATCGCGACCGCCCAAAACACCATCCGCCCTGTGGGGTGGCTGCGCGCAAGCACGCCGGAGGGGCCATGGAAATGGCGCACCGCGTTGATGGTTGCGCGGGCTCCGTTCAAAAAGTCCTGAATGATGCTGTCCCGGGCTAGTCCTGCGTTTACGACCAACTCCCGCGCCATTCCTTTTCCCCAGACCCGATAGAACCAGTCCAAATCAAGGGTCAGGGCTTCAACTAACTGCCAGCCCTTGAACCTGAGCCACAGGAAAAAGGCGAGACCGGAGAACAGGAGCAATTGGGCTTGTCCGATCACGTGAGCGCCGGTGTAAGGCTGATAATCCTGAGCGTAGGGCAGCAGTTGGTAAAACACACCCGGCAGAACTCCAATGGCAACGCACAGAATGGCGAAAAGAACCATCGCCAGACGCATGTGCAACGGCGGCTCGGGCGGACGTAAACCGGAATCTTTTCCGAAGAACACGAAGTATTGAAGCTTAATGCCCACGTCCAAAAACACACCGGCCGTACCGGCCGCCAGCAAATACCACACCCAGGTCAGGTGTTCATGTAACGCGGCCTCGGACATCATCGCCTTGGCGACAAACCCGGACGTTAGTGGAAACGCGGAGATCGATAGGCCGCCGATGATGCAGCATATGGTCGTCAAAGGCATGGTCCGGGCGAGCCCGCCGTATTCGGTGAACTTGCGTTTGCCGGTCATCAGGAACACCGAACCCACGGACATGATCAGCAGGGCCTTGTAGATGATATGTGCAAAGGCGTGTGCGACGGCGCCGTTGACAGCCAGATCGGTGCCGATGCCGATACCGGTGACCATGAAGCCCACCTGATTGACAATGCTATAGCCCAGCATCTTGCGGGCGTTGTTTTCGCAAAGACCGTATATGATTCCATAGAAAATCATAAACAGGCCGACGAAGATCAGAATCTCCGCCCCTGGAAATCCGCGCGCGAGCACATAGACGGCGGTCTTGGTGGTGAAAGCCGAAAGGAAAACCATGCCGCTGTAAGAGGCTTCCGGATACGAATCCGGCACCCAGCTGGAAAAGGGCGGCGCGCCGGTGTTGAGCAGGAACCCGAACAAGATCAGCGCCCGCGGTAAGGTATCCGGCAGCATCGAGCGGAATCCGACGTCTCCGGTCGCGGTGACTTCACCGGCGATGCCCGCCATCAAAATGACACCGCCGAGGAGGTGGACGAGCAGATAACGCATGCCGGCGCGGCGGGCGCTTTCCGTTTCGCTAGAGAAAATGACCATCACCGAAGCAAGCGCCATCAATTCCCAAAACACAAACACGGTGATCAAATCGCCCGCGAACACCACGCCCAGCGAAAAGCCCATATAGATGTATGCCGCTGTTAGTTCTTGAACTTTTTCCTGGGTCAGCGCGTAAAGCCCGCCGGCAAAGCCCATGATGGTGAAGACCGTGCCGAACAGGCGGCTCATCTTGTCGGCCTTAATGGGCTCGAGGTCCATGCCGAAGAAGGGCACGGCCAATGACACACCGCCCGGCAGTATCCAGACGAGGGCAAGGGCAATCACAGGGGCGGCCAGCATCACGGCGCCGCGCGCGCCGCCCCGCAGGAACGGCAACAAAATACCGGCAAGAATGAGGATAAGTGCAGGGTGCTGCAGGACACTAGTCATAATATGTGTCCTTCCGCTTGAATGCGGCTTTCCAAACTTTGGAAAGCGCAATGCTCACACCCCCCACCAGCAAGCCGAACCATGCATGGAAGCCCAACGATCCCATCACGCCGCTATGGGAATGGGTGATAAACATTTCAGCGACGACAAGCGCCAACAATATGACGGCGAACGCAATCCAAAGTTTGCGCGCTAGTCCCGGTCTGTCGAGCCAATGCGAGCGGTCTTGCATAGTCAGCGTCCCACCAATTGTTGCGCCAACGCCAGCGGCACATCAGGAAAGAAAAACAGCGCGACCGACCCAGTGGCCGTCAGGCTCAATGCCAGCACCACCGGCCAGGGCGCTTCGCCGTGCTCGTGATGCGGCGGCACATCTTCCTTTTTGGCGAAGGCATTATAGACAATAGGGATGAAGTAAGCTGTGTTCAGGAGAGTCGAAGCGAAGATCACGAGCAGGACAAAAACGTCCACCGTCTCCATCGCCGACGACAAAATATACCACTTGCCTAAAAATCCGGCTGTTGGCGGTACGCCGATCATGCCGAGCGCACCGATTGCAAAGGCGATCATCGTAATCGGCATGCGTT
>CAYYXR010000008.1:0-76269 GCA_964475755.1 uncultured Rhodobacterales bacterium
CCGCGCCCAGCGACGTCTGGCTGTTCAAACTACCAAATTATTTGAAACAAAAAATGGGATCCAACGCCCAGCGCCAGCCGTTTGTCCTGCCCGATGAAGTGTTGGCAACAGCGGAGCCGCAACTCCAGCGCGAGGCCGAGGGCTTTCTGGGCTGGGCCAAGGAATACTTGGACAAACTTTCACACCAAGTCGCCCAAGCCAAATAGGTTTTTGGAGAAGCGCGCACAGAAAACTTCGAGGAAATAAATCTCATCGCCCACGAGTTGCGCGGACAGGGCGGTACATTCGGCTATCCTCTTATTACCGTGTTTGGAAAATCACTTTATGAAGTGACCAAACCGCCATGCCGCGAGGATGATTCGGGCCTTGAGATTGTAAAGGCGCATATAGATACCATGCGCGCCGTCTTGAGGGACAAAATCGAGGGCGACGGTGGCCAAACCGGTCAGGCGCTTTTCAAAGCCTTGAAGATGGCTATCAACAAGCATGCGCCGAAATCTGCAGATCAAGCCTAGGAACATGGTACAGTGCGCACTCGAGCAGTACTCGGCGAAACACAGTTAGCATCTCTGCTTCTTGCCGCTTTACCCATTAAGGTTTCTTGGCTGTGACAACTCCAGTCGCCCCGCGGCAGTCAGAAATATCGCACAGGCCCTCTCTACGGCGCTTGCGAACAATTACCGTCATTATGATCGCCGCATTTGTAGTCGTCATGTTCTTTGGAGCGGGGCTGCATCTGACATTGCAATACGACTCCTCAGTAGATTCCGCACTTCGAAATGCCCGGACAACTGCAAAAACCATCGGCTCCCAGGCTGAGCAAACATTCAACGAAACCTTTAGGGTTTTGGAAGGAATAGCCGACGTCTATATCCACGAACGCGAGCACGGCGAAGTGAACGCACGCCTCTTGCACGAACTTATGGCAAGTAAGCTGGCGCGCATACCTCAGGTCATGACGTTCGTCATCCGCGACGAAAATCAGCGGGGAGTCGCAGGCGCACGCACATTCCCATTGTCCAACTCGTTCGGGATACTTTCGGGCGTGTCGCGGGATTCCAGAACAGATATCGGCAATGGGCTTTTCGTCGGCGAATTATACAACAACACCGGTCAAGGGATCGCCGCCGGAAAGTGGCTCTTGCCGGTGGGTATGGATATCGTTGGCGCTGATGGGGTGCCGCTTGGAAATGTGTTCGGAGTTATCGACGTTTCCAAATTTGGAGACTTTTACGGTACGTTGGATGTTGGTGCCCGGGCACGCATCGCCATGTGGGATGAGGCCGGCACACTCATCGCGGCAAACAACAACATATCGGGCAACATCGGCAGCAAAAGCCAGATTGCAGCCCAACGGTCCGCACAGCTCGCCCAAGCGCCTGACAAAACGATGGAAATTGTGGAGCCCTGGACAGCCGGGGAGATTGCCGTTCAGTGTCACTTGGCGAACGCGCCTTTGTTCATTTCAGTTGTTCTGGACGCGGAAGATTTTCTTACGAGCTGGGAAAATCTGAGAAACGTCGTCGTCATCGCGGTTCCCGGGGTTGTTTTGGCCATGATCGCCTTCGCATTCATTATTTTCGATCAGCTTCGCCACGCGGAAGAAAATGAAAACGATTTACGCAAGGCGAAAGCCGCCGCCGAAGAGGCGAATGACGCCAAAAGCCGGTTTTTAGCTCATATGAGCCATGAGTTCCGCACACCCTTAAATGCGATTATGGGCTTTTCGGAAATTATAAAGAACAAGGTTTTGGGCGAGGATGTTTCACCCGCCTACATATCCTACGCTGATCACATTCACCGTTCGGGGGAACATCTGCTGAACATCGTCAATGATATTTTAGATATGGCGAAGGTAGAATCGGGCGCGCAGCCACTGCAAAAGCAAACCGTGGACATGCGCAAAGCCGTTGAAGGCGCGGTCGCTTTTATCGACGGTGTAGCGAAACGCAAAAACATCAGAATACAAATCGGCGACATGACGGGGTTGCCGGGCGTTTTAGGAGATGAGCGTTTCATCCGCCAAGTTCTGATCAACTTACTCTCAAACGCCGTTAAGTTTTCGCCGGCCAACGGTAAAATCGAAGTCACAGCATCCTATGCTCAAGGAGACTCCTTGAATGTTTCGGTGGCGGACAACGGCCCCGGCATTGAACCCGCTATTTTGCGCCGCCTGGGCGAGCCGTTCTTGCAAGGCAACCCAGCGATTTCTCAATCGGGCCAAGGCACGGGGTTGGGACTGTCGATCTGCAAACGATATATGGATCTGCTGGGCGGAAAACTGGTGATCGATAGTACGCTTGACCGCGGAACAATCGCGACGCTTCGATTTACCAACACGTCGCTATCAGACACGCGGTGAAGATTTGTTGCGGACGACCACCCGCCTAAATCGATGCTTTTAGGCCTCCAAACCCCACGGAACGACCATGAACTCGCCGTTTTGCTCGGCGATTGTTGCTGTCACGCCATAATAACGAGAGAGCGTTTGCTCAGTCAGTACCTCGCGCGGCGTACCGTCGGCCACAATACGGCCTTCCGACATTAAAATCAGTCTATCGCAGTAGCGCGCAGCCAACGTGAGGTCATGCATAACCACAACGACTGTGCGCTGCTGGTGCGCAAGTCGGCGCAGAATCTCAAGGACCTGCAGCCTGTGCGCAGGGTCAAGGCCCGAGACCGGCTCGTCCGCCAATAAAATTGAGGGGGTGCCCGCGAGGAGCCGCGCAATCAGAACGCGTGTCAGCTCGCCTCCCGAGAGGTTTGTAACGGATCTCTCGGCGAGGTGTAGAACGTCGGTATCGGTCAGGGCCTGCTCAATGATCGACGCATCCGCCGCACTCGGCGCGTCCCACGGGCCGAGGTGCGGAAGACGGCCAAGGGCCACCAGCCTGGCAACAGTAAGCGGCCACAACACGGAGCGGTCTTGCGCCAAATAACCAAGCGCCTTCGCTCGCTCGGCGCGGAGCCATTCGCTGATCGGTTTGTTTTCCATGAAAACATTCCCGCCGGATACAGAAGTAAGTCCGGCGGCAGCGCGCAGCAGTGTGGTTTTTCCCGCGCCATTGGCGCCAATCAAACCCACAAGCGGCCCGGGCGATAACATCAGCGATACATCCGAGACCACTGCGGCACCATCGTAGCGCACGGACGCGTTTTTGATTTCCAGCTTTGTGGGCGGTGATTCGCTCATGGCCGCGTCCGCCGCAGAACCAGAAGTAGATGAAGGAAAAAGGGCGCACCAATGAGGGCGGTGACGACGCCGACCTTGAGCTCAAGAGCAGTAGAGATGGCACGCACGCCAATGTCCGCGCCCAGCATAAGGGCCGCGCCGCCAAGCATACTCGGAATGAGCAATCGGCCCGGCTGATATCCGACTAAAGGGCGAAGCACATGAGGCACGACCAAGCCGACAAAGCTGATCACACCCGTGACAGCGACGGCGGCGCCAACACAAAAGGCGGTGCCGAGGATGGCGCGCAGCTTCACCGCGATCATGTTGAAGCCCATGGTCGCCGCTGTATCTTCACCCAGCGTCAAGGCTTCCAAAGCGCGCCGGGTTGACAACAAAAAAAGCCAGCCGGCGATCATAAGCGGCGTCGCCATATAGACGTGGTCGAGGGTGCGGTCGGCGAACGAGCCAAGAATCCAAAAAACGATCTCAAGCGCGGCGTAAGGACTTGGTGCAATATTCAGAGCGAGCGATGTGAGAGCGGCGGTAAGGCTGTTGATGGCAACGCCTGCGAGAATCAGCGTCAAGGTATCCTGCGAGCGGCCGCCTAGAATCAACAATACCGCAGTGGCCAGCAGCGTACCCGCCATGCCTCCGAACGGAAGAAAATAGGACATGCCGCCGACGCCAAAATAAAACACCGCCACAGCGCCGAGCGCGGCGGAACTTGAGGCACCGAGCAGCGCGGGCTCTGCCAGTGGATTGCGCAGCAAACCCTGCAGCACAGCGCCGGACAGACCGAGTGACGCACCAACCAACAAAGCCAAAAGCGTACGTGGGAGCCGAACTTGACTAAAAATGAGCCGCGCGGTTTCCGGGTCTTCGCGCCATAAATTTAGAAGATCGCCTAATCCGCCGGTCGAAGCGCCCCGTCCGATCAATAGGGAGGTAACGGTAAGGGCGGCGAGAAGAAAAAGCAGCGCAAGGACCAGCACTGATGGTTTGACCTCGCGATTGGTCTTATGTGGCCCGCTCAACACACTATCGTTCATGGCATACATCAGGGCACGCCGCTTTCAACGAGAGCGTTCGCCATGGCTTCGGCAGCCGCAGCGATGAGCGGCGTGCCGCACGTGAAGAGCTGTCCAGGCACCGACAAGGGCGGCCTGTCGTCGAACATAATTTTTAACGCCGGGTGCCGCATGGCTTCGCTCGCAATGGACGGCGCATCAGGGCGATACACAAGACGCACAATAATATCGGGTTGAACCGTCAAAACACTTTCAAGCGGCACCTGACCGTAGGCGCCGATACCGAGTTCCGGTGCTTTATTGTCGAGACCCGCGAGGGTCATCACCTCGTCGGCCAAACCCGGGCGGCCGACCGTGAACCCGTTGGCATCGTAAACAATAGCGGAGCGCGATGGACGGCCCGCCATCATTTGCGAAACGGCGCCGAGCCGCCTATCCATGTCCTCCAACAAAGCCGCCGCACGTTCGGGGACACCAAGAACGCTGCCCACTTCGGCAAACGTCTCGTGAATACCCGCGATGGTGTCCGGGCTCCCCACTTCCACCACGTTGTATCCAAGACGTTTTAGCATGGCCTTGGCAAAACTTGTGGTGTAGCGCCCAGCGAGAACGAGGTCCGGTTGCGCAGCAATCACCTCCTCCGCCAAGCCATGATTGACCGCAATACCATCAGTCATATGCGCAAGCGGAGACTCGGCCGGGTCCGCACCGAGAAAACTAACAGATGCAATCCGTTCGGGACCCACCAACAGCAATGCCATCTGGTCGGCACACAAATTCATGGACACAACGCGCTGCGGCCCGTCCGCAACCGCAGGAACAGCTGCGGTCAGCAGAAAACAAAATGCGCCTCGTGCCCATGCTCGCATTGTGCCCGCCTATCCTCCAAATTTTATGCGCAGACCCGCGTAAGCGCCGATCCCCATGGAGTTATACGAATATATCTCCTGGTACGTTTCATCGAACAGGTTCTCGATGCGCCCGAATGCCTCGATCCTATCTGTCACGTCATAGGATGCATGAACCGTCGCCAACACATAGTCATCCAATGTCGAAACGCCTGACGGTATGGCGGGCGTGAACACCACATCGGTGCTCTTGCCGTTATAATCGAGACTTAGCCCGATGTCCGCCCGGCCATCCAAAAACGTGTAGAACCCCGATAAACTGGCGACGTGTTTTGGGCGCCGGACCTCTTGCACACCCGCGTCGTCCTTCGCCGACGTATATGTATAGCTTCCAGAGGCCCTCAAATTGTCGGTGGGCGCAAACTTCAACGAAAGTTCCACGCCCTCACGCGTGCTCTTGCCCGCCTGGTTGCGCACCGTAAACGGAAAGACGCTGAAGTCGGTAAAGATCTCGTCGGTCAGATCCGCAGAAAAATAGGTTGCAGAAATAGAAGCCCGGTTGCTGGCGAATACATAGTCCGCGCTAATGTCCCAGCCTTCCGACTTCTCCGGCTGAAGATTTGGATTTCCAACAAAGCTGGTCGGATCGAATCCGAAAAGCTCAAAGAATCCCGGCTTGGCGACACCCGTACCGTAGCTGGCCCGCAATTTGAGGCCCGTCTCTGGGACTTGCCATGCAACGGAAGCCCGGTAGGTGGTTTCGTTCTTGAAAAGATCGTTGTCGTCGTAACGCAGTGCCCCCGACAAATACACCTGATCATCTATGCCCAACCGGTACTCGGCAACGTAGCCTACATCTTGCGTGGATTTTCTCTGGTTTTGCGGGCCGGGAAAGCCGCTCTTGTTCTCAAACGTCTCGTCCTTGAACTGAACTAACCCGGTTAGGGTATGGGACAGCGCACTATCCTCAGGCGCAATTTCAAGATTGCTTTGATACGTCAGATCGATTTTCTGGCCGTATGACCCGAATGAAAACGCACCACCGGCGTAGTTGTTGCCGGTGAAATCAGTCAAAGCCGCCGAGACAATGTGCTCCCACGCATCGTCGAGCACTTTGAGGCGGCTTGTTGCTTTCCCGTAGAACGCCTTTGATTTTCGCGTGTCGTCGGAATCAATGACCAGCCCTTGAGTAGGGGAGCCGAATCCAAAATCCTGGGTGTCATTTTCGACAAATGCCTCGACGTACCGCAGGGCCATAGATACATCGAAAGAGCGGCCAATGTCCGCGCGACCGCTGGCGTTGAGTGTCAGATTGTGATGGCCGTCTTTTTCGCTGCCGCCAATCGCTTGGGAAAAACCCGCCGTGTCCAAATAGACCGCCGAGGCCGCAAGTCCATAGCTGTCTCCGCCGCCGCTTGCGGACACTGATGTTTTGTACGTGCCGAAAGAGCCGCCTTCTACCGCCGCACTGTAAACGGGCGCGCCCTGCCCTTGCGTCGTGATGACGTTGATCACGCCGCCAATGGCCTGCGCCCCATACAATGCGCTTTGCGGTCCGCGCAGCACCTCGATGCGTGCGATATCGTCAGTGAGCAGATTGGCGAAATCGAACTCGCCGACCGTGAACGGATCTCCCGCTTCGATGCCGTTAATCAGCACCAGAGTATGGTTGGCCTCGGCGCCGCGCAGACGCACTTGGGTTTGCGCGCCCATTTGCCCGGACCGGTTTACCGATACCCCGGGAACTTCCCGTAACAGGTTCGACACTTCGAAATGCGGCCGCTCGGCAATATCCTCGGCCGTAAACACATCGATTGCACTGCCGACAGATTTTAAAGGTTGATCGGTGCGACTTGCCGTGACGATGATTTCTTCTAGATCAAGAACGGCTGCGTCGTCCGCCGCAAGAGCGGTGCTCAATGAAACGAACGATACAAACGATAAAAGCGCGGAACGCTTAAGAGCTACTGATACTCTTATGGACATATCCATCTCCTTCAATGCGCCTGCGTCCGCGATGGGACCGAGGCGCGGCTTGAGTCAATTGACGGATGGACATGTGAAAGATAGAGAGCGCTCAATCCGTCGCGGTTTGCGAAACGCGCGTCACCGCGATCAGATTGGCCGTACCATTGGCTCACCCCGTCCAACGGTTAGGTGACGCTCGCGACGGCAGGTCTCCTGACTTGCGGGTCGTTGCGGCCGGTCCGCCTTCCCAGGTCCATTGCAGGATCCCAGTGGCTTAGATGGACAGGCAGCTCGCCGCTTACAGTTGCGGGGGCAGCTCCGGAGATTAACCGGATTCCCTATTGGCCTTGGCGACCACAAGATCGCCTCGGCACCATCGCTATGGAATTTGGTAGTCCCGCGCGCGGAGCATGTCAATGCCGCTACATGCTTTCGGGCTTCTTGAAAATCATCAGATGTTGCCAGGGCAGGCTCATGCTATCGGTGCTGACCCATTCAAAACCGACGGCGTCCATTTCCAGGCGCGCTTGCGCCTCGGTCATTTTGTGAAGCTCTTTGATCGGTACCGTCGGATCTTCAGCGCGATATTCAACCAGCGCCAAGCGCCCACCCGGTTTGAGAGCCTTGAGCATGGCCAGTCCCATTTCCCGGGGCATTGAAAACTCGTGATAGACATCAACCAGCAGCATGAGATCGATAGTGCTCTCTTTCAACTTTGGGCTAGCGGTGCTTCCATGGACAGGGATGACATTGTCGCCCTCGCCCGTCGCGATCTTGTCTTTGATAAGGGCAAGCATCTCTTCCTGAACATCGACCGCAAAGACGTAGCCCTTAGGTGCAAGCTTCGCCATGCGAAATGAGAAGTAACCCGACCCGGCACCGATGTCGGCGATATAATCCGTCGATTTGATATTCAACAGGTTTACAAGAATGTCGGTGCGTTCCTGCTGTTCACGATTGGGACGCTCGAGCCAAGGCGCGCCCTGATAGCTCATGACTTGAGCAATCTCCCGGCCCATATACGCCTTGCCGATCCCGTCGAAGGATTTTGGAACAAACTCGTATCCGTCCTGGGCGATGACCACGGTCGCAGTCATCACGCAAATCGCCGCAAGCACACCTTTCAGGGCAGATCGCATAAAAGCCTCCACGGATACTCGCCATTTCTCCTGGGCGACAGAGCCATACTACTCAGCCATTCGGGCAGAACTAAGGAAAAGCGTCAATCCTTGGGTGGCGCGCGGGCATTCCCACCTTATATTTAAGAAATGGGGAGCGGCACCGATGCATGACGATCTAAGTGATTGGCATAAATCCCACAAATTCTTGGCGGACAGCCACGGCAAAAACATGCGCCGAACCCAGGCTGTCCTCGTCCTTACCCTTGTTACAATGGCGGCGGAAATCGTTGCAGGTACGGTATTCGGTTCCATGGCGCTTCTCGCAGACGGCTGGCACATGGGAAGCCATGCGGCCGCTATGGGTATCGCGGTTTTCGCCTACGCTTATGCACGCCGGCATGCCGAAAGCGGGGTGTATTCCTTCGGGACCGGCAAAGTGGGCGATCTTGCCGGATTCGCCAGTGCGCTTTTCCTGGCCGTGGTTGCCGGCCTGATGGTTGTGGAGTCCGTCGAACGATTGGTTAGCCCCGTATCCATCGCTTTCGACGAAGCGCTGATCGTCGCCGTGCTGGGCTTAGCCGTCAATTTGGCAAGTGCGTGGCTTTTGAAAGATGGACACCATCATCACGAAGAGGGACACGACCACGATCATAATTTGCGCGCGGCATATATCCATGTGCTGACGGACGCGCTGACATCGGTTCTCGCGATTGCCGCGCTGCTAGCCGGAAGCCTATGGGGCGTTGCATGGCTTGACCCGGTGATGGGCATTGTCGGCGCGATCATTATTGTTCGCTGGGCATGGGGTCTCGCTAAATCCACTAGCCGCGTGCTTCTGGATGCTGAGCCTTCCACGGCGGACGCGGTTCGAAACGCGATTGAAGGCGATGCAGACAACCGTGTTTCCGATTTACATGTTTGGCGGGTTGGACCCGGGCAACTCGCGGCCATGGTCACCGTGGTGACACACACGCCGCGCCCGCCCGCGCACTATAAAGGTCTTCTGTCAGACATCACGGCCCCCAGTCATGTAACCATCGAGGTCGAGGCGCGAAGTTAAGTCTTTGGCGGCGCAGTGAATAATCCGCTGCTCAAGTCAAACTTGACCGCCCCGCTTGAAAGCGCAACCCTTCGCCTTCGAATTTGGCAACGGGGAGGGCGCCATGACAATTCAAGATAAAACCGACCGCAGAACGATGCTGCAGGGTACCCTGGCCGTCGGGGCCGTTGCAGCAAGTGCCGGGCTAAGCAGAATAATTTCCCGCGCCGCCGCGGCCGCGCCCGCTATTGGCTCAGATACCGTCAATCGCCAGTGGCTGCTGGCGAGCTACGCGGAAGACAGTATCGACGTCGACAATTTCAAGTATCAGGAAGTGCCGCTGGGCGATGCGGCGAACTTGAACGCGGGTGACGTTCTTGTGCGCAATATCGTTTACGCGCCCCTGCCCTCGCAGCGCGTCAGTATGCACGCCGATACCGGACTCGGTGATGGGTATCTGCCGCCGATGCCGCTGGGAAAAACTGTGCGCGGATTGCTTGGCATCGCGCGGGTCGTAAAATCGGAAAATCCGAAGTATCCCGTCGGCGCGTTAATCACCTCCAACTGCTCATGGGAGGATTACTCCCGCGTTCGGGCTGCGCAGCTTCAAGACCCGCCGTTGCCCGATGGGATCGATCCGGTCGATGCCATCAGCGTGTACGGCTTCAACGCGCAAACGGCGTATTTCGGCATGCTGCGCCTGGGCGAAATCAAGGATGGTGAAACCGTGGTTGTTTCCGGGGCGTCGGGATCGGTGGGCTCCACCGCCATCCAGATCGCCCGGAACAAGGGCTGCAAAGTCATCGGTATCAGCGGCGGACCGGAAAAATGCGAGCGCCTGATCAGCGAATACGGTATTTACGGTGCCATCGATTACAAGAACGACAACATCACAGAACGGCTGCACGAACTCGCCCCGGACGGCGTTGATGTTTACTACGACAACGTCGGCGGCCCCATCATGCAAGACGTGGTGGATCAAATGGCCAAATTCGGCCGCGTCGTGCTGTGCGGCGCTATTTCCGCCTACGACGACGAGAACCCCGCGCCGGGACCGCGCAATATGCTGCGCCTGGTGGTTTATTCGGTCACCATGCGCGGGTTTCTACTGCCCGATTTCGCCGCCGACCGCGATCAGGCCATCGCCGATCTGCGCAAGTGGAAAGAAGCCGGCGAGATCACCTTCAAGACAGACGTGCGCGACGGCTTCAAGTCACTGCCGGAGTCTTTCATGGCTCTGTTCAGCGGCGATAAGGACGGCACATTGCTGGTGAAAACCGACGGCGCCGCCTGACTCGTACAGAAATAGCGAAGAGCTACTCGCTGCCGTCTCTCGGGCCGGATTTGTTCTCGGGCAAATCGTTGGGGTCGTGATCGATCACCGGTCCCTGCCGCGTGCTGCCGTCGCGGCGGGTGTAGCCCCCTTGGCTCACGGTCCAAACCTGGATGCCGCTGCGCCGACCAAAGAGGTATATCAAAAGCAGAATGATCGGCGTGACGATGAGCGCCGCAACGAACGAGAACGCAAAGAGGACGACGACGCCGGTCAGAATCATGACCGCGAAGAAGAGTCGAAGAATCAATCCCAACATTAGATCCCCTTCTCATACATGCGATAGGTTTTATAAACCCGCCCGCCGATACCCTCGATGGAATGGCGGGTTTGAGTGTTGTTCTCCAGCACCCAGCTCATTTCACAGACGGGCATGCCCAGCTTGAGAGAGGCGTCGCGCACCGCACCGACGGTGAGAAGCGCCAGAACCGAGCCCATGGGCTTGTTTTTGTATTCCGGCATGACGCCCATAAACGGCACGCGCGTGCCTGAAACGTAGGACCGCCGCGTGAATATCCGCCACAGAAGCTTGGCCCAACCTGTGGGCCAGAGCCTGCCGTCCAACCCGCGGATCATTTCATTGAGATCGGGCAAAGCCACACACATGGCCTTGGGCTCGCCGCCCACCGTGGCGAACGACACCAACTCAGGGATTAAAATAAGTTTCATCTCGGCCGCCATGTGTGCGACATCAGCCTCGGTGAGCGGAATAAAGCCCCAATTCTCAGCCCAGGCTGCATTGAAAATACGGACGATCGTTTCAACTTCTTCTTTGATACGGCTCGTATCGAGGGACCGAACGCCAAGACGGCTATCTCGATCCAGCGCGCGTTTCAGCCACTTGATCTGTTTGAAGGGAAGCCCAGTATCCATCGGCGTAAGGAAAGCAAACATATCGATGGACTTTGCGAATCCCGCCCCTTCCACCAAACCGCCGTAATAGGGCTGTGCATGGCCCATGAGCATGCGTGGTGGACAATTGAATCCCTCCACGAGCAGGCCGGACTCGTCGTTGATGTTGATGCTGAAAGGGCCAAGGCAGCGCGTCATGCCCTTTTCTTTTAGCCATGCCGTTGCGGCCGCGAACAACGCATTCGCGGTGTCCTGGTCCTCTTCGCATTCAAAAAAACCGAAAAAACCGGTCGCATCGTTACGAAGCTTAATGTGGCTGTGGTCCACTTGAGCGGAAATGCGCCCAACAACCTTTCCATCTCGCTCAGCAACAAAAAAGGTCGCGTCACCGTGGGCAAACCAGGGGTTCTTTTTGGGGTTCAGCCGATCCCGCTCCATTAGACGAATAGGAGCGATCCAGTAGGGATCGTGACCCTGTAGGACATGCGGTGCGTCGAAAAACCGTTCAAAGTCAGCGCCCGAAGCCACGCGGCGAATATTGGCTCCGCCCATGAACGCGCCTTAAGAGCCGGACGGCGAATTCGCCGCGGCCTGCTCGCGCTTACGATGCACGGGATTGGTGTTATAGGGCCAATTCGGTGTGAGGCGCGCAACGTAAGGATATGTTTTAGCGACCTCTTCGTCATAACCAAGGTTGAAAACCGTCGGCGATTTCGGGCGGTCCTTGGCGCCTTCATAAAACGTGCCGAGCACCTTATCCCACCACAAATTGGTAATGCCGAAATTGCCCGTTTCGTTGTGGAAGTGGTGAGCCATGTGAAATTTCTTCATGTTCCGAACCCAATCCCACTTCGGCAAGTATCCCAAGTGCTGAATGCAGTGAAAGTATTCGTAAACACAGGTTTGTATGACGCCGGTGCAAAGCGCAGCGAGCGCGCCGATCCAGCCCGCCAATGCATAGCCCACTGGAACCGTCGCCAACGCGACCGTCGGCAATGTTGTGTACAAAGCGCCGAACAAAACTTTCAGATTGTTGGGATCGCTATGGTGATCGTAGTGAATGCGTTTCCAGGTGCCGGCGGTGAGCGGCGATTTCCACATCCAACGGCTGTGCAATATGTAACGGTGTAGCACGTACCAAACGACAGGATATATGAAGAAGGTTGCAACGACGGCCGCCAAAACCGGAACAACACTGACCGCGCCTTGCAGCACGGCCGTTAAAGCGACCCCGCCGGAGATCAGCGCGATCACGATATACGCCGCAATGGCATAGTACTGAAAATACGCCGCCGAAAGATCAGCCAGATTCATCCGATCGAGGTGATACTCCCGATCGCTCCAGAAACCAATTTTGGGTGCTGAAACAGCCACCGTTTACTTACCCCTTTTACGGCACACCACGTGTGACCGTTATATAGGTCCGCCTAAGTCCGGACGCCAGTGTGTTCGAAGTTAAAGATAATCCAAATGCCGATTGTGCCGAACAACGCCACCGGAACCCACGCCGCCAGCAGCGGCGGTAGCGAGCCAAACTGGCCCATGGCGATCAGAATGTTATCCACCACGATGAACGCAAATCCGATACTGATGCCCGTGACAATGGTCATGACCGAGCTGCCTTGACGGTGATGCGCAAACGCCGCGATGCCGGCGAGCAGCGGCATCAGCGCCAGCACAATCGGGCCCGCGATTTTCTGTTGCAGCCACGTATCGTAGAAATAAACCGGTCGCGATCCGATCGCGACGTTTCCGATGTATTGCTGAAGCGCGTTCAAAGACAATTCATTGGGGTGGTTCGCGAAACGTACAAAATGTTCCGGCTTGAGCTGCGTATTCCATGCCGGCGGCGCTTCGTTTATATCGCTGCCACCAACCTGTTCCATTTCAACCGTATTCCACTGCCCGTTCTCCCAGATGGCAAGGCGAATACTGTAGATATTGGTTACGCTGCTGGCATCGTCTTGTTGAAACAGGCGCACATCCTGGAGAACCGTTCCGTCGCGCAATACATGGCCCACGCGGATGATGGTGTCTCCCTCCATGACCCAGCTGTCTTCGCCGTCTGCAACCTCAGCGCCGGCACCGTATCCGGTATTGCTCCACTCCTCGAGTTCGGCGTTGGCGCGCACCACAACGAACTCTGAAAACGTGAACAGCGATATGGAGAGCGCTAGGCCAACGCCGACAAGACCGCCCATCAAACTGAGAACGGACCGGCCAGCCGCACGCATCGCCAAAATCTCGCTGTTCATGGCCATCACCACCAAAGCTGTGAGGGCCCCGAGCAAGCCTGCCAAAGGCGCAACAGTTTCAATCAATGACGGCATGCGGAGCATGACGTAGCGCAAAAGGGTTTCGACCGGCGCGCCGCCACCGGCCAACACCTCGTTGGCGGTCGCGAGAAGATCCAGTGTCTGCAGAAACAGGACGAGGCCGATGAGGAGCGCGACAAAACGCACAAGAAACGCCTTCATCAGGTATCGGGATAGGATCATGGCTTAAGGTACCGAGTCAGGCGCGGGCCGGTTTATTGGGCCGTTTGGGGCGAAATATGGACACAACACCGTCCACCAAAGCGCTCCATTTCGCCTCCAGTCGCTGAACCGGCGGCGCGCCGGCCTGCAAGCCTGTGCGCATAAATAGGTATGTCGTACCGGCTGCAAACAATCCGAAAATGGTCCACAACAATACACCGGCGGGGGCGCCAGTGTTGTGGGCATAGGCTTCCGTGAACTCGAGTACCTTATGGTAGCTCACGAGCATCAAGATGCCGACGACGAGACCAAAGGATTTACTCGAGCGGTGCGCCATGATTCCGAAAGGCGCCGCAAGAAGCGGCAAAAACAACATCGAGAGCGAGAACACCACGCGAAAATGAAACTCAGACGCAACGGCGGACGGCGCAACCAGATCTTCGGGGCCGGTATTTGCTCCGCCTTGAGGCTCAGGCGGCGCAGTTGTCATGTCGCCGCGGCCGGCCAGCAAATTATCCCTGTAGCCCCGAAACAGTTCCAGGATAGTTAACTCGCGCTCGTCGCCGCCGCGCGCACGGAACCGCACGAGATCCGTGAGGTTCAGCGGCCAGTCATAGACACCGAATTGAATCGTTTTGGTGCGCTTGGTGTCCGGGTTCCATTCAGAGATGCTGCCGTCGTAAAGACGCAAGGATACCGTCCCGTCGAGAGATCCCGGCAACAACTCGCCCCGCTTGGCCGCAAGCGTCGCAATGTGACCGCTGTCCTCTTGCCGATGCGCAAACACGCCATAAAGCTCACGGCCCGCGCCGCGCGACTGTTCCACACGCAGCGTGTAGCCATTGGGTAATTCCATAAACACGCCTTCGCCAATACCCTGTTCGATAACACCGGAAGTGATATTGAACTCGATCACGCGGAAAGCGTAGCGCGTGTAAGGTTGGATGTAGCCCGTCAGCGCTAGATTGACGGCCATGAGAATGGCTCCTAACGCAATCGCGGATCGGATAAAGCGGCCAATGCCAATACCGCATGCATGAACGGCATCGAGCTCGGAAAGCAGCGACATGCGCCGGAACGCCAAAAGCACACCCAGAAAAAGGGCCAAAGGAAGCGCAAGACCGATGTAATGCGGGATCAGATAGAAAAGCATCTGAAACACAACGAGGGTCGATACGCCGTTGCCGACGGCAATATCGAGCAAGCGCATCAGGCGCTCCATGCATAGGATGATCGCTGCAATGAACAGGGTGACCGCCAATACAGGCGCGATTTGTCGCAATAGATAGCGGTCGATCGACTTAATCATTGGTTTGCCGCCAGCCGCCTCCAACCCGTATAAGGCGAGGTAAGCTGTTTCCTGTGATGTCCTACCCGGTTGTGCGCGCCGCCCATAACGGTCCGAGACGCAGCCGTCCAGGCCGGATATTACGCGACGAGCCCCTCGTAAGGCCAGAGTTAAGGTTTTTCAAATAGTTAGAATGTGGATAAAAATCCGGAATCTCGTCTTTTAAAGCCCCGTGGAACATTATGGCCGCCACAAGCCAAACCGGGGGGCACCGACCGGCGACAAACAAGGGACAACGCGTGAGCGAACCGCTTGCCATAATTACCAACCGCTTTAGCACCCGCAATTTGCGTGGGGACGATTGGATTGAGCCCTTGGTCCGGGACGAAAAGAACGTGGGTCACTTTTTGGTGGAAGACGTCGGCGCTATTCCGGAAGTGCTTAGGAAATGCGCGGACATGGGAGCAGAAACGATTGTCGTGAACGGTGGCGACGGAACCGCCGATCTCGTATTCGCAGGCCTCATAAATCATGAGCCCTATGCAACCCCCCCGGCCCTGGCTTTGCTGCCTGCCGGCAAAACCAATATGACAACCGCTGGGTGGAGCCTATCAGGTACGCCCGAGGTCTCTTTGCGGCATCTTTTAAAATTTCGACAAACAGGGCCGCTCGCGCACTACGCGGTCGAACGCCCTGTGCTCGGGCTGCATCGTGAAGGCGCGCGCGAACCGCTTTACGGTGCATTTTTCGGTGCCGCCGAAGTTGTCGATGGCATTCTGTTCTGCCGACGCCATATCTATCCGCTCAAGATGCCCAACGCCTTAAGCCATACCGCGGCCATAAGTCTTCTGCTGTGGCGTAGCATGCTGTCCCGGCGGGACAATAAATCCATCGAAGTGTTTGCAGAAGATCATCCCGTGGAACATGGCAGTTTCTTCGCCGTAGTGGTCACGGCGCTGGATCAATTGCTGCTCGGCATTCGGCCGGAGCCGGATGAATCATCGAAAGATCCTCTAACGTACCTAAGTTTGCGGACCGGTCCCTACCCAACCTTGCGCGCGGTGGGAAGTCTCGCGAGCCGACGCGTGGGCCCGGGGCCTGGGCGAACCGTGCGGACGGCCAATCGCGTGAAGCTGAAGTTCACAGGGGCGTACACTTTGGACGGCGAACTCTTTGAGGCAAAAGACAATGAAACGTTGATCCTTGATGGGGAAAAACGTCTACGCTTCATCCGGCTGCCGCAGGGACCGGAAGCATGATAAATCTTTTATCCGCGATCGAAGCAGAAGCGGATGCCTCCGTATTTCCGGCGGCATCGGCCGCTTGTGAGTATCTGAAACAAGAGTATGGCGATGCGACGGCGGCGGTGGTGTTTTATGGATCGTGCCTACGCCAAAAAACCGACATCGGCCTGATGCTGGATTTCTACGTACTTGTCGATAGCTATACGAACGCTCTTCTGCATCGATTATCCGCATTCTTTGCGTTTCTGCTTCCACCAAACGTTTACTATCACGAGATCCCTTTTGAAGGACGCATCGTGCGCGCGAAGGTCGCGGTCATTTCCGTCGGACAATTTCTGCACGGCACCGGTCCGGAGACCTTTGCATCTAGTCTGTGGGCGCGCTTCGCCCAACCTGCGGCCGTAATTTATTCAAGGAGCCCCGAAGTCCGGCGGCGCGTTGTAAATGCTCTCGCAAATGCAACAGCTACGATGATGGAGCGCATTATTCCATTGTTGCCGGACACGTTTTCGGAGCGAGATCTTTGGGTGCGTGCCTTTTCAGAGACGTATCGGGCTGAGCTTCGACCAGAGCGGAACAGCAAATCTGCCGAATTGGTGGATGGCGACCTATTGAGATACACAGCCATCACCGAGGCCTTTTTGGGAGCCCACGACGCCGGCGGTAAATATCAAAATAGCTATACATCGCAGCAGCGCGCACGCGCGCAGTGGGCTTGGCGCCTTCGCCGTATTCAGGGCAAGATTCTGAATGCGCTACGGCTCGTGAAAGCCGCATTCACCTTCAGTGGCGGGCTCGATTACGCCGTTTGGAAAATCGAACGGCACTCGGGCGTAAAGATCGAGTTGACAGAAGCTGAGCGAAAGCGCCCGCTTCTGACCGGCGTAAAACTGTTTTTTAGAACATTGAAACAAGGCGGCCTGCGTTAGGCCGCCTTGCATGAATTGGATGGTTTAGCCGACCGCTACGCGTTTTTCGCCTGCCGGGTCGATTAGACCAAGACGGGCCGCCACTTCGCTGAAAATTGCGATGACTTCGTCGATCTGCTCTTCGGAGTGGGCGGCGCACAAACTGGCGCGCAGCAGCGAATACCCGAACGGCGTTGCCGGAGGCAGCGCAAGGTTGACATAAACGCCTGCCTCGATGAGACCACGCCAAAATGCCGATGCGACCTGCGGATCGGGCGCGACAACAGCCACAACCGGGCTATCCTCGCTGGCCACCTTAAGGCCGATGGCCGACAACCCGGTTTCAAGTTTCTTGGCATTACGCATGAGACGCTTACGCAAGGCGCCGCCGTTTTTCAACATATCCAGGTTCACTGTGGCCGACGCCACAACGGACGGCGGCAACGACGCCGTGAACACATAGGCACGGCACACCAAACGCAAAATTTCAAATTGAGGGTGGTTGGAAACGCAGAAGCCACCGACCGTGCCGACTGATTTCGAGAACGTGCCGACGATGAAATCAACATCTTCCTCACAGCCGACTTCTTCGGGAAGTCCGCGACCGAATTTGCCGAGAACGCCCAGCGAGTGCGCTTCGTCGGAAAGCAGGTAGACGTTTTCGTATTTCTTTTTGACTTCGACGATGTCCTTCAACGGCGCGCGGTCACCAAGCATCGAGTAGATGCCTTCGATGACGATCAGTTTGTTACCTGGTTTACTGGCCAGACGCGCGAGGCGTTTGTCGAGGTCTGCCGCATCGTTGTGGCGGAAACGGATAATTTGAGCCTGGCTGCCCCGCACACCATCGTAAATGGAGGCATGACAGTCGGCATCCATGAGGATGTAGTCCTCGGGGCCCATCAAGGTTGAAAGTATGCCCACGTTTGCAAGAAAGCCGGTTGAAAAAACCATAGCGTGTTGCGTGCCGAAGAATTCGCACAGCTTGGCTTCCAATTCTTTGTGCCCGCCGTAGGTGCCGTTGGCGACCCGGCTACCGGTCGTGCCCGTACCGCACGCATCCAGCGCATCATGCGCTGCCTTCAAGGCTTCAGGAGCGAATGTGAGGCCGAGATAATTGTTCGTGCCCACGAGGATCGTACGCCGGCCATCGATCATCGCTTCGGTCTGCGACAGGACTTCATCCATCTTGACTTGAAACGGATTTGCGCCGCCGTCGCCGAAGAGTGCGTCGCGCTGCGCCATCAACGGCGCAAAACGGTCGAGCAGATCAGCCATTTGTTGTCCCCATGGTTCTTTGTTCTTTAGGACGCGTCTTCGCGCACTATTTTCTCTATCGAGATCGCTAAATCGTTAATCGTCGCAATATCAGGGAGGATATTGAGCGGAACGGATATGTCGAAGCGATCTTCGACTTCCGCGATGAACTCCATAACCACCAGGGAATCAAAGTTCAGATCTTCGCTGAACCGTGTCTCTGGTTTGAGTTCCGTTCCTGTTTTGTTGAAAGGGCCGATGATTTCAAAAATCGCCGACAATGTTTCCGGCGACACTCCACCAGAGTCGTTGGCACCCATTTCCACAAAACCGTTCCACGTGACCCACCCCGGGCAAGCGAATCCGCTATTTCAACGAAGTCTCGCAAGCCATTGAAAATAGTGAAGGAATGACGGATTTATGACAAATCAACTTCGCTGTTACTATTTAACAGTCCCCGTGAGGCGTACCAGGAAACGGCGTCTTTGAAGCCTTTTTCTATATTCCACAAGGGGTTATAGCCGGGTAGCGGCGTTCGGCCCGCGACCCAGTCCGGGTGCAGTAATTCGGGGACCTTATCCAGGCACAGCACCGTCGGACGCCTGGAAACCGCGCCAAAGGCGCTGCCAGCGGCACCTGCGAGATAGAGGAAAGGCGATGGCACTCTGACAATTTTCGGCGTGCCGTCTATGGCCGCGCCCGCGGCGGCGGCGATTTCAGGCCACGTGTATCCTTGCGCATGACCGTCATCGAACTCTATCGGCGCATCCGGTGTCTCCTCCAGCATCAGCGCCGCCATTATCGCGCGCGCCGCATCGCCAACATGCGCAAGCGACATTCTCGCGTTCTTATTCCAAGGGGCCGGGACAAATCCGTTGACCGCCGCGCGGAAAATTCGCAGCGTCTCCATATCGCCGGGTCCATACACCGCAGGTGGGCGAAGAATGACAACGTCAAGTTTACCGCGCCCGGCGCGCGCGGCTTGCTCACTTAGTCTTTTGCTGGCTGCATAGTTGGAAAGACGCGGTTCGCGCGCCGCAAGAGATGACAGATGCACGAATTTGATCTGACGGTTTTGTTCCCTTGCCGCCGCGACAAGGTTGGCAGTTCCCGCGCCGTTGATCTCAAAAAACTGTTCGCGATTGAGCGCTTTGATTGCTCCCGCGCAGTGCACGATCGCATCGACGCCATCAACAAGCTCTGCCAATGCCTGATTGTTTGACAAATTGCCGGGCACCCAGGTAACTAAATCGGGCGGTGCGGAACCGTCCGCCGGCGGCGCTTTGCGCGTCAACGCCCGCACGCGGCGGCCGCTGCCTGCCAATTCCTGCAGTACTTTGCGGCCGATGAAACCACTTGCGCCGGTGAGAGCAACCGTGGCCGATTTCATGGCCTCAGTTCACCGGGGCTATCTCAAGCCCGGTGATTTCTCCCGCCTCGAACATCGTTTTCGCACGGCCACGTGCCAGCTTCCCGGACGTCGTTTTCGGGAGGCTGCGCGCGGGTACCAATACAACATCGCATTGAACGCCGACAGCATCCTGCACTCTGGCTACGACCTCGGACGCAATGCGGGCACGCTCCGCGTGGTCGGATGCGCGGCACTGGACCAACACCGTCGGCTTTTCGTTTCCTTCAACGTCACTGAGCAGTATGGCCGCGCTGTCGCCGGACCGTAAGCCGTCCATGTGTTCCACGGTCCACTCTATGTCTTGAGGCCAGACATTGCGGCCATTGATGATCATCATGTCCTTCGCGCGTCCGACAATCACCAGCTGCTTTCCGATCCAATAGCCGAGATCGCCCGTGTTCAACCACCTCTGTACGATGGACTCCGCTGTTGCTTCGGCATCGTTGTAGTAACCGAGCATGACGCTATCGCCTTTTACGAAAACGTGACCCACTTGGCGTTCGTCGAGCAACGCCCCTTCGTCATCGCGAATTTCCACGATGTGATCGGGAATGATTTCCCCGCAGGCCACAAAGGTGCGGCTTTTGCTAGTGTCGCTGGGCGGAGCCGGCACCGCCTTGCGATCTTCGAGAGCGTCTTTGTCTACCTGGTCAAGGGTCATGCCTTGGCCGGTTTTTGCAAAACTGACAGCCAGGACGCATTCGGCCAATCCGTAACTTGCACAAAACGCCGACTCAGAAAATCCATACGGCTTGAAGGCAGCCGCAAATGCCTGCATGACATTGGGCTTTATCATCTCGCCGCCGATACCCGCAACGCGCCAGGAAGATAGATCGATGTCGAGCGCGCCCTCCGCCATGGACGAAACACGACGCGCACAGAGTTCATATCCAAAAGATGGGGAATAGGACATTGTCCCGCCATTCTGACTTAGGATTTTCAGCCATGTGAGCGGCCGCCGCGCAAAATCCTCAGTTGCAAGATAATCCATGGAAGACTGGCTGGTTACGCCGCCCAATACAAATCCGACGAGCCCCATGTCATGAAAGAACGGCAGCCACGATGTTGCCCGCTCATTGTCGGAGTTGCCAACGCCAAAGCTGTTCATGGCCGCACAGTTGGTCATGAGGTTTTTGTGCGTCACCATGACGCCTTTCGGAAACCGCGTAGATCCCGAACTGTACTGAATATATGAAAGGTCATCGGCCTTGCCGGGCTGCAGCGTTCCGCCTGTTTCGGGCAACGCCTCCAGGTCACCGAGCGCGCCAATCAGCGACAAGTCGAGGCCGTCACCAGCTTCGTTCACCAAAGGCAGAAATTCCGCCGGGCCGAGCGCCATGCGCGCGCCCGAGGAAGACATCTGCCCCTTGATTTGATCAATGTAAGCTTCGCGGCGCCCGAACGCCGTAGGCAACGGCATGGGCACAGGAATAACCCCTGCGTACTGGCACGCGAAAAAAAGCATCAAAAAATCCGGCGACGTGGCAGCAAGGAGCGCGACCTTGTCGCCTGGTTTGATGCCTGCCGCATTTAACCGGCGCCCGTGGCTTTGCGCTCGGGCAGCAAGATCACGGTATGACAGCACGGCATTCAAATCGCCGCGCGCCGAATAAAAATTGAAACCCGCCTCTCCCTTTGCCGCGTAATCCAGAGATTCCGTCAGCGTAGCGAAGTCTGCCAGACGCTTTTTGAGTGTGGGCGAATTGCTGGGAGTCGGGTTCAGCGGCGAGGTGGACGTATTTGTCTTTTCTGTCTGGGACATAACGGCGTGTCTAGACCTCAATTGGCCGGGACGGTCAATTCACTGAATGTAACAAATGTTTCAGTCTTAACGGGAGACGAAACGACGAAGATGGCGTCCGGCAGCGAATAGATGCGCGGTCGAATCAAGTGACGTCAAAGCCGGTCTTTGAAAGAAGTATATAGAACTCTTTTATTGCCTGCTCTTTGCCCGCTGCATCGGGAATGTCGCCCGTGAATTCCGAAATGAAGTCCTTCCGGCGCAAGTAAGACACGATGCTATCTCGTGCGATTGAGGTCGCGCGACCGGCCGTCAATACGCCTGCCGAACAAAAAGTCACAAGACGCGTCGCCCGCTCACGGAAAGGAAGGCGCTTGTCATCAAGTCGTTCAATCACGCGGTTGGCAATAATGTAGTCTGAGACAATGTCGTCGAACTTTTTCGCAAGTGGATCTTTCATCTCCGGCGCTAGCCTGGAGTGCAACACCACCGTTTGAATGGATGTCGCCTCCTGTAGGCGGCCTTTCTCGGTTCGGGCATGAGGCGCGATTTTAGCAATTGCATTGAGCTGCGCGGCCAAGTCCCGGATTTGCTGCTCTACGGTTCCCTTTAAATCTGCAGCCGCATCCGGATCATACATCTCGAGGAGAAACACAAACCGTTTCAAGCCGGACTCGAGTTTGTCGCGCACGGCTTCCATGGCGACCTTGCGTCCTGTGGCCCCGCCGATATTGCTCAGACGCGCCCACCGCTCGGTCAGACCAATAGCCACGGCACTGCCACCGATGACACCGTGATCCGTCACTACGCGCGCCAGCAGTTCGTCGAAAAACTTTTTGTCCTCGGCTTTGTCTTCGCTATTCGTCAACCTCACCGGGCCAGCAAGATCGCGGCCGATCCGGTCAACGATAACGGCCCGAGACTTCGGCAGCATATTGTTGGCGAAAAGGTAATTCAGAAGTTCGACAAGCTCCTCGGCGGCAAATTTGGTCGGTGTGCATTTGCCATCGAGCAAATCGAGCATTCGCGAAGCGGCATCACCAAGATGTTTGGACACGCCGATGACATCTTTGATGATTGTCTTGGCGACCAAAATGTCGGCGAGCATTTCATCGACCATAATCCGAGCGCGTTCATCTTTTTGCGATTTCGCCATGGGCAGCAGCTCGGACATCTTTCCGATCCATCCGGACCAGTTGACCGACGTTCGGACCAGCGCTGTGTTGGCCATGTACTGGCGCTCTTCCTCGTCCTGGAACTTAGCGTCAATTTTCTGAAGGACTTCATCAAGCGAACTGCCCTTCAATTCAGGCAGAGGCGTTTTTTCCACTTCGCGGGCGCGCGCGGCAATTTGATCGACCGCCTTATAGATATCGTCCTTTCGCTTGCGCGCGTCTTCGCCCGTTGCCCGTGCGTGCAAGCTGGAAATCTTATCGACGGCGGATGGCACCATCGTGTCCAGATTGAGCGCGCGTTTTAGATTATTGTGACTATGCAGAAATTCGAGCGGCGTAATCTCGTGCTTTTCGAGATATTTCGTAAACAGGCGCGCCATCGTATTTCGCGCAGCGGTTTGATAGTAGTCCGAGACTTTCTCGCAAAGAGGGGCCTCTTGAACGGGCGTTATGGAGAAGTCGTCCTTCTCCTTGACCTCTTTCATTTGGCGGAAGATTTCCGACTCACGCGCGCCGGAAGCGAACTTTGATTCTTTGATAATACGAACGCCGGCAGTCGTTTTCTGCAACAAGAGCTGCGTCGCTTTATTGCGCGCAGCTTCCTCGTTCGGCATCACTTGATTGATTGCCCAACGTCCGTCCCGATAAACCTGATCTTCAAATGAAGCGCGGCCACCAAGGAGCGCCATTCTGGTTTTTCCTTGTACCCACCCGGTCCCCCCATGGAAACGGGACCCTGATTTTTGGTTATTGAAGAAAGGATGTAACAAATTCCTTAAAGAAGGCAAAATCTGTTTTTGCGCGAAATCACCAAAAATAGCCTTTTAGGGCGAACTTTCCGGACTTCGGATCACCGGACGTTACAATTGGTAGTTCTTAAATTTTTCCCGCAGGACAGATTTCTTGACCTTCCCGGTCGCACCGAGAGGCAAGCTTTCGACGAATTCCACGGCGTCCGGCAACCAAAGCTTGGGCACACGATCGACAAGGAATCCGTTGATATCATCCAGGGTCGGTGCATTTTCGGCATCTTTCGGAACACAGACAAGCAATGGCCTTTCCAACCATTTTGGATGAGGAACCCCGATGACGGCCGCATGCGAGATGCCCGGATGGCCCATGGCTTCATTCTCGAGATCGACAGAGCTGATCCATTCTCCGCCGGATTTTATCAGGTCCTTGGCCCGATCGGTCAGTTGGAGATATCCATCCGCGTCCAAGGAACCAATATCTCCGGTATCAAACCAACCGTCTGCGGTCAGAATAGAGTCTTCACCTTTAAAGTAGGATTTGGCGATCCACGGGCCTCGCACCTGAAGATGTCCAATTGATGCGCCGTCGTTCGGCAACACCTTTCCGCTTGAATCGACAATCCGAAATTCGACGCCGTAAACAGCTCGGCCCTGTTTGAGTTTTATTTTTATTTGTTGTTCCCGCGAAAGCGTCGCGTGTTTCGGCAATGGAGAATTATAGACACCCAATGGGGTTGTTTCTGTCATGCCCCATCCCTGATTCACCTCAATTCCGAAGTCGTCTTCAAATGCCTTGATCATCGTCTCCGGCGGAGCCGCACCGCCGATAACGACCCGCTCCAGGGATTTCGGCCTCCGCCCCTCCTTTTTCATATGCTCGATAAGCCCCATCCACACCGTCGGAACCCCCTGAGCGCACTTGACGTCTTCTTGATCCATAAGTTCGAACAAGTTTTTGCCGTCCAAAGCGGGACCCGGAAAAACAATGGGTGCGCCGACCATCGGCGCGGTATAGGGCAAGCCCCACGCATTGACATGGAACATCGGCACGACCGGCAGCGATGTTTGGTCGGGCCGAAGTTGGAAGGTGCTCGCCAAACAGTAAGAATGGAGAACGAGCGCGCGGTGGCTGTACAGGACGCCTTTTGGATTTCCGGTTGTGCCGGATGTGTAGCAGAGAGACGCAGCTACATTTTCATCAAGGTCCGGCCAATCGAATTCGTCGGGGTGCGGAGATATCAGATCTTCATAGATCAATAGATTTTCATGCAGCGATTGGTCGACGAGTCCGAGTGAATCAGACATCAAAACAATATTCTGTACGCTATCCACCTTGTTCTTAAGAACTGGAACAAAAGGCGCGAAGGTGGAGTCGATAAAGACAATCCGATCCTCCGCATGACCCACCACGTAGGCAAGTTGCTCCGGGGATAGACGCGGGTTGATGGTGTGACAAATCGCCCCAATACCGGCGATGGCATAATAGAGCTCAAAGTGTCGCCATGTATTCCATCCCAACGTACCGATACGATCACCTGGTTTGACACCCAACGCAGAAAGGGCATGCGCCAATTTTGCGATCCTGCGGAAAGTCCTGGCATAGGTAGTTCGATGGATGGGCCCTTCGATGCTTCGCGTCACAACAGAGCAGTCGCCGTGAAATGCTGCGGCATGCTGCATAACGGAAATTACGAGCAGCGGGCGGTCCATCATAAGGCCCTGCATTGGCATTCAATCCTCCCAAACAAATGCCGAAACCAATCGCATGGTAGCGTCTCCAGGGGTCTTACTCTACCAGAAGTCAAATATACTCAATGCCTTGGCCCACGCGTCCGACGTTAACGTCTTGGTAGATAGATTGGGTGGAAAATTGAGCCGAATCATCCATATTGGAGCAACCTACGGGAGCAGGTCGCATGGCCAATTTGCCCTCCTCGCGACTGATCTATCACTTAAAAGCGCTTGCCGGCTGTACGCTGGTTTAGCGACTTTGCTTCTGGCTGCGTGTAGCGATGACCCAAAAGCTGAGCTGCGAGATATTCGCGGGCAAGTGCAGCGGGCTTATAGCAGCGATGACTTCAAAACAGGTGCGGCGCTGGCAGAGAAAGGATTGACGCTGGCTCGGAAGACCGCAGGTGATACAGACTCCGATAAGCTGTACTTCGCTCAAGCCGCTTCGGAAAATCGTGTAGCGTTGGGAGATATGCGCAACGCCATTGCCGCTCTGAAACGTGAAATTAGCATGCGCTCCGCCGCCGGGCAGGATGAAGGTCGACTGCAATCACGCCGGACACTTTTAATCAAACTCGCAGAGGAAAATGGAGACTTCGTCACAGCCGCGGATCAGGCCGTTGAGGTCTCCCGGGGCATAAACATGAGCACGGACAAAGATCCGCAGCCTGTTTATCGTGCCAATACCGATTATCCACCCGACTTATATCGGCGCCGTGTGGAAGGTGACGTAATCATCACTTACAGCCTGGATGCCGGCGGTGCGGTAACCGACGCCCGTGTCGCGAAATCGATCCCGCCCCAGGTGTTCGACGCTGCCGCCTTGGAAAGTTTCCGTAAATGGCGCTTTACACCCATGCTCAACGCGAACGGAGAGCCTGTCCCTGTGTCGGGCCGCTCGTTTACGCTGGCCTTTCGCTTGGGCCGCTGATTAGGGCTGTGCCTGAGTCAGGCAATGGGTGGCTATGCCCATTACCTTTTGCATGACCGCGTCCGGCGGCATCTCGCCGTTTGAAGTCGCACGTGAGTAATCTTCCATTTCGCGCCGAGACAACCGAGCCTGTGTTTCCCGGGTAAGACAGGAACACAGTTTCGCGGCATCACCGGATACGCCCTGCCCGCTTTGGGCAAGAAATCCCGTGCAAATGTCAATTAGTGGATCAGATGACTCTGGAAGGGTTTGCTGCGCTGCGGCTGCTCCAGGTACCGCCATCACAAACGTCATAACGAGAACAAGATTTTTTACAGTCATGAATACTTCCGTAGGTTCCTGATACTTTCTTACGGATCAATCGATGATACGCTGTCAGAAGAAAATAACGAAGGACGTTGAACCTTGTTCGACCCAATTTTTGTAAAGGCATTAAAACCAGGACTTGATAAAGCGGGATCCGCTTTAGCTGATCAGAATGTAACTGCAGATTCCATCACCTGGGGAGGATTTGCCGCCGGATTACTTGGTGCGGCTGTAATTGCGTTCGGACTGTATGAACTTGGACTCGTATTTATCCTTATCAACCGGCTCGCAGACGGACTAGACGGCGCGGTGGCGCGCGCCACACGACAAACTGACTTTGGCGGTTACCTCGATATCGTCCTTGATTTTATTTTTTACACGGCCGTGGCTGGCGGGTTCGTTCTGGCCAATCCCGTGCACACCATTCCGGGCGTTTTTCTAATGATTTGCTTTATGGCGACAGCCGCATCATTTCTGGCCTTTGCGGTGAACGCGGCAAAGCACGGAATAAGCACAGAGGCCCGTGGTCCCAAATCATTCTTTTATGTTGGTGGAATCACAGAGGGCAGCGAAACCATCGCTTACTTTGCCATTGTCTGCATCTGGACTGAACATTACGTGATCGCGACATGGATATTCGCCGCGTTGTGCGCGGCAACGGCCGCCCAACGCATTTGGCAAGCTAACCATGCGTTTCGTGAGATCAAGGCCGACGCAAAAGAAGCTTAGGCCGCTTGCGCCTCGGGCTGAGTCAATAGCAGGTAAAGTCCGTCCGATGAGTCTGCGCCGCGCAATTTCTTGCGCATACTCTCATCCCGCAACAGGCGGGAGATACGGGCCAGCGCTTTTAAGTGGTCAGCCCCGGCACCTTCAGGTGCGATCAGCAAAAATACCAAATCGACCGGATGCTCATCGATCGCCGCAAAATCGACCGGCTTGTCGAGGCGTGCGAATACGGCGTGAAGGCGATCAATTTCCTTCAGCTTACCGTGCGGAATCGCAATTCCGTTTCCCACGCCAGTTGTACCCAGGCGCTCCCTTTCCAAGAGCGTTTCAAATATTTTGCGCTCATCGATCTTGGTCAACTCCGACGCATGCCGCGCAAGTTCCTGCAGCATATGCTTCTTATTGCCCACTTTCAGTCCCGATAGCACTGCTTCGGGCTTAAGAATTTCATTTATTTCCATACGGTACCTTCTCGCCGCTGTCGCCGTATCTATGGATGGCAATCTTTGAATTCAGATGCGTGAATGATTTCAGAGCTTGTGGTCTGTTTCCGCCTACCGCCGCCAACTGCTTCTCGCTGCAGCCATTTCGGCGCTGAACACTTTGCACAATCCCAAAACGCCGCTCTTTCCTATGGAAAGAGCCATCCTGGTTGTGCGGTCCGATTTCAGTTCCAGGCCCCCCGGGACTTTTGGCTGAAGTCCACGTATTGCGTATTTGCCTGTCGAAAAAAGTTGCGGAACATATGCCCCGCATGCCGCCCAAGTCAAGAACTGTGGAATCCGCTATTTTGCAGTGCAATCAATGGTCTAAGAACCCCGTCGCCTTTTGGCGGCGACGCTGGACCGAAGAGGGAATATTTAGAGAATCCCGGTACTTGGCCACCGTCCGGCGGGCCACTTCTATGCCGTTGGCACGTAACATCTCAACGATTTTGTCGTCGGAGAGAATTTCCGTCGCGCTTTCGCCGTCGATTAGAGATTTTATGCGGTATCTTACCGCCTCGGCAGAGTGCGCACCTTCCCCGCTTGCAGACGGAAGCGACTGCGTAAAGAAATATTTCAGTTCAAATATTCCGCGTGGGGTCGAAATGTATTTGTTCGTTGTTACACGGCTGACGGTGCTTTCATGCATTTCGATCGCATCCGCAACATTTCGCAATATGAGTGGCTTGAGGTGGGTAATGCCGTGGCGAAAAAACATGTCCTGCTGCTTCACGAGTTCAATGGCCACCTTCAGAATTGTCTCAGCGCGCTGATGCAAAGCCTTCACAAGCCAATTGGCCGACTGAAGGCGCTCGGACAGAAACGCTTTCTCTTCCTTTTTTGCGGCCGACCGCGTGATAGTTGCGACATAACTTTGATTTACGAGCACCCGCGGCAACGTCTCATGATTGAGCTCCACGCGCCATGTCCCATCAGATCTGGCGGTCATGACAACATCCGGTAGAACCGCTTCATTGACGGACTTCTCAAATTGCAAAGCCGGTTTGGGATTGAGTGCGCGCACCTCGGAAATCATGTCGCGCAGATCGTCCATTGAGACGCCACATACCTCCCTTAATTTATTGAGATCTCGGTTTGCTAGAAGTTCGATATTGGCAATGAATGCAGCCATCGCCGGATCAAATCGATTTAAATCTTCCAACTGCAGTCTCAGGCATTCTTTTAGATCGCGCGCGAATATCCCCGAAGGATCAAATCCCTGTAAAACGCCTAATATACGCGCAACCTCCGCCGCCTCCGCGCCAAGTTGGGATGCGGCCTCCTCGACATCAATCGGCAGATAACCGCTCTCGTCCAACTGGTCGATCAGCCAATTGCCGACAAACCTGTCAGCGGGGTCAAGCAGCGCTAAATTCAGCTGTTGAATCAGGTGGCTTCGAAGATCGGGTGTGTCTGCAAGAGTTTGCTCCAGGCCAGGCAAATCATCGTCGTATCCTCCAGAACCCCAAAGATTCGTATCTGTTGTGCCGGCGTCCTGGTCAGCGCCCAGTGAGGTATCATCTTCAACAATACCCCTATCTATCTGCACCGGCGCTTCGTCTTGGCCGTCAACCGTATCGATAAGGGATGTTTCGCCATCGCTTCGCTCGTCAGCATTGCCGGCGCTTTCCGTCAATGCACTACCGTCTCCGCTTTCATCTACCTCGAGCAACGGATTTGACTGTAATTCCTGCTCAACATAGGCCGTAAGTTCGACAGATGAGAGCTGAAGGAGCTTAATCGCCTGCTGAAGTTGCGGCGTTATGACGAGACTTTGAGATTGCCTTAGATCGAGCCGGGGTGAGAGCGCCATGGTCAGTCCTTCACCATGCCACTACAGACTAAAGCGTTCCCCCAAGTATACGCGGCGCACGCCCTCGTGCGCGACGATCTCGGAGGGACGGCCTTCCATGAGTACGGTGCCCTCGTGCAATATGTATGCGCGGTCAATGATGTCCAACGTTTCTCTTACGTTGTGATCGGTGATGAGCACGCCAAGGCCACGGTCTTTGAGGTGAGAGACCATTTCCCGGATTTCCCCGACGGCGATCGGGTCGATGCCGGCGAGCGGTTCATCCAACAATATAAAACTCGGCCGCGATGCCAGGGCGCGCGCGATTTCGCAGCGTCTGCGCTCGCCGCCTGAAAGCGCCAGCGCCGGGGACTTGCGCAAATGATCTATGGAGAACTCGTGCAGCAAGGCGTCGACCAGCTCGTCTTGTGCTGCTTTTTCTGTCTCTACAATCTCCGCAACGGCGCGGATATTTCCTTCGACGCTCATACCTCTGAAAATCGATGCTTCCTGCGGAAGGTACCCGATGCCTAAGCGGGCGCGCCGGTACATCGGCAACGCCGTGATGTCCTCGCCGTCCAGATAGATACGTCCGCGGTCGGGGCTAATAAGGCCGGTCACACAATAAAAAGAGGTAGTTTTGCCCGCACCGTTTGGACCAAGGAGCCCAACAGCTTCTCCACGTTGAACGGACAGATTAACATCACGCAGAACGGGCCGGCCTTTGAAAGTCTTTTCCAATCCGCGCACGACGAGACCCTTTGACGGCACCTGCGCGCCAGCGGAACCATTGCTTGAACCTTGAAGCTTGTCGATCGTATCAGACGCCATTCCCGCGATTTCTCCAGATACTTAGTCTTGAGCCGCTGGTGCTGCCCCGGCATCCGGTTCAACAGCAATTCCAGCCGCAGGTTCGGTGTTCGGCGCAATCAACGCTCTCACGCGCGCGTCTTCCCGGGGGGCTTGCATTCTAGCCTCGGCGGCACTGCCAAAAAGACGGCTGGTGCCGCCTTTGACATTCACAACGGCAAATCCGCCGCCGGCCTGATTATTGTTCTGTGTGATTTTAACCGATCCATCCAATGTGGCGATACCGCTTTCTATATTGTAGCTGCCCCGGCTGCCCTGCACAGTTTCCTTTTCTGTTTCCATGCGGACATTTCCGAATGCTTGCAGGAACACGATATCTGCCTTGCTTCGTCCCGCACTTTGTACATTTGCACCGCCCTCGGATTGACGGAAAAAAGCAATCAACTTATCGCCCGACAACCTTCTCTGTTCGGCATCCTCTGCAACGGCTGAGCCTTCTGCGACCGCCACCTTTTCGTTGGACCAGTATTGGAGCGCGCGCTTCGCGGCAACGGAGCCATCCTCCGTCGTCAATTTGACCGCGCTGCCTTCCAGGACAAGCACAGCGTTGTCGAAATCGTAGACGGCGGCATCGCCGGTGGCGGTTTCCGTATCCGACTTCATCGTCACGTTTCCGCTGGCATAAACGCGGTAGAGTTCATTGCTTCCGTCTGAAAGCGTACGATAGTCGGCGGTAAGTTCGTCACCCGCGACACTGACTTCGCCCTGAACGGCGACCGCATTCCCTCGCGCAATAAACCGCCTATTCTCCTGCTGCCACTCAATTCCGCCTTGTGCATTTACCTGGATCGGGTCCTCGGAGTTCTTTGCATCAAACACCAAGGACTGCGCATGTGCAGCACCGCTGAGCACAATTGTCCAGACAACAGCCCAAGCGGCTCCACGCGCCAAAGATGATAAAGCGCTCAATGGCCTCATTCCGCGTCTCCTGACCGCACACCTGATGCGCCGTTTACATCCGCGCTCGACCCATCTGCTGTTTGACCTGAATTGAGGATAAGTTCCGCCGGACCTTTGAACGTCACGATTTTACCCTTTTCCGACATCGAGAACCCGCTGGCCTGCATCGTTCCAAACGGGCCCTGGCTGGAAACCGGTTCATCGCCGGACGCTTCACCTTTTTCAAGGTCTATATGCGCTGAAAGGGTGTGGAACTCGTTTCCTTGATCCTGATACAGGGAAACGTTCCCGCTAAGGTCAAGAAGTTGCTCATCTCGATTGTAGATGCCCTGACTGGCCGAGATCGAAAGCCACGTCCCATCGGTCAGGCTGATATCCGCCTGCGGGCCAACAAGATCAACCGATGGATCATCGTTGGGACGTTCACGCACATTCGAGGCTGTCACTGAAAACGGCTGACCTTTATCGTCGGTGCCGTAATATCTGGCGTTTGTCATATTCAGTGTGTCAGCCGTGGTCTCCTCCAGAAGATTAATGCCGATACGAAAACGGTCGTCTTGTCCGCGAAACATCGGCAGGACCACGATTAAGAAAAGCAAAAAGCCGGCGGCAGACGGCAGCAGAATTTTCATCCAGCCGACAAATCGGCTGTATTGCGCAACCGAATGCGCGACGGATGTTGAGCGCGGTTGCCAAAGTGCGGAGCGCTTCCCATCCACGGCCAGTGCGTGTTGAGAGGCCTGCGAGGCAAGCGCTGAGTCCGAGCCGGGCGCATTCATGATTAAACCGCTCCGGCCCGCAACACGTCATGCATCCTCAAGATGCCGACAGGTTTATCGTTATCGACGACAAACACACTGGTCACCTTCCACTCGTTCATGCGCCGTAATGCTTCAGCTGCAAGGATGTTGCCGCTGGTGGTTTTCGGCCCCTTTGTCATGACATCTGAGGCGACCTTTTCGAACAGGCCGTCGGCCATATGCCGGCGTAAATCGCCATCTGTCACGATACCCACCAAAGTGCCGTCTTCGCCCACAACGCCGGCAACGCCAAATGTCTTATTGGTCATGGTGAGCACAACGTCGGTCATGGGCACGCCGGGCTGCACAAGTGGCAGTTCATCACCGACGTGCATAAGGTCTTCAACTTTGTAGAGTTTTCTACCGAGCTGTCCGCCCGGATGGAACACTTTGAAGTCTTCAGCAGTAAATCCCCGTTTTTCGAGAAGCGCGACCGCAACGGCATCGCCCAGCGCCATCATCAATGTGGTGGAGGTTGTCGGCGCCAATCCAAGTGGACACGCTTCGCCGACTTCAGGAAGCAGCAAAACGGTATCTGCGGCATTCGCAAGGCTTGAGTTTTCCCGGCTGGTAATGGCAACCAGCGGAATGCCATATCTGCGGGTATAAGAAATGAGATCGGCGAGCTCGGGTGTTTCTCCCGAATTAGATATCGCCAACACCGCGTCACTGGGTGCGATCATGCCGAGATCGCCATGACTGGCTTCCGCGGCGTGCACAAAAAATGAGGGCGTCCCGGTTGAGGCTAATGTTGCCGCAATTTTGCGGCCAACGTGGCCGCTCTTTCCCATACCGGATACGATAACGCGCCCCTCAACGGCGGCGAGCACACCGAGGCTTTTCTCAAACTGTTCCCCTAAGGACGACAAGAGAGCATCCAGCCCGGATTGCGCATGCTCAAGAACGCGGCGCGCGGAGGCAAGATCGGCCGAGGACGGAGTACCCGTACTAGGAGGTCTTTCAGGGGCTGATTTCAAACTGGTCATCAATCACGCACTGCCTGCAGTCGAATTCGACCCGGCACCGTGCCGCGTCTAGTCGTATTACCGTTCATGTGGGCTACAACAGCGCCGCTGTCAAAGGCGGCGTGTGCTCTCACCCAAGGCATGACCGGGTCTAGTGAATACCGATGGCCACCCAAAGGTGTTGCACAACACCCGTAAAGTATTGCCGGAGGTCCAAGCCGGGTCAACACGCTCCACCCTGTTACGGTCCGAGTATCCGGCTAAATTCTTTATAAATCGCAAATGGTTAGTGTTGCTGCGGCGGCGCGTCAGTGCGCAAAAATGTCCTCGTCCGCCCATCCGGCGACGTCGAGCGCGGCCCGGTCCGGGAGAAACCCCAGGCACGCCTCGAGCAGGTCCTTACGGCCTTCCCGCTCCACCAGAGTGTTCATGATATCTCTGAGCTTATGCAAATACAGCACGTCGGCGGCCGCATACTCCATTTGCTCTTTGGTGAGTCCTTCGGCCCCCCAGTCGGAAGTCTGCTGCTGCTTGGAAATCTCAACGCCGAGCAAGTCGCGGCACAGGTCTTTCAACCCATGTTTATCTGTATTGGTTCGCACAAGACGCGAAGCGGTTCGCGTGCAATAGACTGGCGCACACCGCACACCGAGATGGCGCTGTATCATCGCCAAATCAAAACGCGCGAAGTGAAAAATCTTTTCAATCTTTTGATCGGCCAGAATCTCCGCGAGATTAGATGCAGGCACGCCGGAAATAATCTGAACCAAATGCGCATCACCGTCACCGGCGGACAACTGCACCACACACAATCGGTCGCGATGCAGACGCAGACCCGTCGTTTCGGTATCGACAGCAATGCTGTCTTTGAATTTTATGCCGGCGGGCAAATCGCCTTTGTGTAAATGATTGGTCAACTCAAATTCCCAATTATCTCAACCACGAACTTTGAATCCCGTTGATCCGGGCCGTGGTTCAACAAAGTGGTGCCCAGGAGAGGACTCGAACCTCCACGGCCTTGCGGCCACTGGCACCTGAAGCCAGCGCGTCTACCAATTCCACCACCTGGGCGTCTATCTCGAGTGACTCTGCGTGCACCGATGGAGCACTTCAGCACCCGAGAGCACCAATCTTTGTCGGGGCCCCGCAGAAAATCAAGGCGGGGTCCATGAACAGGGCGAGACGGATACAGCGCTCATTGGGGGTTGTCAATGCAAGGCGATACAAGGGTTTCATGCTATTGGACCACTCTGCTTGAACATGCGCTCAAGCCGGCACAAATTGCTGATATATTGTCAGGCTCACTGTTCTATGCCACTGAAAGGCCGAGAATCACGCCATCCATCGGATAAGGCTCATGGATCAAAAACGGGAAAAACTGGTTACAATTTTCGGCGGCTCCGGATTTATCGGACGGCATCTTGTGCGCCACTTGGCAGCCCAAGGATACCGCGTCAGGGTGGCGGTACGGGACACCGGAAAAGCGGCGTTCCTGAAGGTTGCTGGCCGGGTTGGCCAGATATCGTTTGTTCCAGCGTCGGTTACGAACGAAGCCAGCGTAAAGGCGGCTGTCGAGGGCGCGGATGCCGTGGTGAACCTCGTAGGCATTCTCTTCGAACGCAGAAAACGTACCTTTAGGGCCATTCATGAGGACGGCGCGGCGAACGTCGCCAAAGCCGCCAAGGCCGCAGGCGCAAAACATCTGGTGCAATTGTCCGCTCTTGGCGCCGGCGACGGATCGCCGTCCAGTTACGCGCGGAGCAAGGCTGCGGGCGAAAAAGCCGTCAAAGAGGCGTTCCCTGGCGCGACCATTCTCAGGCCAAGCGTGGTGTTTGGTCCCGAAGACGGCTTCTTCAACCTCTTCGGGCGTCTGGCCCAACTTCTGCCGGCGGTGCCCTATTTCACCGATGTAAATCCTCAGGACGAAGGCGGCGGCGGGCCCTGCTTTCAACCGGTTTATGTGGGTGACGTGGTTGAGGCAATTGCAGCAGCCCTTGCCGGTGAAAAGTACTCCGGCCATGCGTACGAACTGGTCGGGCCGCGCGTTTACGACATGCGGGAGATCGTGCAGATCGCGAGCAAAGAATCCGGGCGAAACCGCCACGTAATTGGCGTGCCCTTTGTGCTCGTTAACATTGGTGCACATCTATCACACGCGCTGCATAAATTCCGCGACACCGTTCTGCCGTTTATTCCCTTTTGGGCGCCATTCATCACACCGGACCAGGTTATTCAGCTCAAGCAGGGCAATGTCGGCGCCGGTGCGCCCGGCCTCGAGGTATTTGGCATAGTACCGACTGCGGTTGAGGCCATAGTCCCCACGTATTTGCGCAGATATGGATCGCTGCAGCAGACCAAACGCCTGCGCCTCAAACCGCGGGGCGGTGACTAGAGATCCAGCCGAGGTCGCGTCAAAAGGATGTTGGCAGCCATCCATAAGCGATGGCCAGGATGCCGGCGCCAATTACAAAGCGATACACGATAAACGGCAGATAACTGGACCGGCGCAGCCACGACATCATCGCGAACAGCGCAATCAACGCCCCGATAAAGCCGACGACAGAACCGACTATTTCTGAACCGGTTATCGAAATCGGCTGGTTGGACGAAATCGATATGCCATCGCGCACGTTGAGAACAATCAAAGCCGGAATGGCAAGCAACATTGAAATACGCGCCGAAGCGCCGCGCTCGTATCCGAGAAACCGGGCCATGGTAATCGTCACGGCGACGCGGCCCGTGCCTGGTATGAAAACCGCCACCTGCATTAATCCAATAAGAACCATGTCCAGAAGTGTCGCGTGCTCCATGCGCTTCACGGTCATGCTCAGGTAGTCGAACACAAGAAGCAGAACCGAGCCTGCCACCGTGGCCCAGCCGATGAGGAGGAATGAGGTCGAATCAAACTGCACGTAAGCGGAAAACAGGAATCCGGCGCCAACGGCTGGAATCGTCGCGAGAACGATCTGTCCAGCGAGGGTCGCGCCTGCGTCTCTCTTACCTTTGAAAAACCGCATGACGCCCGCCGCCATGTCGGCAAGGTCCTGCCAAAAGTAGGCCATGATGCCGAGGAGCGCGCCGCTTCTCACGGCAATCACGAAGGCTGTATCCGGCGCGTCCCAACCCGCCGCCCAAGCCACAAGTGCATCGTGACCGGAAGGACTAATTGGAAGGATTTCGGCGATTCCCAGTAGGATCGCCTGCACAACAGTTTGTGTCAGCGCCACTTATTAAGCCTACCCCTAGCGGTCTGAGACCTTATCGCAGCCGCCATGCATCCGCTAGGGCAGCATTTTTATACATTTAGTAAACATTTGTGTACTAAAATGACCGCACACATTGCCTACCGACAGCCCGGGGGTGATTGGCCGTCATGAGGCCCTATTATTTAGGTCAGTATAATTGACTTATATGGCAGATTTCCTTAGGTGAAAGGCACCTAGCCTGTTACTTTGCGCCCGGCAGAATCGCCGAGAGGCCGATGCTGAGGGACGAAAGCTGAATCACAGCTTTTCCGGCCGGGCACCCGAGAACTCTGGGAGAGAGCAGAGCTTAAAACGTCGCCGATACGGCGTTTGAGTTAACGGGTCTTCCGACACGACCCGCCGCCGGCGTCGCGGTGGCAAAGGGCGACGTAACGATAAACGATAAATGAAGTCCGGGCGTGGCACCGCGGACCGAAAAAAAGACGGGAGGACCCGCATATGAGAAAGATGCTGCAGTTTGTTCGCTTAAACCAAGCGATGCCTGCCAAGCGCTCGGCAGACGAGCGGCGCAAGGACTTTGGCGAAATCTATCAAGAATGGTCCGATGGTGACGCCGGCGACCAGGCGTCGCGGTGTGAACAATGCGGCATCCCCTTTTGTCAGGTTCATTGCCCGGTACAGAACAATATCCCTGATTGGCTGAAGCTAACCGCCGAGGGCCGGCTTGAGGAGGCTTACGCCGTTTCGTCAGCGACCAACAACATGCCCGAAGTATGCGGGCGGATTTGCCCACAGGACAGATTATGTGAAGGCTCTTGCGTGCTGGAACAGTCCACGCACGGAACCGTGACAATTGGTGCCGTCGAAAAATACATCACCGATACGGCGTGGGAGCGCGGCTGGGTAAAGCCGGTCACGCCGCAATCGGAATTGAGTGAATCCATCGGCGTGATCGGTGCAGGGCCGGGCGGAATGGCCGCAGCAGAAGAGCTTCGCAAGCTTGGCTACAAAGTGGAAATCTATGACCGCTACGACCGCGCCGGCGGCCTGCTGATTTACGGCATCCCCGGATTCAAACTTGAGAAGGATGTCGTGGAGCGACGCGTCGGTTTGCTTGAGGACTCGGGCATCGTCATCCACAAGAACGTGGAAGTCGGTAAAGACATCAGCTTCGCCGATCTTCGCGCTAAGCACAGCGCTTTGGTTGTCGCGACAGGCGTCTATAAAGCGCGTGTATTAAACTGCCCTGGTGTTGGCGCCGAAGGCGTCCATGCCGCCATGACCTATCTGACGGCATCCAACCGCAAAGATCTTGGCGACGATGTTCCAGCGTTCAACGATGGCGCGCTCAATGCTGCGGGCAAAAATGTTGTTGTGATCGGCGGCGGTGACACCGCCATGGATTGCGTGCGCACAGCCGTACGCCAGGGCGCGAAATCGGTGAAGTGTTTGTACCGCCGTGACCGCGACAATATGCCGGGCTCACAGCGCGAGGTTGCGAACGCCATTGAAGAAGGCGTGGAATTCCTGTGGCTGTCCGCACCGGAAGCCGTCCTGCACGACAGCGACAATCAAGCCACCGGGGTCCGCGCCGTGCGTATGCGTCTGGGAACGCCGGACGCATCGGGCCGCGCCAAGCCCGAAGAGATCGACGGGTCTCAATTCGTCGTTCCTGCAGACATAGTGATCGAAGCTTTGGGGTTCGATCCGGAAGATCTGCCCGCAATGTTCAACGAGCCCGCACTCGGACTTACGAGATGGGGCACGTTGAAAACCGACTACCGCACGCTCATGACAACGATGGACGGTGTGTTCGCCGTAGGAGACATCATGCGCGGCGCCTCCCTCGTCGTATGGGCAATCCGGGACGGCCGGGACGCAGCGGCAAACATTCATAGCTATCTCCAAGCGCGAGGAGCCGAAGAACCGCAGCGCTTGAAAAAAGCATCTTAGTTTCGGCCGGGAAAGGTTTGGCCATGAATAATATCAACACTCCTTCTGCGCCCTCTGCCAAGGAAGATGGCGCCTCCTTTGTCGCCAACTATAAGGCGAACGTCGAAACTCTTACGTCGGCGCATGCCTACGATCCCGCACAGGAACACGACGCGTGCGGCGTGGGCATGGTTGTGGCGGTGGACGGCAAGCCGCGCCGGCGCATTGTCGAAGCAGGCATTGAAGCCCTCAAGGTGCTTTATCACCGCGGGGCCGTGGACGCGGACGGCAAGACCGGGGACGGCGCGGGCATTCATCTTGAAATACCGCAGGATTTTTTCCGCGAACATGTCACCAGGACCGGGCACAACATTGATGATCAAGAAGTGCTCTGTGTGGGCATGGTCTTTCTGCCCAAATCTGATCTCAGCGAACAAGAGACGTGCCGCACGATTGTGGAAAGCGAAATTCTGAACGCCGGATATTACATATACGGATGGCGTCAGGTTCCGGTAGATATCTCCATCATCGGCGAAAAAGCAAACGCCACGCGTCCGGAAATTGAACAAATCATGATCTCAAATCGCCGCGGGCTAACCGGCGACGATTTGGAGCGCGACTTGTACTTGGTGCGCCGGCGAATCGAAAAGCGTGTAACCGAAGAAAACGTTCGTGATTTCTACATCTGCTCGCTGTCCAGCCGCTCGATCATCTACAAGGGAATGTTCCTGGCGGAGCAGCTGACCTCGTTTTATCCGGACCTTCTGGATACTCGGTTCACGTCGTCCTTTGCGATTTATCACCAGCGCTACTCGACGAATACGTTCCCGACCTGGTGGCTGGCACAACCCTTCCGCATGCTCGCGCACAACGGCGAGATCAATACGCTTCTCGGCAATGTCAATTGGATGAAGGCGCACGAGTGCCGGATGGAACACCCGGCATTTGGCGACACCATTGAAGAACTCAAGCCCGTCGTGCAGCCGGGAAGTTCGGATTCGGCGGCGATTGACGCTGTGTTCGAACTCTTGTGCCGCGCGGGACGCTCGGCGCCGATGACACGGTGCCTCCTGGTGCCGGAAAGTATCGCGCAAAACGCGGTGATGCCCGACAATCATCGCGACCTCTTCCAATATTGTAATGCAGTGATGGAGCCGTGGGATGGCCCCGCAGCCATGTGTGCCACTGATGGGCGCTGGGTGCTGGCATACATGGACCGCAATGGTTTGCGGCCGATGCGCTACACCCTGACCAAGGACGGTATGCTGATTGTCGGTTCGGAAACAGGCATGGTGCGCGTTTCAAATGCGGATGTCGTTGAGAAAGGGCGCATCGGACCCGGCCAGATGATCGCCGTCGATTTGAAGGAAGGGGCTTTTTACCACGACAAAAAGATCAAGGACACGCTCGCGTCCAAACATCCCTTCGGCGAGTGGATGAAAAATACCACTCACCTTGACTCGATCATTAAAGCCGGAAAGACGCAGAAGCCTTCATTCAAGAAGGAAGAGCTGATTCGTCGTCAGGCGACATATAACCTTACGATGGAGGACCTGGAGCTTATCCTTCATCCCATGGTCGTCGATTCGAAGGAACCGATCGGCTCCATGGGAGATGACGGGCCTTTGGCGGTGCTGTCGGAAACCTATCGGGGATTGCACAGCTTCTTCCGTCAGAATTTCAGCCAAGTGACAAACCCGCCGATCGACAGCCTGCGCGAAACCCGTGTCATGACGCTCAATACGCGCTTGGGCAACCTAGGCAATATTCTCGATGAAGCGCCGGAACAGTGCGAACTGCTTCAGCTGACAAGCCCGATGCTGACGACCACACAATTTAACGCCATGCGCAAATACATGGGCGATGCCGCCGGCAGCATCGACTGTACGTTTGACGTCAATGGCGGGGACGGCGCCTTGAAAGAGGCTATTGCGCGCATTCAAGCGGAATCGGAAGAAGCCGTACGCGCCGGCAAGCACCATCTCATCTTATCGGACGAAGCCGTCAGCGAAAGTCGCGCGCCGATCCCCATGATATTGGCGGCCGGCAGCGTTCATACGCATTTGATTCGCCAAAAGCTGCGTACATTCACGTCCATTAACGTGCGGTCCGGCGAATGTTTGGACGTGCATTATTTTGCCGTTCTGATCGGCGTTGGCGCCACAACGGTGAACGCCTACCTCACGGAAGAGGCCGTCGTGGACCGTTTTGAACGCGGATTGTTTGAAGACCTCAGCTTGGAAGACTGCCTGAAACATTACCAAAAAGCGGTGGGCGACGGTCTGCTCAAAGTCATGTCCAAAATGGGCATCTCCGTCATCAGTTCATACCGCGGCGGATACAACTTCGAAGCTGTTGGACTGTCACGGTCACTGGTGGCCGAATTCTTCCCAGGCATGACCTCGCGGATCTCTGGGATCGGCTTGTCCGGACTTCAGAAGAAAGTCCTGGAGCAACACAAGAAGGCGTTTGGCTCGAACGTCGTGGCTCTGCCGGTGGGTGGCTTTTACCGCTATCGCGCGCGGTCTGGAGATGTTCACGGCCATGATGGCCGTCTCATCCACATACTGCAGTCCGCGGTGGAAAAGGATGCATACGCGACCTACCAGAAATATTCCGAGGGCGTTCGCAAATTACCGCCGATCCATCTACGCGACCTTTTGGATTTCAGAAAGGTTGGCCATTCCATCGCTCCTGAGCAGGTGGAGTCCACAACAGAAATCCGCAAGCGATTTGTCACGCCAGGCATGTCGCTGGGCGCTTTGAGCCCCGAAGCTCACGGAACCCTTAACATCGCGATGAATCGTATCGGTGCGAAATCCGACTCAGGGGAAGGCGGCGAGGACCGCGGGCGCTACAAGCCGTTTCCAAACGGCGACAATGCGAATTCGGCAATCAAGCAAATCGCGTCGGGACGCTTTGGCGTAACGGCTGAATATCTGAATCAATGTCGCGAAATCGAGATCAAGGTTGCACAAGGCGCGAAACCCGGTGAAGGCGGACAGTTGCCCGGCTTTAAGGTCACGGCGGAAATCGCAACATTGCGGCACGCCACGGAAGGCGTGATGCTGATTTCACCGCCCCCGCACCACGATATTTATTCAATCGAGGACTTGGCGCAGCTCATTTACGATCTGAAGCAGATCAATCCACAAGCGCGGGTGTGCGTGAAACTCGTTTCACGTACAGGCATCGGCACGATCGCCGCCGGTGTGGCCAAAGCCAATGCCGACGTGATCCTTGTGTCGGGTCATTCGGGCGGTACAGGCGCCAGCCCGCAAACGTCGATCAAATACGCGGGCCTGCCGTGGGAAATGGGCCTGACGGAAGTCCATCAAGTGTTGACGCTGAACCGCCTGCGGCACCGCGTGGTGCTGCGCACCGACGGCGGCATCAAAACAGGCCGCGACGTGGTCATGGCCGCGATGATGGGCGCCGAGGAATACGGGATCGGCACCACCTCGCTGATCGCCATGGGCTGCATCATGGTCCGCCAATGCCACTCCAATACCTGCCCGGTGGGCGTTTGCACGCAGGACGCCGCGCTGCGCGGAAAATTCACCGGCACGCCGGAGAAGGTCGTCAACTTGTTCAGCTTCCTGGCAGAAGAAGTGCGCGATGTGCTTGCTGACCTGGGCGTCGGTTCGCTCGATGAAGTGATCGGCCGCACGGATCTGTTGCATCAGGTCAGCCGCGGCGCTGCGCACCTCGACGACCTGGATTTGAATCCATTGCTGGTCATGCCGGACGCCGGTGGTCTTCCGACGCGCAATACCGTGAAAGGACGCAATGAAGTCGCCGAAGGCATCGACGAACAGATGATCGCCGATGCGCGTCCGTTGCTGGAAGAAGGTGAGAAGATGCAGCTCACCTACAACATCCGCAACGTCCACCGCGCGACGGGCACAAAGTTAAGCCACATGATCGTGAAAAAATACGGCATGGACGGCCTTCAGCCCGGCCACGTCACCATTCGCCTGCGCGGCTCGTGCGGACAGTCTCTTGGGGCGTTCGCCGTTCAGGGTCTGAAGCTTGAAGTTTGGGGCGATGCAAACGACTACGTCGGCAAAGGGTTGTCCGGCGCAACGATTGTGATCCGCCCGACCACAAGCTCTAAATACCGCTGGGCCGATAACACCATTATCGGCAACACCGTGCTTTACGGCGCGACGTCGGGGAAGGTGTTCGCCGCAGGTCAAGCGGGTGAACGCTTCTGCGTCCGCAATTCCGGCGCTGTGACGGTGATCGAAGGGTGCGGGTCAAACGGCTGCGAGTACATGACCGGCGGCGTTGCCGTGATCTTGGGTCAGGTCGGTGCGAACTTTGCCGCGGGCATGACCGGGGGCATGGCGTTCGTCTATGACCGCGAAGATTTACTCAAGCACCGGATCAACACCGATAGCGTGATCTACCAGCGCATCGAGGTGGGTCATTACGAAACGCAGTTGCGCAATCTCGTCATGGAGCATCACAAGGAAACGTCTTCACCCTGGGCCGAGCTGCTATTGGTCAATTGGGACCGCGAAGTCAGAAACTTCTGGCAAGTGGTGCCCAAGGAAATGCTGGGCCGATTGGAAGTTCCGGTAACGCGGGATGCGCCGGAAAAGCTGGAAGCTTAAGCAAAGACATAAGAGACGATCTTTCGAAGCGGCGGGATAATAACCCGCCGCTTTTTTTGTTTGAATGTCCTATTTGAATTTCGTTGAGATGAGGTCAAAGAGCGCCCGCTGCGCCATGGCCTCTCCGCCGGCGGGCCGGCCCGGCCGATCGCTTGGGTTCCAAGCGAACAGATCGATGTGAATCCACGGCGCGGCGCCGGCGAATTCCTTCAAGAACAGCGCAGCGGTGATCGCGCCGGCGAAAGGCGAATCACCGGCATTGTTGATATCCGCAGCCTTGCTATCGATCATGCGGCGATAGGGGGACCATAGCGGCATACGCCAGAGCGGATCGTGGCGCGCCTGCGCCGCCGCAAGCAAATCCATGGCCAAATTCTCGTCATTAGTAAACATCGCGGGAATCTCGGGACCAAGCGCTGAACGCGCAGCGCCCGTTAAAGTCGCGCAATCCACCAACAAGGCGGGCTTTTCCGATACCGCATCCGTGAGGGCATCACCCAGCACGAGGCGCCCTTCCGCATCGGTGTTGCCGATCTCAACTGTTATGCCTTTGCGCGTTTTGAGGATGTCGCCGGGGCGAAAGGCGTTGCCCGCAATCGCGTTCTCAACGGCGGGCACCAAAACGCGCAGCCGCACCGGCAATTTGGCGGACATGACCATGTCGGCCAGACCCAGCACCGTCGCCGCGCCGCCCATATCCTTTTTCATAAGCGCCATGGCGCTTGAAGGTTTGATGTCCAACCCGCCGGAATCAAAGCACACACCTTTGCCCACCAGCGTGACCTTAGGCGCAGAGTCGTCTCCCCATACAAAATCGATGAGACGCGGAGCGACCGCGCTCGCGCGTCCGACGGCGTGGATCATCGGATAGTTTTCGGTGATCAGATCTTCGCCGCTCACCACCCGGACGGTTGCACCGTGCGCTTCGGCCACTTTCCGCGCCACCGCTTCCAAGGCGTCGGGCAACATATCGGAGGCAGGCGTGTTGACGAGGTCGCGCGTCAACGCGGCGCCGGCAACGGCACGGCGCACGTAATCAACATTGCACTCCGCCGGCCATTCTAAACATGCTTTTTCGGATTGGGGCTCGGTCTTGTAGCGGGAAAAACTATACCCGCCCAACGCCCAGGCCAGCGCCGCCCATGTCGGAAAATCCGGTCCCGCACCCAGGCATTCATGTAGCCGGTATGTACCCTTGGGCAGCACCTTGGACAGATTGCCCGTCGCCCAAGGATCATCGCCCGCGCCGAGCCCGACCACAGCTGACGACAGATTCCCATCTTCGCCGGGTATCGCGCACACGTTTCCGGCGTCGGCTTTGAACGCCGATGCTTTGAGCCAGCTGGCCATCTTAGGCTCAAGGCCGGCCAGCCACTCCGGATACTTGCTGAGTGAAATAGCCGTTAGGGGGGTACTCTTCCCGCCCGGCTTGGTCAGTAAATTGAGCGGCGACGCCATAGCGGCTTAAAAGCTTGAATCCGAGGACGCGGTCGGCAATCCGGCCCTGGACGGCTTCGCATCCGGCACAGTTATCGACCCGCGCATGGGCGCCGGGAGCGGCTGGTCCGTGGGCGGGTCCATCAAATAGCGCTCGATATAATACTTGTCGGCACCGGCGAGGATAGGCACACCAACGTCTCTGGCCGCCAATGCCTTGTCCATAAGTTTTCCGCGTGGATGGCCGCCTTGAAACAAAGGAACATTGCGCTCGTGCCAAATGGCACGCACGATTCCGTAGGCGAGTTCCGGGTTCATGCCCTCGCGCGCAACTAGCACGGACCCCACATCCACGGTCGGGATAACGCCGTGATCGCCGTAGGTGCCGGCCGGAATATTGCCGCGGGTGTAATAAGGGAAAATCTTGGCGAGTTTGTCCGCCGTCGGGCCGTCTATGGGAATCAATGAGATCGGAACCCGCGTAGCAAGGTCCTCGATTGTGAGGACAGGCGCGCCGCTGACCATAAAGAACGCATCGATCGATCCCTCCGCCAGGGCATCTGCGACCGCCGCAAATCCCATGGAGCGCATGTGCACCGTGTTCCACTTCACGCCGTAAGCGGACAAAACCAGCTTTGCGGTGGCTTCCGTACCGGAATCTTTTGCGCCCATCGCAACGGTCTTGCCTTTGAGGTCGAGCACCGATTTGATCGGCGAGTCCTTCTTCACGACCAGATGAATATTTTCCGGATAGAGGCGTGCCAGAACCCGCAGGTTATCCATCGGCGCTTGGCCATAGAAAGCCGCCGTGCCGCGATAGGCCCAGTCCGTCACATCCGCCTGAGACAAGGCAATCTCCATGTCGCCGCTGGAAATGGCCTTTAGATTGTCCACCGCATCGACGGTCGTTTGAGCCACAGCGATGAGGCCCGGAACGCCGCAATTGCCGCCGCGCTCGCAGTCCCGCGTTCCCGGAGGGTTGGAAATGGCATTCGCGATGAGCCCGCCAAAGGGAAAATCCGTAGCGCCGGTCGGTCCGGCGCCGATACGGATCACGCGCATTTCCTGCGCAATGACCGAGATTCCGGGATAAACGGCAGCCGCCACGAGGGCGATCAGCAGGACAAAGCTAAGGGGTCGTAAAACGGCGGCAAAAGGAACGCTGAAACATCCTGACAATGAGCGCCGCACGGATTCCGTTCTCCCATCGGATCGAGATTGCTTTGTTCGATCTCCACTTATAACGCACATCGCGAGACTGTCATCGAAGTAATTCAATGAAATCTTTGTCCATACGTTCCATTGTGCGCGGGTATTGTGGGTATACTATGGCAATCGGCGGGACGCGGCGACGAACGCCGCCACCTGATCATCCGCCGGCGCTTTGGCCATCTCTTCCGGCGTGGCCAGCTGAACCAGCCGCCCTTCTCTGAGCATCGCAATTCGGTCTGCAAGAGCGAACGCCTCCAGCGGATCATGAGTAATAAGTACAACGGTTTTGCCGAGCTCCCGTTGCAAGGATTTCAGCTCTTTCTGGAGATCCTGGCGGGTCACCGGATCAAGCGCGCCAAGTGGTTCATCCATAAGCAGAATCGGCGCCCCCGTGATCAGCGCGCGGGCCAACCCGACGCGCTGTTGCATACCCCCGGACAACTCGGACGGCATTGCAGTCTGGTATCCCCCCAGGCCCACCCGTTCGATCCAGGCACCGGCCTTCTCGCGGGCCTCTTTAGCGGCCGCGCCCTGAACCCGCAGAGGAAAGGCGACGTTGTCGGCGACCGTGCGATGGGGCAGCAGGCCGAAGTGCTGAAAAACCATCCCGGTAAAGCGTCTACGGAACTCAAGGAGCTCCGGCTCGCTCAACAACGACACATCGGTGTCGCCGACGCGAACGGTGCCCACCGTCGCCTGTACAAGCCGATTGATCAATCGCAGCAACGTCGATTTGCCGGAGCCGGACTGACCCATAACGACGAACATCTCGCCCGGTTCGATCGTCAGGCCAATTTGCGACAGGGCGACGGTACACCCCGTTTTCTCTCGGATCGCCTCCTTACTATGCCCCGCGCCGACAAGACGGCCAATGTCCGGCCAGCCCGCCCGCGGAGCGCGCCCGAAGTACACGCCGGCCTCTGCAAATGTAATTCTGAGCTGATGGTCCATGCTCTTCAGCGATTTACGATTTACGCGAACTATCGCCCGGCCTACGCCGGCTCGTGCTGAAGTCGGCGCATGGAAGCCTGGGTTAGGCGATCGAGGACAATTGCCAAAGCCACGATGACGGCACCGGCGACAATCCCGCGTCCGGTATCCAGCCTTTGAATACCAAGTAGAACTTCCTCGCCGAGGCCCCGCGCCCCGATCATCGAAGCCACCACCACCATGGACAGGGCCATCATCGTTGCCTGATTGAACCCCGCCATGATGGACGGCAGCGCCAATGGAAATTCCACCCACCAAAGCCTTTGGCGCGGCGTTGCCCCAAAGGCTTGCGCCGCTTCAACCGCTTCACTGTTGGCCTGACGAATACCCAGATCCGTCAGCCGTGCAACGGGCGGCGTGGCATAGATAATTGTCGCCAAAAGCGCCGGCACCTTGCCGAGGCCGAACAACATCAGCGCCGGCACGAGATACACAAATGACGGCAAGGTCTGCATGGCGTCCAGGATCGGCAATAGAACCAGCCGCATGCGCGGGAATCGCGCCAACGCCAGTCCGAAGGGAATGCCGATGAGAGCCGCGCCGATGAGCGCTGCGACCATAAGAGATAATGTCTGCATGGCCTGATCCCACAGTCCGAGCACGCCCATGACAAGAGCCGCGGCCATGATCCCCGCTGAAAAAGCGACACGGCGCGTCAGATAAAATCCCAATGCGCCGATCGCGATCAGAACGAGCCACCACGGCGCTCCGCGCAGCAAGGCCTCGATCTGCAACAAGACAATCAGCACCACGTCGGAGAAAGATCTGAATGCGCTGCCGTACGCCGCAACGAAGGCGTCAACGCCGCTCGTGATCGAGTTGCTGATAGACAGAGTCAGGCTTTCAGGAAACATGGGGATATCCTTGGTTGCTGTCCTACTGCTGTAGCGCTGTTTGCACCGCGGGCGCGATGTCGTCGCTGACCCACCTTGTCCAAACGTTCGGGTATTTGGATAAGAAGTGACGCGCGGCTTCATCCGCAGACGCATTATTATCCTGCATGAAAGCAAGGGCCTCGTTCACAAGGCCTGCCGTGGTTTCATAGGCCGTGAGAAACGCGACGATCTGCGGCGCTTCGTCAACAAAGCGCGCGTTCGCGCCGACCCAAACGGGCACCTCCGGATAGGCAACGGCGTTGGGATAGTTGGGGTCCGCGTTCAGTCCCTCCCAATCCGCCTCATTCCAAGCCGGTTCCTCTAGCTGGATGAGATCGTATTTGCCGAGCACCCAAGTGGGTGCCCAGTAGTATGCCAGGATCGGCTCGCCGCGCAGTACGGCCCCGCCGATGGCCGCCGCCAGGGCCGCGCCGGTGCCCGGCCGGAAATTGGTGTAATCATCATTCAGACCGTAAGCGCGCAGCTTGGCAGAGTTGATCACCTCGCAATTCCACCCCGCCACACAATTGTAAAAACGCCCGCGACCGGGCTCCTCAGGGTCGGCAAATACAGCCTTATATTTCGGAAGATCGCGGACGCTCTTGAGATTGGGCGCCATCGGTTTTATGCCGCGCGCGGGGTCGCCTTCGATCAGAAACCGCGGCACGTACCAGCCTTGCGCGGAGTCCGGAAAATTGACCCCTAATTCTCTGACCTGTCCGCGCGCCATCGCGCGCATCCAAACGTCGGTGACGTTGTCTTTCCACACTTCCATCACCACATCTATGTCGCCCTGAGCGACACCCTGAAGCATGGGGATCGTGGACCCCGGAATGGCGTCGGTGCGACAGTCATACCCGTGTTCGAGAATGAATCGGGCCACAGCATTGTGGAAAGCCGCCGATTCCCAATCCAGTCCGGCAAAGACGACCGGCCTGGAAATTTCACAGGCCGAAGCCGGAGCCGACATGAGGCTCGTGAACAGGAGCGCCGTGGTCCATGTCAGAAAGGTCCGCATAAAATGACCATACCCCGGACAAGGGGTACTTCAAACCACAGACCGGAGCCATTAGAGTCGCCGGCAAGGAGGAACCAATGGCAAAGCTTGAAATTCGACAGATTCCGGTACTCAGCGATAATTTTGTCTACCTGGCGCGCGAGCCGGAAAGTGGATACGTCGCCGTGGTGGACCCTGCGGTCGTCGATGAGGTGATGGACGAAGCCAGAAAGTTGGACTGGAAGATCACCCACATTCTGAACACGCACCATCACCCCGATCACGTGGGCGGCAACCTTGAGATCAAAGAGGCCACCGGGTGCACGATTGTCGGCCCAGCGCATGATCCTGACCGTATACCCGGCATGGACGTGCAGGTGAAAGATGGGGACACCTACGATTTTGGGAAAGCACGTGCGGAAGTGTTTTTTGTGCCGGGTCACACGCGCGGGCACATTGCCTATTGGTTTAAGGATTCGGATGCCCTGTTTTGCGGCGATACGCTGTTCTCGATCGGGTGCGGGCGTTTATTCGAAGGCACACCGGCGCAGATGTGGGACAGCTTGCAGCGCCTGCGTCAACTACCGAAATCGACGCGCATTTACTGCGCACATGAGTATACCGAGGCGAACATTCACTTCGCGGTTACCATAGAACCGGATAATCAAGCGTTGCGGAAACGCGAAGCCGAAGTCAAAGCGCTACGCGCCGAAGGCAAGTACTCCGTGCCGTCCGTCATGGAAGAAGAATGCGAAGCTAACCCCTTCCTTCGTGCGGACGCTCCGGAACTGGCTGCCGCCATCGGCATGCAAGGGCGTGATCCGGTGGATATTTTCACCGAAGTCCGGCATCGCAAGGATAACTTTTAGGAACATTTTGCGCATCAATGCGGTCCGAAGATGACGGCCGACCTTAAGTCTTATTTCGACCGCATCGGCTATGAAGGCCCGCAAGAGGCCAGCTTGGCTGTTCTTGAAGAATTACACGGACTTCACCCGTCTGCGATACCGTTCGAGAATATCGACCCGCTTCTCAAACGGCCGGTGAACATCGACCTTGCATCAATCGATGCAAAGCTCGTGGGCAGCCAGCGCGGCGGGTACTGCTATGAGCACAACCGACTTTTCTGCGATGTGCTCGCGGAGCTTGGATTTGCGGTTACACCCTTGGCAGCGCGCGTAATCTGGAACCGCCCGAAGGACGGGCCGCGCACCGCCCACACCCACCGCCTCACCAAGGTTGAGTTGAAAGACGGCGCATACATTGCGGATGTCGGTTTCGGCGGAAATAGTCCGACCAAGCCGATTAAATTTGAGATCGGATTGGAGCAACCCACACCGCACGGCACATATCGCATCGTCAAATTTGGCGATGATTATGAGTTGCAGGTTGCCCTCGACGGAAACTGGGCCGGGTTATACCGCTTCTCCCTCGCCTCTCAAGAACAGGCCGATTTTGAAGTGGGCAATTGGTTCACGTCCACTCACCCTGCATCGCACTTCACATTTAATTTGACGGCTTCGCGTGTGGTTGGTGATGCGCGCTACAACTTGTTGAATGCACGCCTGACAGTCCGAAGACACGACCAAGCCGAAACATCGATCGTCGAGACCGCACAAAAATTTGAAGAACTTCTCGTCGAACGATTCGGGATCGCGTGTCCCGTTCCCATCAGCCAGCTTTGGGACATCATTCCGAAAGCAGCGTAGACTTGGCTTGCCTCAATTGACTGCCTGAACTCGCCAGCAGCGGCAATACCACCAATGCCAACGCGGCCGCGATGACCGCGCCGATGGCGACAGTCACGCCGAAACGCTGGGACGGCGGAAATTCGGACAGCGCGAATATGGAAAAGCCCGTTCCGACCACAACGGCGGAAATGAGCGTTGGGCGCCATTGCTCGCGGCACGCGGCGCTCCAGTCCGACCAAGCAATAGGGCCAGCCGCGTTTCGTCGGGCGGATGCGGATAGGTGGATCATGGCGTCCACGGCCATGCCGATACACACGTTCGTTGCCGGCGCAGCCACAATATCCAGAGGAATGTGCAACACTCCTATACCGCCAAGCAACGCGACGGGGAGCAACGCCACACACACGAGCATGGCGCCACTGACGTGCCAGGACCGGCTCACGGCGTAAGCCACAAACAAAAACAAAATTAAGAGAAGACCGAGACCTTCGAAGAGGCTGATACCCACCAGCTCCGCGAGCTTCCCCTGAAGAAAATAGACACCGCCCGTATTTGTGACAGCAAATCCGTTTTTCTCAGCGACATCGCGTAATTGTTCGACAATCTCCACACGTGGCTGCTCCCTCTCCTGCTCTTTCATCCGCAGCACAAAAAGGGCCTGACTGCGGTCCTCCGTGACGAATGATCGGGCAACGCCCTCGAACCGGGGAGACGAGAGAATGTCGAGCAACCAGTTCCAGGGGAGAAGGCTACCGATGGGATTGCGGTCGCCCTCCGCCATAAGGACGGGCAATGAAATAATCGTCCCGACCCCGGGCAACTGCGACATCTCGCCCTGCATGTCCCACATCCGGCCGTAGGCTTCGGACGTATCCAGCCGGGCGTCGTCGGCTAGCTTCACGACAAGGGTCAACGGACTCGACCCGCCGTTCCGATCTATGTGCGCGAGCCCTTCGTAAACGGGTCCGTCCTCATTGAAGTAGGACAGGAGGCTGGGATCTGTATTAAGGCGGTGCACACCAGGCGCCATTGCAATGCAGGCGGCGATCAGGCCGCCGCCCAATAACAAATGTCTTTTCACCCACCAAGCGCCGGCTTTTGTTTCAATTAGGCTTGCCGTCTTCTCGCTCCTAGACCGCAGGGCTGGAAACACAACGGGAACTTTCTCCCGCGACCCAAGGAATGCTGGATAAATAAGATACGCGGATGCAATAGCCATGAGTGTGCCGATGGCACCGCCCACACCCAGTTCACGAAGGGGCTGCGCATCCAACAAGAGCAAGCTGAAAAACCCCAGCCCCGTTGTGACCATGCACCAGAATGACGCGCTTAATGTGCGCGCCATGGCTGCGGCCAGGGGCGCATCCTCACTTTTGTCGGCGAGATACCTGCGCCAATTGCCCGTCAGGAAAATTGTGTGCGAAAGGGTCAGAACAACGACAATTGTGCCGAGATTTGCCGTCAACACCCCTATGCGCTGACCCAGCAGCGACTGGGTCAACAAAGTCAGCATGACGGCATCGGCGCACGCCACGATCATGCCCACAGCAACAAGGGGCGAGCGGTATATCACAATAATCAGCACCGCAAAGATCGCGAGAGCCGCCGCGATGAACGTGCGCATATCCTCTATCAAGCTGCGCTTGATCATCTCCACGACATAAGGCGGACCGGCTATTCGTAGTTTGAAATCGCCAACACTGTGACGTTCGATTGCGTCTTCGACGGTCTCAATCATTCGCGAATTGTCGGAGGGATCGGCAAATACAATGATCAATGTTGAACGGCCGTCGTCACCTAAAAGCAGCGTCCGCCAGAACGGACTTTCAGCGGCATCGTCGTAGCTGCCCGGTCCGTGGCTAATGCTTTTCACGGCGGTCACACCCGGCGCCGCGAGGAGACGTTCGGAAAGAATTTCGATCTGGCGTAAATAGACGTCAGATGAAATGTCGGGATGCGTGGCGCTGACGACGATCTGTGCCCGATTGGGAAATACTTCCCGAATTTCCCGAGCTTGATTGAAAGCCGCGCTGCCGAAGGCAAAGAAAAAACTTTGGTCGACCGCCGGGGTTAAGTCCACGTTTGCGCGAAAGGCGACCGCAATCGGTATTACGGCAAGGATAGCGGCAGCGCGCAGCGGCCAGCTAAGGCGCCGGGGAAACAGGTCAAGGATTTGCCACACTTTTGACATGGCAACTCGTCTAGCGGATGCACAAACGAAGCCTACAAGTCATTAACGCTTTGTCGCCGCCAATGTTGCGAGAGCGCCAGGTGCGACGCTCCTAATACATGTGCTGGCCGCCGTTGATGGACAGTGTCGAGCCGGTGATAAAATCGGCGTTATCGGCGACCAGAAACATGACGCCGCGGGAAATGTCCTCGGCGCGGCCGAGACGCCCCATGGGAATGTTGGCGATGATCTTTTCGAGAACGGCCTGCGGCACGGCCCGCACCATGTCGGTATCCACGTAACCCGGTGCGATGGCGTTGACGGTAATGCCCTTGCCCGCACCTTCCTGCGCCATGGCCTTCGTGAAACCGTGGATGCCGGATTTGGCTGCCGCATAGTTCACCTGACCATACTGGCCGGCCTGCCCGTTGACCGAGCCAACGTTGACGATGCGTCCAAAATTGCGTTGGCGCATTGATTCAATAACCGCGCGGCACATATTGAAGCAGCCGCCGAGATTGACGTCGATCACCTGCTGCCATTGGCCGTGCGTCATCTTGTGCAAGGTGCCGTCGCGCGTGATGCCGGCATTGTTCACGAGCACTTCCACCGGGCCGAGGTCGGCGGCAATTTCAGCGACGGATTTTTGGCACGCTTCGAAGTCCGAAACATCGAACTTGCAATTGCGAATACCGGTTTCTTTCGTGAACGCGGCCGCTGCTTCATCGTTGCCGCTGTAGTTTGCGGCAACTTTGTAGCCGGCGGCCTTGAGAGAAATGGAAATGGCTTTCCCGATGCCTCGGGTGCCGCCGGTGACGATTGCGACGCGTCCAGTCATATGTGTCCCCATATTTGGTGGCCGGTCATTTTCTGACCATTGGTTTGATCATAGGGTGGCTATTAGAGGCCGCAAGTGATGGTTCAGGAGCACGTTGCTTAAATTTTCACCCCGGCACCATGACCACGCAGACGCTTGAAATACCTATATGATCCGGCGTCCATGCGGACATAATCGAGACGTGCCGCGTAAAAGTTATTCATCGTCACGTTGTCGCCTATTGCGCCGACATAAGGCATTGCCGGGTTGGCGATTCTCCAGGCGATTCGCTAGCGCTCGACGCACAGGGCAATGCCCATGCCGCCGCCGATGCACAAGGTGGCCAGGCCGCGTTTGGCGTCGCGCTTCTGTAGCTCATGCAAGAGCGTGACCAATACGCGGCAGCCCGATGCGCCGATGGGATGGCCAAGAGCGATGGCCCCGCCGTTAACGTTCACTTTATTCGCATCGAGACCAAGATCGCTGCACACCGCGAGAGACTGTGCGGCAAAAGCTTCGTTCGCTTCGATTAAATCCAGATCTTCAATCTTCCAGCCAGCCTTTTCGAGCGCCTTGCGCGAGGCCGGGATCGGTCCTGTGCCCATGATGGCTGGATCGACGCCCGCCTGCGCCCACGAAGCGATGCGCGCCAGGGGCTTGAGACCACGTTTCTTCGCCTCGTCCGCACTCATCAACACAACGGCCGCCGCACCATCGTTGATGCCCGATGCATTGCCCGCCGTGACCGTGCCTTCTTTTGAGAACGCGGGCTTGAGCTGCGACAGCGCATCCACGGTCGCCCCGGCGCGCGGATATTCGTCAGCACCGAACACGACATCCTTGCGCTTGATCTGCACGGTGACGGGGACGATCTCGTCCTTGAACTTGCCGGCCTTGATTGCCGCTTCGGCTTTTTGCTGGGAGGCGACGGCGAACTCATCCTGCGCGGCGCGGGTTAGCTGCCACTTCTCGGCGATGTTCTCCGCGGTTGTGCCCATGTGATAACCGTTAAACGCATCCCACAAGCCGTCTTTGATCATGGTGTCGATCATTTTCACGTCGCCCATCTTCGCGCCGTTGCGCATATGCATGGCATGTGGCGATTGGCTCATGCTTTCCTGACCGCCCGCGACAACGATGGCGTTGTCGCCGGTCGCAATAGACATGGCCCCGAGAGCAACGCTCTTTAGACCCGAGCCGCAAACCTGGTTGATGGTCATGGCCGGCACTTCTTTGGGGATGCCGGCATTTATGGACGCTTGGCGGGCGGGATTTTGCCCGGTGGCGGCGGTCAAGATCTGGCCCATGACCACTTCGGAGACGTCGCTTGCGTCCACGCTTGAGCGTTTGAGGGCGTCGGATATGACGATTTGGCCGAGTTCCACCCCGCTAAGGCTTGATAATGTGCCGTTAAAAGTGCCGATCGCGGTGCGCACAGCAGAGGTAATAACGATATCGGCCATGGTAACTCTCCTATTTTCAAGACCTTATACGGTCATTGTCCCTGGTTTTGGCGTTTTAAGACGCGGCTTTTGTGCGCACAAGGCGCGGTTTTAGGCGTCCGCTATGCGGTTTTAGCACGCTATTCGTCCGGTTTTAGCCACTGAATCAGCGGTTCATACACCCGTTTGGGCGCCGAGCCGCCGGAGATCATTCCGATGTGGCCCAGATTGATGTCGAACACCTCGGCATTTGGAATTTCGGCGGCGAGTTTACGCGCTGAGTCCGGCGGAACGATTCGGTCCTGCCCGGGAATAAACGCAATGGTGGGACAAGAGATGCGCGCCGGATCGATCACGTTTTGACCGATCATCCATTTTTTGCCGGCGGGTGCGTTGTCGCCGTACCAGTTAAAGATCACTTCGCGGGCAACGGGACCGGCGAGCGGGACACCATCATTAAGCCAGTCTTCCAATTCGACGAAGCGCCGGGCCTGTTCGGACATGGGATCGAGGTTCGCGAAATTGCGAAACTTTCGCCCGACCAATGTCGGATCGAGCGATGCGAATAGGGCTTGGAGCAAATCGACGGATGCCGCGCCTTCCGCTTCGAGCATCACTTCCAACGCCGGGCGGGACAAACCGATCAGCATGCGCGAGGCTTCGGACTCCGCATGAAAATCCCAAGGCGCGACCAGTAATACGAGTCGATCAACGAGTTCAGGGCGCAACACAGCCGGGGCCACACATAATGTTCCGCCCATGCAGTAGCCGACGAGAGCCGGCGCGCGGCCACACGTGTCCCGCACCTCTTCCAATGCGGGAATGAGAATGCCTTCGACGTAGTCCTCGACCGCGAACCGCTTTTCCGCCTCGTTCGGCGCGCCCCAATCGAGCAAAAATGGATGTAAACCGGCCGCCGCCGCGGCGCGCATCAGACTGCGGTCCTCGGCAAGATCGAGAATGTAGGCACGGTTGATGAGCGAGGGCACAAGCAGCACGGGCCGCCCTCCGCCGTTCGGGGCATAGTCGATCAGACGTGCCGAACCGTTCTGCCAGACGGGCGCGGGCGCCTCGAGCTCGCGCCGATAGGCGTGCGCCTGGTAGGCTTTGACACCCGCAACAAAGGTCTCCATGCGCTCCTTGGATTGGCGCGTTATAGAATTAAGGAAAGCGACCGGATCGAGGTACTGGTCCCAGGCGGCGCCGATCTGGTCAGGATTTTTTTGCAGCGCCTCGGCTGCCACTTGTTGAACGAGATCGCTTCGGTTTAACGCCGGACTCAAGGGCGGCAAGGCGCCGTTCGATGGCATCAAGCCGGCGAACGACATCTGCAAGATCCACCCCTCCATCGCCATGTGCAGGCTCAGCGGGCGCGGCCCCATTCTCGGTGTCGGCTGAACCTGGCTCATCCGAGGACCCTTGGGATGCGCTCTGGCCCATGTTCGCCGCAGCGCTGCGCATCATCGAGGCCGCAGCATTCGACCATGCCGCTGCAGCGTCGGTGAGCTGCTGGGGGTCTTTGGCCAGCTTTGCGATCTGCTCCTGCCACAGGTCCAAATACCTCGCTGCTATGGCGTCGTAGTCCTTTGGTCCGCCGTCTGCATTCTGGGTCATGTCCTCAACTATAGGTCAGATATTGGACTGCGTCGTCCGCCTTTGGCAGTGCGGCGAAATATTTGACCAAGATCATGTCATCCATCAAATAATCATGAAATACGCGGGTGTTCTTTGACATTATGCTATTGTGCATAGCACAATAACAGGCTCAAGAGTTCAAGGACGGGACAATGTCTGACCAGGAAGGCGGCGGCAGGTCGCCAGTCATAACGATCAAAAAATACGCCAACCGGCGCCTCTACAACACCGCAACGTCGAGCTACGTCACACTCGACCATTTGGCGGAGATGGTGAAAGAGGGCGCCGAATTCGTCGTGACCGATGCCAAGACCGGCGAGGACATTACGCGAAGCGTTTTGACGCAGATTATTGTGGATCAGGAGGCCAAGGGCCAAAACCTGCTGCCCATCAAATTCTTGAGGCAAATCATAGGCTTCTACGGCGACTCCTTGGGCGGCGTTCTTCCTAAATACCTAGAGCAAAGCATGGAAGCCTTCGCGCAAAACGAAACGCAGATGCGCAACATCATGCAACATACATTCAAGGGACTTATTCCAGTCGAGCGCATGGATGAAATGGCGCAACAGAATATGGCGCTGTTTGAAAACGCCATGAAGATGTTCAATCCGTTCGCCCAGGTCAGCCGCAATGGCGGATCGGCGGCAGCTCAAAAACCGACAGCCGACTCGGGCAAGAGCGAAGATATCGACGATCTCAAATCGCAGCTGAACGCGATGCAGGCGCAGCTCGAAAAACTGGTGAAAGACCGCCAGTAACCCTCCCCGGCGATCGACTTCGAACACATGCGCAACAATATTTGTTAAGCGCAAAGGGTGTATTTTTACGCGCGGGATATAACTCCAAGTTTCCCCACAGATCGACGCGTACCTTTGTTAAAAAATTTAACAATCTCTAAACGTGTACTAACAATTTTTTACAATAAACTCCGGGTGATCCGACCATTCCATCCATACAATCACAAGTATCAAGTCGCGCAGACGACTCGAAACGACAAAACGCAGGATGAAACTGACCTACAAACGATTCACCACTAGTTGGGGTAATGAACATGGATGGCGGAATGATCAAAGCTGAACCGGCAAACCGGGCGAGTTCCATCGACCGGCATGTCGGAGCGCGTATTCGCGACCGGAGAATTATGCTGGGCCTGAGCCAGCAGCAAATGGCCGATATGATTGGGGTCACGTATCAGCAAGCCCACAAGTATGAGCGCGGCATCAACCGCATTTCGGCGGGCCGTCTTTACGAGATCACGCGGGTGCTAAACGTGCCGATTACATACTTCTTTGAGGGGCTGGATGCGGCCGAAGAAGATGAAACAATGAACCCGCGCCAGCGTATGTGCCTGGAGCTGGCGCGCAATTTTGCGAATATCTCCAACCAGAAACACCAGGAAGCGCTGAGCCAATTGGCCCGCGCACTGGCCGTTCAGCAGTAATCCGAATCCTATAAGTGGGGATGGGCGGCGGCCGGGGTTTAGTCCTCGGCCGCCCATTCTTTTTGGACGTCTTCGTCGCATTCCTTGGGCAGATGTGCTGCGCGAAGATGCGCCGCATGATCTACGGATGCCAGTTTAAGAACCGCCCAGACGGCCGCGCCGCGCACCAAAGGCGATTCATCGGACAACAAGCGTTCAGCATCAGGCAGCAGGTTTCGATCAGCGCTATTGCCGATGGCATTCAGTACATTGCGCAAAAACCGGGTGCGCCCGATACGTTTAATGGGAGAGCCTGAAAATTTTGCGCGAAATTGAGCATCATCCAGGCGCGCCAGTTCTTTCAGCGCCGGGCCCGATAATTCGCGTCTCGGCTTGAACCCTTCGATTTCCGTTGGACCGGCAAACTTGTTCCACGGGCAAACAGCGAGACAATCGTCACAGCCATAAATTCTATTGCCCATCAGAGGGCGCAGATTGCGCGGGATTGGACCTTTGTGTTCGATGGTCAGATAGGAAATGCATTTGCGGGCATCGATTTGGTGCGGCCCGATAAAGGCGTTTGTCGGACAAACATCCAGGCATTGGCGGCACTGCCCGCAGTGATCCGCCTCGCCCTCATCCGGCTCAAATTCAAGGGCTGTAAAGACCTCGCCCAGGAACAGCCAAGAACCGAATTCGCGCGAGACCAAATTTGTGTGTTTGCCTTGCCATCCGAGACCGGCTTGCTGTGCGAGCGGCTTTTCCAAAACCGGCGCGGTATCGACAAAGACCTTGACCTCGGCGCCGGACTCGCTGTTCAGCCATCCGGCAAGTTGCTTCAAACGCTTTTTTAAAATGTCGTGATAGTCCCGGTTGCGGGCATACACACTGATCGTGCCCTTGCCGTTATCGCGCAACGTTCCCATAGGATCATCTTCGGGGCCGTAGTTGGCGCCGAGAACGATCACCGATTTTGCATCGGGCCACAGCACCTGAGGGTCGGCGCGGCGCGCGGCATTGCTTTCAAGCCACGCCATATCTCCATGAAGGCCAGCCGCGAGAAACGCGCGGAAATCTTCGCGCGTTTTCGAAGGCGTTGCGGCGCGCGCAAAGCGCACGGCATCAAAGCCGAGAGATTTCGCATGCCTGCGAACCGCCTCGCGATCAGGCGTCGTCGTCTTCATCCTGCCTCGTCAGGCCGCTGGTGAAATTGGATATGAACTGGGCGAGCGTTTTCGCTCGAATAGCGTCGCGAAGCCCCTTCATCATGTGCTGGTAGAAGGCGACATTGTGCCACGACAACAACATGAGCCCCAGGACTTCATCGCACCGGATAAGGTGATGGAGATATGCGCGGCTATAGTCGCGGCTTGCCGGGCAAGGCACCGTCTCGTCCAGAGGGCGCGCATCATCCGCGTGCTTTGCATTGCGCAGATTCAACGTCCCGTGGCTGGTGAAGGCCTGGGCGGTGCGCCCTGAACGGGTGGGCAGAACACAATCGAACATATCAACGCCGCGTGCCACGGCGTGCACAATGTCGAGCGGCTTACCGACACCCATCAAATAGCGCGGCGCATCTGTGGGCACGTGGGGGACGGTCTTGTCCAACGTTTCGAGCATCAGCTCGTGGCCCTCACCCACGGCGAGCCCTCCGATGGCATATCCGTCGAACCCGATGGCCGTGAGCTGTTCGACGGATTCTTTGCGCAAGTCTTCGTGCACGCCGCCTTGAACGATACCAAACAGCCCGTATCCGGGCCGCTGTACGTATGCGCTTTTTGATCGTTCCGCCCAACGCATGGACATACGCATGCTTTGAGCGACGGTATCTTTTTCGGCAGGAAACGGTGTGCATTCGTCGAACACCATCGTGATGGTTGAATCCAGATCATTCTGAATTTGCACGGCGCGCTCTGGAGTGAGTTGGTGACGTGAACCGTCGATATGGGATTGAAACGTCACGCCCTCTTCCGTGATCTTTCGAAGTTTGGCAAGGGACATAACCTGATAGCCGCCTGAATCCGTGAGCAGCGGCCCGGGCCAATTCATGAATTTTCGAACGCCGCCGAATTGAGCGATGCGCGCGGCGCCGGGGCGCAGCATCAGGTGATATGTGTTGGCAAGGATGATCTGCGCACCCGTTGCGGCCACAGTGTCGGTAAACATGCCTTTCACGGTTGCGGCGGTTCCAACGGGCATAAAAGCCGGCGTATCGAAACTACCGTGTGCCGTGGACACGCGGCCAAGCCGCGCCGCACCATCAGTCCCAAAAGATTCGAAACGGAAAACGGCAGACTGGGTCACGCTGCGCTCCGGGTCAGCAAACACGCATCGCCATAGGAATAAAACCGATAGTTGGACGCGAGGGCATGGGCATAGGCTTCTTTCATCCTCTCGAGGCCCGCGAACGCGCAGACGAGCATGAACAACGTCGAGCGCGGCAGATGGAAATTCGTCATGAGCATATCGACCGCTTTGAATTCGTATCCCGGTGTTATGAAAATGGACGTATCACCGGTGTAGGGATGCACAATGCCATTTTCATCCGCTGCCGTCTCCAGCAGCCGCAATGACGTTGTGCCGACGGCAATAATGCGCCCACCTTTGTCACGGGCCTCATTTATTACGTTCGCGGCATCCTCGCTGATTTCGCCCCATTCGCTATGCATCTTGTGATCGTCGGTATCATCGACCGACACGGGCAGGAACGTGCCTGCGCCCACGTGCAACGTTATGTGCTGTTGTGTCACGCCTGACGCTTGAAGAGCGCTCAGGAGTTCGGGGGTAAAATGAAGCCCGGCGGTCGGCGCTGCGATTGCACCGTCCCGCGCAGCGTATACTGTCTGATAGTCTTCGCGATCACGCGCGTCGTCATCCCGTTTGATATAGGGTGGTAACGGCACGTGGCCGGCCTGAGAAAGCGCAGATAAGAATTGCTCACCGGCCATGTTAAAGGCGACGGTCACGAAAGGCCCTTCCCGCTTCAGGATCTCGCCCGACAGCCCGCCTGGGAACTCAAGCGTTTGGCCGGGGCGCAACCTTTTTGCAGGCCGGGCAAACCCTTCCCAGGTTTCGGGTGTCAGCTGCTTGTGCAGCAGCATCTCGACAGCCATTTGATCGCGCTTGCCCAGGAGCCGTGCTGGAATCACGCGCGTATCGTTGAAAACCATCACATCACCGCGGCGCAACAGATTCGGCAACGCGCTCACCGTCGAGTCTTCAAGAGCATCCGGCGCGAAATTGAGCAGCCGCGCGCTATCGCGGGGCACACAAGGACGATCTGCAATGCTGTCGGCAGGCAAGTCAAAGTCGAAGAGCTCAATGCGCATTTGCACCCTTTAATTTGATTAGAAATCCAGGCGCCAGGTCCGGAATTCGGTTGTTCGGGCTTGTAGGGACAAAGTCTGGCCTTATAGTCAACAAAATCCCAAGTTGAAATACCTTGAGAGCAAGGCGAAAAGCCCGTCAAATCTAGGGACCCGGAGTTTGCATTGAGTTGGTTCTGGCAAAAGATGGACACATTCACGGCGGGCATTGTTATCGCCCTGTCCGGAGCCGGCGCGTCGCAAGGTCAGGCCTTTGTCGCCCAATACATCCAGCGGCTTGGCGGACACCTCGATGAAGCCAAGGCCCAGTTGTTCAACGTACAAACCGGCCTGCGTTACAAGCTCATGAGCGAAACCGTGCGCACCGAGCTGGAGGCCGAAGCCAATGCGCGCGTCGAGCAGTTGCAAAGTGCGTACGATGCCATTAGCGGCTCGAACGTTTTTACCCGGTCGTTTGCCTTTTTTAGTCATGCCGAGACGACCATCGTGTCCGGAACATGGAGAGACTTTGTACCAGCCTTGCCTCTCGACGCGACCAGCGCCTTCTATGTGTTCCTTGGAATGATTCTGGGATTCATCGTCTACGAGATCGTCAAATTACCTTTTGCCGCCGCCGGACAGAAATCGGGGCGGCGAAAGTTTAAACGGCGGCTATGACACGCCGATACAGATCGGCGCTGTGATTACGCATCAGTTGATCGAAATCAGGATTTACTGAACGACGTTTGAAATCTCGGAATTATTCGCCGCCACGCCGAGATCGCATTTCGGAGTCATGTCAATGACCGCGCCAATATCGGTATTCTGAATGACATGCTGCAGGTAGCCCGCAAGGTTATCCATACGAATATTGTATTGCGACAACCCATCGGTCACGGCATTGCGAAGGGCGAGCGATTGATTCTCCAATTCGGCGCCGGTGATTTCGTAAGATCCGCCCGCGGTAATTGTTGGCGAGACCCAAGAGCCCAGCTGTTCACCGGTCGAAGCATTGAATAGAACAAGGGTTGCGACATCGGGCGTGCTGCCGGTGTTCACGATACGAAGGCGGGATGCGTAGTCCGCGATCGTTGAGGCGTGCATGTTCAATACGGACGTTGTGTTGTCCGAGTAACCGGACTCACAGCTGCTAAGATTGGCGAAGACGCCGGGGCTGCGCGTCCACACCACATGCTGCATGTATCCGGTAAAGGCGCTTTCAATCTCGAGATTTAAGTATGTGCGGGTAGCCGCTTCGGTATTCGAAGTCGCGAATGGCGTTGCTGAAGATTCGATATTCGAGACCGAAAACTGTCTGGAGGCACGCGGCGCAATATCGGGGCTCGTCCACGTTCCCACGATGGATCCGGTGGTGACATCGCGCAACGTCACCGTAACCGCCCCATCTGTGTTCGTATCGTTGTAAAAGCGAAGAAAAGATTCTCCAAAGTCTGCCGTATTGGAACTGACGACGTTATTGAACGAGCGCCGGTCGCGGCCGCTCAGAAGGCTGATAGCCCGTGCCACGCGAATTTTCGGCACCGTAACGCCAGAATCGACACGCGATACGCTTATGCCCGTAGTCTTCAGCGCGTTTTCCATCTCATCGAAGTCACCCTCCGGAAACGCCGAGCGCATCACGGCCCAGGCCCCGGCAACATGGGGCGCGGCCATGGACGTGCCGCTACGGGTGCCGAATCCTGTGCCTGTGGCCGACGCGCCGCGCACGGACACGCCGGGCGCCATAAAGTCGAGCGTATTGGCGAAATTCGAAAACGTGGCCACCGACGCACCGTCGTTGGTGGCGCCGACGCCGAGTGCAGAAGAGATACAGGCGGGCGAACTGATCTGACCGGTGATGCCGCTGTTGCCCGCGGAGATCACCACCGCGACGCCTTTTTGCCGCAGCATATCGATGACCGGTTTGCGCGGATCATCGTCGCAATACCCATCGCGATTTGACCCGCCCACGCTGAGGTTCACGGACGCAATATTGTAGGTCTCGACATTCTCATTGATGTAGTCGAGCGCCCTAAGCACAGCTTCGGAATCGGTGAATTCGCATGGCGCCAAAGAGGGGCTGCATTCGTCCGGGTCCGATTCTTCGGAAAACACGTCAATCGGCATCAGCATCGCGCCGCGGGCCACGCCGTAATTCACGCCGTCGTTGCCGACGGCGACGGACGCAACATGTGTACCGTGATCACACCGGGTTGAGCCCGCCGGACAGTTGGACGCTGCGCCGACGCCGATCTGCGGCGATTGTCCCGAGGGACATTTGTTGACGTAGGTTTCACCGTAATCGCCGCTGAAACAGGCTGCACCGACGGTGCGGCCCGCGAACATCGGGTGCGCCGTGTTGATGCCGCCATCGATTATGGCCACGGTATACCCCGTGCCGTCGTAACCATCCGCCCAAGCGTCGGCCACTTCGATAGAGAGCTGGGCGTTCGCCCCTTGCGCGGTTTCACCGGAAAAAGAGTTGGTGCTTGCGGCGAACGCCGGATCGCGCTGCTCGCGCTCAACCAGGTGAACGGACTGCACCGATGCATCGGACAGCAGGTCCATCAGCTGAGACTGATCGACGGTGGCGGAAATGAGCGGAAGGGTGCGGAAGGTGCGCACGCTTTTGATGTTCGCGCCGGCCAGCGCCGGTTTCACGCTATTGAGCGCCGCGGCAACGGCCGCTTTCTGTTTGAGTGCCGGTTGCTTTGCCGACCATGTCGCCTCACCTGTGTCGATTTTCATGCGCACGATGATGTGAGCGACGCCGTCACGCTGGATCTGCCGGATCACATCCTCAGCATCGGCCCGCGCAGGCGAAAGCCCGGCCGCACTGACAAGGAACGCGGCGCAAAGGGCGCATAAGGCGGTGATGCGGATGATTGGCGCAAACATGGTTTTTTGGCTTACAAACACAAATGCGCTCAGCGATAGATTCGTTGCGCGCTCAACCTGCCGAAACCGAAAAGCTGGCCGAGGCCAGCGGTACCCTTGTGTTCGCGCATAGTATGGGGTTTCCCCTCGGTTCTGTCCACACGTGGCTTAAAATCTGCGCCACTGTCGCAAATGTGGCCCCAGGGCGCTTAATAAAGCGTTTATAATCAAATAGATAATGACCCTGCTTGGGGATGGGAAATCAGCAGGAGAGCGAGCCGGAGCGCGGTCCGCGCACTCTTGGCGTCCATGCCCCGCGCCGAGTCGCCGAACCGGCCATGAGGCGGCGGCGGGCACCTTTTGGGCACGCTTTGGTTAATCGCCACAAGAGGTTAGTATTGGCCGCGCCGTCAAGAAGGGGTGTCGGCGACAAAGGGGAACAACCGCGGGCCTGCCTGCACCGCCGCCAACCACTCACCCGCCCATCGCGCGCACCGCGCACTTTCGGTGCCAAGGAAGGACATGGCCAAGGCCGAAGACAAAAACGCCCGTTTCAGACGTTTGCTGCCGTCCGTCGTGCTTTGGCTGGCGGCGATTATTTTTTACGCTGCAAGCTCCTACAACGCGCTTCTGCACGGCCGCACGTGGACCGACGAGGTAGCATATCTCATCAAGTCCTATTGGTACGCATCCGGCGCTGCCGCGCCTTTTACCGCCAGCGACGCCACCGGAACGATGCCGCTGTATTTTTTTCAGCTCGGCTTCTGGCAGGAACTCGTCGGTATCGGGCTGGTGAATGGGCGGGCGCTATCCATTGCACTTGGCGCGCTCAGCGCCGTCATCTTGTTCGTGGTCGCACGCAGACTAACCGCCAACACCACCATCGCCTCCGCCGCCGTCTTTGCCTATCTGGCCACGCCTGCAACGGCTTATTATTTCGCGACGGCGACTCCGGCGGCGAGCGTCGCTGTGATTCATCTCGCCGCGGTGTGGCTGGTCGTCAGCGGACTGGGCCGCCCACGCATCTGGGCGTCGTTGTTGATGGGTGTGCTGTGCACGGCATTGTTCTTCTACAGCCAAAATATGATCCTGGCGGTGATCGTGCTTCTGCCGCTGTACATCCTAGCCATTGGGCGTGCGCGTTTGCTCAACGGCGCGCTTGCACTCGGCGCGGCGGCGGCATCAACGGCGGGCATGATTTATGTATTTCCCGAAAAGCTGCTGCACTATGCCTTGCGCATGCCCGGCCTCACGCCGTTGCTTGAAAGCGCGGGTTGGGCGCCGACCAACTTCACCTTTCTCGACCAGGGCACGGTCGACGCTGCAACAATGGATCTCGCGTTCGATCAATTGGATTGGGCGGCGCTGCTGGACAGCTTTGCCTTGCCCTATTCCGGCACCATTGTTTTCGCGCTGCTTTTGTTTGTGCTGGCCGGAAAAGGATTGCGGGTGCTGTGGATCGCACCCTTGTACTTCGTGTGGCTAAGCGTCGCGCACTTTATCGGCGCGGCCGGAACTTGCGCCACATGCATGAGCGCGTTTGCGCCGCAGTTCGCCGCCATTGGCGCTTTTGCTGCGGCGCTGACCCTCGCCATGGGAGCACGCTGGGCAAGAGAGAACGACGTTTCCCCGGTAACGCTCGTTATCGGCAGCTCAATCGTGATCGCGGGCGCAAACGCCGTGGCGCCGCAATGGGCGCTCAGCGAAGAGTTCGCGATGTTCCCGCTCTCACGCACATCCATGGAGCGGCAACAGACAGAGGAAGAGAAGATCGGCGAACTGGCGCAATGGATTGCCTCACGTACGTCGCCCGGCGAGCCGGCGCTGGTGATTCACGGCGTTGGCGGCCAGCACGTACCGGAACTGACGCTCGCCGCATTCATGGCCGGTCACTCCATGCCGCCGCAAAGCATCGATATGCTGGGCACATATCGCCGGATCAAAACCGATCTGTCCGGCGCGGCGCACGAGGCCGTGCAAGGCGCGGTGGAAGAAGAATCCCTTTGGTCCACCGCAACAATGCGGCGATGGATCAACCGGGATTACGATTTGATCCTGCTGCAGGAGAACCCGCGGGTGGATCAAAGCGAACGGTTTATTCGGATCAATTCGTTCTTCAACCATATTGCGACGACGAATTTCGGAGGCGCGGCCATTCATCTCTACGAGCGCCGGCCCGCGCAATAAGCGCATCACATGCCGTCAATTATTTTCAACGCCGCCGCGCGCCTCAAGCGCAAGGCCCTCAACTACATCTACAATTTTGACAAAGATTTCAATGAGCGCATCGTCGAGCGCATAGCACGTCGCTTTGCCGAAGCACTCGATCATCACGACAATGAGAAACGGTTATATGCGCGCGCCTTGGCGCACTACGAAGCGCAACTCAACTTACGCCCCACGATCAGCAAATGGGGTTTCGAAATTTCTTCCATCTTCGCAGTGCCGCTGTTCGTCATTTTTGCTTGGTTTCGCGGGCTTCTTAAACCAAACGCAAAAGCGCGGGATATAGATGGTGCGCGCCTGGTTTTCGAGAACCGGTTCGAGATAAACCCCGAAATCTATGGAATTCCCGACGAGCTTAGCGAACAGACCATCGAAACCCGCGAGCTCAATGTAGGACATCTATGCACGCGGGACCTTCCTGCCCTGTGGCGTATGTTTATAACCGCGGTGCGGAACGGCACACGGTTCCCTTTTCAATTTGTGCTCAAGTGCGCTGTCGACCTTTCGCGCGTGCGCGGTGCGCTGCACGGGCTGTCTACAACATGGGTCATCGTGTATTGGGAATTCAGCTGTGCGCTGAGCTTTATCACCGCCGTACTTTCTAAAGAGCGGGTCGACATCTTCAATGTGATGCACGGCGAGAAAAACTACTTCGCGAAGAATGCGTTTTTCGAAGTCACGCGGTGTTATTGCTGGAGCACATACTACGTTGAGTTATTCGAAAGGCTCAGCGCACGCGCGGACTTCAGAATTTTCGATAAACCGCCAATTCATTTGGAAACCGTATCGGTTGCCCCCACAACAATCGGGATTCTCACCCCGTCCTCTGCGCAATTGGCTGACAGCGCCTTCACTTCGGATTTTGCAGGTGCCTGCAATTCTATTGTCCGTGATTATCCGGTGACGGTCCGGATTCACCCGATGTACAGAGAAGATTTTATACAGCTACGATCGCATCTGGATTCCAAGATCAAAGTATCGGACAGCGCTGCGGAAAGCCCGCTTCAGTTCATCAACGAACACCCCGTGTTGGCGGGCGCACCATCCACACTTCTCCTCGACGCTATACATGCGGGCCGTCAAGTTGTTGTATTGGATGTGAACGACGGCGAATCTCTCAAGGACCGTGACCCCGCGTATGGGGCAAACAATGTCATTCGAACACGTGCCAAAAACTTCGCGGGCGGCATTAAAACAGCCATTGAACGCCTAAAGGTTTCTTAAGTTTCCGCTCTGATGAAAAGCTGATACAGACCTTGAACGTCATTCAGTCCTCGAGTTACCGGGTTCCCAGACAATTTAAAGCAGCAATGGAAAGTGATCCAAAACTAGGCCCCTGGCCGTTCTACGATGACGACGAAGTCAAAGCGGCTTCGCGCGTTCTACAGTCCGGCCGCGTCAACTATTGGACCGGCGAAGAAGGGCGGAAGTTCGAGAACGAGTACGCGGCCCATTGCGGTGTTGATCACGGACTGGCGGTCGCCAACGGAACCCTGGCCCTGGAGCTGGCCTTGGCCGGATTAGGTATCGGCCCAGGTGATGAGGTTATCGTACCCGCCCGCACGTTTATAGCCACGGCCGGCGCCGTTGCTATGCGCGGCGCTGTGCCCATCGTTGCAGATATCGATCCCAACTCCCAAAACATGACGGCCGAAACACTCGCGGCAGCGCTGACGAGCAAGGCAAAAGCGGTCATTCCCGTGCACCTCGCCGGCTGGCCGGCCGACATGCCCTCCATCATGGCGGTGGCTAAAGACCGCGACCTAAAAGTCATCGAGGATTGCGCGCAGGCTCACGGTGCCAAAATCGATGGCAAGACCGTGGGAAGTTTTGGCGATATCGGTTGTTTTTCCTTTTGTCAGGATAAAATCATCAGCGCCGGCGGTGAAGGCGGCATGGTCGTGACGAATGATCAGGCCCTTTACCAAAAAATGTGGTCGCACAGAGACCACGGCCGGGACTTCAAAAAAAGCCATACACCGAGTTCCGAGCCTGGATTTAAATGGGTGGCTTCCACGTTCGGCACAAATATGCGCCTGACTGAACCGCAATCGGCCATTGGCCGGATTCAACTTAAAAAACTGGCTAGGTGGACGGCCATGCGCCGCGCCAATGCCGATGTGTTACGCGAAGCTCTCAAATCATTGAGTGTCGTCACCATCCCCGAACCGGCGGACAACTTCGGCCACGCTTATTATAAGTTTTGCGGACTGTTCGATGACGCGGCGTTTAAGCCGGATTGGTCGCGGGACCGCATTTGCAATGAACTGGACAAAATCGGAGTGCCTGCGCGCGTCGGTGCATGCCCCGATATTTCACGAGAGGCCGCTTTTTCCAGCGATCAAAAGCAACCGCCGCATCCGAATGCCAAAAGCATAGAAAACCGCACATTCATGCTACCGGTGCATCCCACATTATCGGCAGAGAATTTAGCTTTTATCGCGGACGGATTTTGCCGCGTGGTGAAAGGCGCAATACGATAATTCGCGCCCTAGAATGACCGGCGCACCAGCCCTTCGGCGCGCTTGAAAAAATCCAACGCCAATATCAACGCAATGCCGATCGCCGCGCCGACAATAAGCGCGGCGAGGATCACAACTGCCTTGCCAGGCCCAACCGGGCTCATTGACGTGATCGCACTGCCGCCGACAACGCGCGTTCCTCGAATGCCGGCGAGCTCGGCTTCTTTGGATTTTACGGACGCCGTCGCCGTGATTTTCTCCTGGCCAAGCTTCGTGCGTGCGGCCTGCAAATCGGCACGCCGCATCCGGTATTCAAAGCCGGCCTCATTGAGGCTCGACCGTAAAGACATCAGCTCAGAAACCTGTTGAGACATCAGCAACGACTGCGTGGCGCTCGCGGAATCAGCGCGCCCGTTCAGAGCCGCGAGGCGGTTATCTAATTGCCCGAGGCGCTGAGCTAACTCTGCCGATCTTTGTTCATTTCCGGAAATCGCCGCATTCAGCAATTCAAGCTTTGATTTTGCCGATGCTTCGTCGGCTTCGATACCGGCGCGGCGCTGCTCCGCTTCCGCGATCAGGCTCTTTGCGTTCTCCCGAAGCGATAGGGATGTGCGGTCATGATCCGCAATAAGTCTATCGGCCACTCGGTTATGAAGCGTTTCGTACAACGAACCATCTTTTTTCGGGGCATCACTGGTGAGCGTTACGATTTGCCCCTGCTCGGAGGCCATTGCTGTTAAGGGGTAATGACCCGGCCCGCTTGGATGTTCTTGGGCAAATTGAATTATGGCGGCCGGGATATAACCACTATTCAGCTTCGCCGCCGCCGTATCGACATCCTCGATGGGCACAATCTCTTCGCCGACGGGTAAGCTCCCGATTTCAAGAACGGTCGTAAAGCGATATTGAGGGGGAACCACAAACGCGATGTAGAGGCCCATTGCCAGCGAAAGTACAACGGCACTCACCGCAACGATCCATTGGGCGCGCACGAGCAACCAAATCTGCGCAAGCGTCACTTCACGCGGATCAGTTGCATCTGACCGCAAATTGTCAAAATCAGATGTGGTCACATTTCATCCACTACATTTGAATTGCCGGATAATGTACGCTTTGACGGTATGACGCCAGCCTCAGAGCGCCACATTCACACCTATGGTCCGCATTCCCGGCGGCCTGTATAACTGAACCATGCCTCCTGCAAAGAACAGCACCAACGAGTCTTTACATGTACTGATTCTGGACCCGCTGTATCACCGCGGCGATTTGCCCGGTCCGGCAAGAACATTTGCCATCGCCGACGAACTCGCGCGGACAGGACACCGCGTCACCATATTGACGTCGAAAACCGAAGCAAATGCTGAAAGTCCGCTGGAAAATAATATCCACGTTATTGGCATAGGCGCCGCAGCACGGGCCCGTTACGGGTATCCTTTGCCTTCGGCAACCAACCGCTCATTTACGCTCAATATGCTGTGGCGCATCTGGGGCATCAAAGACGTTGATGCTGTCCTGAGTGCTGACCGGCCTGTTTCATGCCTTCCGTTTGCACTTTTGTTTAGCTGGGTGCGCGGCGCACCCATTGTGCTGGACGCGAAATCGGGTATTCCGCCGCGGCAGCCGGATGCCGCTCCGGTCAAGCGCGCAGGCCGTTGGATTGCGAAAACAATTTATCGGTGGACCGCGAAGCTTTCCCGGAGGGTTGTCGTTCAAGATACGCGGGTACAGACAGCGTTACAAATATCGGGAATCTCCGCCGCCGCGATCGTTGAATCCTTTCCGGGTTGCGACACGGAGCATTTTAAATCAAACGACGGCGAGAAGCCTACGAGCGCGAACCCCATAGCTGTTTACGCAGGCAGGATGAGTGCGGGCGCGGGGCTCGACTATGTCTTGGAGATCGCGGGCGAGATGAAGGCCTTGACGCCCGAAGTCGGATTTTATTTTTATGGCGATGGAACGTTCCGAGGACAGATTGAGGCGCGCGCCCTGGAACTTGGCGTTCTCAACAAAAGCGTCTGGATTCAGGACGCCGTCTCCCGCGCACAGCTTCCGACCATCCTGTCGGGGGCTACAATAGCCCTAGCACGGCGCCACAGCATCACCGAGGCCGGTCCCAGCGGCCATGTGTACGATGCTCTCGCAAGCGAACGCCCCGTTGTGTTCACCGAGGAAAGCCCCCTGGCCGAATTAATTGTGGGCCGCGGCGCGGGCATTCAACTTCCCAGCGACAATGCAAAAAACGCCGCGATTGAACTTGCCGAGTACATAAAAGACAACGACTCCCTTCGCCGGGCAAAGACGCAATCCGCCGCCCTTGCGGCGGGGCGATTCAATATGGCGCGTGTGGCCGCTGAGGTTCGCGAAGCCATGCAAGTCGCCGTGAGTGAAAAACCGCGCGCGCACGTCTTGCATCATCGAACACTACTCACCAAGCGCGCGCTGGACATCTTGATATCGGCGTTCGCTTTGATCGTTTTATCGCCTGTGTTTTTGGTCGTAGCCGGCGCCATCTATTGGAAAATGGGCGGCCCTGCCGTGTTTTCCCAAGAGCGGCCCGGGCTGAAGGGGAAGATTTTCAAGATCTACAAATTTAGAACCATGACCGAGACAACGGATTCATCCGGCGCGCTTCTTTCCGACGACCAACGGCTGACCCCACTCGGAAAATTTTTGCGACGCACGTCCCTGGACGAACTGCCAGAACTCTTAAATGTGTTGATGGGTGATATGAGCCTTGTTGGCCCGCGTCCTTTGCTGCCGGAATACCTGCCGTACTATTCACCTGAACAACGGCGGCGGCACGACGTGCGCCCTGGCCTTACGGGCTGGACTCAGATTAATGGGCGCAACGCCCTGACTTGGGAAGAGAAATTTGAGCTCGACGTATGGTACGTCGATAATCTGAGCTTAAAACTCGACGCAAAAATTCTGCTCAAAACCATTTACGTCGCTCTGCGCGGCGAAGGCGTCAACGCCCCAGGCTACGCGACCATGCCACGCTTTGACGAAATCATGGCGCGCCGCGAAGGCGCGGAGGACGTTTAAACCACGAGACCGCCTTAGTTGGTTGGCGTTGTCTCGACGGTGTCGTCTTTTTCGACCAGCACCAATACCCCTGCCGCAATGCCAACACTGATCAGTCCGACGGCAACCCAAGACACGCCGCTTTCGAGCAGATGCTTGTTCGTGCCGCGCGGCAGCGCGTCGGGATTACTGGCCCACGCCGGCGCATCGCCTACATTGAGCGACGCCGTCCACGGGCTTTCGAGATTGCGCCCCGTAATTCCAAGGTCCAACAGGGCCGGACCTTGAACACGGGTGTTGTTGAAGCCCGCCGACCGCATGGACGGGCCTGAAATCATAAGGCCAAACCGCGGCTGCGCGCTTGTGCGCGGGGTGTCATGTAGCGGCAAGCGAAAATATGCCATTGCCGCACCCTTCGAGGCCTTGGGCCAGCCCAGCATGGTGGTTTGATTGAATGGGCCTTCAGCCCATGCCGAAACGGAGGTCTGGGCTAAGAGCACAAATGCCGCCAAAACCGCTGCGAGGATTCTCATGAAAACAGCCCCCTAAAAATAAACGAGCGCCCTGCCCGAACCACGTAAGACACGCATTTTCCCGGATATTACGCTCGGAGACAACATGGCGCGCAACAATCGATCAAATAAGCGCCTGACCAAAGAATTGCCCTATTTCCGGCATAACCTTTGCCAGACTGAGAACGATACTTGCTATACTACGTTAATTCAAAGGCCGGGAGGAATGCATGACCTCGTACAAGAATTGGATTGTTACCGCGGCACTTGGCGTAGTGGCCACAATTGCGTTGTCGACGGCCTCTTTCGCCTCGGAAGGCGATAACGTGGGCGATACGCAAATGTGCATCGACTCGCATTTAATTGACGACACGCCGATCATCGACAGCGAAACCATATTGGTCAGGATGGTATCGCCTGCAAATTCCTTTAAGCGGATTGACCTAGCGCGCAAATGCCCCGGCCTCAACAAGGGCACCGGCTTTGCCTATGACACATCCATCGCCAAACTTTGCAAGCAGGACACATTAGCGCCACTGAACAGCAGCGGCGTGAGGTGCATCATCGATCAGATCGTGACCATCGATGCCGCTGAGGCGCGCACGTTGATGGAGCGCTAACGCAGGCACGCGTTACCTGAAAAGCAAAACGCCCGGGCACCCGCGTCCGGGCGTTTTTCATTTTAGCGGTCTTGTTCATAGAAAGCTGGCGGGCAGCAGATGCAAAAGGTACGGCAGATGCCAGCGCCAGCGAGAGCAGCGTCCCGCTCCAAGGCGCATCACGGCATGCGGATCCCTTTTTCCCCTGTGGCGCCTACCACCCGCCACAATTATGAACACGGCGAGACCGGCTAAGGTTGCACGTTTGCCGGAAATAAATTCAACGGATTATCGCCTTTTACGGCACAAAGCCGCTGGCGCACGGCGGGGCGGGGACTGCGCTCTTCGCCATGCTCATAGGCGATAACTTGCAGACGCCCGGAAAAAGCCGACAGCAATTCCCCCGGCGCCAGCAGGAATTCCGGATTTCGCGGACGGCCCAGCTTTTCGTTGCCCTGCCCAAAGGTTTCAAAAATCAGCACGCCGTCGTCGGCAAGTCCTTCTACAAGGTGCGGCAAATGCGGACGGTGAAGATAGTTTGCGACAATAATGCCGTCGAATCGTCGGCCTTCGAACGGCCAGTCGCCGGTTTCCAAATCCACTTCGATAACGTCCGCTGTATTCTCGCTTTTCAGGTCGGCGAGACCTGAAACATCAACGTCCGCGGCAACAACACGAAGCCCGGCCTTGAGCGCGGCCCGGGCGTGACGGCCATAACCCGCTGCGATATCCAAAACAGCTCCCCCAGGTTTCACGAGGGGTAGCCACCGCAAAACCCACGGGGACGGCGGGATGGTCTGATCGGTGGGGCGGTCGAAACTCGGCATGGGCGTCACTATGCCCGGCGGACCGGGCCGACGCTACTGGATTGGAGCCGTTTAGGGCTTAAAAACAAGGCGTTACAGGCCATGCGCGGCAGGTTTGACGGCGTGCGGCCCAGCCTCTAAGAAAGGCGCGCCCGGAATGGCGTGCCCGGGCCTAACGACCGCAAAACAAACATTAAAAATGGACGCGCCATTGGGCAAAGACATGACTTCTTCCGACACCGATTTGACCCTTGCTGCCGACTTCCCGGAGGCTTCGCACGACCAATGGCTGAAACTGGTCGATAAGGTTTTGGGCGGCGCGCCTTTCGACAAGAAACTTGTTTCGCGCACTTATGACGGCATCAATTTGCAGCCGCTTTATACGCGTGGCGATTGGAAGGCTGAGGGTGATCCCTCGGGATTGCCGGGTGGCGCACCTTACACCCGCGGCGGAAACCTGCTGGGCGGTGTGGTCGATGGCTGGGACATGCGTCAGGTCCAGGACCACCCGGACCCGAAGACTGCGAACAAACAAATTCTGGAAGATCTCGAGCGCGGCGTGTCGTCCATCGTGCTGCGGCTCGATCCGCGCGGCGAAAAGGGCGTGCAGGTCATCACGCTCGCCGATCTGGAAACGGTATTGGACGGCGTGTACCTCGATTTGGCGCCGGTCATTCTTGATCCTCACGGCCCGCGCCTGCCCTACGCCGCGTTGATGATGAACGTGCTGGCGAAACGCGGCGTGAAACCGGATGCGTTCAAGGGCAACTTCGGGATCGATCCTTTATCTGTCATCGCATCCGGTAAACAGATCGTCGCCTCGCTGGAAAATGCGTTTATCCGCCTGAGCGATGGCGTGGGGTATATGGCGCAAAATTACCCCAATGCGCGCGCCATCGATTTAAAGACCATCGTCTATCACTCGGCGGGCGCATCGGATGCGCAGGAGCTGGGCTGCGCCATGGCCTCGGCCGTGGAATACCTGCGCGCCCTGACGAGCGGCGGCATCGATATCGATACGGCATGCAAACAAATCGCTTTTTCCATTGCCGTGGATGCCGATTTTTTTATGGCCATTGCGAAGGTACGCGCACTTCGCAAGCTGTGGGGCCGTGTAGCGGAAGCCTGCGGCGCGAAAACCGACAATCGCGTTGCCCCGGTCACGGCATACACGGCGCCGCGCATGATGAGCCGCCGCGACCCGTGGGTGAACATTCTGCGCACGACGGTGTCGTGCTTTGCCGCCGGCGTGGCCGGCGCAGATGCGGTCACCGTGCTGTCGTTCGACAGTGCTCTTGGACTGCCGAGCGATCTTGGGCGGCGCATTGCCCGCAATACGCAGGTGGTTCTTCAAGAAGAGTCGGGGCTGGCACGGGTGATCGACCCCGCCGGCGGAGCCTGGATGTTCGAAAGCCTGACGGACGAACTTTCCGAAAAAGCCTGGGCCTTCTTCCAGGAGATCGAAAAGAATGGCGGCATGATCAAGGCGCTGACCGAGGGTTTTGTCGCGGGCCGCATCGCCGAGGTGCACGCCGAGCGCTCGAAAAATATCGCGAAACGCAAAGACCCCATCACCGGCGTCAGTGAGTTCCCGAACCTGCATGAGAAATCCGCAAAGGTTCAGGCGCGGGCGCCCAAAAAATTCGAGGGCAAATCCGACGCCTCCGTCAAATTACCCGAGCCGAAAGACGGCGGGGTGATGGAAGCTTTGGTAAAGGCGGTCGAGGGCGGCGCAGACATGACCGGGCTGATCGAAGCCTTCACGGCAGGAACACCTGTTTCCATGACGCCTTTGCCGGTCGTGCGTATCGCCGAAAGCTTCGAATCGCTGCGCGATGCGGGCGATGCTTTCAAAGAGGAATACGGCCAGTATCCGAAGATTTTTCTGGCCAACATCGGACGCGTTGCCGAATTCACGGCGCGCGCCACCTTCACCAAAAACTTCTTTGAAGCAGGCGGCATCGAAGCCGTGGCAGGCGCGGGCGGCGCGGACGCGGCCACCATCGCCGAGGACTTCAAGAAATCCGGCGCATCCTTCGCCGCCATTTGCAGCAGCGATGCGGTCTATGCGGAACACGCCGTGAACGTCGCGACGGCTTTGAAGGATGCGGGCGCCGGCGCCATATATCTGGCGGGCAAGCCCGGCGATCTGGAAGGGTCCTTGAAAGACGCGGGCGTGGTCGAATTCATCTTCATCGGCTGCAATGCTCAATCCATACTGGCGGACGCGCATACGCGCCTTGCGGCCGGGTAAGAGGAAACGGTCATGAACAAATCCACCATTCCCAATTTCGCAGACGTCGGTTTGTCGTCCACCTCCAACTCGGGCGGATTGAGCGCCGACGACTGGCAATCCAAGGCCGAAGCCGCGTCCGGCAAAAAGCTTGATGAGCTGTCCTGGCAATCACCCGAAGGCATCGCCATCAAGCCGCTGTTCACGGCGAAAGACATCGACGGTCTCGACTTCCTCGATACGCGCCCGGGCATGGCGCCGTACCTGCGCGGCCCTTACCCCGCGATGTATGTCACCCAGCCGTGGACTATTCGTCAGTACGCGGGGTTCTCGACGGCGGAAGACTCCAACGCGTTTTATCGCCGCAATCTGGCGGCGGGGCAAAAGGGCCTGTCCATTGCGTTCGATCTGGCCACCCACCGGGGCTACGACAGCGATCACCCGCGCGTCTCGGGCGACGTCGGCATGGCCGGTGTGGCGGTGGATTCCATTTACGACATGCGCACGCTGTTTGACGGCATTCCCTTGGACCGCATGAGCGTGTCCATGACCATGAACGGCGCGGTGCTGCCGGTCATGGCGCTTTATATCGTTGCGGCGGAAGAACAGGGCGTGAAGCCCGAACAGCTTTCAGGAACCATTCAGAACGATATTCT
>CAYYXR010000009.1:0-74777 GCA_964475755.1 uncultured Rhodobacterales bacterium
GGAAGGGCAGTTGCTAACTTACTGGGGCGTGCAGGGCGACGGCCCAGGCGAGTTCGACAACCTACACAGCTTCGATGTCGGTCCGGACGGCACACTTTATGTGGGCAACGCCTGGAACAACCGCGTCGAGAAGCTCGTGCCGAAGGAGAACGCGGACCCCGCGCGGCTCATCGGGCAGAAGTACCATCTGCCGGCGCATCAGTAGAGGCTTGGATAGGCGGGCGGATTAGTTTCCGCCCGCCACGTCCGCGTAGGCAGCCTGCACGAGCCGGTCGGCGGACACCGGACCTGACGCTGCGTGCGGCCACTCCAATCCCAGCGCGAGAATCTGCTCGAGCGATTTTCCGGCCGCGTGTTCGGCCTTTACGCGCTCCAGCACGGTTTTGATCCCATCGCGGTAGGCGACCATGTCGGCATAGGTGCCAACGGGTCCATGGCCCGGAATCGCGATGGTGTTTTCATCGGACATGGAAATGGCCGTGGTCATGGCTTCGATCATGCCTGAAACCGTGCCGCCGGAACTCATATCGACAAACGGGACGCCGGAACGGTTGAACACATCGCCCGCGTGCAGGACGTTGGCGGTTTCCCATTTTACCATGGAATCCCCGTCCGTATGTCCCGGCGCCGTATGGAAAACCGTCAGCGTGTCATTGTTTAAGTGGAAGGTGACGCCTTCGGTGAAGGTAATCACCGGCAAGGCGTCTTGCGGTGAGGGCGGGAAGGCGTAGTTGAGGGCTTCGATCACCTGGTCGGTGGACATGCGCGTGCGTACGTTGTCGTGGGCGACGATCACCGCGCCGCCCTTGCCGAGGTTTTCGTTGCCGCCCGTATGGTCGAAGTGCCAGTGGGTGTTGACGACGAACCGAACGGCGCCTGAATTAAGCGCCTTTGTTGCCGCCGTTATCTTGTCCGTCAGCGGCGCGTGCTGGTCGTCGATCAGAACAACTCCGTCGGCACCGTAAGAGACACCGATATTGCCGCCGCGCCCGTAGAGGACGGCGACACCCGGCGCGAGTTCAACGGTTTCAATGTCAACTTGCGCGGGGTCGACCGGGTCCGGCCGGCGCGGTGCATCCGCCGCGATGAGAGCAAACGCGGCACTGGCCGCAAACAAACATGAGCCGATCCGTTTCATGGTGTCCCCTCCATGCATTTGTATGCATAGAGAACAGCCCAATTTGCTCATGCATTCAAGGGGTTTGAACTTTGACTCTGGTAGGACAGGTATAAATCCTACTACATGTGCAAAATTTTCTCGTAAAATAAAGGCCAAGCGCAATGTTCGTAGCGCAATCAAGTTCGGCATCGAGGAGGACAGCCATGTTTCATTCCGGAAAAATTGGTGCGGTCGCTATTCTTGCGGGGATCGTTGCCGTTGGAGGAGGTGCGCAAGCGGAGCCGACGGAGATTGTCGTGCGCGTCCTCAGCCGTGACGCAAAATTCATCGGCAGCAGCATGGGCGGTGCGCAGGTTACGTTGCGCGACGTCAAAAGCGGCGACGTGCTTGCCGAAGGGCAGACATCGGGCGGGACCGGTGATACCGGGCTGCTGATGAAGGCCAATCAAACGCGCCGCGCGGCGTTGTCCACGCCCGAAGCGGCAAAATTTACGGCAATGCTCGATATCAATGAGCCGCGCCTCGTCGAGGTCACGGCCAAAGGTCCAATGAACAATGAAGATGGCGCCAACACCGTCTCCGCGACGCAGTGGATTATTCCCGGTAAACACCTGAACGGCGGTGACGGCTGGGTGCTGGAAATGCCCGGCTTCAGTCTTGTGGCGCAAACCGCAGATGACGTGACGGCACCAGGGTCGGTTGAGATCAATGCGGACGTCAAAATGATGTGCGGGTGTCCCATCGAGCCCGGCGGCATGTGGAACGCGGACGGTTATGAGGTTGCTGCGCTTGTTAAAAAAGACGGCACCGTAGTCGCCAAGGTGCCGTTGGATTACGCCGGCAAGACCAGTCAGTTTGCCGGCGTTTTCCATGCAGAATCGTCCGGCGACTACGAGGCCGTTGTTTACGCTTACGACGCACGAACCGGTAACACCGGCGTGGACAATATCGCGTTTTCCGTGGGCGGAGAGTAGCGGCCCTTTAGAACGCTTTCGACCAACCGATGTGCAGCATGATCTTGCGCTCCTGCTGAAATCCCTTGGGGTCGTCGAGCAAGGGCGCTGTAATCTCGAAGCCGAAACGGTGACCTTTGAGCGAGCCGCTCGGTACAACGGTGTTAATGCCCAATCCAATGTCTATAAAGTCGCCGCCGTAATTGGCCTGAAGGTCCGGCGGGCTGGAATGGTTGTGGGGGCCGTTGTAATGACCTGAAATTTGCCCCTGTGTCATGAAGGCCAGACGCAATGACGCCGACATCCATTCGTTGACGTCGCGGCTGGCCCAGGCCGTAGCCTGATAAATGTCGCCGAAACTAAAGCCAGATGAATTGGCGTTCTCCATGCGAATGGTGGCGCCGAGTTGCGCGCCCCAGTTCCATGATCCCATGTCGGCGGTATAGGTGATGTTCGGCACGAAATCCCATGTGCCGCTGCCGAGCTGCATCATGTAGTGGGTGAACACGCCATTGGCATCCTGCTGCGAGACAGAGCCCGTCGGGGCGCTGATGCCAAGTGTCGCGTGCAGGTGTTGCGTATCGGTGTTCCAGAGCCGAACGAGGCCAGAAACGACCGTATCGCCGATGCCGGACGTGCCGTGGGCATGGGTGCCGGTCATGCCGGTATGGCCTCCATGGGCGTCGTGACCGGCCATGGCACCTGCGACGGGGCGCATCACCATATCCATTTCCATATATTGCGGCATGACCATTAGAGTCAGCCGATCGGTCGGTGCATACATGATGTCGAGCATGTGCATATACATGCTCATGCTTTGCGGTGTGGTTGAGAACCCGGCGTCGGCGAGGGCATTGTCACCGATCTTATTGCCGTTCTGAATTATGGTTGCGCCGGAATAGCTGTACATAAACCGGTATCCGACCATGAACTCACCGGCCTTATGCATGTGATCGGCCATCACGCCGGCGGGGGCATGGCTGCTGGGAGAAGGCGCGCCGTGATGATCGCCGTCATCGGCATTTGAAGGTGAAGCGAAAAGCGCGGCCGCGAGCGTCGTGCCCGCAAGGGTGGATGCGCGCAAAGCGCGGAATTGAAAAAACATGATTTCGTCCAACTCAAACAGGATTGAGGCCGCGCGCACGTGCACGGCCGAACAAATTTAAAGAGATTCTGAGTTAGGCGATCTGAGGTGGGGCCCTGGAATGGGCGAGAAGATATGCGGCAACTTTTGTAGTGAAGGTGGTTTGCGCGGATAGTCCGCCGGTGGCCAGAGTTGAGGGGCCGGGAAGTGCGACATCGGGCGTGGGCGAAGCCAAATGGGATGCCGTCGCAAAATCACAGGGTGTGTGAGCCGCGGCGGCGTCATCTTCGCCCGTGAGAGGGTTGCCGTCGCCATCCAAATAAACGCCGGTCAGGCCATTGCCGCTACACAGGACAAGATAGCCTTCCGCGCCTTCCGGAGCCGGCATCCAGCCCAGCGGAATCGCGCTTTGCAGAATAATGGCGTAAACCGCCAGCCATGCGGCTAGGCGCTTTAGAAAGATGCTTTTTGACGACGGATTTTGCTGCGTCATGGTGGGTGTTAAATCATCCAAGCGCTTGCAATAGTCAAGTCGCAGATTGTACTGGAGCGCCCCCCCGGTACAATTGGTCAGACTCCGGCCGGACCGGTTTTTCACCAATGCGGATATTCATGCCGAGAAGACCTATTCAGGCACTAAAGAAAATTCCAGGCTTCACAATTGGCATTGTGATCGGACTTTGGCTCACGGCACCCGTATTTGCGAGTGAGGTTCGCATCGCCGTCGCCGCGAATTTTACCGAAGCGGCGAGAGAGATCGGCGCTGCATTTGAGCAAACGACCGGCCATAGGGTGGTCTTCAGTTTTGGGTCTACGGGACAGTTCTATACGCAAATCGCGCAAGGGGCGCCGTTCGAGGTGTTTCTCGCGGCCGATCGGGCGCGGCCCGCGCGCGCCGTCGCCGAAGATTTAGCGATGCCCGGATCGCAATTCACTTATGCGACGGGCCGGATTGTATTGTTCAGCCGCGAAAAGGATTTGGTTTCGGGCGGGGAAACCTTGCACGCGAAGCCGTTCACAAGACTCGCCATCGCCAATCCCAACACCGCTCCCTACGGTGCGGCCGCGGTGGAAACCATGCGGGCGCTCGGTATTTACGACGCTCTAGTAGGTAAGCTCGTGCGGGGCAACAACATTGCTCAGACGTATCAGTTTGTAGATACGCGCAACGCCGAACTCGGTTTTGTCGCGTTGTCGCAAATCGTGCGGCACGACGAAGGGTCACGCTGGCTCGTGCCCGAAGCGCTTTATTCACCGATTGCCCAGGATGCGGTTCTTTTGCGCGAAGGCGCATCGAATGAAGCCGCCGTGGCGTTTCTGTCCTACCTGAAAAGTCCTGAAGCCAATGCCGTAAAGCAGAAATTCGGTTACGGCCCGGGCGATTGGCCGTAACCTTGTCCTCATGTCCGAGATGACCGAACTTTGGCAACCCATACGGCTGACCCTTGAGCTGGCGACGGTCACAACGGTCTTCCTGCTGATCGTCGGCACGCCTATCGCCTGGTGGCTGGCGCGTTCGGATGCCGTGTGGAAGGAAGCGGTGGCCGCGATTGTTGCGCTGCCTCTGGTGCTGCCGCCGACGGTTCTTGGTTTTTATTTGCTGATCGCACTAGGGCCGGACGGTCCAGGCGGCTGGATTGCGGGCGCGTTCGGCAGCCGCTCGCTGGCGTTCACCTTCGAAGGGCTGGTCATCGGCTCGGTGATTTATTCACTGCCGTTTGTCGTTCAATCGATCCGAAACGCCTTCGAGGCTTTTGGAAATCGGCCGCTGGAAGTGGCAGCCACATTACGCGCTTCACCCTGGGATACGTTCTGGTCCGTGGCCGTGCCCTTGGCGCGACCTGGAATAATCGCCGGCGCCGTACTGGGATTCGCCCATACCATTGGCGAATTCGGCGTCGTGCTGATGATCGGCGGCAACATTCCCGGCGAGACAAAGGTACTGTCGGTCGCGATCTACGATTACGTCGAAACCTTGCAATACGAACAGGCCAACATTCTCGCGGGCGGCATGCTGGCATTCGCGTTCGTCGTCGTGTTGATCACGATGATATTGCAGAAACGGATCGGGCGGCCTGGTCCATGAGCGCCGACATAATAAAAACTGTTTTCAAAGGGAAGCTGGGCGCGTTTCAGCTCGACGTCGCATTTGATGCACCTATGCACGGCGTGACGGCCCTGTTCGGCCCGTCAGGTAGCGGCAAAACAACCATCTTGAGATGTATGGCCGGCCTGGAGCGGCTGGAAGGTCAGTTAAATGTCGGAGATGCCACGTGGCAGGACAGCGTGCGCGGCGTCTTCGTACCAACCCATACGCGCGAGGTTGGATATGTTTTCCAGGAAGCCAGTTTGTTTTCTCATCTTTCCGTGCGCGGAAATCTCGTATTTGGCGCACAACGCGCGACAGGTAGCCACGCTTTGAATCTTGACGGCGTCGCCGCCATGCTCGGCCTCAGGGCGCTGCTTGACCGCGCGCCGGGGTCCTTGTCGGGCGGCGAGCGTCAGCGCGTGGCAGTCGGGCGTGCCTTACTGTCTCAACCTCGCGTGCTCTTGATGGACGAGCCCCTTGCCGGGCTGGACAATACCAGCAAGAACGAGATTCTCCCGTATCTGGAGACGCTGCACGAGCGGCTCTCCATTCCCGTGTTCTACGTCAGTCACGATATTTCCGAGGTCGCGCGGCTTGCTGATAGAGTTGTTGTGCTGTCGGGCGGACGTGTGGCGTCGTCAGGTGACGCAGCGCAGGTTCTGGAGCGGCTTGACCTTCCCGGTGTGGTGGACCGCTTCGAAGCCGGAGTCATTTTAGACGCTACGGTTGCGCGTCACGACCCGCGCCTTCACCTGACTTACGTGACGCACGGCGAGCAAGAATTGGTTCTGCCCAAGATCAGCGTTGAGGAAGGCCAGCACATACGCTTGCGCATTCTGGCGCGGGATGTGGCGCTCGCCACGCAGATGCCCTCGGGCATCAGTGTGCGCAATATCCTGACGGGAAAGATTGTCGAAGTCCGTGAAACGCCGGACAGCGCCTATGCCGAAACGCTTGTGGATATTGGCGGCGCAAACCTACGATCTCGCATCACCCGCGCGGCCACCGAAGACTTAAAGTTGTCTGCCGGTATGCCGATTTACGCCCTGATAAAGTCGGTATCGTTCGAGCGGTAGCCAGAGCGGGCTATTAGGTGATTTGCCGGGATTTACCGAATCCCGCTATTTACGCGACCACATTTCACCAATATTCGTAAATTTCAGCTTAGATAATTCCAAAGACTGTTGCCCATAAGGCACATACCGCCGAAAACGGGCCTAAATTCAACTAAAAATTGGCGCATAGGGGTGACATTAAGGACCCCACGTGTTTGGTTGGGGGGGTATGTGTCCCTGGGGCATTTTCGGAGGAAAAATCAATAACTTAATAAAGGAGGACATTACAGCCTATGGCCCGTAAGTCACCCCTGAAAGCAACTCTGCTTTCCACCGCTTCGCTGCTCATTCTCGGCAATTCCGCCGTCCACGCTCAGCAGCCCGCTCAAATCGAAGAAATCGTCGTCACCGCCACAAAACGTTCCGAAAACTTGCAGGACGTTCCCGTGGCCGTCAGTGCGTTCAGTTCGGAAAATCTTAGAGAGCTGAATATCGGGACGTTCGACGACTACGTTCGCCATATCCCCAATGTCACGTTCGCTGGGCGCGGGCCTGGCCAGTCGACGGTGTTTATCCGCGGCATGGCCGTCGAACAGATCGGCGTACAGCTTTCCGGCGCGCAAGGTTCGACGCCGAACGTCGCCTTGTATTTGGATGAACAGCCGGTCACGGCGCCGGGACGTAATCTTGATGTCTATGCGACCGACTTGGAGCGCATTGAAGTGCTGCCCGGTCCGCAAGGCACGCTGTTCGGGGCCAGCTCGCAGGCCGGCACCGTCCGTTTGATCACGAACAAGCCGGTGCTGGGAGAGTTCCAGGCTGGGTTCGACGCGAGCGCGTCGTTCACCAAGAGCGGCGATATGAGCAATTCGGTCGAAGGCTACATCAACGTTCCGGTCTTCGAGGACGAACTGGCGATGCGTGCGGCGGTCTATACCGTGCATGAAGGCGGTTATATCGATAACGTCGCCGGAACCTTTTCCATCGACCCGACCGTCAATCCGGACTCCAGTTTGACGTTGCGGGATGCGGACGGAAATCCGGTTCTCGATGGAAACGGAAATCCGCAGTCCTCAATTGGGCCAGCGACCTACACCACGGCAAACAATTCCAATATTGCCGAGAAGAACTTCAACGACAGCTTCTACAAAGGCGTTCGCCTGGGTGTGAAATGGCAGGTCAATCCCGATTGGGATGTGCTTGTGCAGCACACGCGCCAAGAATTGGGTGCGGATGGCGTATTCGATTATGACCCCACGGTTGGCGATTTGCAGGTCGAGCGGTTCTTCCCGGACGAATTGCGGGATGACTTCAATCAAACATCGTGGACCATCAATGGCCGTCTCGCGATGTTGGAAACTGTGTACACCGGGGCCTATCTCAACCGCGACGTGGAACAGTCGATCGATTACACCGGCTACAACAATGCCGGTGCGTTCATTGCGTACTACACCTGTACCTATGACGCGGTCCGCGAGTGCTTCGATCCGACAAAGGGATTCAGGGGCATTCAGGAGCAAACCCGAAACACGCATGAGTTCCGGGTGAACACACCGCAGGAGATGTCGCTGCGGGCCACCGTGGGCGTCTTCTATGACGATTTCAAAATCGAAACGCAGGATGACTTTCATTATTTTGCGAACTTCGACCGGGCCTTGTTGGGCTTTCCTGATCCGATCGCACCGCTGTCTTCGCGCAGCGTGAATCCGAATCCTCGTTCACGTCAGGTCGGGTTTTATAACGACATCACCCGCTCGGAAGAACAGATCGCCGGTTTCGGTGAGGTCAGCTACGACATTACCGATCAGATCACCGCAACCTTCGGGATGCGTTACTATGATCTCGAACTGGACTTCTACGGCTCGTCCAACTTCACGGCGGGCGGCGGCCGCGACTACGACAGCTCCGGCGGTCATACGCTTGAGCCGTTGTCGTCCGACGACATCATCCTCAAGGGCAATCTGAGCTATCAGATCAATGAGGACGCGTTGGTCTATTTCACCTACTCGGAAGGCTATCGTCCGGGCGGGTGGAATCGCGGCGGCGGCCTGGCCTCCGTCAATCCCAGCTTCCCGACGGTACAGACGGTATATGGCACCGACGACGTGAAGAACTACGAGATTGGCTGGAAAACGAGCTGGATGAACAATCGTGTCCGGTTCAACGGCAATGCCTATTTCATCGATTGGACGGATATTCAGGTGAAGCGCTTTGATCCTCAGAACGTTTCGATCCTGACGTTCATAGAGAATGCGGCGGATGCGGAGATTCTCGGGCTTGAGGCCAACCTGTCCTGGTTGGTGACCGATTATCTGACCCTGAACGCCGCCATTTCGTACAACGATACGAAGGTCACGGCCGTAAAGGCGCAGGTGATCGAACTGGCGCCGGTCGGCAGCGAATTGCCGCTGACGCCGGAATTCCAGGGCAACTTCCGCGCCCGCTATACCTATCCAGTGGGCGATTATGACTTCTATGGTCAGGCCGGTGCGCAATACTCGGCCTCCAGCTGGAGTTCATTGATCGCCGCGGAACGTGAGCTTCAGGACGACTACTTCCTGATGGATCTTGCGTTCGGTGTGGAAGCGGACAGCTGGAATGCCGAGCTGTTCGTCGAAAACGTGTGGGACAAGCGCGCGGAGCTGAACATCAACGTTCAGGACGATATCCGCCGTATTACCACCAACAGGCCGCGCACCGTCGGCTTGCGTGTGTCCTACGATTATTAAGTCCTAAAATCGTAAGACACTCTTCGCTATGATTTGGGGCGGCGTTCGTATTATTCGGAGCCGCCCCAACTGCGTAAGGCTCTTAGAGGGCAGGTGAGATGAACGAGGCGGTCCAAAAACCGCACAGCGAGACCGAAGACGCCGTTGCCGAAGCCAAGGCACTGCTTCAGGCCGGACGCCTGGAGGATGCGGCGGCGAGCGCCGGTTCTGTATTGGAGACCGATCCCGACAATGTCGAAGCCCTCTATATACTGGCAGTCTGTCAGCGGTATTTGAAACGCCTCGATGACGCCCGTGAGACGTTAAATCGTCTGAAAACGGTGAGCCCGAGCTATGGACGGGCGTATCAGGAAGAGGGGCATGCCAAGCGCCTCCAGGCGGATTTCGATGGCGCGATCGCTGCCTATGAGCAGGCAGTTTCCTTAAACCCGGCGTTGATTGCCAGCTGGAAGGCGCTGGCCGAACTGCAATTAAAGCGCGGCCATCACGAAGCAGCGGCGGCGAAACAGGAAGCGGACCGGCTCGGCGCCTTGCCGCCCGAACTCGTAAGCGTCACCAGTTTTATTCACGAAGGGCGCATATTGAAGGCAGAGCTTCTTTGCCGGTCTTTCCTCCAAAAATCGCCGCATCATGTTGAGGCGATGCGTTTGCTCGCCGACATCGGAATGCGCCTGTATGTGCTCGACGATGCAGAATTCCTGCTGGAAAGCGCAAAGGAATTCGAGCCCGGCAACGTACGCGTGCATATGGACTATGTGAATGTTTTGCATCGCCGTCAAAAATACGCTCAGGCACGGGATGAAGCACATAAGCTGTTCGAGAAGGAGAGACAGAACCCCGCGTTTGCGACCCTATACGCCAATGAATGTGCCGCCGTTGGCGAATTTGACGAAGCGCTCGGTCTCTATGAAACGGTGTTGAAGCGCGTGCCGGACAATGCGCATGTCCACCTCGTGCACGGGCACGCGCTAAAAACGGTTGGGCGACAAGACGATGCCGTTAGCGCTTATCGCGCGGCCTATGAGAAAAAACCCGATTTAGGCGATGCCTTCTGGAGTCTTGCTAATCTCAAAACTTACCGCTTTACCGGCGCGGAAATCGAGCGAATGAAAAAGGCCGAGGCTGCGGCGGGCACGACGCTGCTGGACCGCATTCATCTGTGCTTTGCCCTGGGTAAAGCCTTTGAAGACGCCCAAGAATACGAAGACTCATTCCTGTATTACGCGCGCGGCAATGCATTGAAGAAAGAGCAAAACCGCTACGATCCCGATCGCATGGACGCGCAACTCGCCGCGCAAAAGGACGTCTGTACGCCGGATTTGTTTAAGGCCCACGGAACGTGCGGCGACCCTTCGCACGCGCCGATCTTTATCGTCGGCTTGCCGCGGGCCGGCTCGACTTTGCTCGAACAAATATTGGCGTCGCACAGTCAAGTGGACGGCACTCTCGAGTTGCCCAATATCCTTGCGCTTGTGCACAGATTAAGTGGGCGGCTTTCGACCGGTGATGAATCTCGTTACCCCAAAATTTTGAGCGAATTGCCCAATGAAAAATTGCGCGGCTTCGGAACCGCCTACATCCGCGATACGCAAATTCACCGCAAGGGCGCGCCGCGCTTCACCGACAAGATGCCCAATAATTTCCGGCATATTGGGCTTATTCATCTGATATTGCCGCACGCGAAAATCATCGATGCGCGCCGGCATCCGCTGGCGTGTTGCTTTTCGGGGTTCAAGCAACTCTTCGCCGAAGGGCAGGAATTCACGTACGGACTAGAGGACGTCGGCCGCTATTATCGGGGATATGTGGACCTCATGGACCATTGGGACCAGGTCCTGCCGAACAAGGTCCTGCGTGTGCAATACGAGGATGTCGTCGCGGATTTGGAGGGGCAGGTGCGGCGCCTGCTCGAATTCTGCGAGTTGCCGTTCGAGCAAGCGTGCGTGGACTATCATAAGACCGAGCGTTCGGTGCGTACGGCAAGTTCCGAACAGGTGCGCCAGCCACTGTACCGCGACGGCGTGGAACAGTGGAGGAATTTCGAGCCTTGGCTTGATCCGCTCAAAGCCGCGCTTGGTCCCGAGCTTCTCGGGTAGGCCAGTTCTTACTCGCCGGGTGAGGGCGAGCGGACCTCGTTCGGATGCACCAAAATTCGCGCGCCCGGATCGGATTTCAGCCCATTCACCAACGCGATCATCATGAAGATCATAATCACGGAAAAGGGCAGAGCCGCCGAGATCGATGCCGCCTGGAGCGCCGTCAGCCCCCCGCCGATCAGCAGGACGGCTGCCACGGCGCCTTCGCTGACCCCCCAGATCACGCGGTGAGAAATCGGCGGGTCCGGATCACCAACGGACATAATCGTGTTGATGACTAAGGTTCCGGAATCCGACGACGTCACAAAGAACGTTGCGATCAGCAATGTCGCCAAGACCGCAGCAATCAGGCCTATGGCGCCTGAATCAAGCGCGGTAAACATGGCGTAGATGCCAAGGGTCATATCCTCATTTACGGGCGTGATCAAATCCGCCGCTTGGTCCAGTTCAAGGTGCAAAGCCGTGCCGCCCATGATTCCAAACCAAATAAATGTAATCAGCGTTGGAACGATGAGAACGCCGGCGACAAATTCACGTACCGTGCGCCCGCGTGAGATGCGGGCAATAAACATGCCGACAAAAGGCGCCCAGGAAATCCACCATCCCCAATAAAATGTCGTCCAGCCGCCTTGCCACCCGGTGTCCAGCGTGGCGTCGGTCCAAAGGCTGAGCCAGACAACGTTTTGAATGTAATCGCCGGTGCTTTGCATCACGCCAAGAACAAGCAACCGGGTGGGTCCGTATATGAAGACAAATGCCAATACCAAGACGCTCAATAAGATGTTCAGTTCGCTCAGACGGCGAATGCCGACTTCCAATCCTGTGGCCACACTGATCACGGCCAGGCTTGTGACGACACCGATCAAAATGAGCTGATGACTGATGCTGACTTCCCACCCGCCAACGACATAAAGGCCGGTGTTCACCTGTTGCATGCCAAGGCCCAGCGACGTCGCCACGCCGAAGATGGTGGCGAAAATCGAGAGGATGTCGATGGCGTGGCCCCAGGGGCCGTAAATGCGCTCGCCCAGCAAAGGGTAAAGCGTTGAGCGGATGGTGAGGGGGAGGCCGCGCCTGAAACTGAAATACGCGAGGGCCAATCCTACCACCGCGTAGATCGCCCAAGGGTGTAGGCCCCAGTGGAAAAAGGTAAGCCGCATGGCGACTTCCGCCGCCCGGGGTGAGCCTGGATTTTGCAGGAACGGATTGGATTCAAAATGGGTCAGTGGTTCGGCCACCGACCAAAAGACGAGGCCAATGCCCATGCCCGCGCCGAACAGCATGGCAAACCAGCTGAAGAACGAAAACTCCGGCTTTTCATCGTCGCGGCCCAGCTTGATATGCCCAAACCGGCTCATCATCAGCCAAATCGCAAATCCGAGCACAAAGGCGACCAGTGCGATGTAATACCACTTGAGAGTGGACACGATGCCTTCGCGCAACGTCGAGAACGCCACGGATGCTGCATCCGTCATGAGGACGGTAAAGACAACAACAACCAAAACCAGGCTTTTAGATACGATCGCGACCGTCGGATTTAGGCCGCTGAGCCACCCCTCCCGGGCTCTAAGGCGAGACGCCTTTTTCTCATGAACCAATACTCTGCTCCGCTTCGTCTCAAGTGAGCAGATACTCTAGCCGCCTTGTGCGCTTGATGCCACTCGTATGGCCCGATTTTGGCTCGATTTCGGCCCTGTCAGGGGACTTTGAGAACCTCGAACGGAAATAGTTTGCGAGATTCACGTTCCAAAGTTGAATTGCTGATGTTTCGCCTAATATTCAGCGTCACCTGGAATCGTGTTCTTGCGCGGCTCGACATCCTGCAAATCGGACGCGAGCATCCGTATCATACCGATTCTTGATTCTACCGACTTCAATTCCTCGGTCAGCTTGTCGCGCAATGGCCCAGGCGCCTTGTTCTCAAGCAGACCGCGAATCACACTCGTTTGGCTATTCATGGCATTGGCCACGTCAACCATCGTCCGCGGTTTCGGTGTGTAAATATTGTGGACGTTGCGCAGATTCTTCATCAGCATTTGAACGAGGACCTTCAGGAACGCATCCGCGCTTTTCATTTTTTCCGCGACGGCTTCGGCAGAGATTATCGTCAGCGTGCAGTCTTCGGTGACCACTGTGGTGGCCATGCGCGGACTCCCATCGATGACCGACATCTCGCCGAATAATCCCCCTTGCCGGACAATCGCGAGCGGGACCTTTTGATCGCCCTCTTCACGGTACAAGGATACGGCGCCGATGCCGACGACGTACGCGGCTATTCCTTTCTCACCCTGCCTAAAAAGCACAGTGCCTTTTGGAAACTTTTTGACAGAGAGTCCCGACGCCGTGTCGGATAAGAGGGCTTTTGAATTGTCCAATGAGGTCATTTCAGATTGATGTTGTAATCAGATTGCACCTGAGCCGTAGAGCATCGGGGCAAAGGCGATTGCAAAGTAAACTGCGGCCATGATTGAACCGTAGGTTAGAACCCAGCCCACCGGTAATCGGCGATTGAAGGCGACTGTCGCGCCCAAGATGAAACCTATCAGTGGAGCTAAAGCCGCCGGGTTCATAACCAATCTCCCTAAACTCAAAAACTCCCTTTTACAGGGACACTTCGTCACCCCCAGCTAAGCCGTACCCCTCCTGGTCTGCAAATTGTCATCTCCCACGCACTAACGCGCGGGAGGGCAAATGGGTTGAAAAATTTCTCAGATAAAATAACTCAGCAACGCGAACCGCTCTGCGGGCGTTTGCTACCGAAGCGCCGCGAAATGGACCGGGCCCACACCTTTGTCGGTACCAGTCGAAAATATTTGGCAATCTGCTCGGCGCCTGTTGGAAGAGCACGGGGCTTCAGCCCTGTCGATCGCGGTCAAAAAAGCCGATGCATGCCAAAATGAGGGTGACGCCAACGGTGCGGATATCTGGAGCAGAATTGCGCGCGCCATTGAGTCCAGCGCCTCCGTGGAAAGCGGCGGGTCCTCACCCCCTGCATAAAGTGTTGCTCGACGCCGCGCATTGTAAATGGCGCACGAAACGGCCGGATTTCACTAAGACGCAACGTTCTGTGGGGTCTTTATTCTCCTGAAACCGTGCTAACCTAAGGCCTTCGGTAAATCATCCGATTGCCTGCATTTGCGCGCATTTCCGAGCAACTGTGGCGGTGGATTAAGAAATGGTGCGGCCTCGTCCATGAATCAGCAGTTGGCCAATCGCGCGCAGTCGCTTTGGGATGGGACTTTGGACTCCCTGCAAAATCCTGATTTTTATTGGCAGGTCGGAATTGTTTTCTCCGCGCTTCTTTTAGCGTGGGCGGTCACGGCCTTTGTCGTCTCGCGTGTACGGCTGTTTCGGGAAGGGCCACAACCTGGGCCGCTGTTCGAAGTCAGAGCGGCCGTTCACAGGTCTCATTCCCTTCTATCGCCATTGATGAACATATTGATCCTGGGTGCCGCGATCCCGGTATCGCTGGAAATGATCGGTGTCGCGTGGTTCATCCGAACGGCGCAGGGAATCGCGTTCATTTATTTTGTCTATCGTCTCGCCGCCCAGTTCGTCGGCAGCGTCGGCATCGTGCGGCTTGTGAAATGGCTCGGTGTTCCTATCGCACTCCTCTACATGTTCGGCTGGCTTGCCATCGTAACCGAGTATCTAGACTCCCTTTCCATCGAGATCGGCAATATTCACGTTACGGTTTACGCCGTACTGCGCACAATCATTTTCGGGATATTTCTTTTCTGGCTGGGCCGGGTATCGAATTCCACCGGGCTCAAGGTAATCCGGGAGCAGCCGACGCTCGACGCCGGCACGCGAGAGGTTATCGCCAAGCTTTTCCAGATTGCTCTATTCGTCCTTATTTTCCTGCTGCTGCTTCAGGTCATGGGGGTCGATTTGACCGCGCTCGCCGTGTTCGGCGGCGCTTTGGGCGTCGGCCTCGGGTTTGGTCTTCAGCAAATTGCGTCGAACTTTATTTCCGGGATCATTATTTTGCTCGACCGGTCGATCACCCTTGGTGACTACATCGAGCTGGAGGACGGCCGGGCGGGCAAGTTGCGGGAGCTGACCATGCGCTCCGCCACGTTGGAGACCTACGACGGCAAGGACATCATGGTGCCCAACGAACATTTCATCACGTCGGTGTTCACCAACTGGACGCACCACCACAAGAAACAGCGCTACTCACTGCACTTCCAAGTGGCTTACAAAACAGATCTGGAAGCGATGTGGCCGATTATCCGGCGGGTTGTCGCGAGCCATCCGAAAGTCATTAGCGGCGACGATATTCCCGTATCAGAGCGTCCCGATGCCGAAATCGAGAGCTTTGGCGATTCCGGTATCAACATCCTGGTGGAGTTCTGGATGGAGGGGATCGATGACGGCGATAACCGCGTCGGTGCCGATTTGCTCATGATGATCTGGACGGCGCTCAAGGAGAACGATATCGAAATACCGTTCCCGCAACGGGAGATCAATATCCTCAACCAAGCCCCGCCGGGATCCGGCCACTAAGGTTCAATACGGCTCAACCGGTTTCGCTTCTCATATCCAGAAATCCGCCCGACTGTCGCTTCCAGAGGCGCGCGTAGTGCCCATCCTTCGCCAGAAGTTCGGCGTGGGTGCCGGATTCTACAATGCGCCCGGCGTCCATCACCACAAGACGGTCCATGCGCGCGATGGTGGACAGCCTGTGGGCGATGGCGATCACGGTGCGCCCTTCCATGAGCGTGATCAGTTGCTCCTGAATGGCCGCTTCCACCTCGGAATCCAGGGCAGAGGTGGCTTCATCCAGAACAAGGATCGGCGCGTTCTTCAAGATCACCCGGGCGAGGGCGATGCGTTGGCGCTGACCACCCGACAGCTTGACCCCGCGCTCGCCTACTTGGGCGTCAAAGCCGTGCCGGCCCTTCCAGTCCTCCAGTTCGTCGATGAACTCGAGGGCATGTGCCTGTGCCGCGGCGCAGCGGATTTCATCGTCGGTGGCATCCGGCTTTCCGTAGCGAATATTGTCGCGGATGGAGCGGTGCAGAAGCGACGTATCCTGGGTCACCATGGCGATGTTCGCGCGTAGGGATTCCTGCGTTACGCCGGAGACGTCTTGGCCGTCGATAAGGATGCGCCCGGTTCCCACGTCGAAAAACCGCAGAAGCAGATTGACCATGGTCGATTTTCCCGCGCCCGAAGGTCCGACCAATCCGATCCGTTCGCCGGCTGCGATGCTCAGGTCGATTCCCTGTAGAACGCCCTTCGATGTTCCGTAGCCGAAATGCACGTCTTCAAATCGGATGTCTCCCCTGGTCACTGTCAAAGGCACGGCATCCGGGCGGTCTCCCATGGTGCGCGGTGTGGCAATGGTCTTCATGCCTTCCTGAATGGTGCCGACATTTTCGAAGATGCCCGCGATGTTGAAGGCAACCCATCCTCCCATGTTGGCGAACTGCCATGCCAAAGGCAGGACCATGGCGACCACGCCCACGGCAACCTGATCACGAGACCACAGCCAAATCGCAATGGTCCCCATGCCGACAATGAGGGCCGAATTCATTGCTGACAAAACCAGCGAGAAAATCGTCATGAGCCTCAGAATGTTCCGGTGCGTGACGGTATGTTCGTCTACCGAGTCACGAACGTAGGCGTCTTCATCCCGCGCGCGCGCGAACAGTTTTACGGTCAGGATGTTTGTGTAGCTGTCGACAATCTTGCCGGTGAGGGCGGATTTGGCCTCGGAAACGGCACGCGAGCGATCGCGCATGCGCGGCACGAAATAATAAAGCAAGCCAAGATATGCCAAGAACCATGTGCCGACGGGCACGGCCAGCACCGGGTCCAAGGTCGCCAATACGGCCGTGGCGCTGCTGCCGTATATGAGGATGTACCAAACGGCATTCGCCGCCGAGACAACGCTTTCCCGCAAGGACGGTCCAGTTTGCAGAACGCGATTGGCAAGCCGTCCGGCAAAGTCGTTTTGGAAAAAACTCCACCCCTGACGCACCACATGCCAGTGGCTTTGCCAGCGGATCAGGTTGGTCAAGCCGGAAATGATGGATTGGTGCGTGAACAGGTTCTGGATCAAAAGCACGGCGGGCCGCAGCAAAAGCTGCACTGCCGCCATGCCCAACAATTCCGGCCAATATTCGGTCAGCACGGTTGCCGCTGAGTATTCGGACACAAGGCTGACGATGCGGCCGATAAACACAGGAATGAGAAGATCAAGCAGGGCGACTGCGGCGCCGGAGAGGAACAAGGCGACTACGAGCCAGCGCGCTTGGCCGATGAAATGCCAATAGAACGCCGACAGCCCGGACGGCGGCGTGCCATCGGGCGACACGGCGGTAGGTTCCAATAGGTGCTCAAAAAAACGAAACGGCAACATGCGAAAATTCCTGGTGTTCAACGGTCATCGACTCAAAAGCCCCGCGGATGCGACCGGCGGGGCTCTGGCGTGGCGTATGCTGAACGGAATCTAATCGCGCAAACGCAACTCCCCTGCCGTTGGGGCCGGTGTCCGGAGTTGGCCGGACATCATATGTTTGAGAGATGTGTTCATGGGCGCGAAGCTATCTTAAAGGCGCGCGGGGTGTCAACCTGTGCACGGAATGCGCAGGTTGAGCCCGGAAAAGTTGTTTTATTAGATTCGCTTAGTCCAAAGTCACGTAGCGTTCCAAACGTGCGACTTCGCCTTCGTCCACGTACTTTCCGATCTCGCGGCGGAACTGATCCAAGTCCTTGTAGGGGCGATATTCTTCAAACTCATGCACCATGCGGCGCGACATGCCGGGAATGGTGGCAAAGTCGGCGGAGCTGGCGGAATTCAAGTTTATAGGAATGAAGATGTATTGCTCGAAGCGCGCAACTTCGTCTGCGTCTACATATTTGCCGATTTCGCGGCGGAACTGTTCGAGAGAAGTATAGGGGCGGTATTCCTCGAACTCATGTGCCATGCGCCCGCTCATTCCGGGAATAAGCATGATTTCCGCTTCGCTTGCCGTATTCAAATTGATCGGCAGGAAGAGCTTGCCGTACAGTTCTGCGCGCTGATCGTCGGACAGTGCGCCCTTCAATTTCTCGTCGAGAGATGGCATCCCCAAAAAGGGGCGGCCATCGGCAATGAGCTGAACCAAGCCGGCGTTCATGTGCGGCAATGCAGCGAGTTCGTCCGCCTCGGCCAGATTGGGATTGAGAACAGCGGTGTTATTTCCGGCCTGGGCGAAGACCGGACCGGGCGCGAACAGACCGGCAAGAACAAAAGCGAAGGCTAGGATTCTCATGAGTGTCTCCCTGGATCGGATGGTTGCGGGTATGAACGCGCGGCAAGGTTAACATGGCGGCTAATATTCGCATCTTAAACTCGACGGGAATTCTCTGGCTTGTCCTGAGCGCCGTCTGGCTTGTTACAATTGCCCGTTACGCAACCGGCGGCGCCGTATACGGTGAATTCATCCATGCCACCGGCGAGTGGTCGGTGCGCCTGATGATGGTCGCGATGGCGGCCACGCCGTTACGGCTGCTGTTTCCCGGAAGGGGCTGGACCGCTTGGCTGTTGAAACATCGCCGTCATTTCGGTGTGGCCTCGTTTGCCTTCGCGGTTCCGCATCTTGCGGCATACGTTCTGCGCCTGGATGGGCCCCGCATTGCCTCTGAGGCCATTGAGCCGGGGATGCTGACAGGCTGGATCGCATTCCTGATTTTTCTGGCGCTGGCCGTCACGAGCAACGATACATTCGTGCGAAAGTTGGGACGCCAATGGAAATTGCTCCACCGGTTTGTTTATGTTGCCGCCATATTGACCTTTGCGCACTGGATCCTCACGGCCTATGACCCAGCGGCCGGTATTGCTCACCTTATTGTGCTCGCAGCATTGGAAATGTTTCGCGTGTGGAGAGTGCGCGACTCTAAGCCGGGCCAATAAAAACGCCGCCGTCTTATGCAGACAGCGGCGTTTCAATCTGTAGCAGGATTTAAAGCTTATTCGCCGCAAACAGCGGGGTCTTCCGAAACCTTTTGTATATAGGCAATAACGTCTGCGCGCTCCTGTTCGTCATATAGACCAACAAAGCCCATCATGGTGCCGCTGACGTAGGTGAACGGCGATTTCAGAAACTCATGGAGTTCTTCCTCTGTCCAGGTGATTTCCGACTCTTGCATGGCCGAGGAGTAATTGTAATCCGGCACACTGGCGGCCGCACGGCCCACAACACCGCAATGCTTCGGTCCGACCTTGTTTTCCTTGAAGTCGTGACAGCCGATGCATTGTGCATAGACTTCTTCGCCTTTTACCGGATCGCCTTCCACGGCGGCGGCAGGCCCTATCAGCGCAAACGGCGCGATAACGGTAGTGGCGGCAACAGACAGAACAAAAGTACGAACAGACATTGACGTTCTTCTCCAATAGTTTTCAAAACGCATTCCAAACAAACCCAGCGCTCTTTATGAACGCAGAAAACGGCGCTTTCTGGGCGTAAATTTTTAAGGCGTGGCCTGATATCCCGTTAAGTACCGGGCAGGCAAGCATAATCGGGGCGGGGCTGTCACAAATGCTTACAAAAAAGACGCCGCCTATGCCGAAGCAGCCAATACCTGATCCGCGGCCAATAGGCCAAAAGTGGCGGCGAAATTCAGGCCGCCCGCATAGCCCTCGCCGTAGATGTTGCCTGCATCTGCGCCCGCGGCCAATAGCCCGGGAATCGGACGCCCACTGGCGTCGAGCACTCGGGCTTTGTTGTCCACGCAGAGGCCGCCGTGGGTCGCTGTGACGCCTGACTGCACTTCAACGGCGTAGAATGGCGGTGTGTCGTAAGTTTTCAAATCGCGGCGTCTTGGAGGGGTGAGATTCCGGCCATCGTTCGATGCGGCGGCATTGTACTGCGCAACTGTGCGCATAGCGGTGGTGGCATCGAATCCCCATTCCGACGTCTGTTGGAATAAATCCACCCAGTTTTCAGCAACGGCGACACGCGCACCTTCGTCGATTGCGATTTGAATTTTATCGATGGGAGAAGACGTGCCCGCGAGAACAAGGCGCGATTCGCTTTGCCTAACGGCGTCATCCAAAATAAGTAAGGCCTTTGCTTCCGGCTGCTCGAGAATGCGCTGCGCGTTTTGATGATCGCCAAGAGACTCATCGCAAAACCGATGACCTTGGGTGTTCAACAAGAGGCTTTTGATGCTCGCACCTTGGGTGTAGGCGCGAAATTCACGCGGTCCCCATGATTTTGCGGGCGACTGCATCACGTGTCCGTAAAACCCTTTCATGAAAGTCGATGTCGCAGCGCCTGCACCGATGCCCAATCGCAAGCCATCACCCGTGCTGCAGGGATTTGAGCGCGCCAAGGCTCGGTCTGCGTTTGGATGAATGTACCGTTTAAGGAGTTCGGGATTGGCTGGAAACCCGCCCGTCGCAAGGATGGTCCAGGGGGCGCGAACCTCGCTTAATCCATCGCGATCTGAAACGAGCGCTCCGACAACCGCACCATTCTCGGTGTCCAGAGTCTTGGCGACGGCATCGCAAACGATCCAGCCGCCTGCATTTCGAACGGCTGAGCGGCACCAATCGATGTAGGCGACCACGTCAAAGTCGTATCCCTTGCCGTAGTAGAGATGATAACTCAGTTCGGCAACTTGGATGCTGGTCGAGCGCAACCAGGTGGCCGCGGGCTCAAACATTTCAAATGCCGCACGCTGAAGACTTGGATCGCCGCCCGGCGCTTCCTCCGCGAACATTTCGAGAGATTTCGCCGTCCACAGCTTTCCGCCTGAGAGCACCGCCGAGCCACCGATGTCAGGGGCTTTTTCCACGACCAGTACAATCCGGCCGGCTTCGGCCAAGCGGGCAGCCACGGTCATACCAGCCATGCCGCCGCCGATGACGAGGGCATCCGTATTGAATGTCTCGGTTGGTTTATTTGAATGGGTCATCGGTCTCGTCGCTGTCGCAACCAAAGGAGCTATTGAAATCAGGCATTCAGAAACATTACGTGCTACTAGGGTGGTTACAAGTTTTCATTTCGTGGCGTATGCCACATCGTGCAGATACGTGCTGCCTAGAATCGTTTGGATATGAGTTCTCCTAATTTAATTAGTCATTCATCGCCTCACGGCGTGATACGCCTTAGATACCGGTCCCGCTCGAAAAGCTTTGTTTACGAGCAGCGCGGCGGCAATCAAAGCGCTGCCGATGCAAACGGAATTAGTGTGGACGGCTACGTCCATGCGCTCTTCGGCCTTGCTGCGCAATCCACGGGCAACAAGACGCTGATGATCGGGTGTGGCGGTGGAACCCTTGCCAATATGCTGCACAAAGCTGGGCGGCGTGTGACCGTGGTCGATATCGACAAAGTGTCGTTCAAGCTGGCGCGCAGGTATTTCAAATTACCGCGCGCAGTCGAATGCCACGTTGATGATGGGGTTGCCTATTTGTGGAAAACGCGCAGGAAGTTTGACGTTATTGTTGTAGACGTTTTCGTCGGCGAAACGATTCCCGCGCCATTTTTTGAGGCGGCATTCTTTGAAGCCGTGAGAAAGCGGCTGAACGCGACAGGGTTTATGCTGATGAACGTGTGTTTGGCGAAAAGGGCGGACGATACAGCGGACCGTCTTGCCGTGGGCTTTAAAAAGGCTGGGCTATCCGTAAGGGTGTTGGATGCACCCGGTCCGGAGCGCAATGCTGTCGTTCTGGCGGGAAATGTGCGCAAGCTGCGTACCCCGCGCCTTGAAATGGCGCCTGCAACAGGCGTTGACGAAATTGTGGAAGAACTCTCGGAAATGCATTTTCGCCGCACCCGGCGCGTGAAGTCCTAAAAGCCCCATCTGGCTTGAGACTTTCTAATGATGATTTGCGTTGTGCTCATTTACCAGATCACGCGTATGCTGGATGAGTTCGCGCCCGCCTGACTCACCGTGGCCTGGCACAACAATCTTTAACGCCAGGTAGCGTTCCATTGTATTCAATAGGCTGTCGTCCCAATGCAAGGGAAGCGCATCTTCGGTGTTGCCCAGATCCGCTGCGTTTGAGGCGCGGATAAAACACCCGCCGAACAGAACTTTTTCTCCGCGGTCATAGACAACAACATTGTCCGCCGTGTGGCCCGGTCCCGGAAAAAAGGCCTCGACGACCCGCCCGCCTAGATCGAACGAAAATGAGTCCTGCGGAAGAGCAAATGCGATACTTCCCAGATTATTTTGAGCCGCGCGTTCTACGGTTCCCGGAAAGGCGAAAGACGGAATACCTTTCGAGGTTGTTACGCTGATGCCGCCCATGCGGTCGACATGTGCGTGCGTGATCAAGAAATTCATAATTTTTGGACCGGCCAGCGGATTTTCCGGTGCGCGCAATGGCTTCAATTTCTCTATCAATTCCTCGGTGTCTTCCTTGGTCCAGGCCGTATCCACCAGAAGTACGCGGTCCGCGCCGACAAAGACCATACCATTGGATGGAATGCATGTTTCATCGGTCAGGGTGTTCCAACTCGTGTGTACCCAGGCACCCGGTGCGACTTCCGTAAGCGTCAGGTCCGGGCATCCGGTTGCTTCGGACGCGCCGAAAGCGTCCGGCAGCGCGAGAGTAAAAATAAAGAACGCGATAGCTCCGAAAAACGAGCGACGAGCTAAAACATTCGGCATATGAATCGATCTCCTGACTCGAAAAGAATGAGTGCGCATATCTATATCTTATTCTTTCTTGGTCTGAAACGTGCGAAAGTACGTGCCTTAATACGTTGCCGGGGGGACAACGCAATGAGATTTTCCAATCATAAGATTTTGATTGCCGGAGCCGCTTTGCTCCTGTGTGCGTGCAATAGTGAAAACACTGGTTCGCAAGCATCCAATGATGGATCAGTGGGCGCCCGGGAGATGCCGTCCCCGGCCATAATTTTTCCCGCGCTCAACGTCATCGATTTAGAAGCGACGGAAGCGTTCTACACGGACATGCTGGGGATGAAGTCGGTTTTGCGCCTCGGCGGTGAGGGGGATACGACCCAGGAGGTCACGCTCAATTTCAGCGGTGACCTTTACGCGCCGGAATCTTCATTGGTTCTGAACTACAATTCCGAACGGACGGAACCGTATACGTTTGATGCTTTCAGCCGCATCGCGTTCAGGGTGGATGATGTGGACATGCTCGTCGAAAAAATGCGGGCCGCAGGTTACAAGGTGCTTTCTGAGCCGCGCATGATCGAAGGCACGGGCATCAAGCTGGCTTTTGTCGAAGATCCGAACGGGGCGCGCGTTGAACTTATTCAGGGCATGGCGTCCGCTGACGAACTCGAAGGGTCGCCCTAAAAGCTTAGTCGAAGAGCGGAATTTGCTCGCCGGCCTTGTCGGCCCAAACTTGTTCTAACCGCGCATCGCGCCCGCAATTCCAGCGGTAGAATTTATAGCGCACGGGATTTTTCATGTAATAGTCCTGGTGATAATCCTCGGCGTCGTAGAATCGGTCCAATTCGACTATTCGTGTGGCGATGTTTGCGCCAAGGGTCTCGCCAACAAGAGACTTTGACCGCCGTGCCGCCTGTTCCTGTTCCGCGCTGGAGTAAAAGATCGCAGTCTTATACGACTCGCCCCGGTCGCAAAACTGGCCACCGTCGTCGAGCGGATCTACGTTCGCCCAATAGGTTTCCAGCAGCGTTTCGTAAGAAACCTTCTTGGGATCATAGGTCACCTGAATGACTTCCAGGTGACCGGTTCCGCCCGCTGAGACCTGCTTATAGGTCGGATTCTCCAGGTTTCCGCCGGCATATCCCGATACTGTTGAGTGCACACCGTCCAACTTGTCGAATGGGGGTTCCATACACCAGAAGCAGCCTCCTGCAAAAACAGCCGTCGCCCGCTCCTCGTCTTGTGCGGCGGCGGACAAAACACAGAGCCCAGCCACCGCGGCTGCAATCAGGTGCGCGAGAGTTTTGGGTTTTTGAAGCATGATGTCCTCCAAAAATTCGGAAGATACTTACCTGAGCGTGAACATTGGCGTTGATGCCGTCAACTGAAGAACAGGTAACAATACTGGCCGAAACGGTTCCAGGGCGGCTAAGGTCGTCAGAAGGCTTGGGTTTTTCGCGTTCTTAGTATACGTCTTTAACGGGGAACCGACGAGGGGACATGGCAACTGATTCCACGATGCTCGATCCATCCAAATACGATGAGATCGACCGGCAAATTCTCAGCATCCTCAAAGAGGACGGGCGCGCAACCAACCAGGATATTGCGCGTGAACTCAAGATTGCGGCCGCGACCGTAAGTGCGCGCATTCGGCGTATGGAAGATGCGAAGGCTATGCGCGTGGTCGCTGCCGTGGATTTTTCTGCGTACGGCTTCAATATTATGCTTGCTATCGGAGTTGAGGTTCAAAAGCGCCCCGCAGAAATGGTCGCGCGCGACCTTGCAAAGTTGCCGCAGGTGTTCGCCGCGCACTTGGTGACGGGAGCGAAAGATATCGAGATGCTGGTCGTGCTTTCGGACTTGTCGGAATTGCCGGAATTTCTCATGAACGATGTGGCGCAGATCGAGGGGATAAGGAGTCTTTCTCCGGCGATCGCGGTAGAAGTCACTAAATACGATTTTGACGTATCGATGCTCAAATGACCCGATATCAGCTTGACGATCTAGATCACAAGATAATTGAAGTTCTTGGAAAGGACGCGCGGGTGAGTAACCGCAAGATTGCGGTGAGCCTCGGCGTGACCGAGGGAACGATCCGCGGGCGCATTAAGCGCCTGCAGGAAGAGAACTACATTCGATTTACCGCAATTACCAATCAAGAGCATCTCGGCAGCCCTCGCCTGGTCTTGATCGGTGTTGTAGCGGTTCAAAAGTCTGTGCGTGAACTTGCGGACCAAATCGCTGATATGCCGGGTATTCGCGCGGTTTTGACGACGCTGGGTCGGTTTGAGATTCTGGCCGTGGGCTTGTTTGATGAGCTAGAAGTGGTGTTGGACGTTGCCAACAACTCAATCTTACCGCTTCCCGGTGTGCGACACGTTGAAACGTCAGTCGTCGTCAAGACGCTCAAATACAATTCGCGGTTCGCTAAAATTGTACCTAACGACGCGGTGAAAAAGAGCCGCAGCCGAAAACCCGCCAAATAATCCGCCTAGATAAAGAACTCTTTGACGTCTTCACCCATGTTCTTGGCGCCGATGGACACACCCAGCAGAGTAGGTGTGTTGGCGACATGGGCCCGCGCCGTTTTCAGATCCATCCAAGGCCGCACGATGGGGCTATCCAGATAGATCGATTTGCCGCCCAAGTGTATGAGCAACTTGTCTACCAATTCCGCGCAACGCCATGCGACCCGTGAAGACTGGAACCTGTACATCATGCGGTCGTCGAGGCTGATCTCGCGGCCCTCGCGCACCGCGCCCATCATTTTCTCGAAGTTGTGTTCGATGGTGTTGCGCATATCTTCAATTTCGGCCATGGCGATTGCCGCATCGTTCTGAGCGAAGGGATCGCTTTTGGAGGCTTTGCCGGTATTGGTCGATACGCGCTTGGCCGCGATTTCCAAAAATACCTTTAATGCGCCGCGGGTTGCGCCTATGCACGCCGTGGAAACGGCACGCACGAATATCTGCGCCCACGGCAATTGGAAAATGTCGGCTGTGTTTTCAGCCTGACCAGGGTTCTTGCACATGAAGCCGTCAAATGCGCAATGTGTGCGATGTTCGGGAACGAACGCATTTTCCACCAAAATGTCCTGGCTGCCCGTACCTCTGAGGCCAATGGTGTGCCATTTGTCGATGATCTTGTAGTCGCTGCGCGGCAACAGGAACGTGCGCATATCCGGCGGGTCGCCGTCCTTCGCCGGCGGGATCATCGCGCCGAGAAAAATCCACTCGCAATGATCGCAGCCGCTGGAAAAGCCCCACTGGCCGCTTAATTTGTAGCCACCTTCAACGCGTTCAACTTTGCCCACGGGCTGATAGGACGACGAGATCAGGACCGAGGAGTCCTCGGACCAGACATCTTCCTGCGCCTTGGAATGAAATAGTCCAAGCTGATAGGGGTGGACGCCGACAACGCCAAGAACCCAAGCGCTCGACATGCAACCTTCGGCAATGGCGATTTGGACGTCGTAAAAGACGCGCGGGTCCATCTCGAAGCCGCCCCAGCGCTTGGGCTTCAAGATGTCGAAGAAGCCGGCTTCTTTGAAATCGCGAATGGTGTCTTCGGGAATTTTGCGGTCCGCTTCGGCCTTCGCTGACCGTTCCTTTAGAATCGGGATCATGGCACGCGCGCGTTCCACCAGTTCGTCCTCTGTAGGGATGGCGTTGGTATTATCCTGCTTGATTGCCGTGACCGCCATTTGCCGTCCTCCCAATTCCTTTTTAAGGTCTGCTCAGTAGGACCGGCACAACAGCCCACGTTGAGACAATTCGTAATAATAAGACCAAAAATATACGCATATCCAATTAAGCGCAACTGAATCATACCCCAATGCGCGCGCCTTTGTCCCCCCCCATCCGTTTTGCTGGGTCGCGCGCCATTTTTGTGTGTTTTCAACAACCAATGACCCGGGATGGGGATCGGAATTAAAGGATTGAGCCAGATAGCGCATATTCGATTTGCGTAAATTGTTGTCCCATAAAATACGTATCCTATTGACATGTGCTGGCAATAAAATCAGGAATCGGATGAACAGGAAGGCCGCAGATCAGGGGAGGGACCTTGGTCATGATGGAACTACAAGAGATTTCGGACCGGCTGGAAATCCAGCAGCTTATGGTGGATTACGCCAATGCCATCGACCGACGCGACTACGACGCGCTGGATAAAATTTTCACGCCGGATGCCTATATCGACTATCGCAAAATGGGCGGCGTGGACGGCAAATACCCGGAAATCAAAAAATGGCTCAAGGATGCTCTCGCGCCATTTCCCGCGTACTATCACATGGTCGGCAATATCGACATCAAGATCGATGGTGATAACGCCACGACCCGAACCGCGTGCTTCAATCCAATGGAAGTCAACCTTGGCGAAGGCAAGAGCCAGGTCATGTTTTTGGGCTTATGGTACGTCGATAAACTGATTCGCACGCCGGACGGTTGGCGCATGCGCGAACGTGTGGAAGAGGCATGTTATAATCACAACGCTCCCAATACGGTGCGGGTGACCGAATAATAGCCAGCGTTACCCGAGGCTAGAGAGTTTAACGACCTTCGTTTCCGGTATGGGGTGGTCTTTCGCGCTGATCCAGCGCAGAAGCATCGTGCCGGTGCGGTGTCCTGCGGTATCAATGAAATTGCCGACGCCGGAATCTTTCGCCGATACCACAATGGTGACCGTGCCGTCCGCGTTATATTTGGCGTTGTGTTTATTTACGTGGATTTGTTGATAGCGGTAGTCCAGCGACTCCATCCAGTAGTTGTCCAGCTGAAAATTCCAAAACGCGCATTCCGGAACCTTAGTGTTGATGACGAGGGCCTCATCTTCCTTCAAATCCCAATAGCCGTGCACATAGTAGATGTTCGGATCGCCGCCGGCCTTCTGGAACATATCCTGATCCAAAGCGGGAAGCTTATTCGGTTGGTGCCGAAAGAATTCCGTCCATCCGACAAACGTACGGGCGGTACCGTTTACAAATGCGGCAGCGGAACTGAGCGCGCGATCGAGCCGTTCGGCACTTAGCGGTTCCGGATGCGGCGGTCCGTCGGCGCGGGAAATAGACATTTGCGCTGGGACTTCATTGTCCCGATCCAGAAATGTTTGACGGACGATCACCATCGTCGAGTCCGGTGCCTGTTGCAGCCAATTGCCGGTGTTCGGTTTTGTCCGGCTGAGGCGGATTTCGAAAGTTCCGTCGTCGTTGATTTCTAGGCGGTCGGTATCGATTTCGCCCGTAAACGGCATGGTGCCGTCCACTGCGTACCTGTTGGCGCGGGTGGCAAAGGAGATGTAGGGCACGGTTCCGCGTGTGCCGCGAATGATGTAGTCGCGGCTGCCGTCGATTGTCGCGTTGTGATAAATATTGTCCGGGTTATCCGCGCCAATTTTCGCTGTTTCATGCGATGCGCTATAAAAGTTGGGGAAATCCGGGTCGGCATTTTCCAAAAACATATCGAGTGCGATGCGGGTAAGGCGGGTCAAGTAGCGCCAGCCTTCCGCGCGGTCGAGTTCGGTCGCAGGCGCTTTTTCGTCGAGAATGACCTGTCCCGCGCTTTTAAGGGAATCGCAAAACTCCTCCCAGGTGCGGCCGTTCATGACCTTGTCGCGTGCGTTTGCGCCGTTTGCCATAGTCTCCTCCCTTAGCGTCCGCGGTTATCCCAACGCTCAGCTCAAAAATTGTGCCGTATAAAATGCAAAATCGTTCTTGATCTTATCTTCCGTGAGGCCGAATTCCTCCATGGAGTACTTGTGTGCAGCGCGTTTTTCGCGCGCGTTTTCCTCCAGCCAATCGGATATGTGCCTGTCGATTTCACTTGAGGTGTCCACGCCCAGCTTGTCGAGAACCATGCGCACGATTGCGTGCGGGTCTTTCAATTGATCCTCGTAACGCACATCGATGAATCGGTCCGGATCTGCGGATTTCCGAAACTCAGCCAACCGGTTCAAATGACCTGCCCAGCTTGATTCGGTGTATTCCGCCGCCTCTACAGGATCGACCTGATCTGACGTCAATTTGTAGAGCGAAGCCACCATGCTGCAGAACGAGGGAATGGTTTGCAGCGGGTCGCGGTGAGTCATGATCAGCTTCGACTCAGGAAAAACTTCAAGCGCCGTGCCGGGCGCGGTTACGTGGGTGGGAGCTTTGAGCACCCATCGTTTGCCTTTGCGTGATGTATCCTGCCATTGCAAAAATTTGAGGACGGTTTTCAAATCTTCGTAGCCGGGTTTTTGGTCGGCGCTAATCAGCCACTTTGAATACGAAGGAACGTAAAGTGTGGACGGTGCCATGGTGCTGACGAAAAACTGACCGAGGATGATCACCTCCTCATCCGGGCCATCGATGGAGAAGGGGTGGATGGACGTCAGGTCCGGCACGCTTTCCAGCATGGCTTTGAGAATCTGGTTGGCGGCCTCCCGGCGCGGCTCGGGACTACCGCGCTCTTCGTCGGGGAAGGGCGAAAAATTCTGGGTTTCCCACCATTTCACACCCGTCATGCCGGGTGCGGTGGCGAGCAGGCGATGAAGCATGGTGCTGCCGGTTCTGGGCAGACCCAGCATGATGCCGGAGACGTGTACGTCTTCATCCAATATCTCGGGGTACTTCTTTATGGCATCGAACATCCGCAATCGGTTCACAAGGCCGTTGAGAATGGTCTCGCGCTGAATGAAGGTGCCCATTTCGCTCAGGCGCGCTTCTTCACGAATGGACTTCAGAACGATCTCCATCGGTCCCAGGAACCAATCCGGGCCGAAATCATCCGATCCCGCACGCTGTTTTGCCTCGGTTAACAGATTGTCGCGATCGAGCATTTTTTCGGGTTCCGGTTGTTCGTTCATGACATGATTCCGTGATTCTCAGTCGGTATTTGGCGGAGACTTGCCGCGTTCGCGGAGAATATCGAGGGCAACGTCAACGATCATATCCTCCTGTCCGCCGACCATGCGTCGCGCACCCAATTCGACGAGTATTTCACGCGTGTCGAGCCCGTATTCCTCAGCCGCTCTTTCCGCATGACGTAGGAAGCTGGAGTATACCCCTGCATATCCCAATGAGAGCGTTTCGCGGTCCACGCGCACAGGGCGGTCCTGCAGCGGGCGCACAAGATCTTCCGCTGCGTCCATGAGGCCGTAAAGATCGCAGCCGTGTTTCCAGCCCTTGCGGTCGGCCGCGGCAATGAAGACTTCAAGCGGTGCATTGCCCGCGCCTGCGCCCATGCCCGCGAGGGAGGCATCTATTCTGACCGCGCCGTTCGTGACCGCGACCATCGAGTTCGCCACGCCCAGAGACAGGTTGTGGTGCGCGTGCATGCCCCGTTGCGTTTCCGGCTTGAGTACGCGGTCAAAGGCCTGGAAGTGGGATGCAACGCCGTCCATATCCAGCGCGCCGCCTGAATCCACGACGTACACGCACTCCGCGCCATAGCTTTCCATCATCTTGGCCTGCTCGGCCAATTTTTCGGAGTCCACCATGTGCGACATCATCAGAAAGCCGATGGTGTCCATGCCCAAATCGCGCGCCGCCATGATGTGTTGGCGCGCAACATCGGCCTCGGTGCAGTGGGTGGCCACGCGTACAGATTTCACGCCGATGCTGGAGGCACGCTTCAGTTCTTCAACTGTAGCAATGCCCGGCAATATCAATGTTGTAAGTTTGGCCTTGGTCAAAACGTCCGCGACCGCTTCCAACCATTCCCAGTCGGTGTGCGCGCCAAAGCCGTAATTGAAGCTGGCGCCATTCAATCCGTCGCCATGGGCGACTTCAATGCCATCCACACCGGCCTTGTCCAGCGCCGAGGCGATCGCCCGCACGTGATCTATTGAATACATATGCCGGATGGCGTGCATGCCGTCGCGCAAGGTAACGTCCTGGATGTAAAGTTTGTCGCGGGTCGGGTCCAAGCTCATCACTTGTCTCCCGCGATGCGTTGGGCGATGAGTTCGCCTGTGGCCTGAGCTGCCGCGGTCATAATGTCGAGGTTGCCGGCGTAGGGCGGCAAATAATCGCCCGCGCCTTCTACTTCCAGGTAGATCGAGGACTTCACGCCTTCGAACTCGCCGTAACCTGGGATCTTGATGGGCCGGTTGGCGCCGAAACGCTCGAACTGCACTTCCTGTTTCAGGCGGTAGCCGGGCACGTACTTCTGGACTTCAGCGACCATCTGCTTGACCGACTCTTCGATCTTCGACGTCTCGACCGTATCGCAAAGGGTGAACACCGTATCGCGCATGATCATGGGTGGCTCGGCAGGGTTGAGAATGATGATGGCTTTGCCGCGGTCGGCGCCGCCGACAACTTCAACGCCGCGCGCGGTGGTGCGTGTGAATTCATCGATGTTCGCGCGCGTGCCCGGACCCGCCGATCGCGAAGAAACCGAGGCGACGATTTCGGCATAGCGGACATGGGCTACACGGGAGACGGCAGCCACCATGGGAATGGTCGCCTGGCCGCCGCAGGTCACCATATTGGCGTTGGGTTGGTCGATGTTCTCGCCCATGTTAACTGGCGGTACCACAAAGGGTCCGATGGCTGCGGGCGTGAGATCGACAATGCGTTTTCCATGCTTGCGCAGGACTTCATCGTGTTTCTGGTGAGCTTTGGCCGACGTGGCATCAAAGGCGATTTGGATATCTTTGAATGCGGACATTGCCACAAGGCCGTCGATGCCTTTGTCGGTGGTTTCCACGCCGTGCTTGCGGGCAAGCGCCAAACCCTCGGACTCAGGATCTATCCCCACCATTGCGGCGAGTTCAATTACATTCGAGCGCAGCAGTTTCATCATGAGATCGGTGCCGATATTGCCCGAACCGATAATCGCGGCTTTTACTTTTTGAGACATAAATTTTTACCAAACCAATATTACGAAAAGCGGACGGTGCAGCTGCCCACGTCCGAGAGTTCCATATGAAACTCATCGCCCGGTGACGCCGGTTCCAGGGGCACGAGCGATCCTGAAAGTATAATGTCGCCCGCGGACAAAGTGACACCGTAGCTTCCCAAGGTGTTTGCCAGCCAGGCGGTTGAGGTCAGGGGTGAGCCTTGCACCGCGGACCCCAAGCCTTCGGAGAGAAACTTGCCGTTTTTGGTGACCGTGGCCTTCAAATTGGCGAGGTCCAAGCCGCGCGGATTAACCCGTTCATTGCCAAGAACAAACACGCCGCAAGAGGCGTTGTCGGCAACCGTATCCTGAATGCGGATTTTCCAATCGGTAATGCGGGAGTCGACAATCTCGAAACATGCGGCAATGGACTCCGTCGCCTCCAGAACGTCTTCTGCCGTCACGCCCGGACCTTTGATGTCCTTGGCCAATATGATGCCGATTTCGGCTTCGGCGCGCGGCTGAATGAGTGATTTGGAAATCTCAACCGTTCCGCCGTTGGGCACTTCCATGACATCGGTTAAAAATCCGAAATCCGGCTCGCGCACATCGAGCATGTCCTGAACCGGCTTGCTGGTCACTCCGATTTTCTTACCGACAACACGCTCGCCATCCTTTAATCGTCGCTGAAGAAACGCCAGTGAGATTTTATAGGCATCGTCAATGGTGATGCCCGGCACGCGGGCGGTGAGCGGCGCAACTGTCTTTTGCTGCCGTAGCGCGGCGTATAATTCATCGCTTAATGCTGTGAGGTCGATTGTCGCCATGTGTTATTCGGCCAAAAAGTCCAGGACCGCGCGATTGAATGCGTCCTTATACTCGACCATGACCCAGTGACCGCATTTGGAGAACAACGTCATGCGCGCATTGGGGCATGCGCTGACGATTTTCATGGCGCCGCTGACGGGGTTGAACTCATCATCCACGCCCCAAAATCCAAGGATTGGTAACGTGAGGGTCGGCAGATCTTCGGACATGTCCTGGACGCGCATGGTGCTGAGCACTTCCTTGGGTTGCGTTTTCAGCACTTCTAGGCGCTCGTCGATCAGTTCGTCATTGGCGTGTTTGGTGTCGAACAAAAGAAGGCTGAGCAATTTACCCAAGCCTTCGCGGTCGAAGCCCGAACCGATAAACCCGCTGACCATTTTGCGCATCGCGGGCATGCGGAAGTAGGTCCAGCGGGACTCAATGCCGCCTGGTGCCATCAGCACCAGTTTTTCCACAAGTTCGGGACGCTTCAACGTCGCGGCCATGGCAATGCCGCCGCCCAATGAGTTTCCGATCAGTACGCACTTCTCGATTTTCAAGATTTCGATGAATTCGATGAACGTGTCGCGGAAAAAATCGAGCACGTATTGAATGTCGTTCGGTTTGGACGATCCGCCGAAACCGATCATGTCGGGAATAATCGTGCGATAACCTTTTTCGGCGATGACCGGATAGTTGAGTTTGAAGTTGCTGTGTCCGCTGGCACCCGGGCCGCTGCCGTGGAGAAAGATCACGGCTGGGCCGCTACCCATCTCGCGGTAGGTCATGGTGAGGCCGGATTTCAGCTTCACTTCTTTGACTGGGGGGAATGAGCCGCTTCCGTCGGGAGCCATGGGGTCCTCCGAATACTAATGGGGTTAATCGTTGGCGCGGGTCGCATGGCGTGCGGCGATATAGCCGAAGACCATGCTGGGCCCGATGGTCGAGCCTGCGCCGGGATAGACGGTGCCCATCATCGAGGCCGCCGTGTTGCCGATGGCGTAAAGACCTTCCATGACCGCGCCATTCTTATCGAGCACACGGGCGTTCTCGTCGGTGAGAAGGCCGCCCTTAGTGCCGATGTCGCCCGGATAAAGGGTGATCGCGTAGTAGGGCGGCTCTTTAATAAAGCCGATGCATGGGCTTGGTTTATGCGTGGCATCGCCGTAGTAGCGGTCGTAGTAGCTGTCGCCGCGCTTGAATTCGGGGTCCTTTCCCGCTTCGGCGTATTCGTTGTTTTTGCGCACGCTTTCTTCAAGGCCCGCGGCGGCCACGCCCGTGCTTTGCGCCAACTCGGCCAATGTGTCCGCTTTGTGCATGACGCCCTGATGAATGCCCGGTGGCAGCGTCGAGTCCGGCATAAGTGCGCCGGGTGCGAGTGGGCCGAACGGATACTTTCGCCGGAAGGTGTTGTCGAACACGCAATACGCCGGCACGGTGCTGGCGTCCGCCGAATGGTTTTCATTGAGCGCGGCGCCGGCTTCCAGGTAGGGCGCGGCCTCATTGGTGAAGCGGTTGCCCTTGGAATTCACGATGATCATCCCCGGCAAGGAGCGCTCAGCAAAAATCGCCCAAGGGCGGGGAATGCCGGGAACGGGGATCACCGGAATCCACCAGGCGTGCTCCATGAGGTCGATCGCCGCACCCGCGTTCATGCCGGATTTGATGGCATCGCCCGTGTTGTTCGTATTCGAGGCGCTCCAGTTGGAGGACGTCGGTTTCGGCAGATATTGATCGCGCATCGCCTGATCGTGCTCGAAACCGCCCGCGCCCATAATGACGCCTTTGCGCGCCTCAATGCGCATCGGTTTTCCGTCCTTCTCGATGACGGCGCCCGTGATGCGGCCGCCTTCGATAATGAGTTCCTTCATCGGCGCGTTCAGCCACAGCGGAATCTTTCGATCATTGAGCGACCAGCGCAGGCGACCAATGAGCGCATTGCCCATCGTCAGACGGCCATCGCGTTTACCACGCAGGCGCATGCGTATGTCGAACCAGTAGCGCGCGATCAGTTTGGCCATAACCATTTGCCACCCCGGCGCCTGGGTAAGCATAAACTTGCCTTCGACGTTGTTCATGGAATACCGGCCCATGACGATCACGGCATGGTGCGGCATGCGCATGGTGTCGAAGTCTCTTCCCAAGACTTTCGCATGCATGGGATAGGGTTCGTGGGTGCGGTAACCGCGCTTGCCGCCGGGCAATTCCGGGTAATAGTCGGAGTAAGGCTCGCATTCGAAAATGACGTGCGTATTTTCCTCCAGAAATTTCAGCATGCGCGGGCCGAAATCAATGTAGGCCTCAACGCGCTTGCGGTCGGCTTTATCGCCAATGGCCTTCAACATGTACTCCAGCGCATCGTCCCTGGAGTCTTGTCCCCCGGCAGGGCCGGACAGGTGGCTATTGGGAATCCAGATGCTGCCGCCGGACATGGCAGACGTGCCGCCGTACTGATCGCTTTTCTCAATGACGAGCACATCGGCGCCGTTTGCCTGCGCGGCAATGGCGGACGTCAATGCGCCGCCCCCGGAGCCCACAACGAGAACGTCAACAGAATGATTGAAACCCATTTACCCTGCGCTCCCTTTTAAACGCCGAAACCGCCGGCGACGGCAATGCGTTGTCCCGTGACATAAGCGGCTTTATTGGACGCGAGAAATACGGCGGCATGGCCGATCTCTTCCGGTTGTCCCCACCGTTTAATCGCCAGCATTTTCTGAGTTTCGTCCACCCAAGCTTGGGGAAAGGCGCCTTGTTTGGTGAGTTCCAGGAACATGCCGGCTTCGATCACCCCGATCAAAACCGTGTTGGCGCGAATCCCGTATTTGCCCTCTTCACGGGCGATGCCTTGAACCACAGCTTCGTTGGCGGCTTTGGGGATGACAGACAGGCCGTCTTTATCCGGCCAACGCAAATGCCCCGCAGACCCGAGGTGAACAAACGACCCCCCGCCCTTTGCGCGCATGCGCGGCACGGCCGCTTTCACGACTCTAAAGAAGCCGTTCGTTTCCATCTCAATGGCCTTTGACCATTGTTCGTCGGACGTTTCAGAGACAAAGACCTGTTCGGCCAGGGGCGCGGCGCCGTACACAATTGTATGTATGCGGCCGAATTCCTTTTCTACGTCGTCCATGACCGCGCTAATTCGCGCCGCATCGCCGACGTCGAGCGCGAAGGCGGCCGACTTGCGCCCAAGCTTTTTGATGTCGTCAACAACGCCGTCGGCGACATCTTTTTTTGATTTGTAGGTTAGGGCAACGTCCGTGCCCGCTTTTGCAAATTCGCGGCAAACAAACCGCGCGATACCACCGCTACCCCCGACGACCAGTGCGGCTCCGTCGGGGAAGAGACCCTCGGCCAATGTACGCCCCCATCACTCTTGAGCCGACCGGCACTTTGCTCCCGCCGGTGCAACCCCTTACGTTAATTGCCGGACTGTGCGCAGCGCCGGCATCGCTGCGTTCTGGTATCGGCGGTTCTTACGCGACCGCCTTTTTGGATGACCGGTTGTCGACCGAGGTATGCACGCCGTTCACCTTCTTGGTGAAGTCCGGGACACGCGCGCGTGGGTTATAAAACTGTTTGTACCATGTGCGCAGCTTGTGGAATGGACCATCGGTTGGAATTTGCAGCGGGTTGAAGCAGGGCCGTTTGTTCGACCACACCTCGAAGTCCTGTGAGAATGCGTGCAGGCTCGTGGCCTGATAGGCGCGTGCATTGGTGACATCTTCCGGCGTGGCGATCTTGTTCGGCGATTTGACCAATAGCCCGTGCCATACTTTCACCACGCCGTCGTCTATCGGCGTATGTGTGATCAAGATCACAGACGGGTATTCACCTTTCATAAGCGAAAGCAGCACGCCAGGTCCGGTGTACCAGGTGTCGGTTTCCAACATGGCGCCGTCGGCCGATACAAGCGTCCGGTGCCCGCTGCCGAAACGTTGCACAACAACGTGATCCTTAAACTCGTTTTCAAAATAGGCGATATCCTTGCTGCCGTGGGTCGGGATCATGTGGGCGATATCTGCCATATTGTCCACGATCTCCTGCGGATGGGTCGCCATTTCGCCCAGGTGGTCGATTTTCCAGTGTACGTACGAGGGGTCATTCCATTCTTCGAGGAACGGTGCATCGTAATCAGGTTTGCCGCCTTCAGGGTCGTGCCAGGTGAAGATCACACCCATGCGCTCTTCCACGGGCCAGGATTTCACGCAGGCTGCTTTCGGAATCGTGCCTTCGTAATAAGGAATGTCGTCGCACTTGCCGTCCGGACCGAAACGCCATGCGTGATACGGGCAGCGAATTGAATCGCCTTGAATCCGGGTGCCGTCTTTGACCACGTAAGAGGTGGAGTTCTTTGCCAAATGCGCGCCCATATGCGCGCAATAGGCTTCAAGCATGTGCACTTTGCCGCTCTGCCCGCGGTAAATTACCATGTCTTGGCCAAAGAATCGGACCGCCAGCGGTTCGTCTTTCACTTCTTCTGCGTCTGCGACCATGAACCAGCCGCGCGGGAAGGTGAATTCACCCAGCCCATATTCTTCTGTCGTTGCCATGACTCACCTCGGTTGAGAGAACCAGAGTAGAATGAGACGTTACACCTATCGAAAAAACCCCCATTTTGCAACGCAATATGCGATGAAAAGGTGGCCTTCATTGTCATTATTCGTTTTTATGGCCCCCGGTTCACTGCGAATTGCAACAATCGCCAAATTGGCGTTCTATGACATCCGCAAATGAGGGGGCGAGGGATTACGTGACGCAGGCCAACCAAGAAGACGCGATTCAAGCGGTTATCGATAAGGCCGCCCTGCATGAGCTGGTGCTGAAGTATTGCCGGGGCTGTGACCGCAGGGATTTCGCGCTGGTTCGCGCTCTCTATCACGACGACGCCATCGACGATCACGGCAATATGTTCAGCGGCACGGCGGATGAGTTTGTCGCTTGGCTGCCGGGCATGATGCGGGGCTTCGAGGCGACCGTGCACAGCATCTCGAACGCACTTTTCGTTGTGGACGGAGATAAGGCCGAAGGAGAAATTTACACGCACGCGTATCACCGCACGCATCCGCCCGATGCTCAAGAGATCATCATCGGTGGTCGTTATCTTGACCGTTACGAGCGGCGAAACGGAGAATGGAAATTCATCCACCGTTCACTGGCGTGTGATTGGTGCGACGTACGCGGCGTGAATACAAAGGCCTATGAACAATTTGCCGCAGGCGCGCCAAGTGGCCGCACCGACAAAGACGACCCGTCCTACAAACTGTTGATGCTGGCGGGATTGAAGAAATAAGAGAACGAACGACTTCAGGAAGGGGACACACATGGGCGTACTCGACGGAAAGATCGCATTGGTAACCGGCGCCGGGCAGGGTGTCGGGCGCGGTATTGCGCTCGCGCTTGCAAAGGAAGGCGCGTCTATCGCCGTGACCGGACGGACCAAGAGCAAGCTCGATACGGTTTGCAAGGAAATTGAAGCGGCCGGCGGAAAAGCCGAGCCCATTGCTTGCGACGTCACCAAGCTTGAAGACGTCAATGCCGCCGTCGAACAGACCGTAAAAACTTTCGGCGGGCTCGATATCCTGGTGAACAACGCTTACCAAGGTGCATTCGGGCCGTTACTGTCCATCGATGACGAGAAGTTTCAGTTGGGTTTCTTTGCCGGACCGTTCGCGACGTTCCGCTTTATGAAAGCGGCCTATCCGCATCTCAAAGCGCGCGGCGGCGGAGACATTATCAATTTGGGAACGTCCGCGGCCGTGCGCTGGGACATGAGTAACTACGGCGCTTATGGCGCGGCGAAGGAGGGCGTTCGCGTGCTCACCCGCGCGGCGGCCTGTGAATGGGGCAAGGACAACATCCGCGTCAATACGATCGCGCCGCACGCCAAGTCGCCGGCATTAGCCGCATGGACCGAGGCCAACCCGGAAGAGGCGAAAGCATTCGTTGCGTCGATCCCATTGCAGAAAATCGGCGATTGCGAGAAAGACATCGGCCGCTTCGTCGTTTTGCTTCTGCGTCCTGAATCGAGTTACATCAGCGGCGCAACCATTCCGCTCGACGGCGGCCAAGCAAGATTCGGTTAATTTAAAAAGACGGCGCGATGCGCCGAATATGGGAGGCACTTAAATATGTCCAAGGATTCGGGATTGGTGGCCGTTGTCACCGGCGCAAGCCGCGGGGCGGGTAAAGGTATTGCGATTGCGCTCGGCGAAAAGGGCGCGACGGTCTATGTCACCGGACGCACCACCAAGGAAGGCCAATTCTTCCTACCTGGCACGGTGTATGAGACCGCCGAGCAGGTGACAAAGGCGGGCGGCAAGGGTATCGCCGTTATTTGCGATCACGCCGACGACTCACAGGTGAAAGCACTTTTCGACCAAGTTGAGAAAGAGTCGGGAGGGCTCGACATCCTCGTCAACAATGTCGCGGTGATTCACGACGATCTCATCAAACCCGGCGGCTTCTGGGAGAAGCCTCTGGATTTGGTGGATATCCTCGATGTTGGGCTGCGCAGTCAGTATGTCGCAAGTTATTACGCCGCGCCGTTGATGGTGAAACGTAAGAGCGGGCTGATCGTGTTTACATCTTCCTTCGGTTCTGTCTGCTATATGCACGGCGCGGCTTATGGTGCGCAAAAAGCAGGTGTCGATAAATTCGCAGCCGACATGGCGGTGGATCTGAAGCCGCATAACGTTGCGGCTGTATCCATTTGGATGGGGCCGCTGTGGACCTCGCGCACGGAGTGGGCATCGAAGGAGCGGCCCGAGCAATACGGTGAATTCATGAAAATCGCCGAAACGCCGGAGTTCACGGGCCGCGTCATTCATGCGCTGTATAACGATCCGAACCTCATGGAGCTTTCCGGCCAAACACTTATCGGCGCCGAGGCTGCGGAAAAATACGGCATTCAGGATAAGGGCAAGCAACCCCCGTCTTACCGCTCAGCTCTGGGCGAGCCGCGTATCCCGCACCCCGCCATCGTTCAATAAGGAGAGAATATGTCCGCAAGCGTGGAAGAATTAGCAAAGCGCCTGCAGGCGCTGGAAGACAAGGACGCGATCAAGGAGTTGAAGGCGCGGTACTTACGCGGGTGCGACCGCCAGCTGCCTGAAATGGTGCGGGACACCCTTGATCCGGATGGATGCGTGATCGAATTCGAAGGCTTTCCCCCGTTCAAGGATCGTGATTCCTTCGTCCAGGTTTACGCGGAGATGGGCTGCAAGCCTGAGATTATCGATATGCACCATGGTCAAAACCCGGACATCGAGCTCACCGGTCCGAATACGGCAAAGGCCAAATGGGATTTGTATTTCTACAATATCAACCTGGCCGAGCGGACCATGGTGCAGATGTCCTGCGAATATGACGACGAATACGTAAAGAAAAACGGACGCTGGTGGATTAGCAAGACCGCGACGAAGCGCTATTCATTTGTCATGCACAAGGTGGATGACAAGGGTGTGCCCGTGGTTATGGCGCTTGGCGATCCGGAGAAATCGCCGATCAGCAAGAAAGCCGGCTAAGGAGAATCCGTTATATAGATTGAGTCGAGCGTTGCGGCTCTGTCGGCCAATTCTTCCGTACCCGCCGGAAACCCATTTGCCGAAAGAATGTAGGCGATCACGTCAACATATTGCTTGTCCGTGAGCCTGACATTTTCATCCTTGGGCATGGTTGTGTTCATCAGTTCGAGAAGCTCGGCCAAACTGAAGTCGGCCCAACGCAGGAGAAAATCGTAACCCCGCAAATTCAGGGAGGGTCCCGAACCCATCAGATTCTCGATGTGACAGCCTAACGCACAGGTTTGTTCGTATATCACGCGGCCCCGTTCTGCTTGTGATGAAGCAAATACGCCGTCACGAACCGTGCGTTCTTCGGCGTGCAGAGCTTGCAGTGGAATATATACGACAAACGCCGCGAGTGCATATCTCATGAGGCGGCCTAATTTTCGCTATTCGGGACCGTAAAGGCGTGTGGCGAGCGCCCACCCGCCCAGTAAACAACACCGTCGATGACCGCCGCGCCGGAATCGCATCGCGCTCCTGAATCAAAGCGCCACAACAGGTCCCCATTGCTTGCGTCAAAGGCGTACATGGGTCCGGGCGGCGCGGTGGAGCACGCATACACCACGCCATTGGCCACGGTGACGGGGCCTTTCGGAAACGCTCCGGAGCAATCTTCGCGCGGGCTGCCAACTTCACAAGGTGTGTCGTTACCGGGAAATGTCTCGCCGGCCGGGTCGGGAATCTGCCAGATCATTTCGCCGGTGGCCGCGTCCAGGGCGGCGAATGAGCCGTACTTGATTGTCTGACCGCTCATGAGCGTGTGTTCTTGCGGAAAATGACGGACCTGCTTGCTGTTGCCCTCTGCGACATAGATGCGCTCTCCGTCCGTCGCCGAACCTTTGAGAATGCCGCCGGTTGGCCCGGCCGGCCCCACCCAGGTATCCCAAACGACCTCACCTGTGTCCGGATCAAGGGCCCAGAAAATGCCCGACTTCTGACCTGCGCCGACCAGATCGCGCGTGCCGTCCTCGCCTGCCGCGCGCCAAATGAGTGCGCCGTTGCCGAAATCGACATCATCGCCGCCGCCGCAAAAGCCGCCCTGTTCCGGCACGAGGCAAGCGCCCGTGAAAATATCGAAATGGTCGGCGCGAAAGCCCTACTTGATGGCTCCGGTATCGGGATCGAGGGCAAGAATGGAATCGTTCCACACGTCCGGCGGGTAGCACGAGGGCAGGTCGGCGGGGTTCTCGGCCTTAGTCTTGTCGATACAGGCCTGCACGTCAGGGGGCGCGGCATAGGCATTACCCGTGGTCATATAGAGCGTATTTCGCTTTTCATCGATCGAGGGTGTGCGCGACCAGATGGAGCCGCCGGCGAACCCTTCGGGCACGGTGTAGGTCTTCCAAATGATTTCACCGGTGCTCTCATTGAGCGCCACCGCGCTTCCGCGATACACACAGCACTCTTCGTAACTTCCGTAGGTGGCTTGGACTTCTTCACCCAAGCCGGAGGTGCCCACGTAAACGCGTCCACCGTGGATGATGGGCGGTTGCGTGACGCTCGCCATGGGATGCGCGTCGATGGCGGCCTTCCACAGGAGTGCGCCGCTTGATTTGTCGATGGCGGCGACCAATGGTTTGTTCCGTGTTCCGAATACCACTGCATTGCTGGTGACCGCCAATCCGCGCGGGGAAATGCCAGGCGTTTCCAAGACGTCCTTCACGTCGATTTCGCGCAGGATCTCTCCCGTTTCCTGGTCGATCCAAAAAAGCCCGCCTTGCGCATTGGCGACAAATAGCGTCTCGCCGTCCGATACGGGCGTTTCCTGTTGCACGCCGCGCACGACGGTTGACCATTTCAACGCAAGTCGTGGGGCGTTGCCGACGTTGATGAGGTGTTCGTTCGCCGCGTTCCGCGTATTGGTGATGCCGCCGCCGATAAACGGCCAACTTCCCCGTTCCGGCGCGGGCGGCGCGGAATCGGAACAGGCAGTAAATCCAAGGAAGGCGCATACCGAAACGATAAAGCGGGCGTTTTTGGTCATTGGTCTTGCTCCACCATGACCACGGGCGCGAGGAGGATTTCCTTGATGAGACCGCTTTCGATGGTGAAGCGCTCCGCGACGTAAAATGACGGTGCGTCAGGTTTGCCTTTCAAATACCCGTCATAAGCGATCCAGGCTTGATTGCCGTCTGCGGTCCAATGGCGGTTTTTGATGGCGAGGATGACGGATGGCCCTCCACTTTTAATGCGGTCGGCCGCCCCAGCTTGATGGTCAGCAGGCGTGCCGAGCCGGTGGCGTGAAATGTCGTCGGCCAGCAGCATATCTTCCATCGGTGCGGTGTTTTCTTCGCCATTCACATATGTACTCGCGATGGCGATGACACATTTTCGTTGTGCATCCGCCGGCAGAGACACATCACCGTGCATTGCAAAATGGCGCGAACAATATTTGGCATCGTTGTAATTGGCTTCTGCCCCCCAAGATATTGAAGGAACAGACAGCAGAATCATAAGCCCAAGCGGCCACAAGACTTTCATATGTGTTCCTCCCCCATGTGGCGACAGTGCTGTGGTGTACTTTATGCTGCGTAACGGAATTGACCTAGCGGCAACGAAGGTGCCATGTTCCTCCGGTCTTTCCCTGTTAGACGCGTATCATGATACAATTGGCAGAGCGCATTTCATCACAGCCGCGAACCATACCGCACGTCCTTCGGGAAGCCGCGAGACGGTTTGGCAGAAAGGTCGCTATCGAAGAAGAAAGCGGCGCGCGCCTGACCTACGCCCAATTATTGGGAGCGGTCGAAAGCGCCGCGGCGGCCTTTCTCGCCCATGGTTTGCGAAAGGGCGACCGCATTTGTGTGTGGGCTCCGAACTGCACCGAATGGATTCTCGCTGCGGCCGGGGCACAATTGGCGGGCGGGGTGCTGGTGCCCGTGAACACCCGCTTCAAGGGCCCGGAAGCGGCCTACATCCTAAATCGCAGCGGCGCGAAGTTCCTGTTCTCCGTAGGAAATTTTCTGGGTGCCGATTATTTCAAAATGCTCGCTGACCAGGACCTGCCGCGGGGCCTCAAGCGCATTTCTTTGGACGGCGCCGGGCCAGACGCAGTTTCGTGGGAAGAATTTGTCAAATCAGGCGCAGAGATTTCCCGTTCGCGATTGGAACAAGCGCTCGGGAATCTAAATGCGGATGATCTTAGCGACATCCTATTTACCTCGGGCACGACCGGCCGCCCGAAAGGCGCCATGTGTACCCACGAACAGGTCATCAACACGTTCCAGACCTGGGTGGACAGTGTGGGCATGCGCGAAGACGACCGCTATTTGATCGTCAATCCGTTCTTTCATACGTTCGGCTATAAGGCCGGCTGGGTGGCGTGCCTGCTGGCCGGCGCGACGATTCTACCGCACGCCGTGTTCGACGCGGACAGCGTGATGAAACGAATTCAAAAATCCAAAGTGACTGTCCTTCCCGGACCGCCGACGCTCTACCAGTCCATGCTTTCCAGCGCAAACCGCAAGAACTTCGATATCTCTTCGTTGAGGTTGGCGGTCACCGGCGCTGCGTCCGTGCCCGTGCAGTTGATCGAACGCATGCGCAGCGATTTGGGATTTGAAACGGTTATTACTGCCTATGGTCTCACAGAAACGAACGGCATGGTCAGCATCTGCTCGGGCGGCGACAGCGCCGAGCGGATCGCGACCACCAGCGGACGCGCTATTCCCGGCATTGAAGCGCGCTGTGTGGACGCAGATGGAAACACCGTGCCGCCCGGCGAACCAGGCGAAATCCTGGTGCGCGGCTACAATGTAATGAAGGGTTACCTGGACGACCCCGCTGCGACCGCCGAAGCCATCGATAAGGACGGATGGCTCAGGACAGGCGATATCGGGGTCATCGATGCAGAGGGTTATATCCGAATCACTGACCGCGCGAAGGATATGTTCATCGTCGGTGGTTTTAATTGTTATCCGGCGGAGATCGAGGAGCTGATCCTGAGTCATCCCGACGTTGCACAGGTCGCCGTTATCGGTGTTCCAGACGAGCGCATGGGCGAGGTCGCCAAGGCTTTTGTGGTGCGTCGCCAAGGATCGAACCTCACGGAAGAAGACTTCATCGCTTGGTGCCGCAAAAACATGGCCAACTACAAAGTGCCGCGCAGCGCCGTGTTCATGGACAGCTTGCCCATCACGGCATCAGGAAAAGTTCAACGATTTGCTCTGAGGGAGGAAAGCGCAAAATGATTCTCAAGGATAAAGCCGTCGTCATAAGCGGCGTGGGTCCGGGCATGGGGCGCAAGCTCGCGCTGCTTGTTGCGGCCGAAGGGGCGAAGGTCGCCATCGGCGCGCGTTCGCAGGAATTTCTGGATGCGTTGGAAAAGGAAATCAAGGACCAGGGCGGTGAGGTGGTCGCCGTGCGCACGGACGTAAAATCCGCCGCGGATTGTCAAGCGCTGGTCGATGCCGCCGTGAAGGCGTTCGGCAAAATCGATGGCCTTGTAAACAGCGCCTACAGCATCGGACGTTTCGAACTTTTTGAGGGCGGCGATTTGGAACTGTGGCGCGATGCCATGGACGTGACCTGTTTCGGCGCGCTGCGCATGGCACAAGCTGCGCTGCCACATCTCAAAAAGAACGGCGGGTCCATTCTCAATGTCGGCAGCATGATTACGCGCAAGCCGCTGCCCTATCAGGCAGCCTATCAAATCGGCAAGGCGGCCTTGCAGGCGGCCACAAAGCAGCTCGCTGTTGAATTGGGCCAATACAATATTCGCGTGAACTCCACCATCATCGGCTGGATGTGGGGCGCATCGGTCGAGGGGTATTTCCAGGATCAGGCGAAACAGACCGGCACATCCGTCGACGACTTGGTCAAGGAACGGGCGTCGCATATCGCCTTGGCGCGCATCCCGCCGGACGATGAATGCGCGCGCGCGGTTCTCTTTTTCCTGTCCGATTATTCCAGTGTGGTCACGGGGGCCATGCTCGACGTCAATGGCGGCGAATCCGTCGCACCGTAAACCATTGCAAAAGACAAACCTGAAGGGGAGGCAAGACCATGTCACTTAGACTTGAAGACATCGAACTCATCAAGCAGCTCAAAGGACGCTATTTCCGATCCATCGATACCGCAGACAAGGCTGCGCTCACGGACATGTTCATTCCCGATGCGCGCATCTGCTATTTCGGCGGAACCTACGAATTCGAGGCGGAAGGGCGGGACAATATCGTCGGTGCGCTCACTTCGGCATTCCACGAGAATTTCGCATCCATCCACAACGGCCATTGCCCAGAAATTACGGTTTTGGACGACTCCCGCGCCGAGGGCATTTGGTATCTGCAGGACTGGTCGCTGGATCTCAACACCAAACTCGCCACCCACGGCGCGGCCATCTATCGCGACAAATATGTCAAGGTGAAGGGCAAATGGTGCATCAAGGAGTCCACGTACTCACGCATCTACGAACAGGTGGATCAGCTCACCGAGTTGCCCAACATCACCGCGCGCGTTCTGTCCGGCAAGGTGAAGGTGCCCGCTCAAAAGCCTTGGTAGCTGGCCAAACTACCAAATTGGCTTGTGCGGCGGAGATTTCGATCTCCGCCGTTTTTCATTAGGGATTTGCGTTGTGTACCAATGGCTGTAGTAAAAGGAGACCACTCGGATATTGAACCGGTGTTTTTCCGTGTTTTCGCCAACGGACAGCACTGATTACTTTGGTGCAGTTGAATGACCGTGAAGCCGACATGCATAATTCGAGCCTCGGCGAGTTCAGTTTTGGGCGGTGGTCACGTTATGCGCTGCGTAACTCTGGCCGCCGTGTTGCACCACCAGGAGTGGGTCATCAAACTCGCTTCAACTCCTGAAACAATGCGTGTTGTTGAGGGGCTTCTGCCGGAGTGGCTAGGGCATTTGCATATCCACGGTGAGGATGAGGCGGATCCGCAAGCCTTAAAGAACACGCGGTCGGATGGGTGTCAGGTCCTCATTGTGGATCACTACGGCTTAGACGCGGGTTACGAAAAGGAACTGAAGGGTTGGGCGGAGAAAATTGTTGTCATCGATGATCTCGCCAACAGACCACACGATTGCGACGTCCTTATAGATCAGACGCCGTTCCGCACACCGCATATCTATAAGAGCTTGGTTCCTTCGCGATGCACGGCGTTATGCGGATCCGATTATGCGTTGCTGCGACCTCAATTCGCACAGCTTCGGTTCTCAACCGTACGCGTGCCGGAGGATCACTTTCCGCCTCGGCGAATTGCCGTCTTTATGGGCATGGGAGACCAGAATTGCCTTTCAGCAAAAGCGCTGGAAGGCATCGCAGAGAGTGGCCTTAATGCCGAGGTTAAAGTGTTTCTCGGTGCACACTCGCCGGCGCGTGCACCGGTCGAGGATTTTGCCCGGAACCATTCGAACGTCGATGTTCGCATCAACGATCAAAATATATCCAATCATTTGGCGTGGGCCGACCTGGCGATCGGCACGGCCGGAACCGCTGCGTGGGAACGTTGTTGCCTCGCCCTTCCAACGATCACGATGACAATCACGGACCCGCACAACGACAATCAGCGTGAGACCGCAAAGGTGCTCGGTGAAAAGGGTGCGGCTTTGATCTTGGGTGAGGGCATCAAAGTTCAGGTATCGGATATTGCGTCCTCAATTCGCAAATTCATCTCGAATCGTGATGAATACGAAGCCATGTCCGCCGCCGCCGCTGGAATATGCGATGGTCTTGGTGCATCGCGCACCGCAATGTATCTAGCGCCGTATCTATGCCGCGACGGCGCGGCGCTCACTTTGCGGCGTCTAGTCCTTGAGGATTCAGATGCCGTCTATCGGTGGCAGACCACGCCAGATGTACGTAAATATTTCCGTGATCCCAATCCGCCTTCACCGGAACGGCATTCCGGTTGGATGGCCGAACGCGTGGCTTCTATGTCGGCGGTGACGGAGATTATTTTGCGAAACGGCCAGGCCGCCGGCATGATCCGATTGGATCCTCTCGCGGAAGGCGGATTCGAGGTGTCTATATTGGTGAGTCCCGACTTTCAGGGGGGCGGTGTTGGTACCGGCGCTTTGATGCTTGCGCGCCAATTGATACCTTTTGCAGATTTTAAAGCGTATGTTGACCCCCGTAATGCGGCTTCTCTCACGGCATTTTCCCGAGCCGGATATTTTAGGCAGGGCGAATGGCTCATCAACAAGGGCGCATCATGAGCCAAAAGAGTTATGTCGTTGCCACCGTCAAGCCTTGGAATATCGATGTATTTCACGAGCGGCACACAGGCCTGCCCGGAAGTTGGCATCTTATGCAATCGAAGGAGGAGCTTTCGGCGGACCGGATTCGAGAGATCGGGCCACGATATGTTTTCTTCCCCCATTGGTCATGGAAGGTTCCCCCGGAAATTTTCGAACACGTTGAGTGTGTTTGCTTTCATATGACCGACCTGCCATTCGGACGTGGTGGGAGCCCTTTGCAAAATCTAATTTCCCGTGGGTTTAAGGAAACGAAGATGTCGGCCATCCGGATGGAAGACGGCATGGATACAGGCCCCATCTACATGAAGCGTCCGTTGGGTCTTGATGGTTCAGCCGAGGAGATTTTTCGGCGCGCTGGAAGTTTAGTATGGGATATGATCACGGAGATGGTTAAAACAGAGCCGGAATGTCATCCACAATCCGGTGACGGTGAAGTTTTCACTCGCCGTACGCCCGATGAAAGCGCATTGCCTGCAAGTTGTTCCCTGTCTGAGTTATATGATCATATTCGAATGCTGGACGCTCCAACCTACCCGCGTGCATATTTAAAGTTCGGCGAGTGGCGATTAGAATTTTCGTCGGCGAAACATGATAAAGACGGCCTGACGGTCCAAGTCAAAATCATGAAAGATGGAACGGAATGACACAAATCCTGATCGTAGCAGCCCATCCGGACGACGAAATTCTCGGTATTGGTGGTACGGCGACGCGTCACGTCTCAAACGGTGACCGCGTACACACCTTGATACTTGCAGAAGGTGCGACGTCACGATTTTTCAAAAAGAAAAAAGACGCTGATGCTGAAGTCAACGCCCTGCGCAAGGCAGCGAGAGCGGCCGCAAAAATAATCGGAGCGCAGCCACCGATATTCGCGGGATTCCCTGATAACCGTCTCGATTCAATCGATCTTCTTGAAATCGTCAAGGCGATTGAGAAGGTCATTGAGAAGATAAAGCCCGCGACCATATACACCCACCATGAAGGTGATCTGAATGTTGATCATGAGCTCGCTGCGCGCGCCGTGCTAACGGCTTGCAGGCCGTTGCCTACATGTAGCGTGACTTCAATTTTTGGATTTGAAACGGCCTCAAACACCGAGTGGCATTCACCCGGCTACAGGGCGTTTGACCCCAATCATTTTGTGGATATTGCGCCGTTCATTAAAAAGAAAATGCAGGCCTTACATTGTTATGAAAGAGAGATGCGGTCCTTTCCGCACCCTCGTTCCTATGAAGCGATCGAAGCATTGGCGAAATGGCGCGGTGCGTCCGCCGGCATGCACGCGGCCGAAGCCTTTACAGTCGTGCGGCAGCTTTCTCGAATTTAATGCTACCTTATACGGTATGCCACGGTGCGGCATAAACTTACTTATTGCGGCTTAGCAGTTTCTTGGCAGGCACCGTATCGCACCAAGTCTTCAAAAGGCAGTTCGTTGTTTGATCCGCGCCGATGAAAGTATATGGCGCGTACAAGATGGTGGAACGGTGAGGCTCCGACAGACAGATTCCAAATCCAATCGGGTGGCGACAAATCAAGAACAGCTCGCATTAAAGACTTTGTTCTAAAGCGTGGCACTTCACGTGTGATTGCACGAGCGGGATGCTCGCCACCCGCATTGAGCCAGTCAAAGGCGAGCTGAGCTGTTCTGCGGCCTAGGCGCAGAGCAAGCGTAATGCCGCCCCCTGTCAGCGGAGAGCAATGCCCGGCGGCATCGCCAATGAGCATAATCGGTCCGCGCGCAGTATATTTAAGAGGGCCGCCGATAGGAATTAGGCCCGACCGGGTGCCGGACGTGGAAATATCCTTGAGTCCAAGCTTTGAGGCGTAGCGGTTTAAAAAGTTCCCCGGCTCAGGCTTTTTTGGCGACCTTGCCGCGACACCCAATTGAACGGAGCTGACGCCGGGAACGGCCCAACCGATGTAGCCTGGGGCAACCGCGCTATCGAGAACGCAGTGGAGAAAGCGCGGGTCTAAATTGGCATCGGGCGCCAGTTCCCATTCCGCGCCGGCGAGAAATTGAGTGTTGCGGTCCAGGCCAAATGCTCTGGCAACCGCTGACGTTGCGCCGTCGGCTCCGATGAGCAGGGGCGCCTTGAGACCGAGGTCGTGTAATTTCACGGAGCCATCAGACACATCGCCGCCATAGAACCGCCTGCCATGCAATATTTCCGCACCCGCGCGCGCGGCTTCATCCGAAAGCCACCTCATTAAGGCCGGAGTGTCCGTAGCTAGAAAGTAATAGCCCGGCGCCCAATGGTCGGTGTGATTGCCGTTCGGCGCGTAAAGACGAACGCCGCGAATACGCCGCGTGAGCGCGGCTGGAATATCCGCCTCCTCTGCGGCTTCTTTGACCAATATGCCGGTTGTGTGAATGTGCGCGCCCGGATCAGTTTTGCGTTCGACGACGGCAACTTTGAGGCCGCGCAAAGCCGCCGTTCGCGCGCAGGAAAGTCCGGCAAAGCTTGCGCCGACAATGATGAGATCGAAATTGCGCATGTTATTATTCCCCCGACCATGGATTGAAGCTCGGCCGGGAGTGTAGAGGGGCAATCGCGCTAAATTGTGGCAATGCGCGTTATCAATGGGCAGATGTTATGCCGCCATATTTGCCGCGTGGCGTCCGGCCCTGCGGCCAAAGTAAGTTGATTCCCCGATGCAGGTGCCGCTAGCGTAGCCGATGCTGTCCTGGGCAATAGTCGAGGCACAGGCGCCGGCGGCGTAGAGGCCGGGAATGGACTTGTCGTTTGCGTCCAGCACTTCGCTGTCTTTCGACACCTTTAATCCGCCCAGCGAAAAGCCCATGTACGTCGCCTTGCCGACGCTGCAATCGAGCGCGGCATAGGGCGGATTAACCAAGGGCTGTACCCACTCCTTGATCTTGTGAAACTCGGGGTCTTCTCCTTTTTCGGCATGGGCGTTGTAGTCCGCCATTGTCTTCTGAAGCGCTCCGTCCGGAATCTTCAGATCACGCTCCATGTCCTCCACGGTTTCCCAAGCGTCGATCAGCGGTTGGCTGCCGAACTCGGGGCGCTCGAAAATCGCGTTGTCACAAATCAGATAGGCAATGCCGTCCGGTTGGCGGAAGGACGCTGTGCAGGACCGGCCGTGATAGGAATCTTCGTTGATGAAACGTTTGCCGCTTTTGTTGACGAGAATGCCCTTCAGCAAACTAGACGGAGGATAGAAGGGGGCCGTGATCAGCGCGCCGATGTATCCTGTTGTGCCGCCCGCACTTAGGCCCAAATCAATGCCGGCGCCATCGGCGTAAGGCGCGCCGACAATGGTGACCTTGTCGTCGGCCAGTTCGGGGCTGAATTTTTTCGCCATCTCCTTGTTTTCGCCGAAGCCGCCGGTGGCGATGATCACGCCCTTTTTTGCCGTCGCCGTTTTATCTTCACCGAACTGGCGGAACTTGACGCCACAGGCGCGCCCCGAGGAGTCCTTCAGAATTTCAGTCACGCGCGCATCGCATTCAATGCGTGCGCCCGCGGCCTTCGCGCGTTCCGCCAGTGTGTTGGCAAGGTGAAAGCCGCCTTCGCCTAATTTACCCTCGCCATTGGGAATCGAAACCTTGTGGCCGCGGGGAAAGGCTTTGGCTTTTTCGCAGTATGGCCAGGCCTTCTCATTGCCCGACCACGCAAGGCCGTCTTTGGTCGGGTGCTCGAAGTGCTTGTGCGGGTAAAACCCGTCATTGAATTTAATGCCTTGCGCTTCGATCCAGTCGAAATGCGCGACGCTGTCATCGCAATAAATACGAATCATGTCTTCGTTGGGCTCTGGCGTGGCCGCCATGAGAAACTTGAACATTTCCTCGGGCGTATCGTCGAACCCGTTGGCTTTTTGTACGCGCGTGCCGCCGCCGAGATATACAAAGCCGCCTGAATAGGCAGTGGATCCGCCCCCCGCCGACGCGCGTTCCAGGACCAAAACATCGGCGCCAAGCTCGCGGGCTTCGATGGCCGCCGAAGCCCCGGCCGCGCCCAATCCGATGATGATGATATCCGCGCTGAGCGCCTTGGACGCAGTCTCTGCCGCCATTCGGGCCTCCCCCTAAATTTCTACGTTATTCGCCCGTTGAATCGGCGCCATGATCGTTCGAGGGTGTCGTTGTCTGAATTCGCAAAAATACCCCCCTCAATATAACGAATTATACCAACAATTGGGGTAAGAGTTACACGCTTTGCATTGCTCAGGCAGGGAAATTTCGATATTTTTTGATTGCTTCGGGAATATGTGGTGCCGAAAAGCCGGGTCCTTATATGGAGTCCGGCATTGTTCTATGGGGCATGCCTTTAATCTAGGGCGTGCGGAACACTTGGGAGGGTGGCCTATGCGAGGACGAAGCGTTGGCGCGGTATTTTTTGGTCCAGCGATCCTGTTGGCATCTTCGGCGCTGGTTCATGCGGAAGATCAGGGTCGGACCCTTGGCTTCCTCGCATACGATTTTAATTACTATTCGGCCGAAGCGAACGAAGAAGCCTGTCCCGATGGCCTTAACACCGGCGCACGCGATTTATTTTTAGGCGATCAAACAGACGCGGAACGCGAGCGGCTGCTTGATCCCGACAACGGGAACGAACTGCGGGATGCCCTCGACCGGGCCATTGGCAGTGCGCGCGACAAACCCAACGCCTGCACCATGCCGCTCGATTACAAGAATTACGGCCTGAAAACCTATCAGTCCGCCAAACATTACGGGCTCAATCTTGACGGCGTGGGATCGACGACGGAGCAAACGGCTGCGCCCAACACTTGCGGACACCAAAACTTTGTCGGCTTTGACGGCAGATCGGGTGTCGACAACCAAATGGGTCGCGCCGTGGGGTGCACGCGTGCCTATATGCGCGGCGGAGATTTTGACAATACGACGCCCGCGACACTGATCGACGGATCGTATTCCGTGCTGATCGAGTTGCGCGATGTTGATGATTTGCAAAACGATGATGAGATCACGGTCGGTTTTTACTCGGGGCAAGGTACGGTGATGCTCGACCCGGCCGGCAAAATTCTGCCGTATCAGAGTTTGGTCACTCACGAGAACGAACGCTTTCACAATGAGACCAAGGGCAAGATCGTCAATGGTGTGGTGACTACCGAGCCGTTCGATTTGCATTTGGAAGTTCATCAGCAGGTTATTCACAGCGAACATTGGATTCGGGCGGCACGCTTTGAAGGGAAGTTGCATGACGATGGCAGCATGACTGGCACCGTCGGCGGCTACTATGATTTGGAAAAGCGCTGGGAACACGTGACGCATGCCGGTGTTATTACTTCAATCCTAACCGGCTACAACTGTCCCGGCCTGTACGAAGCATTCCAAAAATTCGCTGATGGTTTTCCTGATCCGGAAACCGGAAAGTGCACGGCCATCTCCAGCGCCATGCGGGTTGGCGCCATTCCGGCCTTTGTTATTCACGAGCCTTATAAGGCGCAAACCGCGCAAGCCGAATGAGGACAGCAAGTTTGAAAAATTCATTTGTCTTTGCCGTCATTGCTATATCGGCGCTCTCCGTACTCGGATGCGCCGCGCCCGAGCCCGATATTGCGCTCGGCGACCAGGTGGACGGTGGTCCGCCCACGGTGCGCCGCCTGACTGCCGAGCAATACCGGCAGTCTGTTGCCGATATTTTCGGTGAGGACATTACCGTCGCCGGGCGGTTCGAGCCCGATGTGCGTTCAGAGGGGCTTATCGCCGTCGGCACAAGTCAGGTGACAGTCACGCCGTCCGGGCTTGAGCAATACAACGGTATCGGGCGCAACATCGCGGCCCAAGTGGTCGACGAAAATCATCGCGGTAAGCTTATTCCGTGTACGCCGTCCGATCCGTCCCGGGCAGATGCGGCTTGTGCGCGCGAATTTCTCGCCCACATCGGCGAAAAGCTTTACCGGCGTCCGTTGACCAATGAGGAAATTGCCGAGCAGGTTGCCGTTGCCGAAGAGGCTTCGGCGACATTGGGCGGCTTTTACGAAGGGGTCGAGTTTGCCTTGGCTGGGCTCCTTGTCGCGCCCGAGTTCCTATTCCGGGTGGAAACGCCCGATGCGAGCGGCAATGAACTCGATGCGTATTCAAAAGCAACACGTCTCAGCTTTTTCCTGTGGAATGCGCCGCCGGACGACGAGTTGCTCGCCGCCGCCGGTCGGGGCGATTTGGATACCCGCGGAGGTTTGGAGGCGCAGGTGGAACGTCTCTTGGCGTCCGATCGCGTTCAGGAAGGCACCCGCGCCTTTTTTGCCGACATGTTGGGTTTTGAGGAATTCGACGAGCTGGCGAAGGATTCCACGATTTATCCTGCGTTCAGCCTCAAAGTATCGAACGATGCCAAGGAGCAGGCGCTGCGCACCATCACGCATCACTTGATTGACCTCGATGGCGATTACCGGGATCTGTTTACCACCCGCCAGACCTTCATGACCCGCGCCCTCGGTGCGGTGTATCGTGTGCCGGTTGCGGCCATGGATGGCTGGCAGCCGTATGAGTTTTCCGAAGGGGATCCGCGCGCGGGGCTGATCACGCAGGTTGGCTTTGTGGCTCTGCATTCTCATCCGGGCCGTAGCTCGGCGACCTTGCGGGGTATGGCCGTGCGCGAACTCTTGATGTGTCAGAAGGTTCCGTTGCCGCCGGGCAATGTGGACTTCAATGTGGTCCAGGATACCGACAATCCGGAATTCAAAACCGCGCGCGAACGCCTAACCGCGCATCGGAACGAGCCCATGTGCGCCGGGTGCCATAAGATCACCGATCCCATTGGCTTGGCGTTGGAAAATTTCGACGGGCTGGGCCAATACCGTGAAACCGAGAATGGTGCTGAGATCGACTCCAGCGGCGAGATCGATGGGATTCCCTTTGAGAATGCCGCGGAACTAGGCGGAGCCTTGCGCCAATTGCCCGCGACGGTGTTCTGCGTGGTGGACAATGTTTACCGCTATGCGGTCGGCCGCTCGCTAGAGCCCAGCGAGGCCAATTTCCGCAAGCGGCTAATCGACGACTTTTCTGAAAACGGTTATAATTTCCCGTACCTGTTGCGGCGCATTGCGTTAAGCCCCGCGTTCTATCGCGTCGATATGGCTGATGAAGCCGACGGCGAAGAACAAGAGGCTCAGTTTCGTTTCCCGACACCGGTTGAATCCGAACAGGAGAATAGGTCATGACCTTTTCGATCCGTAGCCCGATGAACAGACGGACCGCGCTGCGCGGCATGTTGGGCGGCACCGCGATTACGGTCGCGCTGCCGTTCCTGGATTATTTTCTGAATACGAATGGGACAGCGCTCGCCTCCGGTGCGCCGCTGCCCGTGCGCTTCGGGACATGGTTCTGGGGCTGCGGTATGACGCCGTTCCGCTGGACGCCGGAGACCGAGGGCCGCGAGTATGAAATCGGCGAGGAGTTGGAAGCGGTCCGCCCTTATAAGGATCAGGTTTCCATTCTCAGCGGTTTTGGCGTGAGTCTCGACGGCAAGACAAACATCCCGCACATCAGTGGTGCCCTCGGCCTGCGTACCGGTCTGGCCCCGGATAACCGCACTTCTGAAATTCCGAGCGTGGACGTGATCATCGCCGAGCAGATCGGTGCGAATTCACGGTTCCGCTCGCTGGACATGGCGGCAACCGGCAACCCGCGGGACAGCTACAGTTTCCGCGGCGGCGGGATCGTCAATCCCAGTGAAGAGTCGCCCATGTCACTGTATCAGCGCGTCTTCGGGCCGGAGTTCCAGGACCCGAACGCGGCTGAATTCACTCCCGACCCGCGCGCCATGGTGCAGAAAAGTGTCTTGTCTGCCGTGGGCGATCAGCGCGCGGACCTTTTGAAGAAAGTCGGCGCCGCCGACCGTGAGCGCCTGGACGCATATTTCACGTCCTTGCGTCAGATCGAACAGCAGTTCGCATTACAATTGGAAAAGCCGCCGCCGGCCGAAGCCTGCGTTGTGCCGGGTGCGCCGGAAGAGGGCAAGGTCGGCACCGATATTCGCGATGCCCGCCGCAATCACAAACTCATGGCTGAGCTTCTGGCCATGGCGCTGGCGTGCAACCAAACCAATGTGTTCAACGTCGTGTTTTCGGATTCCGCCTCCAGTCTGCGCCAGGAAGGTAAGGCGACCACACACCACCAACTCACGCATGAAGAGCAGATTGACGAAGCGCTTGGATACCAGCCCGAAGCGACGGTCTTCATCGAGGAAAGCATGGCGGCCTGGGGCGAGTTCCTTGCGGCCATGACGAATATCCGCGAGGGCGACGGCACCTTGCTCGACAACGCGCTGGTGTTCGCGCATTCGGATACTGAGTACGCCAAGACTCACAACGTGGTCGGGATTCCGGTGATGCTTGCCGGTCGTGCCGGCGGGCGCATCAATGCCGGCGTACATGTGAAGGGCAATGGCGATCCGATCACGCGTATCGGGCTGACCTTGCAGCAAGTCATGGGCGTGCCCGTCGATAAATGGGGTACGAAATCCATGACCACCTCAAAGGTGGTCAGCGAGATCATCGCCTAGGGTTTAATTCAGCGCGGCGGGCTTCGGCCCGCCCGTGGCCCAATCCAACAGTTCCACGGTATGGACAACGGGTATGCGCGTGCCCGCGCGCAACTGTGTCATGCAGCCGATATTGCCCGAGGCAATGACCTCCGGCTGTGTGCGTTCGATATTGGCCACTTTTCGCGTGCCTAGCTGTGTGGCGATCTCCGGCTGTGTCAGGTTGTATGTGCCAGCGGAACCGCAGCACAGATGGCTCTCGGCGGGCTCAACGATCTCAAACCCGGCGCTTCTCAGCAGATCTTGCGGCAACGTCTTGATCTGCTGGCCGTGTTGCAAGGAGCAGGCGGATTGGTACGCAACACGCATATTATTGCCGGGCGCGTCATCAATCCGCAATTCGCTTACGACTTCCGATACGTCTTTCGCGAGCGCCGAGATTTGCGCCGCATCCGCAGCCAGCGCTGCGTCACTGCGGAACATATAACCGTAGTCTTTTACGGTCGTGCCGCACCCGGAGGCGTTGGCGACAATCGCATCCAGCCCATCCTCTTCAATTTCCTTGATCCAGGCGCGGATATTATTTGCCGCGAACTGATGGCTGTTTTCGGTCATGCCCATGTGATGGGTGAGGGCGCCGCAGCATCCGCTGTTTTTGGCTACCACCACCTCCGCGCCCAAGCGCGTAAGCAGGCGAATTGTTGCCTCGTTGATCGCCGGGTCCAGCACCTTTTGCGCACACCCGCTCAGCAGAGCCACGCGCATGCGCTTTTGTCCCTGGGCCGGAAACACCTGTGGCGCGTCTTTGAGTGAAGCGGACGGCAGTGAGCCGGGCGCGAATTTCACCATCGCGCGCAACTTGCCGGGCATAGCCCACGTGAAAGGCTTGCCGAGCCGCGCCGCCCACAATGCAAGGCGGAACCGTTTGGGATGGGGAAGAGTTGCGGCCAGCAGCTTGCGCATAATCCGCTCGAAGATGGGTCGCTTCGCCGTTCGCTCTATGTGGGCGCGGGCCTGGTCCACGAGGTGCATGTAGTTGACACCCGAAGGGCAGGTGCTCATGCAGGCCAAGCAGGAGAGGCACCGGTCCACGTGGGTTTTGACGTCTTCGCTCGCCGGTTTGCCGCTCTCGAGCATGTCCTTGATGAGATAGATGCGCCCACGCGGGCTGTCGAGCTCATCGCCTAGCAGCACATAAGTCGGGCAAGTGGCCGTGCAAAATCCGCAATGCACGCAGGCGCGCAAGATCTTATCCGCTTCTGCGATGTCGGGATTGCTGAGTTGGTCTGCGGAGAAATTCGTTTGCATACGCCGTTATGCCCCTGAAGGAAATAAACCGGGGTTGAGTATACCCTTTGGGTCGAACGCCCACTTGATGCGTTGGTTGAGGGCGGCGATGGCCGGATCGAGCGGGTGAAAAACAGGAATGGCAGACGGCATGTCTTGCGGCAAGCGCATCAGTGTGGCGTGGCCGCCGCCCAATCGTGTAATCGAGTTACGTATGGCGCTGGCGCCGCAATCGTCATCGGGTGAGGTCATCGCCCAAATCAAACCGCCGCCCCAATCGTAAAAACATTCCGCGTCATCCAGCGCGCCTATGACGGTGCCGACGCTATGGCCCGACTGCGGCGCGATCGATATACGCCACACCGGGCGTGTTTCTCCAACGAAGAACTGCACGTCCCGAATTTCCTGCCACAAACAGCGTGAATTGGCGCTGTGCAGCTCTTCCGTTTCACCGAAGGATAACAAGTCCTTGCGAAGCGCCGCGCATCGCGCCGCCACGGATTTCTCGGGGCCTTCGATCCTCAGGGCCGTGATGCTGTTCCCAGCTTCAGAAACGTAAGAGACTTTGGACTTGGCCGCCAAAGCGGCAGGCAGGTGCGTGGCGCCCGAGACTTCGAATGCGCCGGTCAATGCGCGTGTCATCGCGCGCTGGCCGCCTTCATCATCCAATCCGATCACAAGAACGGTCCGCGTCTTTTCCGCGGCGGGCAGAACTTTCACCGTGACATCGGTCATCACGGCAAGAGTTCCATACGAACCCGCCAGCACTTTGCAAAGATCGTATCCGGTCACGTTCTTGACCACGCGCCCGCCGGTTTTGAATTCCTCGCCCCGGCCCGAAAACGCGCGCGCGCCCAAGAAGTGATCTCGGGCCGCGCCGGCTTTGAAGCGCCGTGGCCCGGAGTGATTGCACGCCAGCGTGCCGCCAATCGTTCCTCTTTGCGGCGCATTACCGAAGAGAGGGCCTAAGTCCGGCGGTTCAAATGCCAGCATCTGCTCCTTCGCGGCTAGGGCGCTTTCAATGTCGGCAATGGTCGTGCCCGCCTTGGCTTGAAGAATAAGTTCTTCAGGCTCGTAGGCCGTGATGCCGGAGAGTTTCGACAAATCCAAAACGTGCTGTGCGGTGGGGCGAGGGCCGATCGAGCCCTTTGAGCCGCGCCCGGCCACGGTCAGCGGTTTATCTTCGGCTGCGGCCCAGGCAACGAACTCATGCACATGTTCCGCGCTTTCAGGGAAAATGACCTCGGGCATTAGAACCTTGGCAGTTCGGGGAACCGGACTTCGCCGCGATGAATATGCAAGCGCCCCAATTCGGCGCAGCGATGGAGGGTCGGAAACACTTTGCCTGGATTAAGTAGAGAGCCGGGATCGAACGCGCATTTGACACGTTGCTGTTGCTTCAGGTCATCTTCAGTGAACATCTCGGGCATGAGGTCGCGCTTCTCGACGCCCACACCATGTTCACCGGTCAGAACACCGCCGACCTCGACGCACATTTTTAAGATGTCGGCTCCAAAGTCCTCGGCCTTCTCCAATTCGCCCGGCTTGTTCGCGTCGTACATTATAAGGGGGTGTAAATTGCCGTCCCCCGCATGAAATACGTTGGCAACACCAAGTCCGTAATGTTCGCTGAGTTCGCGCATGCGCGAGAGAATTTTCGGCAGCGCTTTGCGGGGGATGGTACCGTCCATGCAGTAGTAATCGGGCGAAAGGCGCCCAATGGCAGGAAACGCGCTCTTGCGGCCCGCCCAGAACTTGAGCCGTTCGGTTTCGTTTTCTGAGGTCCGGTCGTAAATCGCGCCGGTGTCCTTCGCCACACCTTTCACGCGCTCAATCAGCTCATCTACTTCCACCGCCGGCCCGTCTAGCTCGACGATCAGAAGGGCTTCCACATCTAGTGGGTATCCGGCCTTCGCGAAATCCTCGGCGGCGTGTATCGCGGGCTTATCCATCATTTCCATGCCGCCGGGAATGATTCCGCTGGCGATGATGCGCCCGACGCAATCCCCTGCTGCTTCGTTGGATTCAAAGCCCAACAGCACCGCCCGCGCCGTATCCGGTTTCTTGAGTATACGCACGGTGACTTCAGTGATGACGCCCAGCAAACCTTCCGACCCCGTCAAAAGTCCCAACAGATCGTAACCGGCACAATCCAAATGTTTGCCGCCGATCCGCAAAATCTCGCCGTCCATGGTGACGAGTTCCAGCCCAAGAAGATTGTTGGTGGTCACGCCGTATTTCAGGCAATGCACGCCGCCAGAGTTTTCCGCGACATTGCCGCCGATGGTGCAGGCGATTTGGCTGGAGGGATCGGGCGCATAATAAAATCCCGCGTGCTCCACCGCATGCGTGATGGCAAGGTTCGTCACGCCCGGCTGTGCGGTGACAGTACGGTTGTCCAGATCGATATCTAGAATGCGATTGAACTTCGACAGGCCCACCGTAATGGCGTCGGCCAGCGGCAGCGCACCGCCGGACAGTCCCGTGCCCGCACCGCGTGGCACCACTTTGATGCCGTGTTTATGGCAGTACTTCAAAATTTGGGCGACCTGTTCCGTGGTTTCAGGCAGCGCCACAATCATCGGCAATTGTTTGTATGCGGTCAGTCCATCCGATTCGTACACACGCAGCGAATCCTCGGACGAAATGACGTTCGCCGCCGGCAGAATATCCTGGAGGGCGGCAATGATTCCGGCGCGCCGCGCAATAACATTGCTGTCTGGTTCAGGCATATGAAGCCCGGACATAAAAGAACTCCGGCGGTTTCCCACTTTCCCGCACTTTATATCACGGACGGTCCAACGCCCATACACAAGGCAAGCTGTTGAAGCCGCTTGCGTGCTGGTGTATCCCGGCGCGCCGATTTACCATCGAATTCGCGAATCATGCTGTGCCTGGGGGAGGGCAGCGTGCGGCAGGTTCGAACAGATAATAAGAATAGAAAGGGGACAGCATGACCGATTACGCCCAGGTCCATGGTCTGCACGTCGCGCAAATCCTCCACAGCTTCATAAATGACGAAGTCCTTCCCGGCGTCGGCATCGATCCTGACAGCTTTTGGAAAGGCTCCGCAGACATTCTCGCGGACCTCGTCCCTAAAAATCGGGAGCTCTTGAAAGAACGGGATGATCTGCAGGCGCGGATCGATGCGTGGCACAAGTCCCGTGCGGGCGTCCCTATCAATCAAGACGAATACGAAAAGTTCTTAAAAGAGATCGGTTACTTGGTGCCCGAAGGTGCGCCGTTTTCCATCGGAACTGAGAACGTCGATCCGGAAGTCGCCGTACTCGCCGGGCCTCAACTGGTCGTCCCGCTTTCAAATCAGCGCTACGCATTGAATGCCGCGAACGCCCGATGGGGAAGTCTATACGACGCCCTTTACGGCACCGACGCCATTTCCTCGGAAGACGGCGCGGAAGTGGGAAAGAGATATAACCCTAAGCGCGGCGCTAAGGTTATTGCACGCGCCCGAGAGTTTCTCGATGAAGCTGTGCCCCTTAACGGCGCATCACACACGGAGGTCACTGCATATACGGTCATGGAGGGTAAGCTTGTGGCCGTCCTCTCCGCCGACCGAACCGTGCACTTGGCCTCGCCTACCCAATTCGCGGGTTACGTCGGCGCGCCAGAGAGCCCAGAACGAATCCTGCTCGTGAACAACGGCCTTCATATTGAAATTCTGACCAATCGTACCCACCCCATCGGCAAGGACGACCCTGCGGGCGTGGCGGACGTCGCGCTCGAGTCCGCGCTGACAACGATTATGGACTGCGAAGATTCAGCGGCCGCGGTGGATGCCGAAGACAAGACCGCCGTGTACCGGAACTGGCTTGGTCTCATGAAGGGCGACTTAACAGCGTCCTTTGATAAAGGTGGTAAGTCCGTCAACCGCACCCTTAATCCCGACCGCACATATACCGCGCCGGATGGGGGCGAGGTTATCGTGCTGGGCCGGGCCTTAATGTTCATACGCAACGTCGGTCATCTGATGACCAACAATGCGATCCTTCTGCCGGACGGCAGCGAAGTGCCGGAAGGCATCATGGACGGCATCATGACCTCGCTCATTGCCCTTTACGACCTTCAGGGCAAGGGGAAGCATAAGAACTCGCGGACAGGGTCCGTCTATATCGTGAAGCCGAAAATGCACGGCCCGGACGAAGTGGCGTTCACGAACACTCTCTTTGGCCGTATCGAAGCCTTGTTGGATCTTCGGGAATTTACGCTCAAGGTCGGGATTATGGACGAGGAGCGCCGCACAACGGTGAACCTCAAGGAATGCATTCGTGCGGCCAAGGACCGCGTGGTGTTTATCAATACCGGCTTCTTGGATCGTACCGGCGATGAAATTCACACGTCCATGCATGGCGGGCCGATGGTGCGTAAAGGCGATATGAAGTCTGCGCTGTGGATACAGGCCTATGAGAATTGGAATGTGGATGTGGGCCTAGCGTGCGGCCTAAAGGGCCGGGCACAGATCGGCAAAGGCATGTGGGCGATGCCCGATCTCATGGCCGATATGCTCAAGACCAAGATCGCGCATCCCAAATCCGGCGCGAACACCGCCTGGGTGCCATCACCCACGGCGGCCACGTTGCACGCCCTGCATTATCACCAGGTTTTGGTGTCCGCCGTCCAAGATGAAATCAAAAAGCGTCCGCCCACGGCGCTGAGTGACATTTTGACTATTCCGCTCGCGGGCGGAAAGAATTGGTTGGCCGACGAAATCGAGAACGAACTCGAGAACAATGCGCAAGGCATTCTCGGATATGTCGTGCGTTGGGTCGATCAGGGTGTGGGCTGTTCCAAAGTGCCGGACATCAACAACGTTGGACTCATGGAAGACAGGGCGACGCTGCGCATCTCGAGCCAGCATATCGCCAATTGGCTCATGCACGGCGTGTGCACCGAGGAGCAGGTCCTGGCGGTCATGAAACGCATGGCGGGCGTGGTGGATAAACAAAACGCCGGTGATCCGGCCTATAAGCCCATGGCGCCGAACTTCGACTCAAGCTTGGCATTCAAGGCAGCCTGCGATCTGGTGTTCAAGGGCGCGGAACAGCCCAGTGGGTATACCGAGCCGTTGCTGCATGCGTATCGGCTGAAGTTGAAAGGCGAGTTGGCGTCTTAGCGCTGCCGTTAATGCGTCGCAACCAGCGAGACACGCATGACCAGCCGGATGCGCTTGGCGGGGAGTGTGCCTTTGTTGGTCTCCACGCACCATGAGTCCGTGACGTCAAAACCGACATCGAAGTCGGCGAAGCCAGACTCGCCCGGTTTAGTGGGCCGTTGAATTTCGCGGATGGTGAACTTGTCTTCGCTGCCTGGCTCGAAGAGCTCGTTCACCAGCGCGTCCGGACTGGCGAATTGATGGGATTCCATCCACGACCCCAAAAGTTCGAGGGAATTATGATGGGTCGAATTCTCATAGTTCACGAAGATCTTAGCCTCGGTGATATCGCCGCCTTCGGTGCGCACGGTCACGTCGCCGCCCTGAGTTTCGGCCCAGTCGACTTCGAGATCGACACAGCTGATGGTCGCCGAATAGTCACTCATGGTATCCCTCCGAATGTTCAATAGGTGTCTTATCACCTGCACGACAAGGTGAGAAACCGCTAATTTCCTGGATGGCGCCCGGCTTCAATTGACAAGTCGGGAGCGGCCCCGTATTCAACCGCGCGCCAACCAGAGCGGGCTCATATGCAGCGACACATCCACTTCGAGAATGCCGTCAACTTCCGTGACCTGGGCGGATACGCAACCGCCGACGGCCACGTTACGCGCTGGGAGGTGCTGTACCGGTCTGGGCACCTGGCCAATCTTTCCGATGCCGATATTGCGCAACTTCGCGGGCTCAATTTAAATTTCATCTGCGACTTTCGCACCGTTGAAGAGCAGCAACGTGGTCCGTCGCGCATTCCCGACGACATGAGCATCGACCGGTTAGCGCTGGACATCTGGCCGGAGGCCGCGCGGGTTCCGACCGATGTGGTCAAGAGCATGATCTTTGACGGCGAGACGATCGATCAGGTGCATGAGACGCACCGTCAGATGTACAGCAGTTTGGCTCTCGATTACGCCGACCGGTATGCGAAGATGTTTGCATCGATTTTGAAAGGCGAGGGTAAACCCTCGCTCATTCACTGCCGCGGTGGGCGTGACCGTACAGGCTTTGGCGCGGCGATGATATTGACGGCGTTGGGCGTGCCGTGCGAGACGATCATGGACGACTATCTGCTGACCAACGCGGCGCCAACGGCTAATGATTTCATCAAGAAAATGATTAAACTCTACGCTGAGGATACGCCGGGCCGTTCAAGGGAAGAATTGAACGCGCTGTTCAATGAGGTTTTTCCCGTGCGCGCTGAAAATTTGCAAATCGCGTTCGAGGCAGTGGAATCTAAGTACGGATCTGCCGACGGTTACATCCGCGATGCACTAGGTGTGAATGACGACGCAAAGAAAGCACTGCAGTCTTGGTTCCTGGAACCGGCGGCCTGATCACTCTCCGTGATTGATTATGATGGTCTTGGTGGTGGAGAAGTCGTGCAGGGCCTCTAGGCCTTTCTCGCGCCCGTGGCCTGATTTCTTGAATCCGCCGAATGGCAATTCCACGCCGCCGCCCGCGCCATAGGCGTTGATATAAACCTGTCCGGATCGTATCGCGCGCGCGACGCGCATCGCGCGCGAGCCGTCTTTGGTCCACACGCCCGCGCCAAGGCCGTAGTCGGTATCGTTGGCGATGCGGATGGCTTCGGCCTCGTCCTTGAATGGAATCATGGATAGTACGGGCCCGAAAACCTCTTCGCGGCCCATTTCGCTGTCGGGGGGTACAGGACCAAACAAAATCGGCGGCACAAAGAATCCGTCGGGCGATGCTTCACCGGCGACTTTGCCTTCGGCGAGCACCGGAATGCCTTCGGCTTTGGCGCGTTCAACGAATTGTCGCACGCGGGTTTGCTGCTTGGCGTTGATCAGGGCACCGAAATCGTAATCGCCATGGTGCGGGCCAGTGACCAGCGAACTAAATTTTGCCGCAAATGCCTTTACCACCCGGTCCCATGCGCTTTGCTCGACCAGCAGGCGGCTGCCCGCAACACAAGTTTGTCCGCTGTTCACGATAATCGCGCTTGTGATTGTCGGGATGGCGGCCTCGAGGTCGGCGTCATCGAAAAATACCTGGGGCGACTTACCGCCCAGTTCCAATGTCACGGCAGCGTGATGACCTGCGGCAGCGCGCTGCACCAGCGTTCCAACTTCCGGCGAGCCGGTGAAGGTGATGAAGTCCACATCCTTGTGAGATGCCAAAGCTGCGCCGGCCTCTTCGCCGAGGCCGGTTACGACATTCAAAACTCCGGGCGGAACACCCGCGTCCAGCGCGAGTTCGGCGATGCGTAGCGCGGACAGGCACGCGTCCTCGGCGGCTTTAACGACCATCGTGTTGCCCATGGCCAAAGCAGGGGCGGATGTGCGGCCCATCATCTGCGTCGGCGAGTTCCAGGGAATGATGGCGCCGACCACGCCGCGCGGTTCGCGGAACGTCATGGCGACAAAGCCGTTGTTGAGCGGAATGGTCTCGCCGCCGGTTTTGTCCGCCGCGCCAGCGTAAAATTCGTAATACCGGGAGAGCACAGTGACGTCGCCGCGTGCGGATTTGATCGTCTTGCCCACGTCGCGGGCGTCAAGCTGCGAGAGTTCCTCATGGTTCTCAGCGATCAGGGCGGAGAGTTTCATCAAAATGCGGCCGCGCTCGGCGGGCGGCATTTTTGGCCACGGGCCGTCGTCGAAAGCTTTGCGCGCGGCGGCGACCGCCAAATCCACGTCGGCCATTTTGCCACGTGGGATGGACGCAAAAATATGCCCGTCGGATGGGCAGATCATGTCGATGCGCTCGCCGGACGCCGCGTTGACCAATTGGCCGTTCACCACCATTTTGCGGTGCCCGATGATATCGACGTGCATGGCGTCCTTTGATTGCGCGGTAGCCGTCATTGCACACTCCCTGAACGAATCTCGAAATCAGTTTTAAGTGTATTCCAGCAGCGGTAATAGGGGTATCTGTGCTTTAATTTAAAGGGCGGATTCGCCGCCAAAGGGGAGCCTGCTTCATGCCGTATGAGCCCGAACAACACTGCCCGCTGGACGGGTTGCGTGTGCTCGATCTCTCGCGCCTTGTCGCGGGAAATATGCTGAGCCTGCAGCTTGCCGATTTCGGCGCGGAAGTGATCAAGCTGGAACCGTCGCGCGGCGATCCGCTGCGCCATTGGACCGATGAAGGCGTCTCGCCTTATTGGAAAGTCTATGGCCGCAACAAGAAGAGCATTCGCATCGATCTGAAAACCGATGACGGCAAGGCAGCGTTCCACAAACTTTTGAAAACGTCGCATGTGCTGATCGAAAGCTTCCGTCCCGGTGTGATGGAAGCGCTCGGCTTTGATCCCGAGACCGTGTTGGCGATCAATCCTAAGATTGTTTTTGTGCGCGTATCCGGTTGGGGACAAACCGGCCCCTACAAAAGAAAACCGGGATTCGGCAGTTTGATGGAAGCCATGAGCGGGTTTGCCGCCAAGAACGGTTTTGCCGACAAGCCGCCGGCGCTGCCGAATATGGCGCTGGCCGACATGGTTGCCGGATTGTCAGGTGCGTTCGCGGTGATGGTCGCATTGCGCGAAGCGGAAAAAGAAAGCGGCGCGGGTCAGGTGATCGATCTTTCGTTGCTGGAACCGCTGCATTCGATTTTGGGACCGGACGCGGCGCAATACAAAATCACCGGCGAGGTGCCGCCGCGTTCTGGAAATCGAGCGTCGATCACCGCACCGAGAAATGTTTATAAATCGTCGGATGGAAAATGGGTGGCGCTGACGGGCTCGACTCAGGATATGGCGCGCAGATTATTTGCGGCCATTGGCCGTCCGGAAATGATCGACGATCCGAAGTTCAAGGATAACGCCGCGCGGCTCGATCACGTGGATGAGTTGGACGAAATTATTCAGGACTTTATCGGCGGAAAGACACTCGCCGAGAATCTGGCGTTTTTCGAGAAAGCCCAGGTGACGGTTGGCCCGGTGTACGATCCGCCTGATTTTGCGGCCGATGCGCATGTTTTGGCGCGCGGTGTGCTGGTGGAAGTGCCCGATAGCGACCTCAAAAGCGTTCCCATGCACGATGTTGTGCCCCGTTTGTCGCGCACGCCCGGCGCTATCCGCCGCAAAGCCCCGGATTTAGGCGCCGATGAGGCTGAAATTCTTGGCAAATTGGACGGTTGAACCGTGCACGTTGTGCGTACATGTCACGGTTTTGAGGTGTAAATGAAACGGAAAACGGTGCTTTTTGTTCCGGTTTTGGCGGAAAAGCATCTCGCCAAGGCCTCCGAGCGGGGCGCCGACGCCATCGTGCTCGATTTGGAAGATTCCATCGCGCCGGATTCTAAACTAAAAGCGCGCGAGTCACTCGGCGATGCGGTCGCGTTCCTGAAAAAGAACAACACTGAAGTGTGGGTGCGCGTGAACAATATGCCCGAGCTTCTTGCCGCCGACTTGGCGGCGACGGTGCAAGACGGCGTGAACGGCGTGATGATTTCGAAAGTCGAACGCGCGCTTGGACTGACCTCCATCACCTCCGAAATTTCCCGGCTTGAAACGGCGCGCGGTATGGCGGCCAATCACACCGGCATTTGCGCAACACTGGAAACGCCGGCGGGCGTATTGGCGGCGGCGTCCATCGCAGCGGTGCCGCGCCTCAAGGCGCTCGCTTTCGGCGGTGAAGATTTTGCCGCGTCCCTTGGCATCGAGCCGCGCCACTCCGCGCTGAAAGCACCGGGACAAATGGTCGTGCTCGCCGCGGCCTCGCAAGGTTTGGAAAGCTGGGGTGTGATCGGCTCGATCGCCAACCATTCGAATATGACCCGGTTTGCGCGCGAAGTAAGGTTATCCCGCGCGCTGGGCACCACGACCGTCATCTGCATTCACCCCAAGCAGGTTGAAACCGCGAACGCAATTTTCAATGACGCCGCCGATAAGGCGTGGGCGGAGGACGTGATCCGCACCTATGACGCGGCCAAAGCGCGCGGCGAGGGCAGCATCTCTGTTGACGGTCAGATGATCGACGAGGCGGTGTACGTGCGCGCGAAAAAGATGTTGGAGTAGAACTTGAAAATCGCAGTTGTAGGTGCGACCGGAGCGACGGGCCGTAGTGTGCTGAAGCGCGCACTATCGGGTGAGCACGACGTCATCGCCGTGGCGCGTCGCCCCGAGCGATTAAATCCGGCCGCGTGGCTGTCTGTTGTGCGGGGTGATGTGCTTTCTCCCGGCGGGCTGGCCGGCGCGTTTGAAGGCGCGGACGCGGTCACCAGCTGCATCGGGCCGGACACGAATTTTTCGCCCGGCACGCTCATGTCCAGCGGGACGGCTAACATTCTCGCGGAATGCAAACGCGCGCGAGTGCGGCGCTTTGTCATGCAAAGCGGCATAAATCTCACCGACGGACGCGAGCTGGCCTGGCCGAACCGCCTTGCGGTACGCATTATGCGCCGGATTTTCGCCGCGGCCATTGCAGATAAAGCTGAGGCAGAACGCATGACGCAGAATAGCCAATTAGAGTGGGTCATCCTGCGACCGGTGGTGATGTGGGACAGACCGGCGGCGGGACACTATACGGCGGGGGTGCGGGCGCGGGTCGCGCCGCTGTCCCCGATTTCCTTCAAGGACTGCGCCGACTGTTTGTTGCGCGCGGCGGTGGGCGAGCCGGACTGGACCGGGCAAATTCTCAACGTGGGGCGCTAATGAAACTCCTATACAATTGTTGCTCATGTATTTCTAGAAACGCAGAGAAAGGGAACGGTCCATGATTCGAGGGAGTTGCATGTGCGGCGGCATCAAGTACGAGATTTCCGGCGCGTTGACGGATGCGCGCAATTGCCACTGCTCCATGTGCCAAAAGCTGCAAGGCGGTGCGTTTCGAAGCCGGGCCTCAGTTCAGTCCGCTGACTTTAAGTTCACTCAAGGCGCGGACCTTGTCACTTACTACGAGTCTTCAAAGGGAACGCATCGTGGATTTTGCCGCGTGTGCGGATCGCCCATTCACAGCAAATTCGACGATCACCCCTCTGTTTATGGATTGCCGTTGGGGCCTCTCGATGATGATCCGAAGGTAAAACCGGAGATGAACATCCATGTCGCCAGCAAGGCGCCCTGGTTCGAGATAACGGATACGCTTCCTCAGTTTTCGGAAGGTACTGATTGAAAACCAGATGAATAGCCATTCCAACGGGAATTCAATCTTCTAGTCGTTCACTTCCGCCTTAAAAATCCACGGTGAGTTGCAGCGTGCCCTTGCGCGGGGACGTCGGCCGCCACAGGCGTTCGTTGCCGCTGGCCAGCCAGACGTATGAATTCAAAACGTTGGTAACCTGCGCGCGCAGCTGCGCAGGCGTGCCGTACAGGTCGAAGCGATAGCGTACGCCCAGATCGAGCGTGGTGTTGGCTTTGACCTTGAAGGTGTTCTCGATATTCGCGTAGTACGACGACGCATGCGAGACGCGGCCATCGACCGAAAATCCGCCCCAGCTTTCCGGTCCGTATTGCACGTTCATGTTTACAGTTACCGGTTCGCTGCCCGTCGGGATCTTTCCGATAACGCCCTGCTCGACAAAATCGCCCGAGACCCGGGCCTTGAGCAGCACGAGCCCGCCGACGATACGAAGTCCTTCGATAGGTTCGCCGGTCAGCGAGAGCTCAACGCCTTTGTGGCTGATGTTGCCGAGCTGACGGTATGTGTTGGAATCGTCGGTCGAGAAGAACGGCTTCTTGACCTGAAAGACACCGGCAACCAAGCGCAGGGACGGTCCGAAGGAATAGCGGAAGCCCCCGTCGATCTGACTGGTGGTGCTGGCCGGCACGCCTTCGCCCTCGTTTGTTGAGACCGCCGGTGCATTGGGCGAATCTTCCAATCCGCGGGTATAGCTGGCGTACAGCGCAAGTCGCTCGGTGAGGTAGGCGGCGAGAGTGGTGTTGTAGAGCCAAGTGCTGTTCGAGGCCTTGGTTATGGGCAACGTCGTCGTGCGCTCGTAAAAAACGCGTTGAAGGCCGGCGCTGAATTCGCCGACGCCGCGCCACTGCGCCTCGTAGTTCAGGCCGATACTGCCTTCGTGCACGTGCTCCTTGTTGCGCGGCAGGGTTTGGAAATCGGGATCCGGGATGCCGTCGGGCAGGCGTTCGCCGAGGACGGTGGTTCCGGCATCGACGCGGTCCACACCGCCGCTGCCTTGAATCGCCGACCGGCCGCGCGCATTCAGGCTGAGCGTGTGCCGCCGCGGACCTTCGGCAATTATTCTGGAAACCCTGAACTCACCCGAAGTTGATTCGCTGGGAAAGAGTTCATTGGGAAATTTCCAGAATTGCAGGTTCGCCGCGCCGTCGGGCTGCACATCGAAGTACATGGTCAGCCGCGTTTTGGGTTTGGCCGCTATGGAGCGGAACAGCCCCATCTTGACCTGCCAGTCCGACCAGGTGCCGCGGGCGATGGCGCCGAAGGTGGAATCGCGCTTGTTGATTTCGGACCATTCCGGCACGCGCCGAATGCTGCGCTTTATCTTCGGCGGCGCGTATAGACCGCCGGTGAATATCCAGGGGCCGAATTCGTCGTCATCGGTGCGCGCCTGGCTCCAGAAGGGAATGACCTCGACGTTCTGGCCGATTCGCCAGCGGCCGATGACGGCGCCGGAAAATTTGTAGCGGCTCGAGCGGTGATCGAAGACTTCACGTTCGACGCCGAGGCCGACACCGAGGCTGAAGGTGTCCGAGAAAATCGGGATTTGGGCATCCAGTTCAACGCCGGTCGCGTCGTAGGGCCCTAGTTTCAATACGGCGCTGAGCGCGTAATCGTCGCCGGGAATGCGCAGGCTATAATCGGCGATGCCGGTCGGTGAGGGAAACGGATAGGACTGTGCCGTGAGGCCGACGCGCACGGTGCTTTGCCCAAATAATCGGTTGGACAGCTCGATGCCGCCACCGGCCACGGGACCGTGAAAATAAAGCCCCTCGATGCGGATGTTGCCCGCCTGGCGCGGATTGAACCCGCGCGCGCTGCCGGAGTTGTAAAGACCGATGCTTTCCGAGCCGACCGTGGTGCCGAACGCATCCTGTGCTGCGTCCACCACATTCTCGTCGGCGCGCTGCGCCCAGGCGGAAGTATTGATCAGAAGGACACACGCAACAGTGATACTTTTTAGGGTACGGATTAACAACATGAAAAGTTACAGGCGTCCCTCAGCGCTTGGATTTCGGTTTCGCGCTTTTTGATTTCGCCCGTTCTTTCGTGGGGGCTTTCGCCTTTGCCTTGGCTTTAGCGGGGGCCTTTGTTTTGCTTTTGGACTTTGGGGTCTCTTCCTTGAAATGCGACCGCGCGGAAACGACGCCCTTCTTGAGGTCTTTCCATGCCAGATCAATGGCGACGCTCAGGTCTTTCCAGGCAGCTTTGCTCGGCCCCTTGAGGCCTTTGATGCGCGTTTCCAGATCCTTCTGCTTGGCCTTGAGGTATTTGATCTCTTCGACAACGTGCGGTCTTGCGGCATCCGACAACTGAGTAATTCTGGCGGCTGTTTTTTTGCCGGCGTCCTTGGCGATGGCTTGAAACGTCTTAAGCTCTGCGTTCACTTCCTTCAGGCTTGCCGACATCTTTTCAACGTAGTCCTTGCGCGACGTCATGCGTGTCCCTTTTGTGCGGTCCATACCCGTAGATGGACGGCGACTGTACTCAATTTGATTTCGGATCGGGAGACCCGAATTCGCACATTTATGCATTTTGCCGAGCGCGCGGGAGCACGGACCGATGGGTCTGGCAAATGGTGTGCCTAGTCATCTGCCCTTTTTTGCCATCCATTCGCGGGCGAGATCTTGCGCATCGGCGATCTGTTCCGCAGTCATATTCCGCGCCGCGTCATCTCGCGCAAACCTCGCATCCCGGGAAAATCTTCCATCGGTGCTAAACGCCGCAGCCAGTTCGTACCACATGTAAGCGCGCAGAAAGTCCTGCGGCACCCCGCGGCCTGTCGCATACATACGGCCAATGATGGATTGAGCCGGGGCGTGGCCCTGATCGGCGGCAAGGGTGTGCCACTTCAATGCCTCGGCATAGTTTTGCGGGACGCCACGGCCTAGGAAGTAAAGTTGCCCGACATTGTATTGAGCGGTCGCGTTACCGTTTTCGGCGAACGGACGCCACTCAAGCATAGCTGCGGCATAATCGCCGCGCTCGTAGGCCCTCACGCCTTTGTTGAAGTCCTGCCCGGCTGACGGTGTTGTCAGAAAGAGGAACACAGCAATGACAGTCAGCAGGCGCTTCATGCCAAAAAGCCCGACAGCGGTCGGCGTTTTCGCAATTTGGCCTGTATGCCGAAAGGGATTCAATTTGAGGGATGGCCGGCAGCTTTAAGCGGTCGGTGTGTCGTCGTCCCGGGCGCGGACGCCGTACCGAACATAGCCGCTCCGCCCTCCGTGACATGCAAGGTGTCGGGGGTCAAATCGGCCGGCAGGGTCAGGTGGCTCGGCGTTCGTCCCAGGACGGCATCGGCCAGAAACCGCTTCAGCCAGTATGTGCCGAGGTTTTCTTGAAGCAGGCGCGCGGGTATCTCGTGGGCAATCTTCGCATGGGCCTGGGGGGTGCGCGACCAGTGGAGGCCCGGCTTCATATGATGAATCGTATGGTAGCCGTTGTTGAACAAAACCGCGTTGAGAAGACGGCCCGTGAAGTTTCGGGAGTGCTCGTACTTCGACAGAGAATCCGTCTCGATGTGCTGGATGTAGTTAAAATGCTGAATGAAAAACAAGGCGACCTGTTGCGGCAGCACGGCTAACAACAGAGCTTTTCGCCAATCGATGACAAACAGCGCGACCATCACACCTATAAAGACAGCGTACTCTGCGATCGCTCTCCAGAACAAAAAGCGGTTGTGCTGCCAGCAATGCGACAAAAAGGGACGGATCAGGCGCGTTTGCGTTGCCGATGTGACCGTGGGGTACAGCAAAGCGCCCAGCAATCCAACGCGCCGCAGAGGACGCGTCGTTATGGAATGGTCGCCGGGCCGGTTGTTGAGCGCATGATGGTTTTTGTTGTGTGTCGGAATCCAGGCGAATGACGGAAACCCGTAGAAGAGGGAGATCACGCATCCGATGCCGAGGTTGGCCCAGCGGTTTCTGAAAATCGGCACATGGTTGTGATTGTGCGAAATGACCGCGTCGGAAATTGTAAGAAGGCAAAACAGCGTAAGGAGCGGAATGCCAATGCCGGGATTGAAGTGCCCGGTGGCATCGAATCCGTAACGCCAAAGCAGCGCAAATACGCCGACCATCAAGGCAAGATAGAAAAGCGTTCTGAGGTCGGCTTTATAACGAAGCAGAAGTCCCCCTTGGCAGGCACGATCGGCAGCGGCCCGCGCAATAATTGACCAAGCAAATTGTTGGCTAATTCCCAAGGCCTGCCTAGCAGACTTGAGCCAGGATGGCCATCCCGCTTTGGGGGAGGTGCCGGCGCCCGGCCAATTCAGCGCGGATTAGGCCGTCGGCGTATCGTCGTCCGGGGCGCGGAAGCCGAGCAGAATGCCGCGCTCTTCCAGCCAGGTGATGATGTGCGCGGCGGCCTCAGCGGGCGTCATCTTGGTGGTGTCGATCCTGATCTCGGGATTTTCTGGCGCTTCATAAGGTGAACTGATGCCGGTGAAGTTTTCGATCTCGCCCGCCCGCGCCTTCTTATAGAGCCCTTTGGGGTCGCGCTTCTCGGCTTCGGCCAAGGGCGTATCGACAAAAATCTCCACGAACTCGCCGTCGTCCAGAAGATCGCGGGCCAAACGCCGCTCGGCCTTGAACGGCGAGATGAACGAGACCATCGTGATCAGACCGGCGTCGGTCATCAACTTGGCGACCTCACCGACGCGGCGGATGTTTTCAACGCGGTCGGTGTCGGCGAACCCGAGATCGCGGTTGAGGCCGTGACGGACGTTATCGCCATCCAATAGGTATGTGTGGCGGCCAATGGCGTAGAGTTGCTTTTCAACCAAGTTTGCGATGGTGGATTTACCCGAGCCCGACAAACCGGTGAACCACAGCACGCAGGCCTTCTGGCCTTTCAGCTGCGCGCGCGATTGCTTGTTCACGTCCACGGCCTGCCAATGGATGTTCTGTGAGCGGCGCAGCGCGAAGCGGATCAGGCCTGCGGCCACGGTGGTGTTGGTGAGCCGGTCGATCAGGATAAAGCCGCCGGTATCGCGGTTCTCATCGTAAGGATCGAACGCTATGGCGCGGTCGAGGGAGACATTGGCCTCGCCGATTTCATTCAGTTCGAGCGTTTTGGCCGCGAGGTGATCGAGCGTATTGACGTTGATCTTGCATTTGAGCTCGGTGACGGTCGCCGTCACCAGCTTGCTGCCGATTTTCAACCAGTAGGGACGGCCCGGGAGCAGGTGCTCTTCGTTCATCCAAACGATGGTGGCGTTGAACTGATCGGCGATGCCGGGCAGCGCCTCGGTGCTGGATATGACATCGCCGCGGCTGATGTCGATTTCATCTTCAAGGGTGAGGGTAACCGACTGTCCGGCGATGCCTTCGTCCAAATCGCCGTCCTGGGTGACGATGCGGGCCACGCGGCTTTCCTTGGCGGACGGAAGCGCGCGGATTTTATCGCCGGGCTTGACCGTGCCGCTCGCGATCTGGCCGGAGAACCCGCGGAAGTCGAGGTCGGGACGGTTCACCCATTGCACCCACATGCGGAACGCGGACTCACGCGACCGGTCGGCGATTTCCACCGTCTCCAGGTGATGCATAAGGGTCGGGCCCTTATACCAGTCCATTGTCTTGCTGGGCGTTGTGATGTTGTCGCCCTTGAGGCCCGAAATCGGAATCGCCAGCACGTTCTCGAAGCCGATCTGTTTGGCGAAGGCGCGATAATCGGCGACGATCTTGTCGAAGACCTCCTGGGAGTAATCGACAAGGTCCATCTTGTTGACGGCCAGCACCACGTCGCGGATGCCGATCAGGGAGGTGAGATAAGAGTGCCGGCGGGTCTGCACCAAGACGCCCTTGCGCGCATCGATCAGAATGACCGCGAGTTCGGCGGTAGAGGCGCCAGTGACCATGTTGCGGGTGTATTGCTCGTGACCCGGCGTGTCGGCGACGATGAATTTGCGCTTGTCGGTGGAGAAGAAGCGGTAGGCGACGTCGATAGTGATGCCCTGTTCGCGCTCGGCGGCAAGGCCGTCCACCAGCAGCGCGAAATCGATTTCCCCGCCTTGGGTGCCGACTTTCTTTGAGTCGCTTTCGAGGGCGGCGAGATGATCCTCGAAGATCATCTTCGAGTCATAGAGCAGTCGGCCGATCAGTGTGGATTTACCGTCATCCACGCTGCCGCAGGTGATAAAGCGCAGCAGGCCCTTGTTTTCGTGGGCCTTGAGATAGGCTTCGATATCCTCGGCGATCAGGTCCGAAACGTGCGCCATCAGAAGTAGCCCTCTTGCTTCTTCTTTTCCATGGACGCGGCGGCGTCGTGATCGATGACACGGCCCTGGCGCTCGGAACTTTTGGTGAGCAGCATTTCCTGAATGATGGCGGGCAGGGTATCGGCTTCGCTTTCAATGGCGCCCGTCAGCGGATAACAGCCCAGCGTGCGGAAGCGCACTTTTTTCATGGCCGGTTTCTCGCCGGACTCGAGCGGCATGCGGTCGTCGTCCACCATGATCATGGTGCCGTCGCGCATCACGACGGGGCGTTCGGCGGAAAAGTACAGCGGCACAATCGGAATCTTTTCAAGGTAGATGTATTGCCACACGTCCAGCTCGGTCCAGTTGGACAGCGGGAAAACGCGGATGCTTTCGCCCTTGCTCTTGCGGGTGTTGTAGAGGTGCCA
>CAYYXR010000010.1:0-73941 GCA_964475755.1 uncultured Rhodobacterales bacterium
AAGGTTTCTCAACCTTATCCTTTGAGTAAACGATCGTGGCATGAGACTCGTCCGGCTTGCGACGCTCCATGCCATTGGGCGGGCCGGCCTTGTTCGAACGCCGTCTATCAGGCCCAAAATATTTTTGGGTTGTTACGAATTGACGCGGTGCATCGATGATGCGCTGAAGAACCTTATATATGTTGTCGACCGAGAACGGTTTGGCCATGAAGTCATTCACGCCATGGTCGCGTGCTTGTTCCACGTTGGCCCGGTCCGCTGCGCCCGACAGCATAATGAAAGGCATGAAGCGGCTTGGCGGGGCCTTGTCGTCCCGCAGCCATTGCAACAGATGCAAGCCACTGACCGGGGACATGACCAGATCCGAAACGACAATGTCGATCGGCTCAACAGCGGCGCCGTATCCCTTTGCCGTAAGTTTGAGATATTCAACGGCGTCTTTGCCGTTTTTGAATTTTTGGATTCGGCTAAATCCGAGGCGTTTGAGACTATTGCCGAGGATATCGAGCATGTACTCGTTATCCTCCACAACCATCAAAGAGATGCGGTCTTGGCCAAGGTCTGCTTTGTCTTTAGCCATCTAGGCGAATCAAACCCATTGCAGCGACACGAAATGCCGACAGAAGTTCTTGGAATAATTGAGAATTAAACGACGGGGTTCAATCGCTCAAGCCGAACTTCTCAATTTCGAGCCTGTGCACCGCAATAATGCAACCCGGGGTTTATTTATGCATACTACGAAGCGGTCGACTCGGCACTTTGTCTTCTCTCAGGCCTCAAATCCACGAAATTCAGCAAATACCTCCACAGGTTCGCGGGGCGTGCGGTATGTGTTCAGGCGGTGCTCTGGGTCGCGATAACCCATGGACATCCCTGCAAACAGCATATGATCGTCCGGCAGACCAATATATTCCGCGACAGCTTTGGGCCATCCTGCCCAGAACTCTTGCGGGCAAGTGTCCAGTCCGCGCTCGACGGCCAACAGCATTACCGTTTGCATGAACATGCCGACGTCAGACCATTGCGGAGGCCCCACGCGGCGGTCCAAACAAAAAAACAAGCCAACCGGTGCGCCAAAAAATTCGCAGTTCTTGATCGTAAGTTCAGTCAGCCCCGATTTGTCCTTGTCATCGTACCCTAACGCTGCGTAGCGAAGTGTACCGGCTTCCCGTCGTCTCGTTCTCAGCGGCTCCCAAAGTTTAGGCGGATAAACATCGTATTCAGGTGTTTCCCCTTTTTCCCCGGCATTTACGCGCTCAACGATTTGTTTCTTAAATTCCGCAAGCGGTGCGCCGGAGAGAACGTACACCCGCCAGGGCTGGAGATTGCCTCCCGACGGCGCATTGCGCGCGCGTTCAATAATGTCCCGCACGGTGGATTCCGGTACGGGGTCCGGCTTGAATGCGCGAACGGACTGGCGCTTCGCAACGCATTCGGAAACATTCATGATGATATCCCTTCAATCAGAGTAGCTCTCTATTGCTCAAATCTTCGCGCACCACCGATGCCTTCAGTGCAAATACGTACGTGCGATTCTCCCAGTTGAGCGTCTGTGAACAGTGCCATAAACTATATTTTATGCTCTAGCCTGGGGGATTGCGTGCAGTCCAGGGCGCATTTTAAGGGGAGGGGAATAGATGTTTACGCATTTGATGCGAAAAAAAGGGATGGCCGCACTTGTGGGCGCGTCTGTGCTTGCCATTGCCGCATGCTCACAGCAAGGCGATGTGGACCGGACGCAGCTTCCGGCAAATGATTGGCCCGTTGTCGGCGGAGATTGGAACAACACGCGGTATTCAACGCTCGATCAAATCAACACCGCCAATATCGGTCAGGTTGGCGCTGCGTGGGTGCGTGAGCTCGAAGGCGGCGTGCCATTCGGAGAGCCGATTGTGCTGAACGGACGCATGTACATTACATCCGCTCAAGTTGTTCATGCGCTTGATGCGGCAAGTGGAGACGTGTTGTGGACGTATCAGGTGCCGGTGCCCGTGCAAGGTCTCTACAAGGGCATGACGTCCGGAGACGGGATGGTATTCGTTGGCCTGTCCAACTCACGCATCGTTGCTCTGGACGAAAGCTCTGGGGAAGAAAAATGGATCGGTGTGATCGGAGACCCGGATTTTGACCGCGACGGCCAATTCATTTCCGGCGGGCCGGACTATGTAGATGGCCTCGTTATTAGCGGTCTTGCGAACGGTGACTACGGCATTCAGGGCCGCGTTGTTGCGCTGGATGGTAAGACCGGAGAAGTCGTTTGGCGCTTCGACACCGTGCCGTTCGAAGGTAAGGGCAGTGAAACATGGCCGCAAGACCACGACGATTGGAAACCCGGCGGGGCCGGCGTATGGATGAACGGTGCCGTTGATCCCAAGTTGGGTCTGATTTACTTCGGCGTCGGCAATCCGATCCCGCAATGGGGCGGTGAAGCGCGCGAAGGCGACAACCTGTATTCGGATTCCATTGTCGCGTTGGATATCAAGACCGGTGAGGTACGCTGGCATTTTCAGACCACGCACCATGACATTTGGGAAGCCGATCAAGGCACGCCGACCATATTGTATGAAGCCATAGTCGACGGCGAGCCGCGTGACGCTATCGCGGTCATAAGCACTTACGGATATCTCTTTCAACTTGACCGTGCGACCGGCGAGCCGATCTGGCCGGTAGAAGAACGTCCAGTGCCGCAGCACGAGCGGCAAAAGACAGCGCCCACGCAGCCTTTCCCGATCGGCGGTGACAACATTGGTCCGGATTGCGTGCCTGAAGACATGATCCCGCAAGGGTTCCAGTCTTATTGCGTGTATGACCCGATTGATTTCGACGACCCCAATGCCATGTATCCGATCTTGGCAACGCGGGCGGCGCCTATGGCCTATAGCCCCGAAACCAAGACGTTCTACGCTACGGGCGCCATCTGGCCCTATTGGCTACGGCGCTATGAAGATCCCAAAGTTTTTGTCTCAGGAACCTCTGCACCGGGCACGAAGTATAAGGGCCTGATTGCGGCCATGCATGCACCGACCAACAGCTTGGTGTACGAGCATCAAGTTCCGTTCCGAACGCAACAGAATGGTGCCGGCTTTATGGCAACAGCCGGCGGGTTGTTGTTCCATGGTGAAACCGACGGGCTATTTAATGCCTATGATGCCGACACCGGCGAAAAGGTGTGGGGTTTCCAAACCGGCGGCAGCGCGAACAAGCCTGCTGCAACTTACGAGGTGGACGGTGATCAATATGTCGCCGTTGCCAGCACAACCGGTGTGTGGGCCTTCAAGATCGGCGGGGCGGTTGCGGAAAGGGAGGCGCTGCCGGTGCCGCCCGAGGAGGTGACCTTCGCCGGTCGTATCGTGCCTACGAACGAAGTGACCATTAGCCCGACTGTGGGCGATACTGGTCTCGAATTTACCCGTCAGATGTTCGACGAGTATGCGTTCGAGCCCCGGCGCATCCGCGTCTCTGTGGGCGACACGGTGACCTGGAAAAACGAAGGCGAGCTCGAAAAAACGATCACGGCCCAGGACGGGTCCTGGAGCACGCGCGCCATCGCGTCCGGGCAATCCGGGACCGTAACGTTCAGCGAACCGGGAACCTACACCTATATCTCGAAGGAATATCCCTTCATGCTCGGCGAGTTGGTCGTGGAGGAGTGATCTCAACGCTCTCAATCGGCAATATTTGGTGTTGATATCGGCCCGCCCTAGTTTACAGGGGCGGGCCGTTCTCATTGAGAGACATTAGACCGCTCGTTCCGCGGGAAAAATGGGCCAATATTCAAGACTTGTTTCCTGAAATGGGCCAGGGGCGGTCCTGCGGCTGGACACAGGGCTCCGAGAGAGCTAGGAAGGGCGCCGTTCGGGTGGCCCCAGCAATATTTTGTCCTTTGGCCCCCTTGCCCCCCTGCGGGACGAAAGAATTTGGTGCGGCGTGTGCCGCTGACAGAATTTGTGTGAAGGATCGGGAATGTCCGAGAACAATCAACCGACCGGGTCACGTTCGACAGGTCTTTTTATTGGTATCGCTGTTGTTGTTATCGTCGTGATCGGCGCTGTGGTGTTCATGAGCGGGGATCAATCCGGACCGGAACCGGCACCCAGCCAACAGACAGCTGCTCCGGCACAGCCCACGGCTCTACCGCCGGCGCCGGCGCCTGTCGCTGTAACCGCGAACATCCAGGATGGTGTTTATACAAACGCGCAGGCGCGCCGAGGTGACAAGCTTTATGCTGAGCATTGTTCTTTGTGTCACCTGCCGAGCATGACCGGCAAGGAACCGGCTCCTGAACTTGCCGGCGATTTATTTTTGAGTAAGTGGCTCGGCCTGTCTGTCGGTGACTTGTTTTTGCGTATTTCGACAACGATGCCGGTGAGCAACCCGGGCATACTCCCCGAAGATCAATATGCCGATTTGGTGGCCTTGTTGCTTCAGGCCAATAACTTTCCAGCCGGCGATGAAGAGTTGTCGGCCGACCAGGACTTTATGGACGGAATTAAAATTCAGTAGAACCGGGGATCGTAACGAGCCGTTACAGAACACGGCATATATGCCCTATTACTGTCACGATTGGTTGCTAATTATTAGTTGATCCTGACCGATGCGTGGCGGTGAAATAGCTCCTTATGTGTCAGCCGCGAATAACCGAGGGCTGCGGGTAAACTGACCAGCGAAAATGGGATTCAATAGCGAGGTGAGTGGAATTCATGCGTAAGATTTTATTTGTAGCGACTGCATTGGTAACGTTCTCTGCCGTTGGCGCGCACGCCGAGGGCGATGCGGCAATTGGCAAGCGTCAATTCGCGCCCTGCACGTCATGCCACACCGTAGAAGAGGGCGGCCCCCACAAAGTCGGTCCGAACCTCTTTGGCGTGTTTGGCCGCACATCCGGAACCAAGGAAGGCTTCGACAAATTTTCCGACGCCATGAAAAACGCCGGCGTCGTTTGGGACGAAGAGAAGATCAACGAATACATCACGCAACCCGCCAAGTTCATGCCGGGCAACAAGATGGCGTTCATCGGAATCAAAAACCCCAAAGTACGCGACAACATCATCGCTTATCTGAAGGAAGCGACCCAGTAAGGTCCTGTTTCCCAAGGCGGATTAATTTGACCGGCGGCATGGGCTTGGCCCTGCCGCCGGTTGACGTTTGTGTGGCTCTCGCAGCGCCAAAACCGCTATAATTTCCCGGCCAAAAGGTGACCTCGGACTGCGGGGCATCGTTGCTGTCGTCGTGGTCCTGGGGGGCGCCGCATGTCTGAGACTTCCTTTTCCGAGCAGCGAAAGCGATCACTCGAGGACCCGGAAGGGTTTTGGGGCGAGGCGGCGCAGGCCGTCGACTGGATCAAACCGTGGACGTCGGTGTTGTCCTACGCCGAGGACGGCTCCGCCCAATGGTTTGCCGGTGCGGAAGCCAACACGTGCTGGAATGCGCTCGACCGCCACGTCAATGACGGGCGGGGCGACCAGGTCGCATTGATTTACGACAGCCCGGTCACCAGCACGGTGCGGCGTCTGACGTATGCAGAGCTGACCTCCAAGGTTGCGCGCTTTGCAGGCGTTTTATCTGGTTTCGGCATTGAACGCGGCGACCGGGTTTTGATTTATATGCCGCTGGTGCCCGAAGCCATCATTGCCATGCTTGCGTGCGCGCGCATCGGTGCCATCCATTCCGTCGTCTTCGGCGGATTTGCCGCGCGCGAATTGGCCTCGCGTATCCGTGACGCACAACCCAAGATGTTGATCGCAGGGTCTTGCGGCATCGAGCCAAACCGGATTGTCCCCTACAAGCCCGTTGTCGATGCGGCGATTGAGTCCGATGGGGCGTGTGTCAAAAACTGCATCATCTTGCAGCGTTCCGAGTTGGAGGCCGAACTGGTCGAAGGGCGGGACCACGATTGGCACCAGTGCATGGCAGATGCGAAGCCGGTCGACTGCGTGCCGGTGCCTGCCACCGAACCGCTCTACATTCTTTACACATCCGGCACCACCGGTCAGCCGAAGGGAATCGTCCGTCCTTCCGGCGGGCATCTCGTCGCCATGGCCTGGTCCATGCGTCATTTTTACAACGCGAAACCGGGTGAAACATTTTGGGCGGCGTCCGACATCGGTTGGGTCGTCGGCCATTCGTACATTGCCTATGGCCCGCTCATAAACGGGTCCACCGCCGTTCTGTATGAAGGCAAGCCCGTCGGCACACCGGACGCAGGCGCGTTCTGGCGCGTCGTGCAGGATCACAAGGTCGCGACCATGTTCACCGCGCCGACGGCCATTCGTGCCATCAAACGTGAAGACCCCGATGGGGCGCTCATGAAGGGCTACAATCTGTCGTCTTTGCGTGCGCTGTTTCTGGCGGGCGAGCGGTGCGATCCTCCGACCTCGCATTGGGTCGAAGATCTGCTCGAAAGACCCGTTGTCGATCATTGGTGGCAGACGGAATCGGGCTGGCCCATCTCTGGCAATGCCCTGGGCATTCACGCATTTCCCATCAAACATGGCTCGGTCACCAAACCCATTCCGGGGTGGGACGTGCGTATTCTCGACGAGAAGGGCAAGGAAGTCAGCGCCGGAGAGATCGGCGCCATTGTGTGTAAGCTGCCGTTGCCGCCGGGCATGGCGACTACGTTGTGGAATGCGCCGCAGCGGTACAAGGACTCCTACCTCTCTCAATATGAAGGATACTACTCGACCGGCGATGCCGGGTACTTCGATGAAGACGGATACCTCTACGTCATGACCCGCACCGACGATGTGATCAATGTCGCCGGACACCGGCTCTCCACTGGCGCGATTGAACAGGTGATCGCAGCTTACGAAGACGTGGCTGAATGCGCCGTCGTTGGTCTCGACGATGCGATTAAAGGTCAGGTGCCCCTCGGTTTGGTGGTGCTCAAGGCCGGTGTGGAGTCCTCGGCGGATGAAACCGTCCAGGGCGTTATCGCTTACGTGCGCGAGTCCATGGGCGCTGTGGTTGCGTTCAAGTCCGCCGTCGTGGTGCCGCGTCTTCCCAAAACCCGGTCGGGCAAAATCCTGCGCGGCACCATCGCCAAGATCGCCAACGGACAGGAATACACCCAGCCTGCGACCATCGAGGATCCGGCGGCCCTGGACGAGGTGGCCCAAGCCCTGGATGAGGCCGGAATCAGAGGGTCCGGCGCCGCTTAATGGGTTGACCAAATTCATGATATTGGGCATAATCATTCACGCTCATGAATTTAATGAGCCGCCGTCCCTGGAATTTATTTCTGGCCGGACGCTGGGGCGCCGTGTACCACCGGGTGCCGCGCTCACAACGAACAACAGGACGTGCACATGACCGGCTCGCTTGATGGCATTCGCATCCTTGATCTCACAGCTGTGCTTTTGGGACCGTACGCGACCCAGGTGCTGGGTGACATGGGCGCCGACGTGATCAAGGTCGAAGCACCGGACGGTGACATCACCCGTCAGATCGGGCCGATGCGCAATCCCGGCATGGGGCCTGTCTATATCAACGCCAACCGGTCCAAGCGCAGCATCGCGATCAATCTCAAATCGCCTGAAGGTCAAAAAGCGCTGTTGAAAATCGCAGAGGGTGCCGACGTGTTCGTGCATAACATGCGCCCGAGCGCGATGGCGCGCTTGGGTCTGACCTACGAGGATATCGTCAAGGTCAACCCGCAGATCGTTTATGCTGGCGCATTCGGCTACAGCCAAAAAGGCCCCTATGCCAACTGGCCGGCCTACGACGATCTTATTCAAGGTATATCAACTCTGCCGACATTGATTGCCCGCGCGGGTGACGGCAAGCCGCGCTACGTACCCACGGCCCTGGCGGACCGCGTGACCGGGTTGTGGCTCGTCAACGCCATCCTTGCCGCGCTCCTCAGCAAAGGCAGAACCGGCAAGGGCCAGAAGATCGACATTCCCATGTTCGAGACCATGGCGGCCTTCGTGCTGAACGATCACTTCGGCGGTTTGTCGTTCGAGCCGCCATTGGACAAAGGTGGATATCCCCGCCAGCTCTCGCCGAACCGTCGCCCATATCAAACCAAGGACGGCTATATCTGCACGCTGATTTACACGGACAAGCACTGGCGCAGTTTTTTTGCCGCCATCGGCAAGGCTGACGTTCTTGAAAAAGATCCGAGATTTGCGTCCGTGGGCAAGCGCGTGCAGCACATCGATGAAATCTATGCGGAAGTGTCAGACATTCTTTTGACCCGCACGACCGACGAATGGATGGAGCTTTTGAAGAAAGCGGACATTCCCGTCACACCCATGCACGACATGGAAAGCATCCGTCACGACCCACATCTTCTCGCCACCGGTTTTTTCGAAGACGAAGCGCATCCCACCGAGGGTAAGCTCACGCGCATGCGTGTGGCCGGGGACTGGACCGGAACGCAGCCGGCCAGCACGCGCCATGCGCCCAACCTGGGGGAACACAGCGTCGAAATCCTGAGAGAAGCGGGCTACGCAGATCAGGACATCAAGAAACTTCAAGCCGATCACATCATCTCAACGCCGGCCGAATCTGAACCACCGAAGCCGGCCAAAGCCATCGCCGAGGTCTGACCATGGATTTCAAACTCACTGACGAACAAGAAGCAATCCGCGAAACCATCGCCGGCATCTGCAGCAAGTTCGACGACGCCTATTGGCTCAAGAAGGATAAGGAAGGGGGCTTCCCCAACGATTTTTACGACGCCTTTGCAAAAGACGGCTGGCTCGGCATCTGCATTCCCGAGGAATACGGCGGCTCGGGTCTGGGTATCACCGAGGCCTGCATTATGGAGCAAGCCATTTCCGAAAGCGGCGCGGGCATGTCCGGCGCTTCGTCGGTGCACATTAATGTGTTCGGCCTTAACCCGGTTGTTGTTTTCGCCAACGACGAGCAGCGCAAACGTATGTTGCCGCCCATCGCCAAGGGCGAAGTGAAGGCGTGCTTCGGCGTCACCGAGCCCAATACCGGCCTCAACACGACCCAATTGAAAACCCGCGCTGTCAAAAAAGGCGATAAGTATGTCGTCGATGGCCAGAAGGTGTGGATCTCCACCGCGCAAGTCGCCGACAAAATTCTATTGCTCGCACGCACCACACCGCTTGAAGAAGTCAAAAATCCGGTGGACGGTCTCAGCTTGTTTTACACGGACCTCGACCGCGGCGGGCGCACCTCGGTGCGCGTGATCGACAAGATGGGCCGCAAGCCCGTGGACTCGAACGAGCTGTTCTTCGACGGCCTCGAGGTGCCGGAGGAAGACCGCATCGGCGAAGAGGGCAAGGGCTTCCGCTATATCATGCACGGCCTCAACCCGGAGCGCGCGCTGCTCGGCGCCGCCGCGGTTGGTTTGGGTTTCGCCGCGCTGAATAAAGCGACCAACTACGCCAAGGAACGCGTTGTCTTTAACCGTCCTATCGGGAAGAACCAGGGCGTGCAGCATCCGCTTGCGAAAAGTTGGATGCAGCTCGAGGCCGCACGCCTCATGGTGATGCATGCTGCCTGGCAATACGACAACGGCCTGCCTTGCGGCGCGGCATCGAACGCAGCCAAATATCTCGGTGCCGAAGCGGCGCGCGAAGCCTGCCAGACGGCCATGATGACCCACGGCGGCTTTGGATATGCAAAAGAATATCATGTGGAACGCTACGTCCGGGAATCGTTCATTCCCTGGATCGCGCCTGTCGCGCCCAACATGATCCTTTGCTACATCGCGGAAAAAGTTTTGGGCTTGCCCAAATCCTACTAAAGGCTGAATTCGAGCGGCGCGTTATTTGCCGGTGTTTGCGGCAAAGCGCGCCGTCGCATCCCGCAAGAGTTTTCCAAAATCGGTCATGCGGCTCTCGACGCGCGAGATGGGACCGCCCAACCCCAACGATAGCCGGCGTCCTTCGACGGCCAGGGGTACGGCGACGCCGGCGAGGTCGGCGGTGAATCCGTCCGCACTTTCGATCCATCCGCGTTTTGCACCTGCAAGAATATCCGCTTCCACCGACTGAATATCCATCAACGTGCGCGGGCGGTATTTTTCGAACCGCACTTTCTTGAGAATGGAGGCGCGCTCGGCCGAGGAATACTGCATCAGGATCGCGCGTCCCGCGGCGGTGGCCTGAATGGGCAAGCGCTTTCCGATATGCGCAAAATACCGGATCACCGCATCCGGTTCGGCTACGTCCAGATAAACGACACTGGTGCCGGCCGGTGCAGCGATGGTCATGGTCTCCCCGGTTTTGTCACGCAAATCGCGCAGGAGTTTGTGCACGCTTGGCGGCAAGGGTTCGGCCTCGGCGATTTCACCGGCCACGGCCAGCCAGCGCGGCGTCGGGTAGTAGCCGCCGCGCGGAACCGGTTCGTACAGATACCCTCGGTCCACCAGTGTGCCGACAAGGTTGAATGTGCTTGAGCGTGGCCAGCCGAATTCCTGTGCGATTTCCGACAGTGTTGCCGGGCGTTTCTCGCGCGCGAAATATTCAAGCAGGCTCAAAACATTGGCGGCTTGTTTGACAAGCATGGATCGGTCCCCTTTTCGCGCCAATTGGCGCCCCCTGGGCCGGACCCTAGCACGGCTTGAACAGAAAATTCACTATCGTGAACATCTAGGTAGGAAATTGTTGCGGGGCATAAGGAGATCTGCCACGCGGCGATCGCAGCGAGGCTGCAATACTATGAATCGTCGGTTCGATGGGATTTGGAGTGATGGTGGAGCCGGCCACGCGGCGAGCGAAGCGAGGCCGCGAAAACTAAAGATTGCGCCGCTGGATTTGGGTGGTGGAGCCGGCCGCGCGGCGAGCGAAGCGAGGCGCAAATTAATAACTCGTCGGTTCGAAGCGATTTCGATGGGTGGTGGAGCCGGACGGAATCGAACCGACGACCTCTACAATGCCATTGTAGCGCTCTCCCAACTGAGCTACGGCCCCTGACCCATCATGTGAGGCGCCGCTGGTTGTGTTGGGCGGGCGGCGCCGGAAGGTGCGGGAAAGTAGGGGGTTCCCGCGGCCCCATCAAGTCCAAATGTACCTGTGCGATTGCTTCGGCGAATAAGGCCGGAAGCGTTCACCGCGTCTCTTAGTCGCCGTCCTTTTCGACGACCACATCCACATCGTCGTCGTCTCCGAGATCGGACGTATCCTCGATCACGTCCTCATCATCGTCGTCATCGACCATATCGTCCAAATCATCATCGTCTTTCTTGGGCGGCGCGGCTTTCTTCGGCTCGGGCGTTTCGACCGGCCGGCGTGACGTTTTGAAAATAACCGGCCGCTCATTCGCGGTTCCGCACTTCGGGCAAACACCCGGGCTCTTATTCAAATCGTAAAATCGGGCCCCGCAACTTTCGCAGGTTAGTTTTACTCCAAGTTCCGCTTTAGCCACCCTGACCTCCGTTGCTCGCCAGCACGCCTGCTATTTAAATTTTCGCTCACTTAAAGCTGCGGAATGCGCCGCCTTAGAACGCTCCGCCGGGTAAGACGGTAGTGTCCGGTCGCAGCGGCGGCAAGGCATTTGCCACTTTCCCGCCGCCCTGTCAAAACCTAATGCGCACCCGCCGTAGCTTTGGCGCGGGGGCCGTGCTATCAGGCCGCCGACCAGTGATTTTTGCGGAGTTCCATCGCCTGATGCCTGCGTCTGAGCCTGTCAGCGAGACCGTGGACGGCGCCCCTGTGGCGGCGGTCTCTCAGCGTGCGCGGGCGCTGAAGGGCGAAACCACAGTCCCCGGCGACAAATCCATTTCGCATCGCGCGCTGATTCTCGGCACATTGGCCACCGGTGAAACCACAATCGACGGGTTGCTCACTGGTGAAGATGTGCTGCGCACCGCGGCGGCCATGTCTGCACTCGGCGCCGAAATCCATGGATCGGAGGGTCCTGACAACGCTTCGCACTGGAAAGTGCGCGGGCGCGGCATCGGCGGATTGAGCGCGCCGTCCGATGTGATCGATCTGGGCAATTCCGGCACCGGCGCGCGGCTCATCGCAGGGGTGTTGTCGGCCTATCCGTTCACGTCGATCATCACCGGCGACGCCTCACTCCGCAAACGGCCCATGGCGCGCGTGACCGACCCTCTCAGCCGAACCGGCGCGAAATTTGCGGGCGCCGCAGGCGGCAAATTACCCATGACCATCACCGGCACGCCGCTGCCGGTGCCCTTGAACTACGATAGCCCGGTGGCATCCGCTCAAGTGAAATCCGCGGTGCTTCTGGCCGGCCTGCACGCGCCGGGCGAAACAGTGGTGAGCGAACCGGCCGCCAGCCGCGATCATACCGAGCGCATGTTCAAATATTTCGGCGTGGATGTCGACGCAGGGCCGGCCTCATCGGATAACGGCGCGCGCTACAAAGTCCGCATCACAGGCCAGCCGGAACTTACCGGGCGTCACATCAACGTTCCCGGCGATCCATCATCCGCTGCGTTTGTAATTGTCGCCGCACTGATTTTGCCGGGCTCGGAGATCACGTTGCGCAACGTTGGTTTGAATCCCTTGCGCACAGGTTTGTTCACGACCCTGGAAGAAATGGGCGCAAACATCACTTACACTAATCGTCGCGACGAGGCCGGCGAGCCGGTCGCAGACATCACGGCGAAAGCATCAAATTTAAAGAGCATCGCCGTTCCGGCCGACCGCGCGCCTTCCATGATTGACGAGTATCCCATACTCGCCGTTGCCGCAGCCTGTGCGCATGGAGAAACACGCATGGATGGTCTGGCCGAACTTCGCGTGAAAGAAAGTGATCGTCTGACCGTCATGGAAAAAAGTTTAAACGCTTGCGGCGTCGATGCGCGTGTTGAAGGTGATACTCTTATTGTGCGAGGCGGCATCAAGGCCAAGGGTCCTGTCACCATCCCCGTCAATCTCGATCACCGCATCGCCATGTCGTTTCTCGTTCTCGGCATGGCCGCCGACCACCCCGTTGCCATCGACGACTCGTCGGCCATGGACACCAGTTATCCCGGCTTCATCGCCGCCATGAACCGACTCGGGGCCTGGATCGAGGCGGTGGACCCAGCAGACCTCCCGGAGCCCGCTGTATGATTATCGCCATTGATGGACCCGCTGCGTCGGGCAAAGGCACTCTGGCCCGGCGTCTCGCCGAGGCCCTCAACCTCGCCTATTTGGATACCGGCTCCCTATACCGGGCCGTGGGTCTGTCGGTTATCCGTGCCGGCGGCGACCCCAGTCTCGAAGCCGATGCCGTCAAAGCAGCCCAAACTCTTGATTTATCAGAATTTTCGCCGGTTGATTTGCGCAGCGAGGATGCCGGCGTGGCCGCCTCCCAGGTGGCCTTCATCCCCGCCGTTCGGGCCGTGCTCCTCGATTTCCAGCGCCGTTTTGCCGCACATCCCCCAGAAGGCAAAGTCGGCGTCGTCATGGACGGGCGCGACATCGGCACGGTGGTCTGCCCGAATGCACCGGCCAAAATCTTCGTCACCGCGGACCTGGATGAGCGGGTCCGGCGCCGGGTCAAAGAGTTGCGGGATAAGGGCGAAACCGTTATAGAGGCGCGCATTCGCGAAGATATGGAGGCCCGGGACGCCCGCGATAAAGACCGTAGCGTCTCACCGTTAATCCCAGCCGAAGACGCCTGGGAATTGGATACCTCCAAACTTGATGCCGACGCGGCGTTTGCGCAGGCCAAGGCATATGTCGAAGCGAAGATGCCGGCAAATTAGGTTTGATGCCAGCAGGGCCTGCCCGGTCCTTTTTCCAGGGTGTTTTGTGAGACCTCGTGCGGCAAATCCGGAATTCCCCGGACCCGTATGCAAAGACCGCCGGAACCAACCGGTCGGCCAGAAATAAAAATGAACCGAAAGGACACTTAATGTCTGCAACCGCAACCGCGGCAAAAGAGGATTTTGCCGCACTATTGGAAGAATCGCTCGGACAAGACGGAAATATCGAAGGCTCTGTTATTAAGGGCAGCATTGTCCGCATAGACGACGATCACGCTCTCGTCGATGTTGGCCTCAAATCCGAAGGCCGTATCCCCCTCAAAGAATTTGCCCGTAGCGGCCGCGATCACGGCCTGAACGTCGGCGACAACGTCGACGTCTTTATCGAACGCTACGAAGACCGCGACGGTTTAATCGTTCTGTCGCGCGATAAAGCGCGCCGCGAAGAAGCTTGGAACGCGTTGGAAGCACAGCACGGAAAGCAAAGCCGCGTCGAAGGCATCATTTTCGGCCGCGTCAAAGGCGGGTTTACCGTCGATCTCAATGGCGCCGTGGCGTTTTTGCCGGGCAGCCAGGTCGATATCCGCCCCGTGCGCGATATCACCCCGCTCATGGGTGCGCCGCAAGAGTTCCAAATTCTCAAAATGGACCGCGCCCGCGGCAACATCGTTGTCTCCCGCCGTGCCGTGCTTGAGGAAACCCGTGCACACGAGCGTTCGAAACTTATGGAGGATCTCTCCGAAGGTCAGGTGCTCGACGGCGTGGTCAAGAACATCACCGACTACGGCGCGTTCGTCGATCTCGGCGGCGTCGACGGTCTGTTGCACGTCACCGACATTTCCTGGAAGCGCATTAACCATCCGTCCGAGGCCCTGAACGTCGGCCAACAGGTCAAAGTGCAGGTCATTCGCTTTAACCAGGAAACCCAGCGCATCTCGCTGGGCATGAAGCAGCTTGAAGCTGATCCGTGGGAAGGTGTCGCGGCTAAGTACCCGGTCGGCACCAAGTTCAACGGCCGTGTGACCAACATCACCGACTACGGCGCGTTCGTCGAGCTGGAAGCCGGCGTCGAAGGTCTGGTCCACGTCTCCGAAATGAGCTGGACCAAAAAGAACGTTCACCCCGGCAAGATTGTCTCCACTTCGCAGGAAGTGGAAGTCATGGTGTTGGACGTCGATCCGGACAAGCGCCGCATTTCGCTCGGTCTCAAGCAGTGTGTCGACAATCCGTGGACCGCGTTCAAAGACAAGTTCACTCCCGGCACCGAAGTCGAAGGCGAAATTAAGAACATCACCGAATTCGGTCTGTTCATCGGTCTCGACGGCGAAATCGACGGCATGGTTCACCTGTCCGATCTGTCTTGGGAAGAAGAAGGCGAAGCCGCCCTCAAGAACTTCACCAAAGGCCAAGTGGTCAAAGCCAAGGTGCTTGACGTGGATATCGAGAAGGAACGTATTTCCCTCGGTATTAAGCAACTGACTGAAAATCCATTTGCCGCAGCTGCTGGTGATCTCAAGAAGGGTCAGGTTGTCACTTGCGTCATTACGGCGGTCCAGGACAACGGCATCGAGGTGTCCGTCAACGACGCGCTTCAAGGCTTTATTAAGCGCAACGAATTGGCCAAGGAACGCTCCGAGCAACGCCCCGATCGTTTCGCCGTTGGCGAGAAAGTCGATGCGCGCATCACCGCGATCGATGCCAAGTCGCACAAGCTCACGCTGTCTATTAAGGCGCGCGAGGTTGAGGAAGAGAAGCAGGCTATGGCCGAATTCGGCTCCGCCGATTCCGGCGCTTCGTTGGGCGAAATCTTGGGCGCCGCGCTCAAGAAGAAGCAAAGCGAAAGCGGTCAGGACGACGGCGGCGAGGACGGCGAAAAGGAATAAGGCCGCTCCACAAGGGTTCAACCCGATATCATAAACGCCCGCCGGGAATGCTCCGGCGGGCGTTTTTATTGGGATTTCCCTTAAAAACCATGTCTTTTGAGTGGCTTACCCTTGACTCTCTGGGGCGCGCAGCCCATGATTTTTTCCACAAGACGGGGCGCGCTCGCCTCAGCACTCTTGGACCGGAAGGCGGGGACCTCCAGATGACCAAGTCGGAACTGATCGCTCAAATTGCCGCGCGCAATCCGCATCTCTACCAGAGAGACGTCGAGCGCATCGTCACATCCATCTTCGAGGAAATCTCCAAGGCTCTCGGCCGAGGCGACCGTGTGGAACTGCGCGGCTTCGGCGCGTTTTCGGTTAAAAATCGCGATGCGCGCGTCGGACGCAATCCCCGCACGGGTGAATCTGTTTCCGTCGACGAAAAGGCTGTGCCCTATTTCAAGACCGGCAAGCAACTGCGTGATCTTCTGAACAACGCCTGATGCGCTAGCGCAGGCAATCTTCGGCCCGCATTTCCGTGAAATCCGTAAATACCGTTATCGCCGCCGTTGTCGCGATTTTCATTGTCCTGTTCGCGGTCTCGAACCGTGCTCAAGTGACGGTCCAGGTCTGGCCCTTGCCCTATCAGGTGTCCATGGGTCTTTACGCCGTCATCCTTTGGGCGGTGCTGATCGGCTTTATTGCCGGGCTCATCGTGGCTTGGATTTTAGGGGCGGCCCGGCGCCGCGAAATGCGCGAAGTTCGCCGCAGGATCAAGGACCTGGAACAAAGCCTGACGACCCTGAAATGCACCCCGCCCAAGTCCGGCGGAGATTAAGCGCTGACATCCCCGGGCCCATTAGTGTTACATAGGGCCCGAGCCGAATTGGAAACCCCCATGACCGCACCAGACCGCCAACTGAAGACGCCCGTATTCTGCGCGCTGGACACGACCAGCCTCAGCCAAGCAACCGGTCTTGCGGCCAAAGTCGCCGACGCCATCGGCGGATTGAAACTCGGCCTTGAATTTTTCACCTCGCACGGCCCGAAGGGCGTGAAGCAAATTCAAAAAGCATCGGACCTGCCGATCTTTCTTGATCTGAAGCTGCACGATATTCCGAATACCGTCGCGGGTGCGGTGCGCTCTGTTGCGCCGCTGGGCGCCTATATGCTGACCGTTCACACCAACGGCGGCAAAGCGATGATGAAGGCGGCAGCCGAAGCCGCGGCCGAAGCCGCCTACGAAGTTGTCAAAGCGCGGCCTCTTTTGGTGGGTGTGACCGTTCTCACAAGCATGGATGATGAAGATCTCACTGAAACCGGTGTCTCCGGATCGGTCGTCGATCAAGTGCGCCGCCTGGCGGAGTTAGCGAAAAGCGCGGGGCTCGACGGCATTGTCTGCAGTCCGCGCGAGGTTGCCATGCTGCGCAGCGATCTTGGCGATGGCTTCAAGCTCGTCACACCCGGCGTGCGCCCGGACTGGGCCTCGGCCGACGATCAAAAGCGTGTCATGACTCCGCTCGAAGCGATGAGTTCTGGCGCGGATTATCTGGTGATCGGCCGCCCCATCACAGCGGCGAAAGATCCGGCGTCCGCCGCCGCGCGCATAGCTGCCGAACTCGCGCCCGTAGAGTCCTCCGCGGACGATTCATGAAAACCAAAGTTAAGATATGCGGACTAACCGATGAGCGCGGCGTTGCTGCGGCCATCGACGGCGGCGCGGATTACATCGGGCTTAATTTTTTCCGCCGTTCACCGCGCTTTGTATCCATAGAAACCGCCGCCGAACTTGTCACGGCGCTACCGCGCAAGGTCATACCAGTGGGCTTGTTCGTCGATCCCACCCCGGCTGAACTTGCTAAGATTCTTGAACACGTCCGATTGGGGATGATCCAGTTGCACGGCAAGGAGACTCCTAAGCACATCGATGATATCCGCAAGGCCTATGGCTTGCCGGTGATGAAAGCGGTGGGTGTTTCCTCACTCCGCGACCTAAAAGCTGCGCTGGCCTACGAAGATCACGCCGATTGGCTGCTGTTCGACGCCAAACCGCCAAAGTCGGCAACCCGGCCCGGCGGCAATGCCGTCAGTTTCGACTGGGATCTCATGAAATCCTATGAAGGGTCTTTACCGTGGATGCTGGCAGGTGGCCTGACGTCCAGGAATGTGGCAAAGGCCATAAAGCAGTCCGGCGCCCGCGCGGTGGATGTGTCCTCTGGCGTTGAGACAAAACCCGGGGTCAAAAGCCCTGCCAAAATCCGCTCCTTTCTGAAGGCGGCCAAGGGCGCCAAAGCCGGCAAATAGCGCCTAACGCGTTGAATATTTGTTATTATTTGGAAGTTTCCGGATTCGCATTTAGATATAGCGGCGATGCGGGGTATAAGTCCGCCGCCGGCGGACGCGGAATGCCCCGGCTAGCGCTGATTGGTAATTGACTATGGCACTTGCAGAAGCACTGAACACCTATCGCGGCGGCGTGGACGAGAACGGCCATTTCGGTCTGTTCGGTGGCCGCTACGTGGCAGAAACCCTCATGCCGCTTATCCTTGAGGTTGGCGAAGCGTATGAGGCGGCAAAGAACGATCCCGCGTTTCAGGCCGAACTCACGAAGTTCAATACCCACTACGCAGGCCGCCCAAGCCCGCTCTATTTCGCCGAGCGGCTCACCGACCATCTCGGCGGCGCGAAAATCTATTTCAAACGCGACGAGCTCAATCACACCGGCTCGCACAAGATCAACAACTGCCTTGGACAGATCCTTGTCGCAATGCGCATGGGCAAGAACCGCATCATTGCCGAAACCGGCGCGGGGCAGCACGGCGTGGCCACGGCCACCGTTTGCGCGCGCTTCGGTTTAAAGTGCGTAATCTACATGGGCGCGAAAGACATCGAGCGCCAGAAGCCCAATGTGTTCCGTATGCGTTTGCTCGGCGCCGAGGTCAAACCGGTCGAGCAGGGCACGGGCACGCTCAAAGACGCAATGAACGAGGCCTTGCGCGATTGGGTCGCCAATGTTGATGACACGTATTATCTCATCGGCACGGCGGCGGGTCCGCATCCTTATCCGACCATGGTCCGCGATTTTCAGTCGGTCATCGGCACGGAGGTGCGCGAACAGTTGCAGGAGGCTGAAGGACGCCTCCCGGACTCTCTCATCGCGGCCGTCGGCGGCGGATCGAACGCCATCGGATTGTTTTATCCGTTCTTGGATGATGCCGGCGTGAAGATGTTCGGCGTCGAGGCGGCGGGCCGCGGCATTTCAACGGGTGAACACGCGGCCTCTATCACCGGCGGCGCGCCCGGCGTTCTGCACGGCAATCGAACCTTTCTTCTTCAAGACGAAGGCGGCCAGATCAAGGACGCGCATTCGATTTCCGCAGGCCTCGACTATCCCGGCATTGGTCCGGAACACGCCTGGCTGCATTTCCAGGGCCGCGTGGAATATGTGTCGGTCACGGACGATGAAGCGCTCGGTGCATTCCAATTGTGTTCAAGACAGGAAGGCATTCTGCCCGCGCTCGAACCCTCCCATGCCTTGGCCCATGTGATGCGTGTCGCTCCGTCGCTGCCCAATGATCACTTGCTTGTTATAAATATGTGCGGACGCGGGGACAAAGACGTGTTCACCGTCGCCGAAGCGATGGGGACTGACCTTTAATGAAAGACGTGACCGAAGAAACGCGCATTACCCGGCGTTTTCAATATCTCAATAAGCACCGCCGGCCCGCACTTGTTACCTTCATCACCGCGAACGATCCGACGCCGGACGTCTTCGAGCAAATTCTTGAAGGTTTGCCGTCGGCGGGCGCGGATATCATCGAAATCGGCGTGCCGTTTTCAGATCCCATGGCGGACGGGCCGTCCATTCAGGCGTCCAGCCAACGTGCGCTGAAACATGGCACCAAGATTGCGGACGTCTTAGCGGCCGTAAAAACATTTCGAGATAAGGAGCCCGACACCCCCATCGTGCTGATGGGCTACTACAACCCGATCTATCATTACGGCGCCCAGGAATTCGCGAGCGATGTGGCGGCGGCGGGCGTTGACGGCGTGATCGTCGTTGATCTGCCGCCGGAAGAGGCCGAAGAACTCAACGTGCATCTGCGCGCAAATCAGCTGCATATGATTTTTCTTGCCGCACCGACATCTAGCGACGAACGCCTGCCCGCGATCCTCGAACACGCATCGGGATTTTTGTATTACGTCTCCATCACCGGCATCACCGGCACGCGTGTGGCCGATGAAAACGCGGTGAAGGAGGCGGTCGCTCGCCTGCGCAGGCACACCGATCTTCCCATCGCCGTAGGCTTCGGCATCAAGACGCCTGAACGGGCCGGTAGCATTGCGGCCTTGTGTGATGCGGCCGTGGTGGGCTCGGCGATTGTCGATATCATTGCTGACGATGTGAAAAAGAACAAAAATCCTTCCGTGGGATTGTCCGGTAAGGTCTTGGAGTTCGTCAAAAGCCTGGCCACCGCCGTGCACGGGGCCTGGCCGTGACGCGATTCGCCTTTAGTGCTATGGTGCCCCGGAACAGAAGAGAGGACAGGTCATGAACTGGTTGACCAATTTCGTCCGTCCGAAAATTCAAAGGCTGCGGCGTCCCAAGGAAGTGCCGGCCGATCTTTGGCTGAAATGCTCCAACTGCAACGAGATGGTGTTCCATCGCGAGATGGAAAAGAATCTCCGGGTATGCACCCACTGCGGCCACCACCTGCGCATGCCGGCGCGCGATCGCCTCAAGATGCTGTTCGACGATGAACGCTGGACCGAGATTGAACTTCAGTCCGTGGCGGCCGACCCGCTTCGTTTTAAGGACCGCAAGCGCTATTCCGAACGCCTGAAGGAAGCGCAGTCCAAAACCGGACTGAAGGACGCGGTTGTCGTCGGCCACGGCACCATGGGACACATGGGCGTTGTCATTGCCGCGTTCGAATTTGATTTCATGGGTGGCTCCATGGGTGCGGCCGTCGGCGAGGCGCTTATTGCTGCCGCCGAATTGGCCGTGCTTCAGGAAGCCCCGCTTATTGTTATTCCGTCTTCGGGCGGCGCGCGCATGCAGGAAGGCATTTTGTCCCTCATGCAAATGGCACGCACCACCGTCGCCGTAGACAAGGTGCGCGAAAAAGGACTGCCTTATATCGTTGTGCTCACCGATCCCACCACCGGCGGCGTGACGGCGTCATTTGCGATGTTGGGCGACGTGGCGATTGCCGAGCCCGGCGCGGTGATCGGGTTTGCCGGCGCACGTGTCATCGAGCAGACCATCCGTGAAAAGCTTCCCGAGGGCTTTCAGCGCTCCGAATATCTGCAGGAGCACGGCATGGTCGATATGGTGGTGCCGCGCCACGAGCTGCGGGCCAAGCTAATTCAACTCATCGGCTTGCTCTTGCATACAAATCCTGCGGCAGATGTGGTGGAACTAAAAGAATCCCATCGCCGCCGGACGCGCCGCAAAGAGGAATCAAGCGGGCTTACGCCCCCCGATCCGACCGTGCCCGACGCCGCGCATTATGAATCCGAGGACGAGCCGGCCAAATAAAAAGCCGCGGCACAGGGCCGAACGTGACCGATTATCTCGCTGAAGAGCCGGAGGCCGACGTTGCCGCAAGGGTGGACGAAACCCTTGAGCGTCTCACAAAGCTTTACCCGAAACTCATCGATCTATCTTTGGACCGCATGCAAAGGCTGCTGGCCGACCTTGGCAGTCCGCATCTCAAACTCCCGCCGGTCATTCACGTCGCCGGGACCAACGGCAAAGGCTCGGCCATCGCCGTTATGCGGGGCGTTCTCGAAGCGGCCGGGTACCGCGTACACGTCTATACCTCGCCACATCTTGTGCGTTTTGCCGAACGTATCCGCTTGGTCGGGTCACTGATCGATGAAACGTTTCTGCTCGCGTTGCTTGAGCGCGTCGAGGAAGTAAACGCGGGCAAGCCGATTACCTTTTTTGAAGTCACCACCGCCGTTGCCTTTATGGCCTTCGCGCGTATTCCGGCGGACGTAACCTTGCTTGAGACAGGATTGGGCGGGCGCTTTGACGCGACAAACGTTGTGCCGAACCCCATCGCCACGGTTCTGACCTCCATTTCCATGGACCATATGCAGTTTCTCGGCGAGACGTTGGATAAAATCGCCGGCGAGAAGGCGGCGATCATGAAACCGGGCGCGCCGTGTATCTCTGCCGCACAACATCCTGACGCGGCGAATGTCATTGTCCGCACCGCCTCGGAAACCGGATCTCCCCTCCATATGCAAAATGATGCGTGGCGCATCACGCCCGACCGGCTGGGTTCGGGTTTTGCATATAAAAGCGCGCAGAATGAATGGAAGGCGCCCGCGCCGTCGCTGCCCGGCCGCCATCAGATTGATAACGCAGGCCTCGCCCTGGCCGCGCTCGATTTTGCCGGCATGGCGATTCCCGGTTTCGCACTTCGCAGCGGGTTGCGCGCCCTCGATTGGCCGGCCCGCGCACAGCGGTTGAAAAAAGGCCCGCTCGTCAATGCGCTTCCGCGCGGCTGGGAAGTCTGGCTCGACGGCGGCCATAACGCGGATGCCGGGCGCATCGTCGCGCAATTGATCTCCGACCATTGGCAAGGCCCGCCGCTGCACATTGTCTGCGGCATGCTCACGTCAAAAGCGGCTGTGGACTATCTCCGTCATCTTGCCCCGTTGTCGGCCAGCTTTACGGCGGTGCCGGTTCCCTCCAGCGATATGTCCTATGCCCCCGACGATTTGATCGAACAAGCACGTCAAGCCGGCATGATGGAAGTCTACGCTGCTGGATATTTAGATGATGCTGTTGCCGCGATTATGGCGCGCGAAAGCGCAATCCACGTCCGCATTCTTATTTGCGGCTCGTTGTATCTTGCCGGAGATGTTTTGAAAGAAAACGGTTAAGTCTCACCTGTTGTACTTCAGAGTCTTTGCCGCTTTACAAGCGGCGCGCAGCCGATAGGCTCCGGACCGTTAGCCAATGGAACGGGGAGGGGACTTTGGCCGCATCGGATGAAAACAGCGCATCTGCGCTCGGGGCGCAGGTTATCCGCAAAGCCACATGGCGCCTGATTCCGTTCATGGCGCTCCTGTACTTCATCAATTATCTCGATCGTGTGAACGTCGGCTTTGCGGCGCTGACCATGAATGCGGACCTCGGATTTTCCGCGACGGTCTATGGCAACGGCGCGGGCATTCTGTTCCTGGGCTATGTGTTCTTCATGGTGCCGAGCAACATAATTCTCGAGAAAGTCGGCGCGCGCCAATGGGTCGCCGTCATCATGGCCGCGTGGGGCGCTATCTCAGCAGGCATGGCTTTTGTACAGGGACCGACAAGTTTTTACATCATGCGTTTTCTGCTCGGTGTTGCCGAAGCAGGCTTCTTTCCCGGTATGATCTTGTACATGACCTATTGGTTCCCCGCCCATGTGCGCGCACGCATTACGGGTCTATTCTTGCTCGCGGTGCCGCTGTCCAGCGTTCTCGGCGCACCTGTATCTTCGTTGCTTCTTGAGCTGGAGGGCTTCGGCCTTGTTGGCTGGCAATGGATGTTCATCATCCAAGGTGTACCGGCCATTTTTCTGACCATAGCCGTGCTGCGCGTTTTAACAAACAAGCCCGAAGATGCCGATTGGTTGAATGCAGAAGAAAAAAGTTGGCTCGCCGGCGTGATGGAGGCCGAGCGCATTCAAAAAGAGATGCACAGAACCACCAATCTCGCTGCTGTATTCTTAAGTGTGCGGGTGTGGCTCTTTGGATTGATGTATTTTGGAATCGCCATCGGTGTGTACGGATTAACGCTTTGGCTGCCGCAAATTATCAAGGGCTTCGGCGGCCTCAGCAATATTGAGGTCGGACTCCTTACGTCCGTTCCCTATGCCCTCGCAGCTCTGGGTATGTTTCTGTGGGGTGCGCACTCCGACAAGACAGGCGAGCGCACGTGGCACGTCGCGCTTCCCTCTCTGGTCGGAGGCATCGCCTTGGCGGCCAGCGCGTATATGGTAAACGTGCCGGTTTTGGCCTTCGTCGCTCTTACGATCGCCTCGGTTGGTATTTACGGCTCGTTGCCGTCTTTCTGGACTTTGCCCACGGGAATGCTCAGCGGCACGGCGGCCGCCGGCGGTATCGCTCTGATTACCGCTGTCGGGAACACAGGCGGTTACTTCGGCCCGGCGTTGGTCGGCTATATCCGTGATGCGACCCAAAGTTACACCTACGGCCTGCTGTTGCTCGCGGCGTTTTCCGTGATGACGGCGGTGCTCGTCCTGGCCATGAGCCGCGCTAAGCCTGCCGCACAACCCGCACCAGCGTAAAGCCCCAGGTTTGCCGCCAAAGGGTCAGGACCCGATGGTTTTGACCATCGTGAATGTGTTGCGCCCGTTTACTGAGTCGTAATTCAGCGCATCGGTGTATGTGCGGATCAGCTTGATGCCTTGTCCGCCTACCTTTTGCTCGCTCACCGTGTCGGCAACCGATGTGGGCACGGCCTTGCGCGGGTCGAACGGCGTGCCGTCGTCCTCGATCGCCAATCGCACTGAAGACTGGTCAAAGGACGCCGTGGTGGAAATTGTATGAACGCCTGTGTCTTTGTAGCCGTAGGATATGATGTTGGATAAATATTCATCCAGGCAAACCTGCAGCTCGAATTGCACCTTCTCCGACAGGCCCCAGCGCCGGTACACCGCCGCAAATTCAGCCAGGGTGTCGGAAATAAGGTTCAAATCATTTTTCAATTCGGCGCGGTGATCGTTACCCAGCGCTTTGCCGCCATTTTTATACTTGAAAGCAAGGCATGTCAGATCGTCCGACTGTTCGAATTCACCGACGAATCTTTCAACGTGCCCGATTACATCACCGATCAATTTATCGGGACCATGCGTCACACTGGCGGCAAGTGCGGATTTCAAACGGCTGCGTCCGAACATATGGTCCATTTTGTCGAAGGCTTCGTTGATGCCGTCGGTGAACAGAAAAAGAGTTTCACCGGGGTTTAAAAACGCGGTCCTCTCTCCGAATTCGACATTGGGATAAACGCCCAGCGCCATGCCCGGTGTTGCATTCAGTTCCTTTGTTGATTTGTCGATGCCGACTTTGATCGGGCGTTCATGTCCGCCGATGCTGTATACGAGCTTGCCGCTCGCCAGATCGAATACACCGTAAAACAGGGTCACAAACAAGCTGATGGGGTTTTGTTCGCATAGTTTTGCGTTCATCTCCGACATCACCCGCGCCGGGGCGATGTGGTCGTGGACGATGGAGCCCAGCAATTTCCGGCTCATGGCCATAAAAAGAGCCGATGCAACGCCTTTGCCGGCAACATCGCCGATGACCAGGCCGATACGATTATCGTCGAAACGGAACACGTCGTAAAAATCCCCGCCGACTTGACGCGCCGCTCTCATAAACGCGCTGATCTCAAAGCGCGGATCGTCCGGAAAGTCGTGAAGAAAAATTGCTTCTTGCATGGTTTTGGCGAGCGCCAGGTCGCGGTTGACCCGCTCCAGGGTCCGTTCGGTTACGCTTTTGGACTCGCTCAGGTCTTCGGCCAAGGCTTCCACGCGCCGGGTCTCGGCGGTGGCCTTATCGGCCAGCAATCGGTTTTCCAGTTTGAGGGTGATGTTCGCTTTCATGGCGGCGTTAATTCGTCGCGCCGCGCCGGACAAAAATACGCTCATGGCAAGAAACGATAAGCCCGTAACGATCGTAAAGTGCTCGTCCATAATGATCAGACGCGCCGGAACGGTGATGGAGAATGGCGCGAGGAAGATGACGAACATGTAACAAATGTAGGAGAGGGACATGAGCGCGCCGGCCGCAATGCAGGTCAGCACGAACACGGTGTAGAGTTGGTGGGCCGTTTTACCTTCGGGAATAAAGAATACGCCGACGCACCCCCAGCCCAAGGCGGAGATGACAAGCTGAACGAGGAATACCCGGCTCCACTTCTCGATGTCCTCATTGCCGGGTGCAGCGGCTTCGAACCGGCGCCCAGTGACGTACCGGACCCCTAAAAATGCGGTCATCCCTATGGCCCAGGCAAGGATGGCCGGCGTCGAGACGGCATTGAACAACGCGGCAGTGATAGCCCAAATACCGACAAGGCTGCCGCCAACGATGAATTTGGTGCCGCCGTAAATGAGACGCACCTGTTCGGCATAAACGTCGGCGCCGATGAGATTTGACGCGTGTTCCGGCCGGCTTTCGGTGTCGGTGTGCGCGATAGCCTCGACGGGTGATTCGGCGCTCACAGCGGTGCTCCCCTGGGCGGCGTGCGTCCGCACTTATTTCGCGGCGATGGCGTCTTCGACGCTGCCTACGATGTCGAATAAATAGATGCAACCCGAGACCGAGGGGATATCGCGGATGTTGTCGGTCAGCCCGGCGAGTACGAGCGCGCCGCCGCGCTCTTTGGTATCTTAGGCGGCCATCACGAACACCCGGAGGCCGGAACTGGAGGCGTAGTCGAGATTGGATAGGTCGAAGATGAGTTGCGCTTTACCCTTTTGGAGCTGCGCCTTGACCGCTTCCTCCAAGTCGTCCGATGTGGCGGAATCCGCCCGTCCGGAGACGTGAAGAACGGTGTAGTCCTTGGCCGATGTCGTTGTGATCTCCAGCATGCAGGGCCCCTTGAAGCTGCCGACCGGCACTGTAGCAAGGATTGGTGCGGCGAAAATGTAATAAATTGTGCGAGCCGGATCAGGGGGCGGCCCAATCCGGCACCACGCCCGGTACGATCTCCAGCACCGACATAACCCCAGCGTAGGCCACCAGGGTCAACACGGCTATGCAGGCCACATTCAGCCACATGCCGGCCCGTGCCATTTGCGGGATGGTCACGTGCCCCGATCCGAACACCACCGCATTGGGCGGCGTGGCCGGGGGCAGCATAAAAGCACAGCTCGCCGCCAATGCGGCGGGCACGCACAACAGCAGCGGATTTTCGCCGAGCCCCAGTGCAAGTCCGGACAGGATGGGCAAAAGGGTTGCAGTGGTGGCGGTGTTGGAGGTGACCTCGGTCAGGTAGACCACGACACCGACGACGACGAGCAGCATCAACCATGTCGGTGCACCGCCCAATCCCGACATGGCCTCGCCGATCCAATCCGCAAGGCCGCTGTCGGTTGCGCCGCTCGCCAAGCTCAAGCCGCCGCCGAACAGCAACAGCACGCCCCAAGGGACTTTGGCCGCCCAGTCCCAATTCATGGCGAACTCACCGCGCTTCAGATCGACAGGAATAACAAAGAGCGCAAGCGCGACGCTCATGGCAATGCCTGCATCCGTCAGCCCCAAGTCCGGCAAGGTGTCGTTGATCAATGGCAGGAAAATCCACAAGGCCGCGGCGGCGAGGAATGCGCCGCCCGCGATCTTTTCCCCCCGAACGATTGCGCCTAGGGCGCTTTTCTTGGCGGCGATCAACTCACCGGCGCCCGGAATGGACGTACGCGGCAATTTGAACGAGACGCGCGTGAGAACCAGCCAGGATATTACAAGTAACACCAGCATCAATGGCACGCCAAACACCATCCACTGCGCAAAACCGATGGTCACGCCGTAAGTTTGATCGAAGTAGGCGGCGAGCAGGGCATTGGGCGGTGTGCCCACCAGTGTTGCCATGCCGCCGACGTTCGCCCCATAAGCAATTGCCAGCACAAGAGCTGTGTTTAATCCCGCCACCGGCATATGGTGCGCGTCATCTTTTTCGAGAAGCGCGATGACGGACAGCGCAATGGGTAGCATCATCATCGCTGTGGCGGTATTGCTCACCCACATACTGAGAAAGGCCGTGGCGACCATAAACCCGCCCACCAGCTGCCGTGCGCCGGTGCCGGTCACTGAAAGTAGAGTGAGGGCGATGCGCTGATGCAGGTTCCAGCGTTGAATACACAGCGCGATGAGAAAGCCACCGAGAAACAGAAAGATCACCGGATTGGCATAAGGCGCGGCTGCGCTTCGCATGTCCCCAATCCCGAGCAGCGGCAGCACTGCGAGAGGGAGGAGTCCGGTCGCGTATACAGGAATCGCTTCGGTGATCCACCACGTGGCCATCAGTACGGCGACGGCGGCGGTGCGCCAAGCCGCGGGGGCCATCCCCTCCGGCGCGGGCAGGGCGAGCATGACTAGAAAGGCGGCGAGTCCTCCTGCCAATCCAATGGTTCGCCGCCGCGCATCCCGGTTCCTGGCTCTATCGATGTCCGCCAATTTGAAACTCCCCTTCCCGCAGACACCATAAATTCTTATTGGCACTTTGACGTCAACGTCTTAAATGCCCGATCGTTTATGCTAAAACACGGCATATCAGCTTCATCACGGATATTTGGAACGCGATACGAAAATGGCCGGCGCAACGATCAGATCCCTAACAGCTCTACTACTTGGGGCCGGAATCCTTATTCTCGGCCAGGGGCTGATGCTGGCCTTGGTGCCGCAGGCGATGAATGCGATGGCGTTCTCCGTGCAGGCGGTGTCCTTTGTCGGTGCGGCTTATTTTGCGGGCTTTTTCGCCGGAGCCTGGCGCGGCGAAGCCATCATGCATTCCGTCGGCCACGTGCGCACCTACGCCGGCCTCATCGCACTCATTATCGTGTCTGTCCTCGCGCTGCCGTTCTTTGACAGTCCATGGATTTGGTTTGCACTGCGCTTTCTGCACGGCTTTGCCGCGGGCGGCGCGTTCCTGACCATTGAGGCCTGGATGAACGGCGCCGCGGACACCAATAACCGCGGACGTGTCCTCGCCAGCTACATGGTCGTGACTCTCGGCGGCCTGGGGATCTCGCAGTTCCTTGCCTCCGCCGGTGACGTGACCTCGCTGACCCCGGTGGTGATCGGCGGCATATTGTTTGCCGCGAGCATCATTCCGGTGGTGCTCACCCGCATCGATGCGCCGCAGCTGGAGAAAACCGCCAGTTTGCCTTTGGGTGATGTCTATAAAAACTCCCCCTTCGGCTTTGTGATCGTATTCGCGGTGGGCATGTGCCAAGGCGCATTCTGGGCCATCGGTCCATTCTTCGCCGCCGAAGCGGCAACTATCAGTGTCAGTACGGTCATGGCCTTGGCGGTGTTTGCGGGACTGCTCTATCAGTGGCCCACCGGATATTTCTCCGACAAAATCGACCGCCGTTTGCTCGTTGCCGTCATCACCGCGGTTGTTTCCATCGCCGCGATTGTCGCGTTCTTGATCATGAGCGCGGGCGGCGCTTGGATGATCTACGTGTTCTTTATCGTGCTCGGCGCTCAATTTTGCCTTTATCCCGTGGCCATGGCCCATGCGGTGAGCCAGGCCCCGGACCGCAACGCCTCTCTCGGGGTGGCGCGGGGCCTGATCATGGCGGTTGGATTAGGCCAGACTGTCGGCCCGCTGGTCGCCGGACCTTTTGTTTCTTTCATTCAACCGGCGGGGCTCTTGGTTTATTTCGCCGTTTTGTTTGGCGGCATGACCTTTTACAGCTACCGGCGCATGAACATCGGCGCGCAGGTGGTGCCCGGCGAACAGCAGCCGTTCGTGTTCACGCGCATGACGACGCCCATCGGCGCTGAGATCGATCCGCGCACGGCCGATAGCCCGCCTATAGAGGGGAGTGGAGACCTATCGACGGACGAGGAAGCTCCCCGTCAAAGCGATCCGAGCGAAGAAAATATGCGCGCCGGTGGGACCGGCTAGCCTGCAAATGTGCGCACGAAAAACGCAACCGTCACACCGACGCTGATGGCGATGACGATTCCCCGCACGACTTTCTGATTCATGCCGCGCGCGAAATGCGCGCCGAAATACCCGCCGACGATGCCTGCGACGATGATCACCAGCGTTTGCGGCCACCACACCATGTCGGCAATAATAAAAATCACCACGGCAATGCCGTTGATAAACCCGGCCATCAGGGTCTTGGTGGCGTTCATGGTGTTCAAGGTCATCGTGCCGAACAGGCTGTAGACCGCCAGCATCACGATCCCCATCGCCCCGCCGAAATACCCGCCGTATATGCTTACGATAAACTGAATAGCTAAAAGCGCGCTTGGGCCGATGGTGAAATAGGTGTGCAGTTTCGGCGCCGCGCGCGGCCCAAATATGAACACCAACGTCGCGGTCAGCAGTAGCCACGGCACCATGACCTCGAATGTCGGCGCAGGTGTCAGCAATAGCAACAGCGCGCCGACCAAGCCACCGCCCACACCCGCGATTGCCAGCGCGCGGAAGGAAACGCCCTCGAAATTCTTATAGTCGTGGCGGTAAGCCCAAGCGCTGGCGAAATTGGCGGGAAACAAACCCACGGCGTTGGAGGCATTGGCATTGATGGGTGGCACGCCGGCGTAGACCAGCATCGGAAACGTAATGAACGTCCCGCCGCCCGCGACCGCGTTCATGGTACCGGCGATCAGCGCCGCGCCCGCAAGAAGGAGATAATCCAAACCAAGACCCCTATTTTGACAAAGGGGGTAAGGGCAAACGCGCCTGTGCGCAAGCGCGAACTGGCCTCGCACATTGCCGGGCTGCAAGGCGCGCGCTAGGCTCCATGAATGGCACGCTGCATTCCTGCATCACGGCGGAGACTCGGACGCACGATCATGAGCGTTTTCGCGCTTATCGCTGCCTGTTTTTCCTTCGACGCCTCAAACGCCCAAGAGCGGTTCATCTATTCCAGTCCACTTCCGCAGAATGAATATGGCGCGGTCTATGCCCGCAAATTTGCTGAAGACGTTCATGTTGCGACGAACGGTGCCGTAGAGATTCTTGTGCGGCAGAACGGCGTGCTCGGTTTGAAGGGCGCCGAAACGTTGGGCGCTGTGCGCGATGGCCTTGTGCATCTCGCCGACATGCAAATGAATCAGCAGATCGGCGAGGAATCGATCTTTGGCATCGAGTCCATGCCGTGTGTAGCGCGCGGCTTCGATGATTTGCGCGCGCTCCAAAACCTGACGCGGCCGCTTTTTGAACAGGCGGCCTTGCGGCAAAACCAGAAGATCCTCTTTATCTACCCCATGCCCCGTCAAAACCTGTTCGCAAATACCGATGTCAGTGAAGCGCCGGAGCGCCTGTCCGGCTTGCGCGTACGCACCATCGACAGAAATGGAACGGATTTATTTACCGAGCTCGGCGCGGCCCCCATCCAAATGCCTTGGGCGGAAGTCATTCCGGCTCTTTCGTCCGGGCTTCTCGACGGGGTATCAACCTCGTCCACCACGGCGGTCAGCGGCGCGTTCTGGGATTTTCTCGATCATGCCACGGAAATGCATTGGCAGATGAATTCCTTCATGGCGACGGTCAACCTTGAAGCGTGGAACCGTATTCCCGCCCGCTACCGACCCATCATTGAAGAAAGCGCCCGCGAAATCGAATCCCAACTTTGGGCGGCTGCCCGCGAGGCTGATGAAACCGCAAAAACGTTTCTTGCGGACAAGGGGATTACGTTTTCTCCCCCTGGGGCCGCCCTTGAGCAGGAATTGGCGCAAGCATGCCGCGCCATTCTGACAGATCAAATGCCGGGACTTGAGCCCGCAGCGTCGAAAATCTTGCAGCAGTACTTATCTGCATCATCTTCACAATGATTTCGCATCTCGCAGAGACCTATTTGCGAACCGTGTCTTGGTTAACGGCTGCAGGTGCTGTCGTTGCGGCGGTCTCCTTGGTCTTCATTCCTGTTTTAATCGGCGCGGAAATTCTTTCACGCGCTGTTTTGGGCGCTTCCGTTGGCATCGCGTGGGAATACGCAACGTATCTGATGACGTTCACGTTTCTACTTGGCGCGGCTTATGCGATGCAGACCGGTGGCCATGTGCGCGTCTCGCTTCTGTCGTTCGCGAAATATCCACGCCTTGAACGTGCCGTAGAGATATTCGCAGCGGCCTTCGCCGCTCTCGCGGTACTCGTTCTGGCGTTGGGTTTGACGGATTTAGCCTGGCAAGCATATGCGCGCGGCACGGTGTCCTCGACCCCCGCACGCACGCCTTTGGTTGTACCGAGAGGCCTGGTCGCGCTCGGCGCTTGGCTTCTGTTGTTGCAGCTTTTTGCGCGCATTGTCGGAATGCTGTCCGGGCGTTCCATTGAGACCGCACCGCCGGGCGAGGCGTCATGATCGGATCCATGATTGGTTCTGGCGGTGTCATCGGCGGCATCCTGCTCGCGTTGTTGCTTGCCCGGGTCTGGGTGTTCATTGCCTTATTCGCGGCCGGTATTTTTGCGCTGACGTTCATTTCCAATCTGCCCATCGAGAAAATTCTGGCCTTAAGTGTGCTGAACGTGACCACGAGTACGGAGCTATTAGCGTTGCCGCTATTCATTCTTATGGCGGAAATCCTGTTTCAAACCGATCTGTCTCAATCGCTGTTCCGGGGGCTCGCACCTTGGACGAACCGCCTCCCCGGAAAATTGGTGCACGTAAACGTAGTTGGGTGCACCATGTTTTCCGCCGTATCCGGGTCGTCCGCGGCAACGGCGCTCACCGTGGGGCGCATCACCCTCAAGGAGTTGCTGGCGCGCGGCTATGACAAGTCTCTGGCCATCGGCTCACTTGCGGGCGCGGGCACCCTGGGCTTTCTGATTCCGCCGAGTTTGATTCTGATCATCTACGGCGTCCTCGCGGAAACCTCGATCATAAAACTGTTCATTGCCGGAATCGCGCCCGGGCTGCTTCTTGCGTTTCTTTATTCCGCCTATGTTGGTGCGCGCGCCTTGGCCGATCCATCGCTGACGCCAGGCCCTGAAGACTCAACCACATGGCGCGAGCGTATTCGCGGTTTGCGCGCACTGCTTCCCGTTACCGCGCTCATATTAGCCGTGATCGGCTCGCTCTATGCCGGTATCGCGAGTCCGACAGAATCCGCGGCCGTCGGCGTATTCGGCGCGCTGCTGATCGGCGCAGGCCAGGGCCGCTTAAATGCATCGTCGCTAAAAACGGCGCTCTTATGCGCGGTCCTGACGTCCAGCATGGCCGGTCTGATCCTTGCCGCCGGCTCGTTCTTTTCCGTCTCGCTGGCCTATCTCGGTGCGCCCCAGGCTGCGGCTGACTTTATCGCGTCCATGGAACTGAGCGGCGCGCAGCTCATATTCGCGCTGCTTGTTGTTTATCTGATCTTGGGCATGTTCCTTGACGGGATGTCCACCATCATCATGACGCTGCCGATCACATTGCCGCTGGTCGTCGCAGCCGGGTTCGATCCGGTATGGTTCGGCGTGTTTCTCGTGCTCGTGGTGGAGATGGCGCAGATCACCCCGCCGGTGGGATTCAACTTGTTCGTATTGGAATCTCTCACGGGAGAATCCATCGCTCGCATCGCCCGTTATGCGTTTCCGTTTTTTCTGATCACCATGGCCGTGACCGTGCTGATCACGCTCTTTCCGCAAGTCGTGTTGTTTGCGGTCCGCTAAAAACTTCAGGCGCAAATTTTATAGGCCGCCCACGCCATAGCCTTGGCGTTGGTCACGAGTTCACTCAACTCAACGCGCTCATCCGCCGCCGGCCATTCCTCATAGATGCGAATATCGCCAGGCCCGTATTGCAGCGATGGCACGCCGGCCGCGTGCATCAGATTACCGTCTCCCACATTCCCGATCCGCAATCCCGCGCCCAGCATCGCCGGCTCGCCCGATGCGGCTTCGTGGCCTTCCGCCAGCGCGCGCACCATGGGATCGCCTTTGTCGATCGTGCAGGGGTCCATACCGCGCCCGCCGATGCCGTCCGCCGGAATCATGACTTCCGCGTTGAACGCCGGGTGTTCGGATTTGATCTCGGCAAACAGGCGCTCAAGGTCCGCCCGCAACGTTTCTTCCGTTTGGCCCGGCACCGTGCGCACCTGAAACGTCATATCGCACTCACGTATCGAAGCGCCCGTGCGCCCACGATACAGATAGTGCTCGCGGTGCATAGTATCGATACTCAAGGTCGGAAAGCCCGGCAGGTCCGGGTGCGGCTCGAACGTCATCCACCCACCCGGTTTGATCTCCTCGAAACTCGTCCCTAACCGCCGAATGATTTCACACTGCTGTTCGATGGGATTGAAGTAATTCGCCTTGGCTTCGGCGTTGTGCCGGAAGAAAAGCTCTGGCGAGGACGTGCGCACGCGAATGAACACCACACCGACGCAAGTGGTTGCAATAGTGCTCGCGCAATGTTCGATATTGATGCAGTAGTCGGTTTTAACGCCGGCGTCGATCAGCGCGCGCGTGCCTGCGCCAAGTAATTTATGTCCGGCCACCGGACACATCACGATATCCCCGCGCAGTGTGCAGCCTTCCTCGATCAGCGCTTTAATGCCAACCAGTGCCGCGGCGATGCCGCCTTTGTCGTCATGCGCGCCCATGCCCCACAGCCATCCGTCTTTAAACAATCCGCCGTGGGGGTCCACGGACCAGCCGCTCATCTCCACCCCGGGGTCCATGTGGCCGTTGAACATCAGGCTCTTGCCGCCGCCGCTTCCTTTCAGCACGCCGACCGGCTGGCGCGAAGTTTTGCCCTTATCGAAGGGGTGCGGCACCTCCATGATCTCCACGCTCATACCCAGGCTCTTCATATGTGCGGACAGAAGGTCGGTCAGCGCGCCTTCGTCGAAAGAAGAACTCGGGCAACGGATCAGCTCTTGTGCCAAGGCAAGGACATCGTTGTCGCTGATTCGTTCGAAGAGTTTCGCCGGAGTAAGGTCCGTCATGATTTCATCCCCTTTGGTGCGGACAATTTCATAGCAGCGTCACATAGGGGCGTGAAACCATATCTTCGCCGTATTTTTATGAAGACGATACGCGTGGGCCGCTGGTATGGTCCGGCTCGCAAAGGTTCGCTCAGGAATACCGGATATGCGCTACCTTAAATTCTCACTGTTGCTATCTTGCTTTGCGTGCTTGGGCGTATTTTCCGCCGCCGCGCAGCAGGCGACCATTGTCGGGCCGGATGCCGCAGCGTGCCAAACCTATGGTGTGCCGTCAGTACTGGTGCAGGTCTGGGGATTTAAGGACCGCGAAGGCAACGTGCGCGTGGAATTGTACCCGGCGACCCAGGAAGACTTTCTGGCCTCACGCCGAAAGCTTGAAGGCGAAGGCAAGGTGTTCAAGCGTATCGACGTTCCCACGCCCGAGAATGGCGATGCCTGGGTCTGCGTCGAACTGCCGGCCGCCGGCACCTACGCTTTGTCGGTTCTTCACGACCGCAATGCCAACGGTAAGCTGGACCCCTTCAGTGACGGTTTCGGATTTCCGACGGACCCCGAACTCGGCATGAGCAAGCCGGATGTGGAAGAGGCGATGTTCACCGCCGGCAATTTCCGCACGGATTTGGCGATTGTCCTGCAATATGTCAGAGGGCTGCTGTCCGTCGGGCCGGTGCGCGTAAGGCCGCAGAATTAGAAGCTTCACCGCGTCAATTTCTGCAGATCTTCATTTTTATCTGGACGGCGCGCCGCCGACATTTCTATGAAAGGAGAGGGAATTGAAGTGTCCGCGCGGGAAGAGACACGCGGGCGGGGCTGCGAAGAAGGGGAACATCCATGAGCACTGCTGAAGACGCCGTGGGCACACTGTCCGACGCTGAACACCGCAAGCAACTGCGCCGTGCGGTGGTCGCCTCGACCATCGGCACCGCCATCGAGTGGTACGACTTCTTCATCTACGGCATCGTCGCCGCGCTCGTTTTCGGCAAGCTCTTTTTCCCGGAATCTGAACCGCTTACCGGTACCCTGCTCGCCTTCAGCACATTCTTTATCGGTTTTATCGCCCGGCCCGTGGGCGCGGCCATCTTCGGCCACTACGGCGATCGCATCGGACGCAAGGCAACGTTGGTCGCCACGCTGATAATCATGGGCATTTCCACGTTTCTCATCGCCATCGTGCCCACCTATGAAACCATCGGCATGTGGGGCGCGGTCATTCTCACCATTTTGCGTTTCGCTCAAGGCATCGGTGTCGGCGGCGAATGGGGCGGGGCCGTGCTTATGTCCATGGAATGGGCAAAGGGAAATGAAAATCGCGGCTTTATCGCCTCCTGGCCGCAGTTCGGCGTGCCGGTAGGATTGTTCCTCGGCAATCTTGTCGTGCTCGGCGTCAGCCTGATGACCCAGGATGCGTTCGAGACCTGGGGTTGGCGCATTCCGTTCGTGCTTAGCTTCCTGTTGGTTGTCGTCGGGCTTTATATCCGCCTTGGTGTTCTGGAAACGCCGACGTTCCGCAAGATGCAGGCGGAAAACAAAATCGAAGAAGCGCCGATGCTCAAGGTGATCAAGGAGCAGCCGAAGGAAATTATTGTCTCGGCCTTCGCGCGCATGGGCGAGAACGCATCGTTCTATATCTTCACCGCCTTTGTGCTGGCCTATGGCACGCAGCAGCTCAGCGTGGACCGCGACTTCCTGTTGCGCGGCGTGCTGTTCGCCTCGGTGCTGTCGTTCATATGGATTCCGTTGTTCGGCTGGCTGTCCGACCGCATCGGGCGCAAGAAGATGTATCTCATCGGCGCGGCGGCGACCGCCGTATTCGCGTTCATTTACTTTGCAATGATGGGCACGGGCTCGCCCACTTTGATTCTCATCGCGATTGCCCTCTCGCTGCTGCCGCACAATATGATGTACGGACCTCAAGCGGCGTTGATCGCCGAAAGCTTTAAGGGTAACCTGCGGTATTCCGGCTCGTCGCTGGGTTACCAGCTCACGTCCATCATCGCCGGCGGACCGGCGCCGATCATCGCCACGTTCCTGCTCGCGCAGTACAATACCGGCTACGCGGTGGCGTTTTACGTGGCGTTTTGTGCGGGGATCAGTTTCGTCTCAACGCTCCTGCTGCGCGACTTCACCAACAAGGGCATCGAAACCGATCAGGACTATGCGTGAAGACGGGCCCTTTGCTTTGGCGGGAGCACAATAAGGGAATCGTTTGCGAACAAAAAATACAGGAGAATCCTTGCCCGCCCTTGAAACCCGTTTTGATAAGACTCAGCTGCTTGCACAGTTTGACCGCATTCACGAGTCGATGAAGGCTGCGGATGGCCGTCCTATTCCGAAGTTCGAAAAAATAGAAAAGCCGAGTAGACCGATCCATCCTTGGATTTATCTCCCCGTCGAGATCAAGGCGCGCGAGTTGGAATCGAAGGCGCTTGTCGCAAGGGAAGCCGCCGAGGCTGGGTTTCGCGTCGTGATAGGGGCGATCTGGCTCATGCATCCGATGGCCGCTCATTTCCCGCCGGGAGTTGTACTCTTTAAATCTGTCAACGGTATGGATGTGGGAAATATCGCGTTGTGGGCCGGACACGGCCACATGACGGCCGTGCTGGACGAGGAGATCTTCGGCATCAAGGCCACGCCGGCATATATTGCGGCGACCACGCATCCTCACATCGCCGTCTTGACCGATCTAGTCTGCGCTCAGGGATCGGCTTACGCCGAAGCGTTTCCGTATTCTGCCGAAGTGAAGGTTACGGGAAATCCCCGCACGTTGATGTATCAAACCTCGATGGGGGACGACATTCTCGTATGCCTGCAGTCCGGCAACATCAACAATAACGGCCGAACATTCGATGAGATGGTCAGGCAGGTTCTAAGCGCGGCCATGCCTCTAAAGAGCGCAGGAGGACAAGCTTGGGTGGATATCCTTCGGTCTAGCATCGCCCATGAATGCGATACGCTGCCGCTTGTGCGATCGTCCATCGACGCGTTAGCGGCCTCGTTTCCTACCCACCGCATCGTCGTCAGGCCCCATCCGGTGGAAGACCCTTCAATCTGGGTTTTCGACAAACCGAATATCGTGCTCGATGATCGCCGCAGCGTGATTGAATCGCTGCAGCATGCGGGCTGCCTTGTGTACGTCAGCGGATGCACGACCGGCTTGGATGCCTATCTGGCCGGCGTTCCTGCGGTTCGGTTGGGGCGCGGCGGTGTGGGTATATCCGCCGAAATGCACGCCGAGGCCCTAACGCCCGAAGCGGCTGTCGAGGCGGTCCAGAACGCGAAGCCCTGGGAAGGCCGTATCGAAGACCATTTCGGCCCGGTGACCCTCGCGAAGGAATTAATGCAAATGCAGCGGGACAATCCCGCCGATGGAACGCCGTCGATCACGGCTCGCGTCAAGGCCGAACCGCAAGAGTTTCACCGGCGGAAATTTCCCGACACCTCACCCGAGGAGATCGAAGCTCTCCTCGGGCGGAAGGTCAGCCAGATCGCGTGGAATACCTTCCTGGTTTAGAAGCGTCAGCTCTTGATTGGCGGCAGACGTCCATCGCCGCCACCGTTCCTGCTGCGGGGCTTCACCAAAAAGAGTAGCGAAAGTGATCAGGGTTATGCGTAGGGTCTAGTCCGTTTCGGGCGGAAAGTCCTGCGGGCGGGCGAGGGACGCGGCTTTCCACATCGCCGGGTTCACGCGCGCGTACTGCGGCGGGTAGGTCACCTTCACCCCCATGCGGTCGGCGGCATGCCAGATCCAGTGCGGGTTATCCAGGAGTGCGCGGGCGAGGTTGATCATATTGGCTTTGCCGCTTTGCAAAATCTCTTCGGCGAATTCCGGCACCACGATGTGCCCGGCCGTGCGCGTGGGCAGTGCCGTGGCTTTCTTCACCGCATCGGCCAACGGCACCTGATACCCCGGTCCGGTGGGATAAGGCAGTCCGGGCGCAACGCCGCCGGAAGATACGCACAGATAATCCGCGCCCAAGGATTTCAGCGCCTTGCCGTAAACGCCCGCATCATCGGTCGACCAGCCGTCGTCGGTCCAATCGGTGCCGGTGATGCGCAACCCGAAAATTTTGTCCTTCGGCACCGCGTCGCGCACGGCCTTGGCGACGGACAACGGAAACTTCATGCGATTTTCCAGACTGCCGCCGTATTCATCGGTGCGCGTGTTGGCGATGGGCGAGAGAAAACTATCGAGCAAGTAGCCGTGCGTCGAATGCACCTCGATCACATCAAAGCCGATGCGCAAGGCGCGCTCGGTCGCCTGCACGAAAGCCTGACGTGCGCGCTCCATACCCGCTTCGTCCAAAGCGACCGGCGGCGGATGCTTCGGCGAAAAGGCGAGGTCGCTGGCCGCCACCGTCTGCCAGGGGTCTTCGCCTGGCCCCAGCGCCTTGCCGTCTTCCCAGGGACGGCGTACTGACGCCTTGCGGCCCGCGTGCGCGAGCTGAATCCCGAAGCGCGTGCCGGGCGGGGCCACGCGCCTGGCATCGGTCATCACTTTGTTCAGCGCATCTTCGTTTTCATCGGTGTAAAGACCGAGGCATCCGTGTGAAATGCGCCCGCGCCGCTCCACCGCCGTGGCTTCCACCATCACCAGGCCCGCGCCGGTCATGGCATAGTTCATGAGCTGGTGCGTGTGCCACGCCGTCGCCGAGCCGTCCGAGGCGCTGTACTGGCACATGGGCGCGACCGTCATGCGATTAAAAAGCTCAATGGGGCCCACGGTGATGGGCGTGAACAATAACGGTGCCATAAAAAATCTCTCGGTCAGTTTTCGATGCTCACCACGCCGATCTCGGCGAGTTTATCGAGCATCGTCTCTTCCAGTTTCTGCAGACGCTTTGACAGCAGCGCTTCGACTTCACCGGCTTTGAGCTCCTTGCCGCCGATGACAACCTCGCCTTCGCCGAACGACAGCACCTTGGCGGCGGACTTCACCGCGCCGTCAGGCCCTTTCTCGCAGCGCGCGAGCAAAAGGATCGCATCGATGTTCGGCAACTCGATACCGGTGCCCGCCAGCGGCGCGGCCAAGGCAATGCGCGGCAACACCAGGCCCAAGTCCTTGATCATGCCGCGGTTGACCGGGGGCATGGACAGTTTTGCGCCTTTCGGCACTTTCACCGCCGCCGTTTCTCCGGCAAAGCACATCACCTGACCGCCGGCGGCCAAAAGCCGCGCCGCCTCGGCGCGCGTCCACGGCGAAAGCTCGGCGAGACCCGGCACCTTTTCCATGCCGGCCAAGCTCGTGCCCTCCGCGGCCAACTGTTTCATCATCGATTGGAAGGGCTCGTTCTCGTAGCTCAGTTGGATATCGCCGAAGGCGACTTTCTGATCGAGATCGGACAGCGGTTCCAGCGTGCCGAACACCAACCCCCGCAGCCACTTGCCGCTGGACAGGCCGATAAGCTTGGACAGAGAAATAACTTTGGAAAAGTTGGACGGTCCGGGCTCTTCGCCTCGGGGCAGCGCCATGGCATTGGCGTTGGACAATTCCTGTCCGGTCAATGCGCCGCGCACGCGAAGAAGGAAGGGGCGCATATCGGCGTCGTGAATCGATACCCGCAAGGCCTGATGGCCCAGGTCTTCGAATTGCAGATTCGAGTCTTCCAGCAGCGCGGCTATTTTCGAGTGGGTGTGCGCCAGAGGAAGCCAGAAATACAAATCCGCTTCCGGATAGTCGATTTCGGGTAAGGCCTCACATTCCGGGCATTGCATGCCTGATCTCCTTTCAGCACACAAAATATAATAAACCGGGCCGCAAAATCAAAAAACCCCGCCGGTGAGGCGGGGTCTTTCGAAAATTCAGGTATGGTAGAATTTAAATCGACTCTTCCACCCATTCCTTCAACTTGCTTTCCGGCAGCGCGCCCACTTTCATGGCCGCGACCTGGCCGTCCTTGAAGATCATCAGCGTCGGAATGCCGCGCACACCGAACTGCGTCGGCGTGTTCGGATTTTCGTCAATGTTGATTTTGGTGAACGTCAGTTTATCGCCGTATTCACCGGACAGTTTTTCCAGTGATGGCGCAATTTGCTTACAAGGACCGCACCACTCCGCCCAGAAGTCGACCAGCACGGGGCCGTCGGCCTTCAAAACGTCCGCTTCGAAGGAGTCGTCCGATACTTGTTTCATATTTGGAATCCTTTATTCGCTGGCACGCGGGCCCGCGTGCTTTTTACAGATGAGCGAAGAATCTAGGTAGGGGGAGGGGCACCGTCAAGGTGAGTGCCTGGGATCAGAGCGAGATCAGGAACAGTGGGAATGGGTTTTCCGTTAAGATCGCGCGAAAACAAATGGATATTCACACCGGCGATTCGATTTGAACGGATTTTCTCTAATGTTGGGGGCCCAAGCCCGCGCGGATTTTATCCACAATGTCGAACAGATAGGCCGCGCGCACGGCCAAATCCTTATCCTTGGTTTTCTCGCTCTGGATCATGAGCTCGCGCGCCACGCGCTCCAGGGACCCTGCCATGGCGGCGTAGTCTGGCCCGTCCTCCGCGCCGACGCGCCCTTTGATCAGGGCATGAATTTCCTCTTTTGTGACCATGTCTCTCAGCCGCTTTCCAGTTTCGAACGCGGCGTCCCACGCCATACACCCAGTCCATAACGGGCGGCGCGGCGCAGGGGTTGCTGGAAAATATTGTCAGATCAGAGCGTTAGGGTTTTATAGCTGCGGGAGTCTACAACCGCATCCCGTAACACATTGATAATCATGAGTGAAGTTGTGGCGGCGCGGTCAGCTTCGCCAGCTGAGGGTGACCGGTGTGATCGGATTTTTTGGCACGCGGCCTTCGGCCTGCGCGGTGAGGATTTCTTTTTTGAGTCGAAAGTACCATCGGGTTTGCGTATCCGCGTCCTGCACCAGCATGGTCGGCGGATCGAACGCGAGGCCCTCTTGCATGGCCATCACTGCGCGGCGGTCCTGATCGAGGAACCTTCGCGCCATGCGCCGGATGAGCGGGCGCAGCAGCGCGCCGCCCGGCACGGTCCAATACATCACATGATGCACCTTGGTTTGGGATTCGTTCACCGGCGTGCAGGCGGTCAGGCCGCAGTAATCGAATTTGTCCGTGCGTGCGTGTTCGATGCGCACCGAGGGCATGCGGTAACTGATTTCCGTTTCCGGCGCACCGCCCAAAAACAATTGATAGGCGCGCGAATTGCGTGAAGCGGTGTGCCGGTCCATGCGCCAGCCCAACCCTTCGTTTTCGGGCAAGGGCGAGAACGCTTTTTGCTTTTCGTGAATACTGTCCTCTGTGCGCCAGGTTTTGGATTTGTGCACGAAGGCGCCGTGGGCCGGATCCATTAACCCGATGGCGGCCAAATCGAAGTTGCAGTCAAAGCGCATCGACACATGCAGCTGAAACTTCTCGCCGATGGCGGGCACTTCGGGCACCGGCGGCAGACCAGTTTTTTTCGCGCCGATATACACCCAGATGTTACCCTGGCGTTCGGCCACTTCATAGGTCTTCGCACGAATGTCCTGCGGCTGCGGTTTCTGACCTTTGGTCTGCGAAGGAATCGCCGTGCATTGTCCGTCGGCGCGAAAGCGCCAGCCGTGATAGGGGCATTGCACCTCGGTGCCGTTGAATGCGCCGCGTGACAACAAAGTTCCACGATGCGGGCACGTATCGCACAGCGCGAATACTTCGCCGTTCGAACGCCGCCCGATCAGCACCGGCTCGCCCAGCAAAGTCCGATGTACCATCGCGCCCGGTTTTAAATCGCGGGAGGGCAGGGCGTAGTACCAGGCCTCGCGGATAAATGCGCCGTGCACGTCGTCGTCCGTGATCGGCGCGACATTGGAATTGGCGTGTTCGAAGACGTCGTCCATCAGCCGACTATATCAGATCAGCGCCGCAAAGCGCCTCATCCATTGCCGCGCCGTCCACTTCCATGGTGAACGGGCCGGTCTCTCCGCCGTGGGTCCACAAGAGCACGCAATGAATGGCGTGGTTTGGGTAAATGGCGTGCAGGGCGGCGCGGTACGTGGCCATCTGGAAGACATAGGCGGCGTCCACGTCTTCGGCCTTGCGCGGCGGCGGGCGGTTGGTTTTGTAGTCGATGATCCACACATCCGTGTCCGTAATCGCCAGCCGGTCCACTTGCCCGGAGACCGAGAACTTGCCGACCAGACCGGTCAGTGAAACCTCGGCTTTCGAGCCGGGCGCAAACAGCGGCGCGAAGTCTTTGGTTTCGATCACCGCAAGGGTTTCGGACACGATCTCGTCTTGCTCGGCGCTCTCCAACCCCCAGCCGGGCCGTGCGACAAAGGCCATCGCTGCATCCTTGTGCCGCGCCACCGGCAGATCGGGCAGGCTTTGCAGCAGGCGGTGGATGATCAGCCCGCGCTGGAATCGCTTGCGCCCATCGTCCTTCAAGGGTGGGTTCACTGCCGGTTCGCTGCGCGCTGCGCGGGACGGTGTCAGCGGCTGTGGTGGATCGAGTTCGGGCGTAGGCGCTTCGCGCCCCCAAGGCGGCAACGGCTTGATGGGCGAGATGGTTGTCGGCGCCTGCTCGGGTTTCACCTCCACCGTTTGTTTGCACGCAAGGCGCAGCACATTCGCATCAGGCAGGGCATTGGCGGCGAGGAACCCGTCGGCTTCTTCTATTGTTTGCGGTTTGGACGCGAGCCCCTCGCGGATCAGGCTGTACCAACTCTCCTCGAACTTGCGCGGCCTCTGGGTTTTCCAGCCGCATACATATAGCCGATCCTCGGCGCGGGTCATGGCCACGTAGAGAAGCCGTCGATATTCGCGCTCCTGGGTGATCTTGGCCGCCTCGCGCAAGTCCGCCGTCAACGGATCGATGTCGTCGGCCTTCGAGGCCCACAACAACAGACGTGAGTCCTCATCGGTCCACAACAGCTGATCGCGCATCACCGGTACCTGCGTTGTATCCGGCAGGAACACGATGGGCGCCTGCAAGCCTTTGGCCCCGTGCACGGTGATTACCCGTACCGCATCAATGCCGGTCTGATCCAAGTCGCGCTTGATCTCCGCTTCGCTGGTGTTCAGCCAATGTAGGAAGCCTTGCAGCGAGGGCGGGTGGGTGCGCTCGTAGTTGAGGGCAAGGTTCAGGAACTCATCGATGGGATCGTCCGCATCCGCGCCCAAACGCTCCAAAAGTTTGCGCCGCCCATGGCAGGCAATCAGCACATGGCCGAACAGCTCGGACGGCGTCATGAAATCGGCAAGACCCAGCAGGTCTTCCAGCATTTTATGCGCCGCGCCGAAGAGGTCGTCCGCGCCCGCATGGGCCGACAGAGCCTCCCATAAATTTTTGTCTTTGCGCCCGTGCGCAATCGCAAAGAGATCATCCTCGCTTAAGCCGATCAGCGGACACCGCAATACCGTGGCCAAGGTCAGATCGTCCTCGGGCAGCAGCAGGAATTCGCCCAAGGCCATCAGGTCCATCACCGCCAATTGATCGGTGAGCACCATGCGGTCCACACCAGCCACTGCGATGTGGCGCTGTTTCAGCTGGCGCACCAGTTCCTCGACAAAGCCGGTGCGCCGGCGCACCAACACCATGATATCGCCGGGACAGATCGCGCGGCCCTTCGCCTCCAGCATTTCGCCGCCTTCCACCATCTGCGTGATGCGCGCGGCCACAAGCATCGCCAATCTGTTTTGCGGGTTGTCGCCCTTGGACCGTTCCACCGGCGGCTTCCAGCTTTGCGGCGCGTCGGTGGCTTCGGGCTCCAGCGCCGGCCAAAGTTCGACGACACCGGCCTGTCCTTGGCGGGCAATCAGGTGCGCAATCTTATCGTCCTCATCCAGCGCAACGCCGTCGCGCGCACCGTCCAGATCGAACACTGCGTCAACCGCGTTCAGCACAGCCTCGGTCGAGCGAAAGGACACGTTCATGTCCACGTCTTCCCAGCGCAGGCCCGCGCTCTCCACTTCGTGTGCGGTTTCCGCGCGCACTCGGTCGAACTCGCCGGGGGCCGCGCCCTGAAAGCTGTAGATGGACTGCTTGCGGTCGCCCACCGCGAACACCGTGCGCGGTGCATCGGAAAACTCTTCGTGCCGCCCTTCGCCGGCAAAGAACTCCACGCGCAGTGGTTTGACGATGGCCCATTGGTCGGGGTTGGTGTCTTGCGCTTCGTCGATGAGAATGTGATCGATGCCGCCGTCGAGTTTGTACAGCACCCATTCGGCGACACCGGGACGTTCCAATAGCTGTCGGGTGATCTGAATCAGATCGTCGTAATCCATCAACCCGCGCCGGGCCTTATCCGCGCTGTACCGCACCAGCATGTCCGCGCCGATGCGCATGAGGGCGGCGGTACCTTCGGCAACACGCACCGCTTTCAGCCGCGCTTTGATGGATTGAATGCGTTCGGCTTCAACAGACAGCGCTTCAACGGCTTCGGGGTGAGCTTCGGCGACTTTTTTGGTCGCCAGCTTTGCGCGGATGTCTCCGCCCTGGGTTAGATAGCACCGCGCATAGGCCTCGAATGTTTTAAGGCGCGTTTTGGGCACGCCCAGCCAATCGGAAATACCCTGGCTGCGGTCCACGTCTGTTTTCGTGCCTTCGGCCAAAGCCTGCGCGGCGTTTTTTAGAGCCTCGCCGTCGAAGGCATCGTTCGCGCAGGCCGCCTCGATCACGCTGAATTCGGAATCGTTCGGCAGCAGCCCCAGCATAGCGCGCATGGCGGCAATGGCGCCGTCGAGGCCGTTGTGTTTTTCGAACATGCGCGCAAGTTTTGCGCGTCCGGCCACAAGCGCGCCCATGAGGTCGCCGAAATTCATTTCGTGCACGCGCGCGGTGAGAACTGCCAGTGTCCCGGCGAGATCATCATCGTCTTCCTCGTGGGCGTGCGAGATTGTATCTTCTTTCGCTTCGTCCAAGGCCTCAGTGGCATCGCGCTCGTCCATCAGCGCGAAGTGCGGCGCGATGTCCGCTTCCAACGGGAACCGCCGCAGCAACGATTGGCAAAACGCGTGAAGCGTGGAGATTTGCATGCCGCCCGGTGCATCCAACACCTTGGCGAACAACTGCCGTGCGCGTTTCAAGGCCACGCCGTCCGCATCGCCTTGCACCAGCGGGGCGACATCGCCACGCAGTTCATCGTCGTCCGCCGTCGCCCATTTGGCGAGGCGTGCGGAAATGCGATTGCTCATTTCCGCCGCCGCTGCCTTGGTAAAGGTGAGACACAAAATGCGGTGAGGCGCCGTGCCCGCCAGCAACAGCGCGAGTACGCGGTCGGTGAGAACTTTGGTTTTGCCCGATCCAGCCGAGGCACTCACCCACACGCTGGCGTCCGGTTCCGCCGCTTTGCGTTGGGCCCGGTTGGCAACGGCAATGGCGTCAACGCGGCTCATGACTCGTCCTCGCCCGCGGCCCATTCCTTCACGCGCGCCAGATGGCCGTAGTCGCTGTAGACCGGGGCATAGGCCGGATTGGGCCGCGCTTCATATGGTGTTTTCGGATCGTCGAACTTGGCGATGAGCTCGGAAAGGCCCTTGCGCGCTTCGGCGGCCAGGGCTTCGGTTTCCCCGTCCACAACGTGCTCATTGCCGCCGTCATTGCGCCCGTGCAAATGCCAAAAGCTCAGCGCATCGAGTTTGCCTTTGGGCACGCCTTCGAACCCGCCCGCCGCGATCATGGCGGCTTCTAATGGTAATTGAGGTGAAAATCCGGCGGTGACCTCTTCATCGGACGGTGGCGTGCCGGTCTTGTAATCGATGACGGTGATGCGCCCATCTTTCGTGCGGTCGATGCGATCGGCCTTGCCCGTCAGCGTGAACGCGCCTGCCGGGCCGCGCAGGGTCATCGCACCCGAAATTTCCGTGAAGGATTGCGAGAGTTCGTGGCGGCGCGCGTCTTCAGTGTTCACAAACCACTCGGCGATGCGCTCAAAGCGCGGTTGCCAAAAAGCCAGCACGCCGGGGCGCAAGGCTTCTTTGTCGAAAATCTCGTCGCCGATCTTCAGGAGTTTTTTAAACGCGTCTTTGGGCAGTGGGCCGGTGGGGTGCGCTTCAATAAATGTGTGCAAGGCGTGATGGACCAGCGAGCCGTAATCGGCGGCGCTCACGTCCTGGTCCAACGGTTCGAGCGGGCGCAGCTTCAGGACATGCTTGGCATAGATGCTGTAGGGATCGCGCATCCAGGTTTCGATCTCGGTGACAGACAGTTTGCGTGGGCGCGCGTCCACCGGCGGCTTGGGCGCGGGCGGGGGTTCCGATTTGTCGTAGGCCTCCGGCGCGCTCAGTTCTTTCGCAAACGGCAGCCATTTATGGTTTTCCCGGCGGAACGCATTTTCTAGATCAGCGGCTTCGACGGCGCGTTCAAGGCGCATCAGCCAGCGCGAGGGAACCGTGGGTGTGCCGTCCACTTTCTCCGAACGGGTCATGATCACGCGCGGCCCGCACATGGACTGGGCAACATCGTGCGCCGCAAGGCCGATGCGCCGCTCGGGCGCGGGCAGGCCGAACTTCGCGCGCATGGGCCGGCTCATCCACGGATCGGGCGCGGGCTCATTGGGCCAGGTGCCTTCGTTGAGCCCGGCGAGAATCAAAACATCGAACCTTTGCAGGCGCGCTTCGAGCGGCCCCAGAATATGCAAGCGCGGATGCTTGCCGAACCGCGGGCGCACCACCCGCGCGCTCATCAGCGTTTCCAAAAGCGCGGGATACTCCAGCGGCGAGATCGGCGGCAGCGCCTCGCAATACTGCGCAAGCTCGGCGATGAACGCGCTCGCCGCTTCACCGGCGTCTTCCGCCCAAAGACGCAAAGGGCCGGGTGAGTCTTTCGACGCCGCCAGCGCTTCGGCTGCGGCCATATGCGCGTTCAGAATTTCCAAAAGACCGACGGACTCTTTGTTCATCACCTTTTCGAATTCGCCGCAGCACGTTTTCAAACATTTGATCCAGGCTTCGGCCTCGGCTTTTTCGTTCGTAAGCGTTCCGGAAAGTTTTCTAAGTCCGTTCAGTCCAGCCGGTGGGCGCGAGCCGCGCAACAGACTCATCTCCGCGCGCCGGGTGAGTTTTCTGAATTCGGCTGTGTCCATGCCGCCGCTCGCCAGCGGATGTTTGCAAACAGATAATGTGGGCACCGGCGCAAAATCCTCGGCGACCATCACCGCCGTGAGTCTCAAGAACGCGCCCGGCGGGGTTTTGTGCAACGGCTTGCCCGCCGAGTCATCGATGTCGATCTCCCAGCGTTTCAATTCCGCCGACACGCGCTCGGCCAACGCGCGGTCGGGAGTCACCAGCGCGCACGTGCGTCCCTCGACGGTGAGCGCTTCGCGCATCGCCAGCGAAATCACTTCGGCTTCTTCGCGCGGCGCCGGACAGTCGACGACCGTCAAACCTTCAACCGCCGAGGAGTCCATCGAGGGAATTGTTCGCCAAATATGTGTAGTGGAGGCCGGGCGCATCACTTCCGTGACAAATTGCGTCTTAACCGTGCTTATTTGTGTGCCTAACCGTGACAAACGCGCGCTATCACCGTGCAGGGGCCACGGCTGAACCGTGCTGGGAGGCACCTCAAACCGGCGCAAAAGCTGCTTAAAACCGTACTGTGGGTGGCTTTCGTCCACGGCGGACCAGTCTTCATCCGTGAGGTTTTGGTCCAATCCCGGCAGCACCACCGCACCGTTTTCCATGTGCGCGACCGTGTTTAAAAGCGCCGCCGTCGCGGGAATGGAGCCGGTTGAACCGGCGGCAATAACCGGCCCAGCCGCGCCTTTTGCGTCCCAAATGCGCGCCTGGGCGGCAAAAACCAGGTTGCGGTGCTCCGCCGGGTCCACGGCGCCCTCGCCCTTCAAAATTTTCGGCCAAGCCTTTGTCAGGGTTTCCAAAAATTCCAGCGTGACCTGCCAATGTTCCGCGTAGTCGTCCGGCACCAGATCTTTCAGCCGCTCAAAAGTCAGCTGCTCGGTCTGCACCTGATCCAGAAGTTTTCCGAGCTCTTCCGCCAAGCGAATGGCATGTTCCGCGCGCACATCACTTTTTTCCTGAATCATTTTCGCCAAAAGAAGCTGACGTTTCAGCGGTGCAATGGGCGGGGGAATATCCTCCGCGCTTTCCGCCGCCGCGAAGGACGAAAATAAAACTTCTTCTTCATCCAAATCGTTCAGCGGCATCAAGCGCGGCAGCAATAGTGGTTTGCCATTACTTAATCTTAAAAACGCTTCACGCATTGAACGGCACGCGCGCCGCGTCGGCAAAAGAACGGTGACCGTCGACAACGCAAGCGGATCATCCCCGGTGTCATGCAAAATGCCTTGAGCGAGCGCATCGACGAACGGCAGATGTGGTGCGATGGTGAACACGGCGGGTTTCGCCTGTGCCAAGTCACGCCACGTTTTAGGTTTTGAGGTCATCGTGCGCGCAGTGCCGCGTCGGTTTTCCCAACTGCGTCCGGCGTACCGACATGAAACCACTCCCCGGCATGCACAACGGCTTTCATGCGCCCCGCCGTGATCGCCTTGTCCCAGATCTCGTTCATTGAAAACGGTTCAGGTGTTCTATTCTTCAAAACACGCGGGTGAAGGATATAGGCGCCGGCATAAACAAAGGGTGCGGCGTTTGCTTTGCCCCGGCGTTCCAAATGGCCTGTCTCGTCGACAAAGAAATCCCCGGCGCCGTCGAAGCCATGCGCCGTTTCACGCGGATGGACAAGCATCGCGATATCGATTTCATCCGGCTTCCAGATGCGCATCAAGGATTCGATCGGGCGGCCCAGCAAAATGCCGTCGCAATTCAAAACAAAAAAAGGCGCGTCGCCCAGCAAAGGTAGAGCTTTGACAACGCCGCCGCCGGTGTCGAGAAGCAGTGCGGTTTCATCAGAAATGAAGATTTTAGGTTTATCGCGACCTCTCGAGTGGTCGGTCAGCATTTGCGCTTTGTGATGCACATTCACGACAGCGGTTTCGACGCCGGCTTCGGCAATTTGATCAAGGGTCCAATCAATGAGCGCCTTGCCGCCTACCTCGATCAATGGCTTTGGCATGTTGTCGGTCAGCGGGCGCATACGCGTGCCGAGGCCGGCCGCGAGCAGCATCGCTGTTTTCGGTATCGTACCGCTCATGGTTTCACCACGCGCATGTTGGGCGGCACATGCTCGTCCAGCCATGATTTCAGATCCGACAGAACGGGGTGGGCAAGACATTGATCCATGTAGCGCCACAGGCGCGGCATGTGCTGAAGGTAATGGGGCTTGTTATCGCGCAACTTCAAGCGCGCGAAGGTTCCGATCACGCGCATATGACGCTGCGCCGCCATCACGGCCCATGACGTGTCGAAGTCTTCCTGGGTGAGGGCAGGGAACGCGTCCAAGTATCTTCTTTTCATGTCGACAATGATAGCCGGATCAACATCGCGCCGCGCATCCTCTAGCAATGACATGAAGTCGTAAGTCACCGGGCCCATCACGGCATCTTGGAAATCGAGCAAGCCACAGGCCTTGATGCCTTCTCGCTCGGGCAGCAGTAAAAGATTGTCCACGTGATAGTCGAACAAAATAAGCGACGTCGGCGCTTTCCACGCCAACGGCAACGCGGTCTTCCAAATGTTTTCGTATTTCTTGATCGTATCAGCGGCCAGTTCTGGCGCGCCGATCATGGGAAGATACCAGGCGTGCAACCGCCCAACTTCTTCCAGAAGGCGCGGCGTCTCATAAGAAATGACACCGGGCGGATTGGAGTCCTTTTTGCCCATGCGATGCAACGCAATCAGGGCGTCCGTCGCCAGCGTATATAACTCGCGTTCGCCGTGACCCGCCGCCAACAAACGCGTGTAGGTCTCGTCGCCAAGATCCTCCAAAAGCAAAAGCCCAGCGTTCGAATCCTCTGCCAATATTTTTGGCGTGGAAAACCCTCGATCAAAGAGGTGGCGGCCGACGCTGACAAAAGGGCGCACATCCTCTTGCGGTGGCGGCGCATCCATGAGGACGGCACGCTCCTGATTTTTCTCCAGCCGGTCATATTTGCGGAACGAGGCATCGCCGGCCAGACGCCAGCGCTTTGCACTCGCCCAGCCATGCTCGCTTAAAAACGACTGTATGACTTGCTCCCGATCAGTCGGCACGGTCCACCACGGTCTTTATTCTGCCTTGCCATTCCGGCGGCGATGAAATCCGTGCAGTTCTTCTAGACTCTTTCGGGTCGTTCGAAAGCTCGACATGAAGACAGCCGCGCGGCACATGTGCACCCATGCGTTCGGGCCATTCTATAAGTGTGATGCCTCCGGCCATCGCTTCCTCCAGGCCCAATTCCCATACTTCTTCCGGATCGTTCAGGCGATATAGATCAAAATGCCAAACGGTCCCCACAGGCGTGTCATAGGTCTGCACAAGCGTAAAGGTCGGACTGACGACTTCCTCTTCGGCCCCAGTCAGTGCATGGATGAAACCGCGGGCCAGGGTCGTTTTTCCGGCGCCTAAAGGCCCTTGAAGTGCGATCACGTCCCCGGGCCGGACTTGTCCGGCCAGCTTTGTGCCGAAGTCCACGGTGTCTTGCTCCGTTGGCAGATCAACGGCACCGCTTTCGGTCTCTAAGGATTGGTCGGACATGAACGCAGATCAGTTTCCGGCTGCGCGCGAAGCGCCGGGCGCGCCCGCACCCACGGGCAATTTGCACGAGATAAGCATGTCCTCGCCATCGGTATCCGTTTTCAAGTTGCCTCCGTGCAATTCGGCAATGCGCTGCGCAAGGTAAACGCCGAGGCCGCCTTTCGTGTGACCGTTCGAGGTATGCCGTACGGCAAAAGTTACGTCTGAGTTGGCGCCGCTTTCGCGCTTTGCGGAAAGCGTAATGGCACTGTCGTCGGGCAGGTTTTTCAAGGCACCTGTCAGCAGATGATAAAGTGTTTGTTTGATGCGCGCAGCGTCGCCCACCATCCACCCGATATCATCCGGGCAATCAATCGTGAGGCTCGCGCCGTTTCTCTTGAACGACTCTCGCGTCATTGTTGCAACGCGGTTCATGGCATCCGCAATATCAAACGAATCCAGTTTGAGCGTCTGCTGTCCCGTTTCGACACCGGAGAGATCGCGCACGTCTTCGACTAGCGTCTTCAAGGTTGACGATGCATCGATAATGTCTTTGACCACGGCGGCGGGCTGTACCGGTTTAATGCCAGCCAATCTTTTCGCGAGCGCGCCGATGCTTGAAACAGGCCCTTCCAACTCAGACGCGACGTTTGTCAAAAATTCCGTGCGTAGCTTGTCGGTGGCCGTCAGCGCTTCAGCGCGACCGCGCAGGGCCTGGGCAACCCGTTCAGGGGCCGATACGTCGTTGTAGCAGAAGAGGACGCCGCCGTCGGGCAGGGGCACGGAAATAAACTCGAGCACCGATCCGTCGGTGCGCACGACGCGGCCCTGCTGAGCCGCGCGTTGCTTCTCGCTGTCCAAAGCCGCGAGCATGACCGTGCGGTGACGTGCCCAAACAGCGGCATCGTCGAAGAACTCTTTGAAGGCGTCTATGACATCGGCCAGAAGAGGGCCCTCGCGCAAAGAGTCCAACTCCAAATTCCACAAATCGGCGAAGGCGGGATTGGCAAGGCGCAATTCCCCTTCCGGGCCGAACACCGCCACGGCTTCCTGAAGGTTGTCGATGGTCTCGCGCTGAACGGCGATCAACGTGTTGTACGAGCGCTCCAGAGCAAGTTTATCGGTAATGTCCTCGTAGGTTGTGAGAAGACCGCCCATGGGGTGCGGCGCGACCACACGCCGCAGCGTTCCGCCGCCGGGCAGGTGAAGCACATCTTCCGTCGGCTCCAGAAGCGACGTGAACCGCGCCAGTTCCTTTTCTTTATAGGCCGGGAAGTCGGCGACCTCGGGCAGGTGGCGTTCGGCCCGCAAGGCATCGAGAACGGTTGCGTAGGTCGGGGTTTCTTTGAGCCATTCGGGCGTCAGGTCCCAAAGGTCGGCAAAGGCGGTGTTGAAAAAGATCAACCGCGTGTCAGGGCCGAAGATGGCGATGGCGGTTCTGAGCCGTTCCAAAACCTCGGCATGCGCTGCCGCTTCCCGTTTCAATCTTGTTTCGAGTTCCTCTTGGCGGGTCACGTCATAGGCGCTGCCCGCAGTCATCCGGCCGGTGCCGTCAGAAAACAGCGAAGCGGTATCCGGTTGCTCAGAGCCACGTTCATTTTTGTCGACCGGAGATTCAGTGACCTCCATGAGGCGGCGGCTGCCGTCGATCACCATGTGAAACGGACTTCGCCGCGTTTCGCCCGACGCGCGCGCCGTTGCCGCCAATGCGCGGACCTCGCGAACGGCAACACGCGGCGCAATCTCGCGCCCGCGGGCGACAACGTCAGCGTGATCTTTTGCGTCTACCGCCTTCACATAAGCGTCGTTGCAGTAAATGAGTGAAAGATCGTCGTCGCGCAGCCACACCGGATTGGAAATACCGTCCAAAGCCGCCTTTAAAAGGTTGCGTTCTCGCCGCAGAGAGATTGATTCCTCGGTCAAAGTATCAACGGCGGCGACGCCTTCCGTAACGTCGTTCATCCACACGACATCGGCCATGGTCCGGCCCAAGGCATCCAACGCGCGAACACCGCGCGCTTGAATGCGCCGGCCTGTCGCGGTGTGATCTAAATCGGTTTCAAACCCGACGCCCCCGTCGCGCAAGTCGGCGATCGAGCCCTCCAGCCGCTCCTGTGAGGTCTTGTCGAATCCCTCCAACACTTCGCTGAATCCGGACTCCATGCCGCGAAATAAATCGAGCAGGACGGCAAGGCGCCGCGAGCAATAGCCCTCTGTACGAAATACAGGCAGCGCCTGGGCGTCGATGTTGTCTTCGGTAATCGGCTGATGAAACCAGGCGAAATAGCCTTCGGGCGCCGTCTCCAATGCCGCTTGAACGGCATCGCGCGTGTAAAGCGCCTTGTCTGTTTCCTGCTCGGCGCGTTGCCACAGAGTGTACTGGCGCCAAAGCGCCCACGCTGCCGGGGGTACCAGCAGCAGCACCGCGGCCAAACCGGTCAGAACCGGCGGCGTCAACAGCTCCGAAATGTCGCCGGGCACCGCACCCCTCTTCAGTCCTTGCGCGATATTCCGGCCCCATGGCCGGAGCGCCCACTATAAGGCGAAGTGGTTAATAGCGGTAGGTTTCAGGCTTAAAGGGTCCTGCGGGCTTAACGCCGATGTAGCTGGCCTGACGCTCTGACAGTTTGGTCAATTTGGCGCCCACCTTGGCGAGATGGAATTCGGCGACCTTCTCGTCCAGGTGCTTGGGCAGCACATAGACCTTATTTTCGTATTTGGCGCCGTTGTTCCAAAGCTCCATCTGGGCCAGCACCTGATTGCTGAAGGACGCGCTCATGACAAAGCTGGGGTGGCCTGTTGCGCATCCCAGATTCACGAGGCGGCCTTCGGCCAGCAGGATAATCCGCTTGCCGTCGGGAAACTCAACTTCGTCCACTTGCGCCTTCACATTGTGCCATTTGAAATTCTTGAGCGCTTCAACCTGAATTTCCGTATCGAAGTGCCCGATATTGCAGACAATGGCGCGATCTTTCATGTCCCGCATGTGATCGACCGTAATCACATCAAGATTGCCCGTTGCGGTGACAAAGATGTCGCCCTGAGATGCGGCGTCGTCCATGGTCACGACTTGATAGCCTTCCATCGCCGCTTGCAGGGCGCAGATGGGATCAACTTCGGTTACCATCACGCGGCAGCCGGCCTGACGGAGAGATGCCGCCGAACCTTTGCCGACGTCGCCGAAACCGTTCACCACGGCAACCTTGCCTGCCATCATCACGTCGGTGGCGCGGCGAATGCCGTCCACCAAACTTTCGCGGCAGCCATAAATGTTGTCGAATTTCGATTTGGTCACGCTGTCGTTGACGTTGATGGCTGGAAAGGGAAGACGGCCGTCTTTTGCCATTTGATAAAGACGATGCACGCCTGTGGTGGTTTCCTCGCTCACCCCTTTAAGGCTTGCTTTGACTTTCGAGTACCAGCCCGGCTGTTCCTTGAGGCGCTTTGCAATCGCGGCGAACAGCACGGTTTCTTCTTCATTGGTGGGCTTGGAAATTACCGAAGGGTCGGTTTCGGCCTGGGCGCCAAGAACGATGAGCAATGTGGCGTCTCCGCCGTCATCGAGAATGAGATTGGGTGCTCCGCCGTCGCTCCATTCAAATATCTTGTGGGTGTAATCCCAATACTCCTCCAGTGACTCGCCTTTGTGCGCAAACACCGGGGTGCCGCCTGCGGCGATAGCCGCTGCCGCATGGTCCTGAGTGGAAAACACATTGCACGACGCCCACCGGACATCAGCGCCAAGGTGTTTGAGTGTTTCAATCAGGACGGCGGTTTGAATGGTCATGTGCAGGGAGCCGGCGACGCGCGCGCCTTTCAAGGGCTGCTTGCTGCCATATTCTTCGCGAATGGCCATTAGGCCGGGCATTTCCGTTTCCGCGATGGCGATTTCAGTCCGGCCCCAAGAGGAAAGCCCAATGTCCTTAACTTTGTAGTCGCTGAAGTTCATCCTGATGTTTCTCCTGGGCGCCGCGCGGCGCGTACAATGATCAAACCGGGGTGGCGCGCCGTATAGCAGCCGCGCCGGAATCTAGCAACCTGAGCCCTATTTTGCCTTGGAAATGTAGTCGAGCAGAACTTTGAGGCGTCCCGGGTCGGACTCGCTGGTCAAGCGGCGGACACGTCCGGTAATCGCCGAAAGATTGAGATCCAGAACGGCTTTTTTGACGTGAGGCAAGCTGGCCGGGGCCATCGACAACTCTGTGATTCCAAAACCCAGTAAAATAGGTGTCATTCGCTCATCGCCCGCCATTTCACCGCAGATCGAAACGGGGATACCTGCGGCGGATGCCGCCTCGGCGGAAAATTGAATAAGGCGCAAAACCGCCGGATGAAGCGGATTGTACAAATAAGCGACTTGTTCGTCCGCGCGATCGATCGCCAACGTGTATTGCGTCAGATCGTTCGTGCCGATGGCGAAGAAATCCGATTCAGCGGCTAGCGCGTCGGCGGCCAGTGCCGCGCCTGGAATCTCGATCATGACGCCCACCGGCGGAAGAGGGTCGGCGATTTTGGTGCCGCGCCGTTTCAGCTTGCGGGCCACGCGCGCAAGCACATCCCTGACTTCCCTGACTTCATCGACGGTGCACACCATGGGCAGCAGAATGCGAACGGGGCCCAAAGCACCAGCCCGCAGGATCGCGGCGAGTTGGGTCATCAGTATTTTGCGCCGGGCGAGGGCAAATCGAATGGCACGCAACCCGAGAGCCGGATTTGGCCCGGGTTTCAATCCCACGGCTTCACCTAATTTGTCTGCACCGATATCCAGTATGCGGACCGTCACGGGACGCCCGTCCAGTTTCTGAACGACGTTTGATAACTCCTTCGTTTGATCGTCTTCGGAGGGAAGGTCCGGGCGATTCATGAACATGAACTCGCTGCGGAACAAACCGATCCCTTCCGCGCCGGTTTCAATCACCGCTTCCAGCTCGGAAGGCAGTTCGATATTGGCCATCAAACTGACGCGGAACCCGTCTTTCGTAATTGCGGGGACGGATTTCAGTTTTTGAAGCCCCCGTAGCGATCGCAGGAAGCTTGCCCGCTTTTGGCGGTATGTTTTTAGGGTCGCCGCGGACGGTGAGACGATCACGGTCCCGTCGGAACCATCCACGACAATGGTCTCGCCAGTCTCAACGTTGTCGATAAGATCGGGGACGGCGATGACAGCCGGTATGCCTAAAGACCGCGCGACAATCGCCATATGGCTTTCCGCTCCGCCGAGGGTCGTTGCAAGTCCGCCGACTTGTTCGGGGTCCAGCAGCGCCGTATCCGCCGGTGATAGTTCATCCGCTACCACGATGGCATTGCGCGGGACATTTCCGATACCGACCGGCGTGTTTTGTCCCAGGCTTTCTACCAATCTTCGTCCGATTTCCCGGATATCGGCGACACGGGCCGATAGGTACTGATCTTCCATGGCCGCGAAGGCTTCGGTCATAAGGCCGATTTCCTTGACGACCGCCGCCTCGGCGTTGATCTGTTCGTCTGCGATGCGCTTTTGGACGCCGCGAATGAGCCGCGACCCGCTCAGCATTTGCTGGTACGCGTCGAGAATGTATCCAAGCTCTTCGCCCGCCGCTGTTTTCATCCGCTGGGCCTTGGCCTGGAGCACGCCCACCCGATCGGCGGCTTTTTCGGCCGCTTGTTCGAAGCGCGTTTGTTCGGATTTGATTTTGCCGGCGGCTATGCGCGTTTCGTGGACCTGGACGACGGCACGTGAGTCATAGCGATAGACGGAGCCGATCGCGACGCCCGCGCCGACAGGCTGCCCGTTAAATATCCGCTCACGGCTTTTGGATGCGGCGGATGACTTTGTCTTACTCTTCATCGAATTTGTTTGCCACCAACTGGCAGAGGGCCTCGAGCGCGTCGTCCGCGTCAGGGCCGGACGTTTTGATCTCAATGACGGTGCCTTGGCCTGCGGCCAGCATCATGAGGCCCATGATGGAGCCGCCGGATACTTCCGAAAGCCCTTTTGCGACTTTTATCTCGGCTTCGAATTTCGCCGCCGTCTTGCAGAATTTCGCGGCGGCGCGGGCATGTAGTCCTTTGCCGTTGCATATTTCGACCTGACGCCGCTTTTGGTCACCCGTCATTGGTGTTTGTCCTGACCCGCCTTCCGAGCAATACCGGCGCGAGAACCGGCCGACGCACTTCCGGGGCTATCCTTGAGCTTTTTTTTCTTGAGTGAGCAACGCCGAGGCGACGTTGATATATTTTCGTCCTGCTTCCTGCGCGTGAGAAACCGCAGACTGCAATGATTCGGTGCCGCGCACGGAGGCGAGTTTGATGAGCATGGGCAGGTTGACCCCGGCGATCACTTCGACCGGCGAACTATCCATAATGGAAATTGCCAAATTGGACGGCGTTCCGCCGAACATATCGGTCAAAACAACCACGCCTTCACCAGCGTTGACGCCGTCCACCGCTTTTACGATTTCAGCGCGGCGTTTTTCCATATCGTCTTCGGGGCCGATGCACACGGTGGCAATCTGGGTTTGAGGTCCGACCACATGCTCCATGGCCGCGACAAGTTCGAGCGCCAAACGGCCATGAGTTACCAGAACCAGGCCGATCAATGGTTTTGACTGAGACATGAAAAAATAGAGGCCTTAAAATGAGATCGTCTCGAAAGCGTTCGCAACTTGCGAAAGGGGGCGCAGCTTACCTAATCGCCGCTTGGGAAGCGACCCCAACTTATACGTTGATTTCTCTGGGGATTTTGCCGGGTTTTACCCCCTGTCCGGCGCGGACGGGCCGGCCGCATGGACGTCCCGGTGGCGGATAGTGGGCGCGTCGATCTTGCCCGCAATCCACTCAGATAGACGTTCAGCGACGTACACCGAGCGGTGCCGTCCGCCCGTGCACCCTATTGCGATTGTCAGGTAGCTTTTGCCCTCAGCTTCGTAAAGGGGCAGCAACGGCTCCAGTAAATTTGTCACGCCGCTCAAGAAGGACCCAAGTGCTTCGTCCTTTGCGATAAAGTCGCCAACCTTTTTGTTTAATCCGGTGAGGGGTCTGAGTTCGGGATCGTAATGCGGGTTTTTCAAGAACCGTACGTCGAACACTAAGTCCGCATCGCGTGGCAACCCATAGCGATAGCCGAACGACATCAAGAAAACCTGCAGGCCGCGGCGCGCCGTGTCGCCGTATTGGCCCAGTAAAATCCGTTTCAAATCACTTGGCGTGAGCCGGGACGTATCGATGACCAAATCGGCGTGCTCACGCACTTGATCGAGCAAGCGCCGCTCTGTTTCGATGCCGACGGTTACCGGTAAATCGTCGGCGAGTGGATGCGGGCGGCGGGATTCCGTATAACGCTGTCCGATCACTTCGTTGTCGCAGTCCAGGAATACAATGCTTGCGGACAGCGAAGTGTTTGTTCGCATGGAATCCAGGGTCTGGATCAGCCGCGCCGCGTCGAAATCGCGCGTTCGGATGTCGATGCCGACGGCGATCGGTCCTTGCGATCCTTCTCCGGCCGTGACGATCGCGTTCAGTAAAGCCAGGGGAAGGTTGTCGACGGTCTCAAAGCCGGCGTCCTCCAGTGCGTGAAGCGCCGCACTTTTTCCGGCGCCCGACATGCCCGTCACCACCACAACGCGTGTGCCCGCGGCGTCCGGCTCTACCTTCTTTTCATCCTTTTTGCGCGGCACGCCTTAGGCTTGCTCCGGTTCATGGGTGAGGGCCATGCGAATTTTCGCGGGCGCCGAGGCTTCGAAAGCGCAGAGCTCGATCCGCCGGACGCGTGCGCCCTCCACGTCAATAGGCATGGTCTCGGGCATGCGCTCGATGTTCTCAGCCGGGACCAAGTCTACCACCAAATCGACTTTTACGGACGAAATTGCGTTCAAATTGACGATGCCGTAGCCACGCACCTCAAGATTACCCGCAATGGTTTTTGGTGCAGACAAAAAAAGTTCACCGCCCATAACGCTGGCTTCACAATAATCGTCGGACACCAGTTTGGCCCCCTGATCGATCAGGCGAAGCGCGAGGTCAGATTTGCCCGAGCCGGACGGACCGCGAATCAAAACACCTCGGTCACCGATCGCAACGCATGTTCCGTTCATAAGCGGCATGATTTTGCATTCCCACCGGTCTCAGCCTGTGTCGGCCCAGCGGTTCTGTCAACGGAAGGTGAAGTCAAAATTACATATTTCATCGGCCCGGTGGAATTGGCGTGGAAGGTATCGTATGTCTGACGCCCGACTTGTAACGTTGTGCGCCCATGCTTCAGCAAATCTTTGCCATCATCGCCCCGGTTTTCATCGTCGCCGCCGTTGGGTTTTTTTGGAAGCGGAACAACATGCCGTTCGATACGGCCATGATCACCGATCTCGTGACCTATGTCGGGGCGCCGTGCCTGCTTTTCTCGTCGCTCCTGGTCAATGGCCCGGACCTTACGGCCATCGGCCAGATCGTCGGCGCGACGGTCTTGGTCGCTTTGATTGTCGCTGTCGCAGCCTTGGTGCTCCTGAAACTTTTGCGACTGCCGACAGCAGCGTATCTGCCCCCAATGTTCATTCCGAATGTCGGGAACATGGGTTTGCCTCTTTGCCTGTTCGCTTTTGGCGAACCGGGTTTGGCGCTGGCCGTGGCCTATTACGCTACGAGCTCGGTCATACAATTTACCTTTGGCGTGAGCATTGCCTCGGGGCGGTTGTCCGCGAACATCATCGCGCGGAATCCCGTTGTCTGGGCGATCGCGGCGGCGCTTGCTCTGTTGTATGCCGATATCCAATTGCCGAAATGGATCTCCAACACCACGGAACTGCTGGCCGGCTTTACGATTCCTCTCATGCTGCTGTCCTTGGGCGCGTCTCTTGGGCATCTCAAAGTCCGGACGTTTGGAAGAAGCGCAGGGCTTGCCGTGTTCAGATTAATCGCCGGATTTGTCGTCGGCGTTGGGGTTGCAGAGGTTTTGGACTTGGACGGCGCGCTCAAGGGCGTTGTTATCATTCAGTCGGCCATGCCGACGGCGGTGTTCACCTATCTCTTTTCCATGAAGGCCGGGCAGCGCCCAGAAGAGGTGGGGGGAATTGTGGTGATATCCACCGTTTTGTCTTTTCTCACGCTGCCGTTGTTGCTGGCTTACGTGCTGTAAGGTCTCAAACGGCGGGAAGCCGGACAACAAACCGCGCGCCTTTGACCTTGCCGTCGTCGCCTTTGATGTTCTCAGCGTAAATCGAGCCGTGGTGCGCTTCGACGATTTGCTTTGAGATGGACAAGCCCAACCCAGAATGAGTACCAAATTTCTCGCCTTCAGGCCGCTCGGAATAAAAGCGGCTGAAAATATCACCCTCCTTGCCTGCTGGAATGCCCGGGCCTTGATCCTCGACGATCACATTCACATGGCGCCCATTGTGAGCCGTGCGAATGGTGATGACGCCGCCGCGTGGACTGAACGACACGGCGTTACCGATCAGGTTACGGAACACTTGCCCCAAGCGCCCTTCAAGTCCGGCGACGGTTAGGTGCGGATCGCGCTTGCGCCCGCGCGAGTCCGGATCTTCCTCGATGACGTTGACCTTAGGTGCATCAGGATCGTCATTTGCGTTCTGAATTTCGGCGAGCGCACGCACCAGCTTTTCGACGCCTACGGAGCCCATTTCCGCCCGGGACAGCTCGGCATCCAATCTTGAGGCATCGGAAATTTCCGTAATCAGCCGGTCGAGGCGTGCAACGTCGTCCAATATGATCGACATGAGCCGTTTCTGCTGTTCGGGGTCCTTGACCCTGGCCACGGTTTCAACCGCACTGCGCAAGCTTGTCAGTGGATTTTTGATTTCATGGGCGACGTCGGCGGCAAAGTGTTCGATGGCGTCCATGCGCGTCCAAAGCGAGTCCGTCATGTCTCTGAGTGATGCGGACAATTCCCCAATCTCATCGGATCGTTTGGAAAGATTCGGAATCGAGTAACGCCGACTTTTGGAGAGGCGCACTTGCTGCGCGGCTTCCGCCAGATGACGCACGGGCTGGGCGATGGTCCGGGCCAGGTACAAAGAAGTTAAAACAGTGAGGGCGAAGACCCACCCAAAAATCCCCAGGATTGAACTGCGCACTTCGAACATGCGCTCGTCCACATTGCTGCCATCCCGGGAAACCATGACTGTGCCGACAATCTGCTTATAGAACAGAACCGGGACCGCAACCGTCAGCATCTTTTGTCTGTCGCTGCGTACGCGGACGGCGTTGTCCGGCTCGCCCGTCTCCATGGCCTGGACGACTTCCTTGTAGTCGGATGCCGGTGAATTCGGGCGCTCTCGATATGGCTCCAAGTCGCCGTCGTAGGCAAAGCGTCCAATGGTGAGGTCATAAAGACTGCGCAGTGTGTCCCCCAATCCTCCAGAGTCCGGAGGCGGGAGATCCAGCACTTGTACTTCGCCGCCGGGTCCTTGAAGCAGGCGCGTGTCGGCGACCAATTCGCCGGCGCGGTCGAAGAGGCGCGCACGCACTTCCGCCAGGTTGGCAAGTTGCCGCAAAAGCTGGCGCGCGGCATTGGGGTCGATCACGCGCAAGGCTCCGTTCGGCGTGAATATGGGAAAGGCGTTGTTGTCGATATCGACAACAACGGCACCTTCGCCGATCGACGCGGCAATCAACTCGCCTTGCGTGCGCAACGCATCAAGTTCAGTCTCGATCAATTCGTCTTCGTATTGATCAAGAAACAGGAGGCTGAGAACCAGCAGGACCGGCGCAGTCAAATTGACTGCAAGCACGCGCAAGGTAAGAGGGGAAAATATGCGCCTAAGCCGGCTTTGCTTTTCGTCGGGTTTGACGCTGCCGGAGACCTCGCTGGTTGTCAGCGAAGATTTTACGCGCAGATCATCAAGGCGAATGTCGCTCTCCGAATTCACCTGTCGCCCCTCTCATCGCTGCCCCGCGCGACCTGCCACTAATTTTCAGGCGGCGGTTTCGTTGTATTTATATCCTACGCCGTACAACGTTTCGATGTGCGAAAACTCGTTGTCGACTTCCCGAAACTTCTTGCGCAATCGCTTGATATGGCTGTCGATCGTGCGGTCGTCGACATAAATGTTCTCGCCGTACGCCGCATCGATCAATTGGTCGCGGCTTTTGACGTGACCAGGTCTTTGCGCCAGCGCCTGAATGATCAAGAATTCGGTCACCGTTAAATTGACGGGTTTGTCTTTCCACAGGCAAACATGCTGCGCGGTATCTAGGACCAATTCTCCGCGCTTGAGTGCAGATGCGGAAGATCCGCCCGCGTCTTGCCCCTGCTGCGCTTCCAGGCGTCGGAAGATGGCGCGGACACGTTCGATCAGTAGTCTTTGGGAGAACGGCTTTTTGATGTAGTCGTCCGCGCCCATGCGCAATCCCAAGAGCTCGTCTACCTCGTCGTCCTTTGACGTCAGGAAGATCACTGGGAATTGGCTCTTCTCGCGAAGACGCTGCAACAGCTCGATCCCATCCATGCGCGGCATTTTGATATCCAATACGGCAAGATCCGGGAACTCGGTTGACATGCCGCGCAGCGCTTCCGCGCCGTCCCGGTAGGTCTTGACCGAGAATCCTTCGGATTCAAGAACCATGGACACCGATGTCAAAATATTGCGGTCGTCATCTACCAGGGCAATGTTGTAGGCCATGGCCGTATCCCTTCATTTGTTGCGCCGTTGGCGGCGAAACGCATTTCTCTGCCACCGTCGCCATACCACTGGCGCATTATGGCAAAATTATCGCGTTCTGGTGACTTAGCTGAGGCAACACTTGTATTTCAGTGAGTTAGCTAAAGGTTAACGTTTAGAGTCCGACAGGCGCTCAAGTTCCGCTTTTGCCCCGGCATGTTCCGTAAACCGTACTGCATTTGTCTCCAACGTGGCCCTAAAAAGGCGTTCAGCTTCCGTTTTATCCTTCAGGATGAGTGCCGCCTGACCAAGAAAGAAATACGCCTCGCATAAGCGGCCGGTTGCAAGAGACGCGTTTTCCAGGGCGGCGTTGATAATTTCGTCGCCTGAAAGCTCGCCCAGGAAATACCGGACAATGGGTAGGGGCCATTGATCGTCCTTCAGGGACAGCTTGGCCCTATGAAGAATGGCCTCATCTTTATTGCCTGCCCTTGCGGTCGCAACGAAGTGCCAAAGCGCGACATGTGCGCTGGCGTTGGGTAGTTCCATTGCCGCACTTAAGTCTTCGATGGATCCGGCAATGTCTCCTTTCATCAGCCTAGTGTAGCCGCGATTGGCAAGAGGGTGCGCTGCGTCGGGTAATTTCTCCAGGACGGCAGTTAGGTCATCTTCCGCACCGTCATAATTTCCGCTGAACTGTCTGGAAATACCGCGCCCAACAAGTGCATCCATGTCTGCGGGCCGGATCGCAAGCGCTTCACTAAAATCCGTCTCGGCGCCTTCCGGGTCGCCCTTTTGAAAGCGCGCCGTCGCCCTAAAAAACAACGCCCCCGCGTCATTGGGCTTTAATGTTAGAAGGTCGGTGAAATCCGATTCAGCGGCTGCATAAGACCCAATGCGCAGCAGAGCCACGCCGCGCCCCTCGAAGGCTGCAGCGTTGCGCCCCTTTATGTTGAGAACGGCGGTATAATCTGAAATTGCCGCCGCGTAATTTTCCATCTGACCGTAAGCCGTGGCCCGGCCTTGCAAGGCGTCCGCATTGCCGGGGTCGACAATAAGCGCGGTGGTAAATGCGCGGGCAGCGTCCTCGGATTGCCCCCGTTTTAGCTGAACGGATCCGAGCATGAGTTGGGACTCTAAGTCACCGGCGTTGACCTCAACAGCTTGGCCCAATTCCGCGGCGGCTTGTTCCAAATTACCCTGTTCCAGAAAATACGCGCCCCTGGTTTTAAAGGGCAGCGGATTGCGCGGATCCAACCGCCGCGCTTCTCCGAGATCGGAAATGCCTTGATCGATGTCGCCGGCTTCTATTCGCAGCGCGCCGCGACGCGCATAGGCTTCGCCCAGCACGTTAACCTCATTCACCGGCGCGGTTTTGATGACTTGCGAATAATCTGAGATCGCCACGTCAAACTGATTCAATTGTTCATGCGCTTTGCCGCGGCCTATTCGTGTGTGAATGTCGGTCGGTACAAGGGAAAGCGCCTCATCATAATCTCGAAGTGCGTCCGCAAATTGCGCTGTGGCTACATATGAATCGGCGCGAACAGACAGCGCGAGTGCGCGCGTATCCAGCGGAAGATCATTAGACGAAAGAAAGGCCGTGCATTTTTCGATCCGTGCCTCTTGATCAACGGATTGATCGAAGCAGGCAAGCCGGGACTCTTGTCCGCGCCCGTCTAGCGCCGGCGTCGCCGTAAAAACAAAAGCAGCTACTACGAAGTAAAAGTTCCGCATCTGTGTGCGATCACACTTATGGATCCAGGGACGCTGTATATGCCGAAAGTGCGACCATGTCTTCCAACGTCAATTGGGCGACAACCTTTTGCATGAGTGGGCTCCACGTTCCCGCGCGGGCGCCATTCTTAAAGTCAAACAATTGCCTGACCATATATGTCGGGGAGCGGCCCGCCAGGCCGGGCACCGGTCCCAGGCCGCGCAAATCCTCGCCATGACAATTCGCGCACGGCAATGTTTTGTCGCCGCCGCCCGTGCGCGCCAGTTTTTGCCCGGCGGCAATGCTGCCGGGGGGTACGTAGGCCACAAAGCCTGATTGGGAGTCCCGCAGTTCCGTGCGGGCCAAATCTTCCGGCAGCTCAATAATGCGCGTGCCGATAGGCTCTCTATCTTCGCCTTCCACCGCAACCATCATTGCGCCTGCAACTTTCGTCCGCGGCACCATGTCTGTCTCGACCACCCGTATCCATGGCTCGAGTTTCATGGACGAGAAATAGGCTGCCGCTTCTTTCAATTCATCGTCGGTCACTGCGTTTGAAATGGCCAACATGAGAGAGGGTGGGCGCATGCGCGGCTCGGAACTTTTACGCAGGCCGTTCCTGTAGTCTTCTATTTGTTGAATGATGTAGTCCTCGGGCAATCCGGCGACACTGGAGTTCTCCGAGCGTCCCAAGCCGTTAGGCAAGTGACAATATCCGCACGCGAACACCGCCGGTCGGCGTCCGTATTTAACCACCTGCGGCATTTGAGGATGTTCGTTCGGGTGCCAGTCCGGCACGTCGAAGGGGTTTCCGATCTGCTCGAGCGTGAGTGCAACGTCGCTGCCCGGCACGCGCTTTAAAGAGGTGTCGAGCTTTGTTGGCTCTTGAGCCGTGCTGCTTGGAGGAGGGGCTACGGGATAGGCCCAAGGCGGCGGCGCATCGCTGGCATTGGCACCAACGGTAAACACAAGTGACACAATACAAAAGGAAGCAGCTCTAGCTATAAACATCCTATCCCCCTCGATATTGGGTGTGCGTTTCCTCTGGAGGATACCCATTATTAAGCGCGGTGGATATGTTTGGGGCTGGTTTAGCGGCCCCTTAGTGCGCGTCAGCCCAATTCGCACCGGTGCCGACATCCACAATCAGCGGCACATCGAGATGCGCAGCGGCCTCCATGGTGGATTTGACGACCGCTTTAGTCTTTTCGATTTCCTTGTCGGGAACCTCGAAAATCAACTCATCGTGGACTTGCAGCAACATCGCTGCCTTTAGGCCGGCGTCTTTCAGAGCGTTTGGCAATCTAATCATGGCACGCTTAATGATATCCGCCGCGCCGCCTTGGATCGGCGCGTTGATCGCAGCGCGTTCCGCAAAAGCGCGCATGTTCGGATTGCGGTCACCGATGCCCGGCGTCCAGCACCGCCGTCCATAAAGTGTTGTGACGTACCCTTGTTTTTTCGCGAGGGCTTTGGTCGATTCCATGTAATCGCGAATTTCGGGGAACTTTTCGAAATATGCCTCGATATAGTCGTGCGCTTCGCCGCGCGGAATACCCAGCTGCCGTGCCAGGCCAAACGCGGAGATGCCGTAAATAATTCCGAAATTGATGGCTTTGGCGCGCCGGCGCACCATCGGATCCATGTCCTTTATCGGCACATCGAACATTTCAGAAGCAGTTGCGGCGTGAATGTCTTCGCCGTCCTTGAACGCCCGCTTAAGGGCTTTGACGTCGGCAACATGCGCAACAAGCCGCAGTTCAATTTGGCTGTAGTCAGCCGACACAAGGGTATGACCCTTACTTGCAACAAAGGCGGTTCTGATTTTGCGCCCCTCGTCCGTGCGGATCGGAATGTTCTGCAGGTTTGGATCGTTGGACGAAAGGCGCCCGGTGGACGCGATGGTTTGTCCATAGCTCGTGTGAACACGCCCCGTGTCTGGATTGATTTCCGACATCAGCGAGTCCGTATAGGTGCTCTTGAGCTTCGAGAGCTGACGCCATTCCAATACGCGGGCCGGCAGATCGTGGCCCTGCGCGGCCAGGTCTTCCAATACGTCCGCGCCGGTGCCGTAGGCGCCGGTTTTGGTTTTTTTGCCGCCGGACAAACTCATGCGCTCAAAAAGAATTTCGCCCAACTGTTTTGGCGACCCGACGTTGAATTCTTCACCGGCCAGCTTATGGATTTCGGTTTCCAAGCTCACCATGCGCTTTGCGAAATCCTCACTGAGTGATTTAAGGACTTTTGCGTCCACGAGAATTCCCGCGGCTTCCATGTCCTTGAGTATGGGAATTAGCCTTCTGTCGAGATTTTCGTAGATGCTCACCAGATGATCGGGAACAAGGCGCGGTTTAAGCACGGTGTGAAGGCGCAGGGTGATATCCGCGTCTTCCGCCGCATACGTCGTGGCTTTGTCCAGCGGGACCTTGTCGAACGTGATCTGTTTCTTTCCGGTGCCGCAGACTTCCGAAAAGGGAATGGTTTTGTGCCCCAGATGGAGATCGGACAACTCGTCCATGCCGTGCCCGTGCTGCGATCCTTCCAACACGTAGGAGACCACCATGGTATCGTCGACAGGCGTAACGTTGATGCCTTCGCGCGCAAAGACATGCATATCGAATTTGATGTTGTGTCCGATTTTAAGTACGCCGGGATTTTCCAAAAGCGGCTTCAATATTTTGACGGCGTCTTTGATGGAAATTTGTTCAGGCGCGTCGGCTTCACCTGTATCCCCGCCGAGGTCCAGACTGCCTTGGGGTGCGCCGCCGGTGTGGCGCAAGGGGATGTAGCACCCCTTGCCGGGTTCGATGGACATGGAAATGCCGACCATGCTGTTTTGCATTGGATCAAGGCCGTCGGTCTCTGTATCCACGGCAACCCATCCGTTGGCCAAAGCAGCATCCACCCAGCGTTTGAGATCGGCTGCTTTTTGGATTGTCTCGTAGCTTGAAGTTTCCACCGTCAGCGCCTTCTGCTCGGGTGAAGCCGCTTGTTGGCGTTCGGAGGATTGACCATCGAGCTTTGCGGAGACCTTGCCGTGCAGGCTCTTGAAGTTCTGTTCCTGGATAAAGCCGAGAAGAGTGTCAGCGTTGGGCTGCTGCCATTTCAAATCGTCGATTGAAACCTCTACGGGAACGTCGTTTTTCAAGGTCACAAGTTGTTTTGAGATGCGGGCAAGCTCCGCGTTTTCAACCAGGCTTTGCCGCCGTTTGGGCTGCTTAATCTCTTCCGCGCGGGAGAGAAGTGTTTCCAGATCGCCGTACTCCTCGATGAGCAATGCCGCTGTTTTTACACCGATGCCGGGAACACCCGGCACGTTGTCCGTGGAATCCCCGGCCAGCGCCTGAACGTCGATGACCTTTTCCGGTCCGACGCCGAATTTTTCCTTCACCTGGTCCGGACCAATATTCCGGTTTTTCATCGGATCGAGCATGGTGATGCCCGGCCTGATGAGCTGCATCAAATCCTTATCTGCAGAAATAATGACGACGTCGATGCCGTCTTCCACGGCCTGCTTGGCATAAGTTGCGATGAGGTCGTCCGCCTCAAAGCCTTCCATTTGGACGGCCTTAACATTGAAGGCCTCCGTCGCATCGCGGATCAACTGGAACTGCGGAATCAAATCTTCGGGCGGATCGGGCCGATGGGCCTTGTACTCTTTGTAAATCTCGTTGCGGAAGGTAATGCGTTTGGCGTCGAACACCACGGCCATCAATTCTTCGACGCTGTCATCGCGAAGGTCGTCCAAAAGCTTCATCAGCATATTGGAAAAGCCGTAGACGGCATTCACCGGCGTGCCGTCGGGCCGGGTCATCGGCGGTAAGGCGTGGTAGGCCCGGAAAATATATCCGGAGCCGTCGATCAAATAGAGCCGTCTGGGTGGGGAGGTTTTCTTTGCCATCCGATCACAGTTGGCGCGCTAACATCGAGCAGCGCGGGCCGATCCGTCAGTGTGCGTCAGCCGAAGCGGTTGCGCCTTCTTTGAGCACATACCGGCGGCTGCAATACGGACATTCAATTTCGCCGTCCCCCGGCTTGATGTGCAAATACACGCGCGGGTGCCCCAGCGCCCCGCCGCCGCCATCACAGCTGACTTTTGCAGAGTCTACATGGATGGTTTCGAGAGGCTCAGCCATAATCCGTTTCCTGGTTGCTGCGTTGAAAATTCTGTATCCGGCACCAATGTTTATGCGTTTAGTGCGCGTATTTTGCAAGATGCCGATGAACCGGCGCACTGGCCGTTGACCGCTTATTTCCTGGGGTGATACCCATTTTGGCCCGGGTCCGGGACCCGTTCAAAACTTATACGGAACTCGTTTGTGACCACCCCTTCGAAGACCCTATCTACTCAGTCGCTGCCCGATCTCGCGGTGGAAATCAGCGGCCTCAATAAAACTTACGGCGGCGGGCGCCGTCCACCCAAGCAGGCATTGATCGATTTTTCCTTGGAGATCCCGCGCGGATCATTCTTTGGGCTTCTTGGGCCCAATGGCGCGGGCAAATCGACGCTGATCAACATTATGGCGGGTCTCGTCAAGAAGAGTTCCGGCACGGTCCGTATTTGGAATCACGACATCGACACCGAAGAGCGTCAAGCGCGCTGCGCGATCGGCATCGTGCCGCAAGAACTGAACTTGGACCCGTTTTTTACGCCGCGTGAAACCCTTGAGGTGCAGGCCGGTCTTTACGGTGTGCCGAAACGCGAACGCAGAACGGACGAGATTCTCAAGCTTGTCGGATTGGAAGACAAAGCAGACGCTTATTCGCGGGCACTGTCCGGCGGGATGCGCCGAAGGCTGCTCGTGGGCAAAGCTCTCGTGCACACGCCGCCGGTGGTTGTGCTCGATGAACCGACGGCCGGGGTAGACGTTGAATTAAGGCAGCACCTTTGGCGGCACATTCGCCAATTAAATGAAAATGGGGCTACGGTTCTGCTGACAACGCACTACCTTGAAGAAGCAGAAGAGCTCTGCGACCGAATTGCCATCATCAACCACGGCAGGCTCGTTGCGTGCGACACGACCAGGGCGCTGTTGCGCAGAATCGACAACAAATCCATCACGCTTGTGTTGGCTTCGCCTTTGACCGATATACCCGAGCCCATGAAGAACCTTCATGCAACTCAGATTGCGCCGAATGAGTTGCACATAAATTACAGACCGAGCGCCAACGCGATGCAGGAAATTCTCGATGCGGCCAGTGCAAGTGGGCTGCAGGTTGCGGATATCCGCACCGACGAGGTGGAGTTGGAAGACATCTTTCTTCAGTTGACGTCCGCGGCCTAACGGAGAGCCGCGAATAGATGGCAGTTGTAACGCTTCGGATGACGAGAGTGCCCAATAATCTGTTCACTGGAATTTTCTGCGCGTTCGGGCTGTTTATTTTGTCGGCCTGTGCGCCGACGGTTGCGCCGCCGGGGCCCGGTGCGACGACGCCGCAATTGGCCGGCGACGAATTTACGACCTCCGATGGACTTAAACTTTCCGTGCGCAGCTGGTTGCCGGAGGCTTCCGACGGCATTGTCTTGAAAGCCGTCGTTCTGGCCGCCCACGGTTTCAACGACTACAGCAGCGCATTCGGCGATGTGCCTGATGCCCGGGGTGTCGGCCCCTATCTCGCCGAGCGCGGGATCGCTTTATATGCCTACGACCAGCGCGGGTTTGGCTCGTCTCCGCACTTTGGTTTGTGGGCCGGGGCAGACATTCTTGCCAAGGACTACTCCGATTTCGCCCGGGTGCTGAAAGACAGATATCCCGAGATGCCGCTTTATGCGCTGGGGGAGAGCATGGGCGGCGCCGTTGTCATGAAAGCCCTGTCGTCCGCCCAACCGCCACCCGTCGAGGCGGCAATCCTGGCCGCGCCCGCCGTTTGGGCGCGCTCGACCATGCCGGTACCCTACAGAATGGCGCTATGGGTCGGCGCACGCGTCGTTCCGGGCCTGAAACCGACCGGCCGGAGCTTGGGACGCATGGCCAGCGACAATATTGAGATGCTGCGCAGCTTGTCCCGGGACCCGCTTTTTATCAAAAAAACCAGGATCGACTCTGTTTACGGATTAACCAATCTCATGGACGAAGCGTTGGTCGCGCCGCCGCGCATAAATGTGCCGGTGCTGTATCTGTACGGCAAGAATGACGAGATCATTCCGAAAAGACCAACCATTGAAGCCATCGAAAAGTTTGAGGCTGCAGACAAGCCCATGCACGCCGCGTTTTATGAGGGTAGTTGGCACATGATTATGCGCGATAAGCAGAGCGAGCCTGTGCTTGCAGACATTGTCGCATTTATAGAGAACCCCGAGGCTCCCTTGCCCTCTGGCGCCGATATTCAGCCGCTGGAAAGATTGCGGACGTCCGCGAAAAACTGATCACGCGGGTTTTGCGCGAAATTGTTTGCGCTCTGCCAACCATATACCACCAAGTACGAATGCCAGCGCCGCAGCGTGGTACCAGTTAAACGCTTCACCCAATATAACCACGCCGAGTGCCGCCGTAATGACGGGCACGAGATTCACAAAAATTCCCGCTCGGCCCGGGCCAATAATCTCGACGCTTCTCAAGAAGAATAATTGAGACAACAGAGAGGGAAAGATGACGACGAACGCGACCACGAACCAGCCTGTTGTCGTCGGCCATATGAGATCGCCGTTCGCCGCCTCAAATGCGGCAAGGGGCAGGGAGGTCACAAGGGCGCCGAATGCCATAATAGAGAAAATGGAAAGCCCCGATGCGGTGGGGCGCTCACGCAGCGCCACAGTGTACACCGCGTATAGACCGCAAGCCGCGATCATCATGAGGTCTCCGGAATTGAATTCAAGATCGCCGACGCGTGTGATCTCTCCGCGCACTGCAACCGTGATCACGCCAATGAACGTGATGCCAACACCGAACATTTGAGCGCCGGAGACGGGTGTACGGTAAACAACGTATGCGCCGAGCATGACAAAGACGGGCAGGGCGCCCTGGATGATGCCTATGTTAATCGCCGCCGTATTGTGGGCGGCGAGATAAAATAGCGCGTTGAAGGATGTAAACCCGAGCGCGCCAAGGCCGAGAAGGAGAGGAAGCCGTTTGCGAAGCGACGGCCAGTCGGCGACAACCCGCTTCTGAGCGATGGCGAGCAACAGGATGGCGACGCCGATCCATCGGAAGGCTGTCAGAAGCATTGGAGAGATGTGACCAACGGCCATACGCGCCGCGATCGCGTTGCATCCCCACATAAGCATTGTCAGGGACAACAACACATAGGGATTGCCATAAATGTTCGACAATAGACTTCGCACGCTTGCCGCTCCGGTCCTTTGGTAAGCCCCGCCGGGTGCCAAGGCCCAAGCTCTTATGGGGAAATCGCCATCAACACAAGAAATTGCGCCTGTAGCTTGGATGCACTAAGTTCCGCGTCATTGTTTCAAAGCGCCCGTAGCTCAGCTGGATAGAGCGTCGCCCTCCGGAGGCGAAGGTCAGGGGTTCGAATCCTCTCGGGCGCGCCACTCCTTCATTCTAATTCCAAAGTATTTCTAATCACCTGATCTCGATTGCGGGTTGCTGTAAATCATTCTTGTGCGCATGATTGCGCGTATGCGCGCAAACAAAAGTCCCACCTTCACGAGCGTGTTCGTCGGCGCCATATTGGTCTGCGCACTTTCCGCGTGCGGCTCATCCCCGTCTTCAAATAACACAAGCAGCCCCGACTCTGTGTTGGAGCTAGTGACCAATTTTCAGTTGAACGTGGTGGTGGAGAAGGAAACTCTGCATGAAAAACAAATTCGTGCTGTTGGTGAAACTGAAATTACATCTGTCGTTCTTAAGGCGGGGTCAGCAAATTCTGATCAGTGCAATCCAAGTATTCGAGCTGGGGATTCGTTGGAGCGTAATGTTGAAACGGTGCCCGGTCGGATGGCGATTTCAGGAACGGGCGCATCTCTACAACAATCGGGTAATCGCGGGCGTATTTTAGCCGACCCAAGAGTATATTTTTTAGGACCGATCGATCTGGCGGCATCGACAACGTCTCATGAGTTGGGGGATTTTATACGCACGGATACGTCGCACCCGGCCCTGCAAGGCGTGAATTTTCAAACCATAGGATTGGACGTGGTTGCCACGCCCGGCGGTAATTCGACCACGCGTATTATATGTACGCCTGATCTCGGCGCCTCGACACGCTACCAAGGCGAAGGAGAAAGGCTTTCTTACGCATTTCACGCCGTAAATTTTGCAGGCGTGCCTGAGCGCTACTTGCAGCAGGCGCTGAAGACGACGAAAGATGTTTCGATTTCGATTTTGGACCCTGTAACACGAGCCCCGATTGAAGACTCTTTTCTGATAATAGAAAATGTGGCCGCCGCCGCTTTCAGCTATGAAAGCTTCAAACAGCGGCACTTAAGCGGCGTCGAAGACCAGTTCATTTTGGATTTGTATGGTGAATACGCAGACTCCGATTATTTTCTATATACAAAACCTCAGGAAACTTACCAAAACGGAGATCGAATTCGCATTTTGAGCGCCGATCTCGAGCCAGTCTTGGTATCTGCTCAGGCGCCGGGATATCAGCCCCTCAGCGGTCGCGTGCGTGTCGGCGGTAATGTCTCATCGCTGACGCTTTATCTTTCGCCGGCATCCGAGTCCGGAGAGCCCTTGCTGGGCCGTGTCGAAGCCTTCTAACCCCGTTGAACTTGTTTATATTGGCGCATACAGCGTACGGTCACGGAGAGTTCGATCAGATAAGGAGAAACAAAGATGCTACGTCAGTTCGCGATTTTCATCTCATCCGCGATTCTTTTTTGGTCTTCAGCTGCTCTCACCGATACGCCATCTGTCCCGGGAGCAAAGGCCTATATAATTTCACCCAAGGATGGAGACGTGGTTTCCAATCCTATTCGGGTGCAATTCGGATTAGAGGGTATGGGCATAGCGCCGGCCGGCATTGACGCGGAGGGCACCGGGCATCACCACTTGGTGGTGGATAAAGATACCCCCGATCTTTCGGACTATTTGCCGACCGGTGATTCCCAAGTCATTCATTTTGGCAAAGGCCAGACTGAAACAACTTTGTCATTGGAGCCGGGAGAGCACACCCTCCAGTTGGTGCTGGGAGATAAGGATCATAAACCTCACGTTCCGCCGGTTGTTTCCAATAAAGTGACGATTACGGTGAAGTAGCTCTTTTAATTGGCAATTTCGGCTTTCGCCTAAGCACCGTTTTCGGATTCGGAAATCCGGAGCAACACATTGAAATTTAGGTCATTACGCCGGGCGGTTTGGCGCGGCGGCGCTTGCCACCCGCCAAGGATGTGTATAACTTGAGATCGTGCATCCAATAGAGAGAATCTCGCATCCAACTTATTGGAACATAATAATTTTTGGGGGCGCTTTTCTTTAGCATCCGAGAGAGGGTGCAGTTGATTAAGCGCATGGGGCGACAAACACAATGAGCGTTCTCTACAAGGCGCTGCAAAAGGCCGAAAAAGAAAACGAGCAGAGACAGGCCGAGGGTGGCGAAGGTTTTGACGCATCTCGCTTGGCCAGTTCTGGTGCTGTGCGTGCCGCCGGTGGTGGCCGTATAAACTGGCGTGTCGCGGGGCTAGCGACGGCCGTCGTATTGGCTCTTGCGATAGGCGCCGCGTTTTTCTTGGTTCAGCCGTCCACAGCACCTCAGCCTATCGCCTCTGCTCCTGCTTCTCCGCCCGTTATGCAGCCGCCAGCGCCTTCGGAACCGGCACCGGCGTCGCTCGCCGAAGCGGCGCCATCGGAAGGGCAGGGAGACGACACGGTAACGAACGAAGCCGCCGCCGAGGCGTCGGAACCAGCTTCGCCGGAGCAAGTGGCTGCACAAGAGCAGGCCGAACCGGAAACTATGGCATCGGCGGACGCAACGAATGTTCCTGAAACCGCTGCAGAGGCAGGTGAGCCCGCGGCTGTGATCCCGCCTGAGCCTGCTGTGCCACCCGCTTCGGCCCGAACCACGGTTGCTCAGGTCAATCCCGCGCC
>CAYYXR010000011.1:0-68025 GCA_964475755.1 uncultured Rhodobacterales bacterium
CCGACACGCGGATTATGATTCCGCTGCTCTAACCAGCTGAGCTACTCCGCCCCAAGGCGACAGGGCTTTCTACCAAACCCCGGAAGACGCAGGGTTTTAAGTCTGCCGCCCTTATTTGTCAAACGCCGTACGAGCAAAATTCACTGCTCGAAGCTCAGTGTAATAAACTGAATTATAACGATTATCTGGACTGAGCGATTTGGCGATTCCGGTCGCTTCTCAGGTTATGAGGCACGGTATGGCTTTGAACGCCCCGCTCTATCCAACCTCCCCCCAATACGCGGTCTCCTTCGTAGAGTACACAAGCTTGACCCGGCGTGACAGCGGCTTCCGGCTCCGCCAATACAATCTTTGCCGTACCGGCGCCATGTTCCCAAAAAACAGTCGCCAAAATAGGAGCGTGGGTATTACGCAACTTTACGCGCACCCCCATTCCATCCGCCAGATCAGATGACCGCGGACCCAGCCAATTCACAGAACGAATATTGAAGGACCTGCTCAGCAGCGCACTTTTCGGGCCGACTACAACCTGAGCCGTATCGGGTTCTATCGCTACGACGTACAAAGGCTCTGCTTCGCCGCCGACACCCAGGCCACGGCGCTGCCCTACCGTGTAGTGGATAACGCCTGCGTGCTGGCCAACGACTCTTCCGTCAACATGGACGATGTCTCCTGGAACGGCAGCGTCAGGCCGCAGCTTTTGAATAACATCGGAATATCGGCCATCCGGCACGAAGCATATATCCTGACTATCGGGCTTATCGGCGACATGGACGTTTAAGGATTTCGCGAGGTCCCTTGCTTCGGATTTGGTTAAATCTCCCAACGGAAACCGCAAAAACTCCAGCTGCTCCGGTGTTGTCGCATAAAGGAAGTAACTTTGATCGCGATCGACATCCACGGCGCGGTGCATTTCCGCCCCATCGGGACCTTCGATCCGGCGTACGTAATGACCTGTCGCGAGTGCCTTGGCACCTAGGTCTTTCGCAGCCTTGAACAGATCGCGGAACTTAACCGTCTGATTGCAGAGAACACACGGAACCGGCGTTTCGCCGCGAATATAGGAATCAGCGAAGCGCTCCATGACGTCTTCACGGAAGGCGCTCTCGTAGTCGACAACATAGTGCGGAATGCCAATACTGTCCGCGACGCGCCGAGCGTCGTAGATGTCCTGGCCAGCGCAACACGCTTTGGAACGGGCCGTTGCTTCACCGTGGTCATAAAGCTGCATGGTCAATCCCACCACGTCATAACCTTGGGATTTGAGCAACGCCGCGGTAACAGAGCTGTCCACGCCGCCGGACATGGCGACGACCACGCGCGTGTCTTGCGGCGGCAGTGAAAAACCCAACGAATTTGGTGGCTGAATAGACATGGCGCGCACTATAGAGCTGAGACCGCCGGGTTCAAGCACCTGAATTTTGAGGCCAAAAAGCCTTTTAATCCATCATGTTCCGGGTGGCGGCCGGCAGGCGAAGCACCAAGCCATCAAGATCCTTTTTAATCACGATCTGACATCCGAGCCGCGATGTACGCGTAACGCCATAGGTAAGATCGAGCATGTCCTCTTCAGAAGCGGAAGGCGACGGTAGTTTGTCCGCCCAATCCGGATCGACGATCACGTGGCACGTTGAGCATGCCATGGAACCTTCGCATGCGCCTTCCATATCTAATTTGTTTGATTGAGCAGCCTGCAGCACCGTGCTGTTTTCGGATACTTCAACTTCCTTCCGGTTGCCGCTGACTTCGATAAAAACGATTTTTGGCATCTATAAATCCAAACTCAATCTCATGTTTTCCCAGGTTTCTTTTATGCAGCACTATTCATGGCCATTGGCAACCATGATTCGAGAAATCTCTTTACATCAGCCTCTGCCGTCGCACGTCCGAGGCTTATTCGGATGGCACACTTTGCCTTTTGAGGGGACACGCCCATAGCCAACAAAACATGAGACGGCTCCACTTTGCCCGACGAGCATGCCGATCCGGCACTGACGGCAATCCCGTCTAGATCAAGACGCATCAGCTGTGTCTCACTGGTTACGTCTGGAATAGAGACACAGATCGTGTTGCATAGACGCTCAACATTTTGTCCGAATATCTCTGCACCCGATACATTCTTAATAATCTCACTTTCTAATTCGTCTCTTAGTTGGGCGATTCGAGAAATTTCAGCAGAATTGTCTTGAGTATGGGAAGCGGCAATTCCGAAGGCCGCTATTCCAATCACATTTTCTGTACCGCCTCTCCGCCGACGCTCCTGCCCTCCCCCAATCATATCCGCACCAAGGTGTAGGCCGCTCTGCAAAACGAGCGCACCCGCCCCTTTTAATCCGCCGATTTTATGGGCCGACAAACTTAGGCAGTCGACATCAAGTGAAACAATGTCGATAGGTAATCTGCCCGGACCTTGTATTGCATCACAATGAACAAAAGCACCGTAATGACGCGCGATTTCTCGGACTTTCTCGATCGGCTGCACAACCCCGGTTTCATTGTTTGCGAGCATGGTGGCAACAACTGCAGGTCCGCCGACCGCCTTTAGAATTTTTTCCAGTGCCTCGAGATCAATCTGTCCATTCACATCAACCGGGATAAGGTTATTGCCATCGGCGTGAGCCAGCACCGAGGGATGCTCAATCGACGACCCTATTATGGGGCCACCTCTCGCCAACGCCTTAAGGCTTCGCAATGCCAGCGCATTTGCCTCGGTCCCTCCCGACGTAAAAACAATATCCTGAGCATTCGCATTGGCTAGTTTGGCGACGGACTCGCGCGCGCCTTCCATCAGCGAGCGGGCTCTTCTGCCCAGATGGTGCACGGATGAAGGATTGCCGTAAATTTCCAGCCATCTTGGTACTGCGTCGGCGACCTCCGGCAGCAAAGGGCTCGTGGCATTGTAATCCAGGTAAATTGATGGTTGGCGCTCGCTCATGCCCACTTTTACCACTTTAGCGGAATTTCAAACTTTGGATTTTCCGAACATAACATATTGATATTATTATATATTTATATAAGCCATCCAATTAATGTGAGCAAATCCGCCCTTTTAGGGCTAATACATGCGTAAATTTGAAATGTTTCGATTTGCACCTTTTTACCGCATCCCCTAAATAATCGGCCCCAACCTAGACTACGCTGAACGCAGCCTAGTTACGGCCCAGTTCACCAATACAAGGACCACCATGCCCGAAGTTATTTTCGCCGGCCCTGACGGACGTTTGGAAGGTCGCTATCACCACAGCGAAACACCGCGCGCGCCGATTGCCGTGATACTACACCCTCATCCGCAGCATGGCGGAACCATGAACAACAAGGTTGTATACAACCTTTATTACATCTTCGTTCGTCGCGGGTTTTCTGTATTGCGATTCAATTTCCGCGGTGTTGGCCGCTCTCAAGGCGAATTCGACAATGGTATCGGAGAATTGTCGGATGCAGCATCGGCATTGGATTGGTTGCAGTCTGTCAATCCAAATGCGCCGGCGTGTTGGGTCGCAGGCTTTTCATTTGGCGCCTGGATCGGTATGCAGCTTTTGATGCGCCGTCCCGAAATTGAAGGGTTTATCTCAATCGCCCCGCCTGCAAACATGTACGACTTCTCGTTCCTGGCACCATGCCCGTCATCTGGCCTCATACTGCAGGGCACCGAAGACGATGTCGTGCCTGAGCCGTCCGTGGAAAAGCTTGCGAACAAGCTGAAGATGCAAAAAAACATAGTAATCGACTATCAGCTCGTCAAAGGGGCCAATCACTTTTATCGCGACCATATGGATCACATGGTCGACTCAGTGAGCTCATATCTCGACATGAGATTAGAGTCTCCAACCACCTCCATTCCACCCAAGAAGAAATCCGCCGCCCAAGCATAATCGCCTCAAGGCGCCGCGTATCTTCCTCCGGTTAAAGGGTGCGGCGCACCTGTTGAGCCCGGGAATGTGATTGGCAACCCGCGTATATGTCGAACGGCCATAAATGCGAATGCTTGTGCCTCAATAGCATCGCCATTCCAGCCAAGGGCTTCAACAGGTAACGTTGAAACATCTGTTTTGCTGGAAATTTCCGATATCAGCGTCGCGTTATGGCGGCCACCACCGGTCACGTAAATGGTCTTTGGAGAACTCGGGCATATCTCCAACGCTATCCGAATACACTCCGCAGTTAGCGCCACGAGTGTAGCGGCACCATCTTCATCGCTCAGAGCATCCAGTGCGTTTGTCTTAAAGTCAAACCGGTCCAGGGACTTTGGAGCGGGCGCGATGAAGTACTCGTGAGATGTTATCTCATCCACATACTTCATTTGTGCCTTGCCCGAAGCTGCCAATGCGCCATTCATATCCATCTGTTTGTTTTGCCGGCGACGCATCCAATCATCGAGCAGTCCGCCCCCAGGCCCGGTGTCAAAGGCTAGTAGGTCGCCGTTGCCGCCAACCCAGGTGATGTTCGCGACACCTCCAATGTTTAAAACAACGGCGGGCAACTCGACGTCTCTCACCATGTGCTGGTGAAAGACGGGTGCAAGCGGCGCGCCTTGCCCTCCCGCGGCCACGTCCGCTGATCGAAAATCAAATACAACTGGTATTCCGAGGTTTTTTGCAAGCCGGTTGCCATCTCCCATTTGCCACGTTTGCCGCTGCTGGGGACGGTGCCAAATGGTCTGCCCATGAAAGCCCACGAGATCTATATCGGAAAGGTTCACACCCATTTTGGCCACCAAGGCTCTTACGGCCTCGGCATGCAGATTTGTCATCTCGACTTCTAGCGCTCCCTCTTCAGCGTGAGCTCCTTTGTCGGGTGCGCTTTCCACAAAATCTACTAATCTTGTTCGGATGCTTGGTTCAAATTCTGACGTCGTGTGCGGACCCAGATTGACGTATTGGAGCCCGTCGGACTCAATAAAAGCAGCGTCGATCCCATCCATGGACGTGCCGCTCATGAGACCTATCACCTTCAACGGCTTGAAATTAGTGTCCATATATTTACCGGGCGCGTTGTCCAAAATGCGGAGTTGTGTTAACCACCGATCCAGTTTTCAACCGACCGTTACGTTGATCTATACTCATCCACTAGTACGGCAACAAGACTCTGAACACTAAAATGGCAACGCACAAGTCAGAATTACTTAGAACTCTCACATCCAGGGGTTTTCTCCATCAGTGCACGGACTTGGAGACGCTTGACAGCAAGGCCGCATCCGGCTCGATCACTGGATACATTGGCTTTGACGCGACTGCCGATAGCTTGCACGTCGGCAACCTCACACAAATTATGATGCTACGCAGAATGCAGGAGACCGGCCACAAGCCTATCGTATTGATGGGTGGGGGCACCACAAAAGTTGGGGACCCTTCTGGCAAAGACGAAATGCGCAGCCTTCTCGACGACAAGGTAATCGCAAGCAACATTGCGTCTATCAAAGGTATTTTTAACCAGTTTTTACGGTTTGGAGAGGGGCCGACCGATGCGACACTTGTGAACAATGCGGATTGGCTGGACGACCTAAAATACATTCCATTTTTACGTGACGTCGGCCGCCACTTCACAATCAATCGCATGCTGACCATGGACAGTGTGAAGCTGCGCTTGGACAGGCAGCAACCACTGACTTTCCTCGAATTCAATTACATGATTCTGCAGGGCTATGATTTTGTGGAATTGAACAAACGGTTCGGATGCACCCTTCAACTAGGTGGATCTGACCAGTGGGGCAACATTGTCCAGGGCACGGACTTGGGACGCCGGTTGCTGGACGCCGAATTATTCGGATTTACCTGTCCGCTTATTACGACGTCGTCGGGCGCAAAAATGGGCAAAACGGCGGCCGGCGCCGTTTGGCTGAAGCCCGAACGCCTCACTCCCTACGATTACTACCAATTCTGGCGTAATACCGAGGACGCAGACGTCGGCAGATTCCTGAAATTGTTTACAGATCTATCGCTCGATGAAATTGCGCGCCTGGAAAAGCTCGAAGGTGCGGAGATCAACGAGGCCAAAAAAGTCCTCGCCATGGAAGCAACGACCTTGCTCCACGGCACACAGGCCGCCGTAGATGCCGCCGAAACAGCGCGCAAGACCTTTGAACAGGGGGGGGCCGGAGATGACCTACCGACAACCGAGGTACCGGCTGCTGAGATTGCGTTGGGTATATCCGTTGTGACTCTTTTCCATCGCGCCGGTCTGTCGAGCAGCAATGGCGAAACGCGCCGCCTCATCCGTGGAGGAGGCGCAAAAATCAATGACCAGAAGGTGGACGATGAAGCATTCGTTGTCACTGGTGAGCACGCAATGAAAGGCTTGATAAAGCTTAGTGCCGGCAGAAAGCGGCATGCCCTCGTAAGGGTGATTTAACCAATCTACTGATTTTTCCGCGTGTCGGGATCCGAAGCCGGCGTGGACTCTTGGTCATTTGGCGAGGGCACCGCATAGGCCTCCTGCGGATTAGACTTAAAGATATCAAATATATGCCTCAGGAACCCCGGCGCGAATGCGGCAAGAGGGTTTACGGTTGGCTGAGCCGTTTCCACGTTTCCTCGATAGCTATAGGTTGCAGCGAATATACCGCTATCCTCATCTCCTGCCGTAAAAAGATCACCCAAAAGAGGAATGGAATTCAGTGCGGAATTGAATGTGTATGCCGGAATGAGCGTGCCGTCGAAATTCATCATTGATGTGTTGAAATTGTACTGCCCTTGACCAGTCAATCCAAGCGAACTGCCGAACATCCCGCCGTCTTCAATGCTCAAGGACGAGTTTGCGTACGAAAACGGAACCCTTAGTGTGTCGAACGATATTCCCTCGCCCCGCAACTCGTCGAGGATGCCAGTTAAGGAAGCGACAGATAGCAATCGTGCAACAATCGGCGCATCGACAAGCTTGAAGTCTTCCATTTTCGCTATCCCGGAAACTATCCCGGACTCAGATAGATCACCGGAAATTTGCAGGTTTCCACCCTCAATGTCGCCAAACACACCAAGCGCCCGGAGAACGCGCCCGCCGTTTGGACTATGACCTTCAAAGCTTCTCTCATCTTCATTTGAATGAAGTGAAACTTCAAAGGGAATGGATTCATCTATCTCGCTGCGAAATTCGACAGCCCGCACTCCGTCCTGTTCACTGTCAAACGAGAACTCAACGTTGTTAAATTCTGAATGAGGCGACATCCACACCCGGTCAAAGCTGGCCGTGATTGAAGTTGGAGTGCTTTGATTGGGCTTGAGGTGATTATTTTCTCCATTTGAGCCGTTGTTGTTCAACGAAAGCTCCTTCAACAGAGAATTAGCATTCAAAGCCGGCCCACCGATTTCGATAAAGCTTTTCCCCGCTTCATCAACTTCAACGTTTGCTTCGATACGCGAGTCACCGATGATGCTCGAATCCAATCTAAGGAATTTTAGTTTCGTGTCTTTGGAGAACACCACATTTCCAGATGCCTTAAGGTCCTCGCCCGACATGACTTCAAACGAATCAATTGAATCGAGGCGCCCATCTACAAAAGTGGCTTGCACATTTGACCGCGCCGCAACACCCGGCTCCTTGCGCCAGCTCAACTCGGGTAAAGAGACGACGGGCTCCGAGAGATCAATATTGGCAACGAGAGTCCCGTTTGCCTCACGGTCCACCGTGTAAACAACATCGGCCGAGACGGGGCCATCTATGTAAGGCGGCGTGAAAGGCGGAACAGACAGGCCGACCTTCGGCCGGTTTTCATTATTTACGGTCGCCTGGATGTCATACCGGCTTCTGAATTCTCCACCGATGAAATTTTCGCGCCAGCTTATCTTCGCTGGGATATCACCAAGCTCAATGCCACCAGACACGTCCATTCCGTTGCGATCCAGATTCACAAAAACATCGCCATTCGTTAGCGGCAGATTGAAAGCTACTTCAGGGACCTTGGCATTGATTATTGATGCTTCCACCTGAATATCGACCTGATCAAGTTTGAGATCTTTGACCAACGGAAAGTCCAGAGCCATCTTGATAACAGCGTTACCATCAGCCCCGGCCGCATCCATCCCAACTGCCGATGCATAGGCAAAGGGTTCGTTGTCAATAAGTCTCATAACGGCGCCAAAATTTCCGACCACATCTATATCAAAGTCGGCCAACTCCTCGCCCTTTTCACCAAGATTATGCATCCGAAGCCGACCACCGCTGACTCGAAGGCCCTCTAACGCGAGAGAATCAGGAATTTCGCCGTTGTCCAGATCAATGACGACCTCTTTGAGTCCCATGGTTAAGAGGCCTCCTGCCTTTTCTACCCATGGCATACCTTGAATATATTGAACCTCCACGTCGTGCAGTTGGGATGTGAGACGTAACTCCGTCGCCGTAACATCCTCAAGGCTGGACCCCGCTAAATGAAGAGAGACGTTCGTCTCTGAAAGGCCACCTCCCGAAAGATTTTTGGCGATCCAACTGCTCGTGTTGGGCTTCACGCCATCAGGCCAATACGTCTTTAAGGCTTCAATGGGCAACTCATCCATCGTCGCGCGGACATTTATCGAAGGTTGAGAGTTCAAATCTCTCCCAATTGCGGACATTTGTATTGTTGGAGAGTGCTCGTCGCCACAGTCGAGCACGGCCACGAATCGCTCGACCTCAATCGAATTCAGCGAGGGGCCAGCGTTTCCTTTTAGACTTATATTCTTGACCGGATACTCAAACGCCATTTCCGATATATTGCTTATGCGGCCTGAGTCGCCGGAAACATTGAAATCAATGGCCTCAATGACCGCACCGTTTTGCTGCAACGACAATTCTGCCGACACCCCACCACTTAAGCTGATCTCAACCATTGAGAGAACCGAAAGCTGAGGTGCCAAGTCGGCAACACGGGAGGGGCTAAAATTCTCGATGCTAAAATCCAAACTGAGACGATTTGTTTCGCTGAGGTAATGGCCGACGGCACTTGCGTCCCAATTTTTACCATCCTCGGACACCAACAAATTCGCTCGCAACTGAACTCCGGCGTCATCCCTTTCAAAACCGAGCTCCGCATTGGGCGCCAACCAACGCCGTCCCGTCACCTCATCGATCAACATCAATGTCGTGCCGTCGATGGCGACTGAATTGAGATAACCCGATGGATTAGCCGAACTCGCTTGCTCGCCAAGCGCGTCTATCATAGATGCAAACAAAGCCGTGCCGCTTGCTCGTTCGCTTTCATCTCTGCCGGCAACGCTCTGCACGCCCAATGCAAAAGTGCCGTCCTTACGATGCACAAATCGAATGATAGGATTGGAAAGAATAATTTTCTCAGGCGCGACGTCTCCGCGCGCGAGCGCAGGTACGCTTAAGTACGCGCTCATGCTAGGAAGACCGGCAATTACATTGCCTGTCTCATCCTGAACTCTAACGTCTCGAACAGTGAGCAAGGGTTGGCCCTTGAATCCTGCCCAACGAAACTCGGCATGTTCGATTGTGATTCGATAGCCAGGGTCAAAACTTTCGAGGGCGCTTGCCACATAGGGCGCAATAAGACTGATCGTGACAGGCCCCTGACTTAGCCTCCACGCCAACACGCCCACGCCTAACACCGCAAAGAGCAATACGGCCTCAAGGACGCGCAGCAGATATTTAACCGCTCCGTGTGCCAATTTTTATTTTCTCCGGCCGTTCGGCGCCAGACTATAGCCCCACGTCAAATTACCGCTCTCGCAGCAGGGTCGAGAGCGTCGTGGCGCCTTTCCTACCCGGCTTGACCACGAACTATCTATATCTCACTGTTCGGTTAATGAACATACAATGGACTGGATCACGCATTGATTTCATTACCAAATTTACCCCTGCCAAAGTCGCTTTCTCCCACGCTGTCAAAGGCGGCGCGGAAAGATTGGTTAATATCGGCGCAGAAAATGGAGGAAATGGGGCAGTGGCTCGATTCAGCCTTAAGCCATGAGGACATTGGTCAGCTCACGGACGGCATTTTTGGTGCGAGTCCCTATCTGAGTGACCTTTTGGTCAGATACCCCGAGGTTTTCAGGGCAGTCATTGAAAATGGACCCGAAAGACCTCTCAGCAAGATCATCGAAAATCTGAATGACGGCACTACCGACGCATTCAAAGACGCCATGACCCACCTTAGAGATGCGAAGGCACAGGCATCTCTCATCATCGGATTGGCCGATCTCTCAAATCTATGGTCGGTTGTCGAAGTGATCCGTTCACTCTCGGAGCTGGCAGATGCGTGCGTAAGCTATGCGGTTCGCACATTATTACTACAGGCTCATAACGCGGGTCATCTGCAATTACCTGACCCAGAGCAACCTCAAGGACGTTCTGGTTACGCTGTGCTCGCAATGGGCAAGTTGGGCGCCTTTGAGTTAAACTACTCTTCTGATATCGATTTGTTTGTTTTCTTCGATGAAGATGTATTTCCCTACGTCGGAAAAAAATCTCCAAACGAATTTGCGGTAACGATAACCAAGGACCTTGTCCGATTACTGCATGAGCGCATTGCAAATCGGTATGTTTTTAGAACTGATCTTCGGCTGCGCCCGGACCCAGGTTCTACAGCCATCGCGGTTTCCCGAGAGGCTGCTCAGATATACTACGAAAGCTATGGTCAGAATTGGGAGCGCGCAGCCTTCATTAAAGCCCGCCCGATTGCCGGGGACAAGAAGATCGCCGAAGGATTTCTGAAAGAACTGCAACCCTTTATTTGGCGCAAGTCTCTAGATTTTTATGCCATTCAAGACATTCAATCGATCAAGCGTCAAATTTATGCGCACAAGGGCGGCAGCACCGTCGAAGTCGCGGGTCACAACATAAAGCTCGGCCGAGGCGGAATTCGAGAAATAGAATTTTACGCTCAAATCCAGCAACTTATTTGGGGAGGCCGTTTTCCTGAAGCCCGCGTCCCGCAAACGTTGGCCGCACTATTCACGCTCGCAAATCTCGATTTCGTTCCCCAAGAAACGTTAAAAGAACTGAGTGAATGCTACCTGTATCTAAGAAAGGTGGAGCACCGTCTTCAAATGATTGCGGACGAGCAAACACAAACGTTGCCGGCCGAAGCCGAGAAACTAGAAATATTTGCCGCCTTTATGGGTTACGACTCATTGGGGGCATTTTCCGAGGAGTTGACCGGCGTCTTGAAGACGGTTGAAAAACATTACGCGCTTCTATTTGAAGATTCTCCGACACTGGCGGTTGAGGGAAATTTGGTTTTTACGGGAACTGAAGATGATCCCGATACCGTTGCGACCTTGGCACGGCTCGGGTTCCATAACCCAAGCATGGTGATTCAAACTGTCCGCACCTGGCACCACGGCAGATACCGATCAACACGCAGTGACCGCGCGCGCCAGTTGCTTACAGAGATTATGCCGAATTTATTGAGTGCGTTTGGCAAAACAAACCAACCGGACACGGCGCTTTTGCGATTTGACCGATGTCTTGCGGCGCTGCACGCCGGGGTACCTATCCTCTCCGTCTTTTACTCCAACCCCCAACTTCTGGAGCTTGTCGGTGAGATCATGGGCGACGCCCCCCGCCTGGCCGACCACCTTAGCCGCCGCCCAGCCCTTCTGGACTACGTATTGGAGCCCGATTTCTATAGGCCAATTGGGGATCTAAAGGTGCTGGCCGATGACTTGAACGCGATGCTGGAGGCAGCCGGCTCCTTTGAAGACGTCCTCGATATTTGCCGTAGATGGGCCAATGATCAGCGCTTTCGGGTCGGCGTTCAATGTATGCGAAATATTTTGGATCCGATCATCGCTGCTGAGCACCTTTCGGATGTGGCTGAGGCCGTGATCTTGAAATTGACCCCCATTGTAATTAACGAATTTGAACGCCAGTTCGGCAATATCGAAGGGGGGGCTTATGCCCTCGTTGCATACGGAAAATTGGGCAGCCGAGAGCTCACGCCAACCTCCGATTTGGATCTAATCGCGATATATGATGCTGATTTAGACGCCTATTCTGCTGGCGGTGCCAAATCTCTTCCGGCATCGGCATATTACATCCGGCTAACCCAGCGTCTTGTCACGGCTTTTACATCGTTGACGCAAGAAGGGGTTTTATATGAGCTGGATCTACGCCTCAGGCCCAATGGCGACAAAGGCCCCCTCGCTTCAAGCTTGCTCGCTTTCGATCAATATCAGGGAAAAGACGCCTGGACCTGGGAGCACATGGCTCTGACCCGCGCAAGAGTGGTATTTGATTCGAACAATATTGAAAAACAAATCGGCGCCATCATTTCAAGATCGCTTTCTCTACCGAGAGATTCATCAAAGCTGCTCCAAGAAGTTGCGAGTATGCGCGCAAGAATGCGTAAGGAGCAGAAACCCGGCGGCGAATGGGACGTCAAAAAAGTTCAGGGCGGCCTTATTGACTGTGATTTTGTTGTGCAATTCCTCCTGCTCAAGTATCCACAGACTCAAAGTCAAATTAGTGATTTAAGTGGCCTGTTGGACAAACTTGTTGCCTTGCACGGCCTTAAAAAAGACCAAGCTAAAGTACTTCTTGAAGGCACTAAATTTTGGTCGCGGCTACAATTCATGCTTCGATTGACCACCGAAGGAAATCCCTTCACAAACGAGTTGTCAGATGGACTGAAAGACAAACTGGTAGCAGCTGTTGGAGAAAAGACCTTTGAAGATTTAGAGAATAAAAAGGCAGAGGTATCCGAATCGATATATCAATTGTTCCAGGCAACCATCGGCGACCCCTCGGAAACATCATAAAAATTTGAGCACGTGAGTCATTAACCGTTTAATTTGAAATATTGGAATTACCAATGGCACAAAAAGTAAAGCCAAAAACTAAGAAAAAATCTAAGGCTAAGAGCGCCGGCCCAAAAAAACCGGCGACATCTAAAAAACGCGAGCCGAATGCCAAGTCCGACGCAGGCTCGCTTGAGGGAAAAAGAGCACCGTCGTTCTCTGTTGCCACCGATAAAGGCCAGACGATATCGCTCTCCAAGCTTCGCGGGAAGAATGTTGTTCTCTACTTTTATCCAAAGGACAACACACCCGGATGCACCACCGAGGGCCTGGACTTTACCAAGCTTCTGCCAAGCTTTTCGCGGCAAAATGCGGTGGTCATTGGTGTTTCAAAAGACAGCACCGACAGCCATAAGAAATTTCGGGATAAGCAGGGACTGAAGATCGAACTGGGCTCAGACCCTGACGGAAGCATATGTAATGCATTTGGCGTATGGAAGAAAAAGAGCCTTTATGGCCGCACCTTCATGGGCATTGAACGCTCGACGTTCCTCATAGATGCAAAGGGCAAAATCGTAAGGGAATGGCGTAAAGTTAAGGTTGCGGGACATGCGCAAGCCGTGCTGGACGCACTGAAAGACGCTGCGTGAACACCCCGCGCTCGTTGGCTGAATCTGCCGTTAACGTTCTAACGACAGCCAATCCTTCTGAAAAAGTAGAGAGCACTTACCTATTTGCGTCTCAATGGCGACGTGGTGATTTCCCGGTTGGAGAGAGCACACCTCCCACTCGCCCGGCTCGACCGGCGAAGCCGATGCTTTGCGCGCCCGGCGAAATGCCAAAACGCTCTACCGGACCAAAAGGCCGTATCGCGTTGGTCCATGCCTTGGCGCACATCGAACTCAATGCCATCGATCTAGCGTGGGACATCATCGCGCGCTTTACCGGCCATGATCTTCCAAAATCATTTTATGACGATTGGGTCGAGGTCGCGGAGGAAGAAGCCAAACATTTTGAAGAACTGGCCAATCGATTGCGTGACCTAGACGTTACCTACGGGGATCTTCCTGCCCACGACGGACTATGGGAAGCAGCCGAGATCACATCGAAAAGCTTACCCGCCAGGCTCGCCTTAATCCCCATGACGCTGGAAGCCCGTGGAATCGATACGACCCCTAATACTATAGAGCGTCTTAAACGCGCCGGAGACGAAAAAACAGTTGCCGTCCTGAGCACAATCTACAACGACGAGATCAAACACTTGACCATAGGTGTTCGCTGGTTTGAATACATCTCGGCTAAAGACAAATTCGATTCTCCGACCGAATACAAACGCCTGCTGGGCAAATACTTCCGGGGGACACCCAAAGGACCATTCAATTTACAGGCCCGTGAGCGCGCAGGTATGAATCGCAGATATTTAGAGCCCTGGATGTAATGCTTCGCAAAATTTTATGCGTCCAGGTCGGCGGCGGTCGTAATGCGGGACGCAAGGGAAGCCGCCATAAATTTGTCCAGGTCACCGTCGAGAACACCTTGAGTATCTGAAGTCTCCAATTCAGTCCGCAAGTCCTTTACCAACTGGTATGGCTGAAGCACGTATGATCGAATTTGATGACCCCATCCAATTTCGGTTTTCGCCGCCTCCTGCGCGGATAATTTAGCTTCCTGCTTTTCCAATTCCAGCTCATAGAGGCGCGCCCGCAGCATGTCCCAGGCTTTTGCACGGTTTTGATGCTGAGAACGTTCGTTTTGACACTGCACGACGATACTCGTGGGCATATGCGTGATCCGAACCGCGCTGTCCGTCTTGTTCACGTGCTGGCCACCAGCACCGGACGCCCGATACGTATCCACGCGGCAGTCCTTTTCATTGATTTCAATATTTATGGTGTCGTCTACAACTGGATAGACCCACACAGAAGAAAAACTGGTGTGACGGCGCGCGTTAGAGTCAAAGGGCGATATCCGCACCAAACGGTGAACTCCACTTTCCGTTTTCAGCCATCCATAGGCATTTGGTCCATTGACCCGAAAAGTAACAGACTTGATTCCCGCGCCTTCTCCGGCGCTTTCTTCCATGTACTCCAGCCGGTATCCCTTTTTCTCCGCCCATCTGGAGTACATCCTTGCGAGCATTTCGGCCCAATCCTGGGCCTCAGTTCCACCTTGGCCTGCGTGGATTTCTAGATAGCAGTCATTGCTGTCGGCTTCGCCGGACAGGAGACTCTCAAGTTCCTGCTGCTTTGCGCGCGCCAAAACATCGTCCAGCATTGCACGTGCTTCGGAAAGGCTCGCATCATCACCTTCTTCATCGGCAAGTTCTGAAAGTGCGACCGAATCTTCCAAGTCTGCTTCGATTTTGCGGGTTGTAGAAATAGCAGACTCAATCTGTGTCCGCTCGCGCATGATTTTCTGCGCGTCCGCTGGCTTGTTCCAAAGATCAGGTTCTTCTGTTTTGGCGTTTAGCTCATCGAGACGAAGTAGAGCGCGATCCCAGTCAAAGATGCCTCCGAAGTAAGGCGAGTGACTGTTTTACCTGCTTGACCTTGGATTCAATGTCTGCGCGCATCGTTCTTCCATCTGCCCGGGAATCTGTTGGATGTGTTGTTTAAGGAATATAGGAAATCGGGACAAGTACGGATTTCGACCAATTAAGGAAGGTCCTAGTACAACCCACCGGCATTCGGCTGATCAGGAGATGCGCTTCCGCTGTCCATCTGATCGGCACGACCCATTACGGTGGCCTGTGAAGACGGTGATGACCCGGCCTTAAAGGCTTCCAAAATAACGTATGAATCTCCGGGTTGTGCTGGTTGCCCGGTATCATGAGCAACGCGCACTAAATTCACGCCGGACGGCACTCTAAATGGTTTTGCAGGCTGGTCGCGAAGCGCGTCCGCCATGAACTGTTTGAATATAGGTGCCGCAACACTACTGCCCGTTTCTCGCGGCCCCAGAGTCCGGGGCTCGTCGAACCCAACGAAAACGCCAACCGCGAGATCGGGTGAGAAACCTAAAAACCAAGTGTCCATCGCATCGTTGGACGTTCCAGTTTTGCCCGCAAGCGGCTTTCCGATTGTACTGATGCTTCGGCCAGTACCGTTGGTGATCACACCTTCCAGAATATGCACTATTTGATACACGCTCGCCGGGTCAGCCAATTGGGTCCGCTCGTCAGCGAGTGCCGGCGGTGCTTGTCCTTCCCAAGGGTCGCCCTGGCAACCGGCGCACACGCGGCTGTCTGCGCGATATACTGTTCGTCCGCTTCGGTCCTGAATTCTGTCAATGAATGTAGGGTCAAGTTTGCGGCCACCATTTGCCAGCTGTGCATAGGCCGTGGTGAGCTTCAAAACTGTCGTGACTTCGGCACCCAAAGACGCCGACAAATTGTGCGGGAGTGAGTTCACCACACCAAAAGACTCCGCAACCTGTGCGACCCGTTCCATGCCGATAGCCTGGGCAAGCCGCACTGTCATCAAGTTCTGCGATTTTTCGATACCGGTGCGCAGGGTTGCCCGGCCAATGTACTCTCCCGAATAGTTTTTTGGCTTCCACTTTGGAAGACCCGGACCTTGTTCAATAACAAACGGAGCGTCGAGTACCAGGGTAGAAGGTGTAAATCCCTCTTCCAGAGCCGCCAAATAGACCAGCGGTTTAAAAGCCGATCCGGGCTGCCGCAGTGCCTGCGTCGCACGGTTAAATTGCGACCGCTTAAACGAGAATCCCCCAGACATTGCCAATACTCTGCCGGTATGAGGATCCATAGCGACAATAGAGCCATTGATTTCGGGGATTTGGCGCAACCCATAGGTATTATCTGGGTAATCGCTACCGTCTTGCGCCTTTTTCACCCGTTCTACGGCTACAACGTCTCCCGGCGCTAAAACCTGTGAAGCCGACGTGACGGCTGCACCGACTTCTTGATCCGGCAACCACTGGCGCGCCCATTTTAATTCGCCTAACGGAATATGCCCTTCCTGACCGCTTCGAAACGTAATATCTGCACCATCAGAACGGACACGTTGCACAACCGCCGTGGCCCAGCTACGCGGCAGTCCTGCCGGATCCTCGAAGGTATTGAGATTTTCGAGTATTCCCTCACCCGCACCGATATTGCCCAAGGCCCCGCGCCAACCGTGACGCCTGTCATAATTAATCAAGCCTTCGCGCAGACTCTCTGTCGCGAAACGTTGAAGCCGCGGATTGAGAGAGGTGCGGACGGCAAGCCCGCCTTCATAAAGCGCTTCATCACCATATCGGAGCGCAATGTCTCGGCGGACCGTCTCCGCAAAATAATCTCCGCCCATGACAACAGTCATTTCATCACGGTCGCGCACGGTTATGGGCTCGTTTCGCGCTAAAACTGCTTCCTCAGATGACACGTAGCCATCTTCAAGCATCCGACCGATGACGTAATTCCGGCGATCGATAGCCGCGTCCATGTACCGCACTGGATTGTAGTTGCTGGGTCCCTTTAAAACGCCAGCCAGGAACGCCGCCTCGGAAACGGTCAATTCGTCGAGCGACTTGTTGAAGTAGTTCATGGAGGCGCTCGCGATCCCGTATGCGCCGTAGCCGAAGTAAACTTCGTTCAAGTAAAGCTCGAGTATGTGTTCCTTGGTAAACGCGCGCTCAATGCGAAACGAAAGAATGGCCTCTCTAATCTTCCGGTCAAAACTGTATTCGCGCCCAAGAAGAAAATTCTGCGCCACCTGTTGCGTGATTGTGGACGCTCCCTTCATGCGCCGGTCATTGCCGGTAATCTTATCGCCTACGACGACAAGCACCGCCCTAGTTAAACCAATCGGGTCGACGCCGGGGTGCGTAAAAAACCTTTGATCCTCCGAGGCAACTACCGCGTTGATAATCCGCCGGGGTATTTCCTCGATGGGCACGAATACGCGTCCCTCGATCGCGTATTCCTCTACCAGCCTCCCGTCTCCCGCATACACGCGGGTCATGACAGCCGGATCGTAGGTCGCCAGTTGGCGAAAGTCCGGAAGACCTGCGTTAAAATGATTAAACAGGAAAATCGCCGCCGCGCCGGCGATAAAAATCCCGACCGTGCCAACGCAAAACAAAATCGTAAGCCAACGCTTCATATAGTCCTCAGAATGTGCAACCTGTCGCAGGGCCAGGCCGGCATTATATCTGGTGAGGCCTCAATAACCCAATTCCGCGCGAAATTACGGCAAACCGATAGCCTTTTATGCAGCCTCAACGCCGTTAATGCACTCCAAATGGGGCAAAATTTCGCCAATTACTGCATTTTGGACTAAAGACGTTGGGCGCTTTGCACCGTACCCAAGTGCTCGTCCAGCCCCTTGGAAATAGCCGCCATTAAGCGGTCCCGATATTGCACCTGTTTGAGCGCTTTTTCGTCCTCTCTATTGGACAAATAACCCATTTCGATCAGAACCGAGGGAATATCCGGCGATTTTAACACCGCAAATCCTGCAAACCGGTGTGTATTTCGCAATAGCTTCACTTCTCTTTTCAGTTGATCAATGAGCGTTGACGCGAGTTTTGTCGCCAAATTCATACTTTCGCGCTGGGCTAAGTCCACCAAAATATGCCGCACTTCGCGGCTTTCATTGGTCAGATCAACGCCGATAATGATGTCTGCGTTGTTTTCCTGACGGGCCAACGCTTCAGCTTCTTTGTCCGACGCCGTTTCAGAAAGCGTGTAAACGGACAAACCCCGAACTGACGTGTTTTTGATTGAGTCTGCGTGCAGCGAAACAAACAAGTCAGCCTGCGCCCGATGTGCAATCTCGCGCCGCTCCCTTAGTCCCAATGAAATATCGCGGTCCCGAGTTAGAACAACTTTATATTTCCCCGTCGCCTCAAGCCGGTCTCGCAACTGTCGCGCAGCCGCCAGCGTTATGACCTTCTCATAGATGCCTGAAACACCTATAGCACCCGGATCCACACCGCCGTGGCCCGGATCCACAACGATCACGGTCTTACGTGTCGCTTTTCCCGATGACCTACCGGCGATTTCAACCGTGTCCTGAGGGGCTTTCTGATCCTGAATTGCTTTAGCAGCACTAAAATCGCCGGTGCCGTTACGACGGCCTACATCGGCCATAAACATATCGCGCGATACCGGCATGAGGTCCAAAACCAGCCGATGCGGCGTGTTTCCGGTTGCCGGCAATACAAACGCGTTTTTAATACCCGCAGGCTGAGACAAGTCGACGACAATGCGCGCATTGCCGGGCTGGAAAAGCCCAAACCGGACCAGACTGATAACACCCGCCCTTGCTTCTACAGCGGACGCAGCAATATCCCACTCGAGTTCAGGCAAATCGACGACGACGCGATAAGGATCCGCAAGCGTGAATATGCTGAAATCCACGGACTGAGATAATTCGAGAACAAGGCGGGTATAGGGGCCGTGGTCGTGCAGACGCATCGTAGACACAGTGCCCGCTGCGCGCGCAATAGCGGGCGCAAGGGCCATGGACATGCCAGAAGCCAGGACAAATCGCCTGCCGACGACCATGCCGCTCACTAGGCTTTTACGGCTCGTGGGAACTGGGTCGTCGCCATAGGATTCCAATCCTGAGGGCACGAAACGACCTCGATAGCGCGATTCCTGCATGTAATGCTTCAATAATTAACCGAACCCCCTTGACTCTAAACAATATACACTTTTCAGGCGACTCGGGGCAACAGTGTAAGATTTAAGCCAGATTTTAATAATATTTCTTATATTTTAGAATCATTGAAATGTACTTAGGCATTGTCACACGTGGCGCGTGCCGTCTATCTTTACAGGTACTTGGCCAATCTTCAGCTTGAGATGGACGCGAGGGTAGGAATGCGGTGAAGGAACCGCGTTTACGCGACAGGGCTCAAAAACCATTGAGTCTCAATCAATTGAAAGCTGACATGGCCAACTGTCAACCGGATGAATCGGGCCAGATGCCCGTGAAGCCCAAAAGTTATCCACCAGGGGGATCCCGCGTGCAGGCATACAGCACTTTGAAAGACCGTTGCGATGCCAAGACGGTAATTGGCCTAGGGCCAATTGCGACCGCCGTGCAATTCAACGCTCAGCGCCGGCACAGCCATCGGATCCGTACTGGACTCTCGAATATAACAATTTGCCGCAAGCCCGCGCCTTCGGGGCCAGTTTGCCCTCCGCGCGCGAGCGCTGCGGCACCACGGAGAAATTTTTACGATGGTCAAGAGAATGCTTGTCGACGCCACTCACCCGGAGGAAACCCGGGTCGTGGTGCTGGATGGAACCCGGCTAGAAGAATTTGATGTAGAAACATCAACCAAGAAACAAAATAAAGGCAACATCTACCTCGCCAAGGTTGTTCGAGTAGAGCCTTCCCTTCAAGCGGCTTTTGTTGATTACGGCGGCAACCGCCACGGCTTCTTGGCGTTTAGCGAAATCCATCCAGACTACTACCAGATCCCTGTCGCAGATCGCGAAAGACTGCTTGAGGAAGTCCATAGGCATGCCCAAGAGGACGAGGCAGCCGATGCGGCTGACGATCTAGATCCTGAGGAAAGTAATAGTGGCCCTTCGCATGATGAGTCCAAGGACGAAATTCAGCGCGATGTAGACGCAGACGAAAAGTCCGCTTCGGCAACACCTCTTCCCTTTACCCCGCCCGCGATAACCGACGATACGGACTCTTCGGACGAGCCGACCGCAGAACCTAATGAATCTATCGCCGAAGCAATCGAGCCAACGATAGGAAGCGACGAGTTTGCCGCTGATGAAACCGCTGATAAACAAGTCGAATCGGAAGAACCGAGAGATAGCCAAGCTGCAGATAGTGCCGAACAAGACGAAGTAACAACTGATATCTCGGCCTCGGATGAAGATACATCTCATGATCCAGAGACCCATTCACAATCAGAAGAAACTCCGCCAACTGACAATGGCGAGACCGATAATAACGGTCGCGCTCAAGACTCCGAAACCAAACCCACAGGTGTAGAAACTGTTGGCGGTGAAGACGAGGAAGACGATGCTTCTGGTCAGAACCGCAAGCGGCGACGGTTTTTGGCGTCGAGACACTACAAAATTCAAGAAGTCATAAAACGCCGGCAAATTATGCTGGTTCAAGTCGTCAAAGAAGAACGCGGAAACAAAGGCGCCGCGTTGACGACATTCTTGTCACTGGCGGGACGCTACTGCGTTTTGATGCCCAACTCCGCTCGCGGCGGCGGCGTATCGCGCAAGATTACGTCTGCGCAGGATCGGCGCAGGCTAAAAGCTATTTTGGGAGACCTTGAGCTCCCCAGCAACATGGCCGTGATTTTGCGCACCGCGGGCGCTGAACGAAACAAATCGGAAATTAAACGCGACTACGAGTACTTACTGAGAACATGGAATTCTATCCGCGAAGTCACGATGACATCTCGCGCGCCTGCCTTAATTCACGAAGAGGCAAGCCTCATAAAACGTGCCATTCGCGATATCTACTCCAGAGATATTGAAGAAGTATGGGTGGACGGCGAAGAAGGATACAAGACAGCTAAAGACTTCATGAAAATGCTGACGCCCAGTCACGCAAAAAAGGTTCAAAAATACAAAGACGAAATCATTCCGCTATTCCACAGGTACCAAGTTGAATCCCAACTCGAGACTATCAACAATCCTGTCATCCAGCTGAAATCTGGCGGCTCGATTGTCTTCGCACAAACAGAAGCCCTGGTCGCCATCGACGTCAATTCGGGCCGCTCGACCAAAGAACGCCATATTGAAGAAACGGCATATAGAACCAATTTGGAAGCGGCCGAGGAAATCGCGAGGCAGCTCAGATTGAGGGACCTTGCCGGGTTGGTTGTTATCGATTTCATCGATATGGAAGAAAACCGCAATAATCATGCGGTCGAGCGGCGTCTTAAAGAGGCATTGCGCGCGGACCGCGCGCGAATTCAAGTTGGCCGCATCAGTCATTTTGGATTACTCGAACTTTCGCGTCAGCGACTTCGCCCGAGCCTAATTGAAGCGAACTTCCGCGTTTGCTCCCATTGTTCAGGCTCTGGGCTTGTGCGCTCCACAGAATCCGCAGCGGTGCATTCTCTGCGAATTCTTGAGGAGGAAGGTGTTCGACAACGATCAAGTGAGGTGACGATAACGGTTCACTCTGATGTGGCTCTTTATCTCCTAAATTATAAACGCGACATGCTCGCGAGCATCGAGAGCCGGTACAATCTAAAAATTTATGTATTGGGTGACGACAGTCTCGTCCCACCGAACGCGAACATTGATCGCGTTAAGGCGTCTCGTGTCCAAATCGCGGAACACGCCGCTGCACAGCGTGCCGACAGTCAGGAAGCACGCGAAGAGGTTGAATCGGAAGACACCGAAGACGATCAGTCAATTGCGCAAGATGAAATTCATGCGGACGCCACCGAAGACGATGAAGACATTGGCTCCAAGAAGCGCAGACGTAGGCGCAAACGCAGGCGCGGTGGAGACTCTGGACAGACTGGTCGAAATGCTTCCCAAATGAACGAAGGCAGCACAGGCCAAAGTGAAACCCCGGCTAGTGCGCAGCAGGACAATGACGTCACCGATCAAGATCCTTCGGTCCATGGCGAAGAAGGCGATGCGGATGTCCAAAAATCAGATCAGTCCCGAGAGGGAAGGCGTGGGCGGCGACGTGGAAGGCGCGGCGGCCGCCGCAGAAGAGGCGGATCTAAACGCGACGCGCACACTGAAGACCAATCGAGTGAGAACGACGTTCAAACCGCAACCTCAACCGACTCGCAACACGCTTCCTCTCCGAGTTATGAGGGAAACTCCGAGCAGCCTACAACAGCAATCCAAGGTGAACCAAAATCCGAAAGAGCTGACGCGGGACAGCAAGACACAAGTGAAAATGGTGGGCCTTCGCGACTGTTTCGTCCGTTTTGGAAAAGAGCAGACTCCAGCGCGTCATCCGAAAGGCCGGCCGCCGCCGAAGTCCAGAGCCCCAGCGAATCAGCGCCGTCAAAAAGTTCAGGCGCAGATACAGAAGCTTCTCCGCGGCGGGGGTGGTGGCAACACGACGCGAGCGAATAGCCCCTCGAGAATGATTTGATAAAAGTGGCGCAATGCTAAATTGTATTGCGCCACTTTTTTAAGCGATGACAGGCTTCCAACATATCGTCTGAGCTGCCCGCAAATGAAAATCTCACAAACCTATTTCCATTAAACGGATCAAAATCAATTCCCGGTGTTGTTGCCACTCCGGCCTCGTTCAGCATCCGCCTGCAAAAGCCAAGCGAGTCATCTGACAAGTTTGATATATCTGCATAAAGATAAAAAGCGCCATCAGCTGGAGCGAGTTTTTCAAAACCGGAATCAGGCAAGTTTTCCAGCAAGATCTCTCTATTTTGGGCGTAGCGCTGCACATTCGCCTGAAGTTCATCATGGCAATTGAATGCCTCAATACCTCCCCACTGTGAAATGGTCGGGGGAGAAATAAATAAATTTTGTGCAAGGCATTCGATAGGCCGCGCCAATTCACGCGGAATCACGAGCCAACCCAAGCGCCAGCCGGTCATGCTGAAGTATTTGGAAAAACTATTGATGACGATTGCTGATTCCGTGAGGTTGGCAGCCGTAACAGCTTCGGAACCAAATGTTATTCCGTGGTAAATCTCATCTGAAATCAACCGAATGCCATTGGCATCACAAAATTGGGCCAGCGCCTTAAATTCTTCCGCCGGAATAACAGTGCCCGTTGGATTCGAGGGGCTTCCGACGATTATCCCGTCAGGCAGCGGATTTAAGCGCTTCAGATGGTCTACCGTGGGCTGATAGCGAGTACTTGCATCCACGGAAATCAGTTCAGGCACCACACCTAGAGAATGCAAAATATGACGGTATGCAGGATAGCCGGGCGCGGCAATGGCAACTCGGTCGCCTGGTTCAAAAACACTTAAAAACGCCAACAAGAATCCCCCGGAAGAGCCCGTCGTCGCGAAAATGCGTCCGGCTTCGACTTCGAGGCCGTACATAGTCTTGTAGTGATCAGAGATACGCTCGGAGAGGAGCGGCAGGCCACTTGCCACCGTGTATCCCAGCGCGTCATCCCGCATCAATTCACTAAGCTTTCCGATGACCCCTCTCGGAATACCTGTGGATGGCTGGCCTACCTCCAAGTGAACTATGCTTCGCCCCTGCTGTTCCAATAGAGCAGCTTCACGCATGACATCCATGACAATAAATGGGGGAACTATTCCCCTCTTTGAGATTTTCAGCGTCATACTAATTACCTAATCTTATCACTTGAGCGTACCCATACTGTGATGGGTCTGCGAGTATGCGGCAGCTCAGATCAGCCCTATAACTTGTGCGTTCACAATTCACAACGCTCACCCCAGATGTAGGCTGGTCGCGAAACACCGCTGTGCTTGCGTCACTTTCTTCGGCATTGGAATTCGAACTGGCCGACGCGTACAGCACCTCTCCGGTTATTTCATCTGCATAAATTTCAATCGATACCCGTTGTATTGCATTTGATGCGTCGTACGGGAACGCTTTGAGAACTCCAGTATCTTCAATCGCCACCCCATCACCAAAAATGCGTCCCATCGAAACGACACAAGCGACAAATTGACCTTGTGGATCAGAGACCATGAAATGTGATGACCCATCTCTTGGCCCTGCGCTTTCGGTTGAAAATTTCAAATATTTTTCTATGCGCACCGACGTCATCGCAGAGTCCCGCGTCACCGGCTGAGCACCATCAGCCATATCCTGCCGTGAATAATCCAACGTTTTTATGACGTTTTCCCGAATCTCCGCCAACGTATCGGCCAATTCCGTTTGGACCAGCTGGTCGCCAGCTTCCATCACCTGACGCCGGTCCGTCATAAACAAGTCCAGAGCAGATCGGTCCGCCGCAAGTATTTGACCGTAATATTCCAAATCTCTAGCCAACGCGTTTGATACCGGGTGACCAAAGCGCGCAAGAGTCTCGGCCGGAGATACAATGCGTGCCCAGGGCAACGTGCCATGCGCGGCATGCATCGCAAATAACCCCCTCGCACTTGTATAAGTATCGCTTTGGATTTTGCGGTTGTTGCTTTTGAAGCTTTCGGCACTCTTGGACAAGGAATCATAGACCACACAACTGGTATCGCCACTGAGCGATGCAGCAGACGGCAACGTGACGGATAGAGCGAGACCAAGCGCGGCGGCGGCGTCTGCAGCCCGTCCACTATTGGTGAGAACGTCGATCGCGGTCAGGGCCGCTTGAGGCTCACCCGCAACAACAAGACTAGTAAAAACGCGGGGATCTGAAGTGGGCTCCCCCACTTCAAACCGAATTTCGGGCATTGATGAACATGAAATAAGAGAAGCTGGCAAGAATAGTGTGAACACATACATTAAATGTCTGAAATACCTTGCCGCTTTTTGCCATATTTTCGGCATATCGGGGCTGTGAGAGAACGCGTTATGATGGAGCCGCATGATCGAAAATGCCTTATAGAACGCACGGAAGCCTCTAAGGCCTAGGGATTGCGAGAACTCTACAGTTGAATGCTCTTAAAACAAGAGGCCGCCCACACATTTTACGTTTACTGCACTACGGACAACCATTTCTCAAGATTCAGTGAAATCAGACATGCCGCTATCTTTGAAAAAGCAACTTAAATCATGCGCCGTGACCATGGTTGTCAGTGCGATTGCACTGCAGAGTTTGACCGCGCCCTTCTCGGGTGCTCATGCCCAAGATTTCCCTTCCGGTACGGTTCTGAGCGATACCGAGATAGACAACACTTTACGAGCATATGCAAAGCCGCTTTTAGAGGCTGGGGGAATCCCCCCCGAGAGCATTGAAATCAACATGATAGTCGACGACACGCTGAATGCGTTCGTGACATCCGGCAATCTCATGTTCTTTCACACAGGTATGTTGCTGAGAACCAAGAGTTCAAGCGAAGTCATCGGTGTCATGGCGCACGAAATTGGTCACATCGCTGGCGGACACGCCGTGACAAGCTCCAACGGCATGTCGAGCGCCAGCGCTATTTCTATGTTGGCGTTGTTACTGGGCGTTGCCGCAGGCGTGGCAAGCGGAAACCCTGAAGCGGGCATGGCTATCTTACTGGGAGGCCAACGGGTTGCCATTGGCCAAATGTTGAGCTTTAGCCGCTCGGTTGAAAGCAGCGCAGATCAATTTGCGTTGCACGTACTGGAAGATACGGGACAGAGCGCGCAGGGTCTCTACGACTTTTTTGGAATTCTTGCCGGCCAGGAGATGCTCATCACCGCTTCGCAGGATCCGTACGTACGGACTCACCCGCTTACGCGCAGCAGAATGGCAACCATTCGCGATGCTCTGGACCGTTCTGAATACTCATCCAAACAATCTGATCCTGAATTTGAACGTGAACATCGGCGGCTGGTCGCGAAGTTGTATGCGTTCTTAAAACCGCAGTCAGCAACACTTCAACGATACCCGGAGACAGATAACAGTGTTGAAGCCAGATACGCCCGCTCAATTGCATACTACCGGCGCGGACAATTCGACAAATCTTTGCCAATTGTGAATGATTTGCTGGCGGACCTGCCGGAGGATCCGTACTTCTGGCAAATCAAAGGCGATATGCTGCTGAGCAAGAGCGACATTGACGGCGCTGTAGATGCATACCGACATTCACTGCGGCACTTGCCCGACGCTCCGGAAATCCTGATCGCCATGGCACACGCCATGACTCAGCGCCAGTCTTCCGAATACGCGAAAGAAGCACAAGCCGCATTGAACAAAGCCCTTACGATCGATCGGGAAAATGCCGGGGCATGGGACATTCTTGCGCGCTCATATGCGTACGACGACAATCCGGGGATGTCGGCTTACGCAGCGGCGGAAAAAGCGCTTCTTTTGGGACAATTCGGCCAAGTTGCTCGGTATACTGACGAAGCGGAGAAATTCGTTGAGAAGGACTCCCCCACTTGGTATCGAATACAAGACATTAAAATTGCGGCGAGACACTATGCGGATGAAAGAAAAGACCGCAGATAAAATGGTATAGTTACCGCCGATACAACTGCCATCCACTTAAAGGACATCACAATGCATGAACGGCAATTTTCTTTGGCGAAATTTGCGGGAACAGCCGCGATAGTTGCCGTTGTCGGTTTGCCCATCACCACGGCATGCAGTCAAAGTGACGGCTCACTGTCAAACCAACAGCGAGATGAAATTCGCGGCCTCGTTCGGGAATATATTCTGGAGAATCCGGAAATAATATCTGAAGCCATTCTCGCCCTTCAGGAAAAAGAAGAGCAGGCGCGGTCCAAGCAACAGGCGGACGCCTTGAAGAGGCATGCACCTGCGCTGTTCACACCCGATGAAAACACTATAATCGGCAACCCTAAGGGTGAGATCATCTTGGTGGAATTTTTTGATTACAATTGCGGGTATTGCAAGTCGATGTATCCGGCCGTGAAAGACGTTCTTGAAGAGAATGACGACGTAAAAATGGTCATGAAGGAATTTCCTATCCTTGGCCCGGGATCTCTCGCGGCATCACGCGCAGCACTGGCGTCGAGAGAACAAGGAAAATATCCTGAGATGCACGTGGCGATGCTCTCACATCGAGGCTCACTCAACGAGAGCACCATTATGAGCATTGCCGAAAACATCGGTCTGGATGTGGAGAAGCTGCAGCAAGACATGAAAGATCCAAAGATCAATGACGTTCTCTCAAAAAATATGGCCCTTGCTCAAGACCTGGGAATTGACGGAACTCCGGCTTTAATTATCGGAGACACCATCGTGCCTGGCGCAATCGGCAAGGATCGCATCGTTGATCTCATTGAGGATGCTCGGCGATAAAGTCCAGACGATTCACCATGCATCGGCGGGCGACAAAATTTTATGTCTAGCTCAGGATTTCCCGCGAAGGAGAGATTGCGTTTTCGCAAACTTCTCGAGGTCGCTCACTCGACAACCTATGTCGGGGAGCGTGAGGCAGCTTTGGGTGCGGCCGCGCGTCTGGCGAAGACTTACGGCATGTCTCTCCGAGAAGCCGCGGGAATGCCGGATGCCCCTAAGGAAAAGCCCAAAGCGAAAATCAAACGGCCGCGTGGTTTTCGGGCGGATTTCGGAGCGGCGGGCCCAGATTCAATGGGAATGTGGTGGGTGCCAAAGGGCACACGCTTCGAAGATTCTCGGCACTTGCACAGAACGTCCCTCGAAGCGGATAAGGAACGCAGAGAGCAGGCTTTAAAGGACGCCATCAGCCGAGGATTGGATGCCGACGAAAATGCACAGAAAAGCCAGTCTTCGCGCAATTCTGGACAAAGGCGGAAATCAAATAATAGAGCCTGGCGTCCACGAGCAGAGTTCGTACGTGTTTTGCTTGCCGAGACCCGAATGTCTGCAAAGGAAATAGCGGCCGTGGCCGGCGTTACAATTTACGACGTATTTCGAGAAAAGCTCCTTATGCGCCGCGCGTAAACGCGAGACCGCGAGCTTGATTACATTATCGTTTTAGATCGCGCGCCGCTTGCGTCATTTCGTCCGTGGTCCTCAAGACGGTCGCCGCACTTGAGTAAGCCCGTTGCGTAACGATCATCTTGGTGAATTGATCCGCAAGATCGACATTGGACTGCTCTAGAGCACCAACCACCAAATTAGTCGTGCCGGCATTTCCCAGCGCGCTCAGCTGCAAGCCGCCGGACTCAACGGTTTGAAGGTAGGTGTTGCCGTTGCGCGCTTCCAGCTTGTTGTCGGACTCGAACCTCGCAATGGGCAGTTGATATAGGTTGCGAACTTCGCCATTGGAGTAGCTGGCAACAAGCACACCATTATTATTGAAGTATGCGTTCTGCAGCCGGCCGGCCAAAAACCCGTCCTGTTCGATGTTTTGAACAGTGAACGCCCCCGCATCCGAGAACTGCGTCATCTGCGATATGTCCACAGTCATTGTTTGCGGCCCAGCGGCGTCGTTCACCGTAACGCTGATTTGGCCATTGGTTGGCGAAAGCACCTCGCCGATAGAACTAAAGGATATGGTGGACGGATTGAAAGTTGCGGTCACGGGCTGCTGGTTTGTGCCAATCGCTTCCATGTCCAACGTCCAGTCGGAATTTCCGGCATTCGCCGTGAACCCCATGACCAACGTGCGGGAATTTCTGCTCGCATCGACGAAAGGCAAACCCACGCTTTGGCGTCCGGAAGAATCTGCAGAAATGTTCGCTTGCAAAGAAATTGTGGAAGTTGCCTGGCTCGCGACAACGCTGTTGTTGCTGAACATAATCGGCGATAAAGACGCCAGATTGTTTGTTTGATTGATATTGCCGTCCGCGTCGGCGGCCCAGCCGTAAATATAATCACCACCAGCCGTTGTCAGCAATGTTCCCTGATCAAGCTGGCCGTCGCCGTCCGAATCAGTGGTAAGCTGAACGGCTTTGCCGTAAAAGGAGCCATCGCGCGTATATTGCCACTCGCCGCTTCCGTTCGTGGTTTTATTCGTGACAAAAAACCTGCGCCCATTGAGCGCGACGTCGAATGAGCGTTCCGTAGAAGTAATAAGACCCTGCTTGGTTACTTCGCGGTAATCATACGTATCCACCGTGAAAAATCTTTTTTCCAGGGGCGTAACCCGGTTCAGCAACGTCGCAAAATGCGTACCCTGCAGCTTGTAACCGGTCGTATTGACGTTCGAAATATTCGTCGAAATATTCGACAAATGCTGCGCCTGCGCGTTTAGCGCTTGGACCGACGTGTTGAATGTCCCCTGCAGGCTCATCTTTATCTCTCCGCGGACGTATTTCCGATTTGCACACGCCTAGCGCCTTCGCGCCGACGCATGCGCATAACTTGCTTTTTATTAAGCAAGCGATGTGCCAACGACATAACCACATAATATCAATGGGTTAGAGGTAGGCGGCCCTAATCAGCCGCAGCAATTTTGCCGGGACACGAGTTAGAATAGGGCAATTTTTGCCGGGCGGGCCGACGCTATATCAGCCCACCGAGTGGTGAAGACGGATCCGCATAGAGTTTTCGAGGCATGCGTCCTGCTTGGTATGCTAGGCGCCCCGCCTCCACCGCAAGCTTCATTGCCCGCGCCATCGCTATTGGGTTTTTTGCCGCAGCGATCGCTGTGTTCATAAGAACACCGTCACATCCCAATTCCATCGCAATAGCCGCATCAGACGCTGTGCCGACGCCGGCGTCCACCAACACCGGGACACTAGACTGCTCGATAATAATCCGAATGTTCACCGGATTTTGTATCCCAAGACCAGATCCGATCGGCGCCGCCAGTGGCATGATCGCACAACAGCCCACATCCTCGAGTTGCTTGGCAATGATAGGGTCATCAGAGGTGTAAACCATTACGTCGAAACCGTCCTTGATAAGCGCCTGGGCCGCACTTACTGTTTCAACAACATTTGGATACAACGTCTTCTGGTCACCAAGGACTTCCAACTTTACGAGATTCCATCCTCCTGCTTCGCGCGCAAGACGAAGTGTTCGAACGGCATCCTCCGCCGTATAACAACCTGCGGTATTGGGCAAAAATGTATATTTTTTTGGATCGACGTAATCGACCAGCATCGGCTGGGATGGATCCGAAAGATTTACACGACGAACCGCAACGGTGACGATTTCCGCCCCTGAAGCTTCAATCGCCAGCGCTGTCTCTTCGAAATCCTTATACTTCCCAGTTCCGACCAGCAGCCGGGAATGAAACTTTCGGCCAGCGACTTCAAAATACTCTACCTCCCTACCGGAATCCATTTATCCTCCACCTATAAATTGAACGATCTCCAGGCGATCTCCGTCTTCAATCTTCATGTGCGCAAATGAAGACTTCGGCACTATTTCAAGATTACGCTCGACCGCGACTTTGCGCGGATCGACGCCCAAATCCTTGAGAAATTCTTCTACGGTCATGGCCGCGGCCAACTCTTTGCTTTCGCCGTTTACTGAGACTTGCATACTAAAATTGAGATCTGATAGGGACCAAAAATTAAACGGTATTACTCGTGAGGGCCAAGTATGATGCGCGGTATTCCGGGTTTCAACCGGCGCACCCGACCTACCACAATCTATTGCTTCAGTTGCCCTATGGCGAGTCTATGGTATATCCCTGCATTGGCTGGCCTGATGCTGGCTCCCCCCGCATATTTAGGGGTGGAATCGCGGGAAAAGTAGGACAAATATCTTGAGCCGCAATATCCTTGTGTTGAACGGTCCCAATCTCAACTTGTTGGGAAAGCGTGAGCCAGAGGTTTATGGCCGCACGTCCCTTGAGGACATTCGGAAGGCCGCAGTTGATAGAGCCAACAAACATGGCCTCGAGATGGATTTTCGCCAATCGAACGAGGAAGGCGAAATCGTATCAGCCATTCAGGACGCTGGTGACAAATTTGACGGTATCATTATTAACGCAGCCGCATATACGCACACATCGGTTGCTATCTTGGACGCTCTGCTTGCATGTGAAATACCGGTTGTAGAGGTTCACTTGTCGAACATTTACAAGCGGGAAGAGTTTCGCCATCACTCCTACGTTTCGAAAGCTGCGACTGGACTTATTTGCGGATTTGGAGCGTACGGGTATGAACTCGCCATCGATGCGATGGCGCAAATAATCGATAAGGAAAAGTGAGCGTGAGCCCCACAAAATCCAGCGGCAAACAAAACGTTTCAGACCAGAAAGGCGGTCCGAAACTCAAGGATGCAACTTCTATGACTAAAATTAACAGCGACCTCGTCCGACAATTGGCGTCTGTCCTTGATGAAACCAATCTGACGGAAATCGAGTATGAAATGGCCGGCTTGCGTATTCGTGTTGCTCGAACGACACAAGGCACATATGTGGCCGCACCGACGGCGCCTGCCCCGCCGGCAGCGGCTACGGGCACATCACCCGCTCCTGCGGCCGACCCAGCCTCACACGCGGGCGCTGTAAAAGCGCCGATGGTCGGCGTGGTTTATCTACTTCCCGAACCCGGAGCGCCGCCGTTTGTAAAGATTGGCGACGAAGTCAAAGCGGGCCAAACAGTCGCGCTTATAGAAGCCATGAAAACGTTTAATCCCGTAAAGGCTCCCAAATCTGGGAGGGTTGTGGAAATTGTCGCCGAGAACGGATCGCCAGTCGAATACGGCGAGCCGCTGGTCATTATTGAATAGGCAGCGCAAAGCCAGCTTATGTTCGAAAAAATCCTCATCGCCAACCGCGGGGAAATAGCGCTCCGCATTCAGCGCGCTTGCCGTGAAATGGGAATCAAGACCGTGGCCGTGCACTCCACGGCGGATTCTGAAGCGATGCATGTGCGCCTTGCGGACGAAGCAGTTTGCATTGGACCGCCACCCGCTCGTGACAGTTACCTGAATAAGGCCGCCATCATATCCGCAGCTACCATCACGGACTCTGACGCCATACACCCGGGGTATGGCTTCCTTTCCGAGAATGCCGAATTCGCGGAAATTGTTGCGGACCACGGCATCGCATTTATCGGCCCCGATCCGCACCATATTCGGACCATGGGCGATAAAGTTATTGCGAAAAAAACCGCGAAGGAGAGCGGGTTGCCCGTTGTCCCCGGATCAGATGGTGCCGTGCCCGACGAAAAAGCCGCCGTAAAAGTCGCCGAGGAAATTGGATATCCAGTGCTTATCAAGGCAAGCGCTGGCGGCGGAGGGCGAGGCATGAAAGTGGCCGAAAGTGCCGACCAGCTTACAGAGGCTTTTCAAATTGCGACGACAGAGGCGCAAGCCGCTTTCGGCAATAGCGAAGTCTATATGGAAAAATACTTGGCTCGCCCGCGGCACATCGAAATTCAAGTCTTGGGCGACAAGCATGGAAATGTCGTGCATTTGGGCGAGCGCGATTGTTCCTTGCAACGCAAGCATCAAAAAATATTCGAGGAAACGCCCTCTCCTGCCCTCAATTCAAGCCAGCGGGACGAGATTGGCGAAGTCGTGTGCGATGCCATGCGTCATATTGGTTACGACAACGCTGGCACGGTGGAATTTCTATATGAAGATGGAAATTTCTATTTCATAGAAATGAACACGCGCCTTCAAGTCGAACACCCGATCACGGAGATGGTTACGGGGCTCGACCTTGTTCGAGAACAAATTCGAGTCGCCTATGGATTGGAATTAGGGATTAAGCAAGAAGATGTCACCTTTGCCGGGTGGTCGATGGAGTGCCGCATAAATGCGGAAAACCCCCGCACCTTTGCGCCGTCTCCCGGTCAAATTACGGGGTATCACGCACCGGGCGGGAGGCGCGTTCGCGTCGATTCTGGCCTGTTCGCGGGATTCAAAATTCCGCCGCATTACGATAGCTTAATCGCAAAACTAATTGTTCAGGGAAGTACGCGCCATGAATGCTTGATGCGCATGCGCAGAGCTCTACATGAATACGTGATTGACGGCATAGATACGTCGATACCACTACACACGGAGATTCTTCACCAGCAAGAAATTATTGATGGTGACTACGACATACGGTGGTTGGAAAAATTTGTAGCTCAATCCAACACTGAGAAAAAATAATTCGGGGACGAGCAAACCCAACGGGAGTTTGGCTCATGACCGACATTACACCTGAATTGGTTCTCAAGGCGTACGCTTATGGCGTTTTCCCGATGGCGAAATCGCGGAGCGAGACCGATGTATTTTGGGTCCAACCGAAATTGCGCGGCGTAATTCCGCTCGAGGCCTTTCACATTCCAAAATCACTGAAAAAGCGCCTGCGGAAGGAACAGTATACAGTCACGGTGGATAAGGCTTTCCCTGAAGTCATAAAAGGCTGCGCTCAAGCAACTGACGAAAGGTCGGACACTTGGATCAACGCTCAAATCGAAGGCCTGTTCACTGAACTCCATGATGCCGGACTGGCACATAGTATAGAAGTTTGGCAAGAAGGTGAGCTGGTCGGCGGGCTATACGGCTTGGCAATGGGTGCCGCATTTTTTGGTGAAAGCATGTTCACCCGCGCATCCGATGCTTCGAAGATTGCCTTGTGTCATCTTGTGGGCATCCTCAAACGTGGCAATTTTGCACTGCTAGACACGCAATTCATCACAGATCATTTGAAGCAGTTTGGGGCCGTCGAGATCAGCCAGAAAGAGTACCTGAGCGAACTCAGCACTGCATTGGCGCGGCAAGGAGATTTCGGTGATCCACTAAGTCAGCGCGAGTTGGAGGATCTGCTGCTTTCACACCCAAGAACCCAAACGTCATAGACTGGGTGATCCATGGCTGAAAGCGCTGGGCTGGACGCAAACATCCATCCGCTGAACAACTGCTCTTCTTCATCGACCTCTTGGACCTGAAAGATTTCCATGAAGACCGCGCTTTCCGGAGGATCTTCCGGCGGTGTTGTTATGCACGTCTGCGCAACAATCTCAAGGGTACCAAAGCGGACCGGTGACCCCACGATCCCTTTCAAGGTATTGACCCGGGCTGTAACCTTATCAAGAGCCCCCAGAACAACGGTATCCATTTCGATACCGTTCTCCTCCAACGTTGCGAAGGCCTGAACCGGCACAAATGCGACGGATGAAAGCGCCACGCAAAATAAAACTCTTGGCCAACATATGCGCATCATTGAATTCTCTGCCAACCTATTCTTCGAGCGCACCCCAAAGTAACGATAATTGTGGCATCCATTGGGCGCATTAGATATTTGCGGACATTCCCTATTGGGCAGACCCGTTTCCGCCACCCGTTGCGAGGAATATGATTTCGCCAACCAAGTCTTCCAAACTCTGAAAATCTTGCGTGGTGTAAATAGTTCCACCTGCCGGAATAGTTTCTGTAGCCTGTCCGGGCGTCAGATTAACGTATTTGGACCCGAGCAAGCCGTCTCCAATAATAGCCGCTTGCGTATCCACCGGTAGCGCGACGCCGGAATTAATGGACATAGTTACACGAGCTTGAAAAGTCTCATAATCCAGATCCTCGGCAACCACTGTGCCCACATTGATTCCGCTTATTCGCACGTCGCTTCCACGGACGAGGCCACCAACCTTGAGGAAATCCGCGCTGACCTCATACCCCGACGTTATATATAAATCTACAATCGAATACGCGAACGTCAAAAACATCGCCGCAATCAACAACACGACGGCACCGAGTACAGTTTCAATTGGGTTGCGTTTCACAACTGATCCTCAATCGACCTTTTCGAATTCTGAATTGGACGCATTTGTTTCTTGATCACCGGAATCCGCTGCCGCGGCACGCGCGCGATCGACAATCAATGCAATAAGTTCTTCAAGAATTACAGAATCTTGTGAGTACGAAATGCGATCTCCGCTTTCAAGAAGATCTTCCGTGCCACCAGGATACAATTCCACGTATTTGGTTCCGAATATTCCGTCGGTTTCAATGACAACGGCCGTGTCTTCGGGCAACGGTACCTTTTCGAAAAATTGGAACGTGAGTACAGCTCGATTTTGATTGTTGAGATGCATTTGCGAGACGATGCCGACGTCGATGCCTCCAATCCTTGCGGGGCTCCCGACATAAACGCCGTCAGCCTGGCCGAAATCCGCAGTTAATTCGAAACGATCCTCTTCCGGACCAATCGTGTGGCGGTTGGCCAGAGCCGTTAAGACCAGCACCAAAGCAAGCGTAACCGCCGCGACGACTCCGACGAGATATTCGCGGCGCTCAGTTCGGGACATATCCGCTAAGCACCGATGTTAATTAAGACTCTGGTGACCAGGCCTGGTAGTCGCCTGTCGCATCTGCGCGGCGACCACCGCGCAAATCGTGTCCGGGCGGGAAATACGCCTGTTCGGTGCCGGTCATGTTTGCCATATGCGGCTTCACCCAGCGTTTCTCTGCCACCGTTTCAATGGGCTTATCCGTTGTGTGATGCAGCCAAGCATGCCATTCCGGCGGAACTTTAGAGGCTTCGGGTTCGCCGCTATACACGACCCAGCGCTGTTCCCGATTTCCCCAGCGTTTGCGCGACTTGGAACGGTAATAGGTGTTACCGTAAGCGTCTTCGCCGACTTTTTCACCATACAATTTGGTGTAGAGCCACGTTCCGAAACTCATTCCAAAATTACTCCGTCCGGAATCCCTTAATGAGGCCCTCTGGTGGCCTGTTGCCGCGCAATATGGCGTCAATTGACGCGAGCGTCCAGTACAGGCGCACAGCCCGCGGAAAGGACGGCATTTTGTACCTATTGCAGGCCCAGCATGGCCCTCAAGACCCTTGAATTTAAAGGTTTTTGCCCATAATCTAGGGGTGACTTCGGAAAATCACACAATATCTGGTATTCTGAGGCGCGAGGGCCGAGGGGAAGATTGGAAAGTTTCTAGCCTGAATACCCGACCATGCGAGGTTGGGTCAGACGGATTTGTCCCGCACTTCCTCGAAATTGTTTTTGGTTATTCTGTTTAAGGATGCGGGTATGCGGTTCGAGCGTCGTTTTACGACAAAAGGTAAATCGCCGTACGACGGCATAGAGTTCAGATCCACGACCAGCGAAATTCGAAATCCGGACGGCTCCGTCATTTTCAAACAAGATGACGTCATTGTGCCGGCACGTTGGTCACAAGTCGCATGCGACATTCTATCGCAAAAGTATTTTCGCCGAGCGGGTGTTCCCGAAAAGCTGAGCAGCACGCCTGAGAAAGACGTGCCGGAGTTCCTCTGGCGCAGCCGACCGGCGGAAGACAATAAAGGATTTGGAGCGGAAACAGATTCTCGGCAGGTATTCGACCGACTTGCCGGCGCATGGACGTATTGGGGCTGGAAAGCGGGGCTGTTCGACAGCACCGATGATTCTTCCGCCTTCTTTGATGAGATGCGATTCACGCTCGCCACTCAAATGGGCGCGCCAAATTCCCCGCAGTGGTTCAATACAGGTTTGCACTGGGCGTACGGTATCGACGGGCCTTCGCAAGGACACTTTTACGTTGATTACAAAACCGGCGAACTGACCAAATCTGACTCCGCTTATGTCCACCCCCAACCCCACGCTTGCTTCATTCAGTCCGTGGACGACGACTTGGTGAACGAAGGCGGCATCATGGACCTTTGGGTGCGCGAAGGTCGATTGTTCAAATACGGCTCGGGCACGGGAACCAATTTCTCCGCATTGCGCGCTGATAGTGAACCACTGTCGGGGGGCGGAAAATCGTCCGGTCTGATGAGTTGGCTAAAAATAGGCGACAGGGCCGCGGGAGCGATTAAATCCGGCGGGACCACGCGCCGCGCCGCCAAAATGGTCATTCTCAATGCCGATCACCCGGACATTGAAGCGTTTATCGATTGGAAGGTCAGAGAGGAGCAAAAGGTTGCTGCGCTTGTCGCCGGCTCGCGGCTCGCGAATAAGCATCTCAACTTGGTGTTGCGCGCGTGCCGCGAATGGGACGGCGAGGACACCGAAAAGCGCTTCGATCCGAAAGAGAACACGCAGCTTAAAAAGGAGTTGAAAGCAGCGCGAGACGCCATGCTCCCCGATAGTCTTGTTCAGCGCGTTTTGCAGTTCGCGCGCCAGGGCTACACAAGCATCGAGTTTCCCGAATTTGATACGGATTGGGACTCCGAAGCCTACGCAACAGTTTCAGGACAGAACTCAAATAATAGTGTCCGTGTCACCGACGATTTTTTGCACGCCGTCGAAATCAATGCGGACTGGACTCTTACGCGCCGGACGGATGGAGAAACGGCCAAAACCATAAATGCGCGCGAGTTGTGGGATCAGATTGGGGAGGCCGCATGGCAGTGCGCAGACCCCGGGTTGCAGTTCGATACGACGATCAATGATTGGCACACCTGCCCCGAGTCCGGCCGCATTAATGCGTCCAACCCATGCTCGGAATATATGTTCCTAGACAATACAGCATGCAATTTGGCGTCTCTGAACCTCCTGGCCTTCAGGAACCCGGATGGCAGCTTCGATTTCGAGGGATTTGAACACGCCGTTCGTTTGTGGACGGTAACCCTTGAAATTTCTGTCTTGATGGCACAGTTCCCATCGCGAGAGATCGCAACGCTGTCTCACAGGTACAGAACTCTCGGCCTGGGCTACGCCAATCTCGGCGGGCTTCTCATGGCCAACGGCCTTGGCTACGACAGCGATGAGGGACGCGCGATTTGCGGAGCCATTACCGCCCTCATGACCGGGCAAAGCTACGCTACGTCTGCGGAGATTGCCGAAGAACATGGGCCGTTCCCAGGCTATGCGGCAAACAAGGAGCACATGCTGCGGGTGATTCGAAACCATCGGCGGGCAGCGTATGGTCACCATGACGATTTCGAACAGCTCCAAACGCCGCCGAAAGCTCTAAACGCCGCCGACTGCCCCGACTGCGCCCTGATCGCTGCCGCCAAATCGGCATGGGACCGCGCTCTGGAACTCGGCACTGCGCACGGTTACCGGAACGCACAAGTCAGCGTCATTGCGCCAACAGGCACAATCGGACTCGTCATGGATTGCGATACAACCGGGATCGAGCCGGATTTCGCATTGGTTAAATTTAAGAAATTGGCGGGCGGCGGCTATTTTAAAATCATCAACCGCATTGTACCGCTCGCACTCAAATCTCTCGGTTATAGCAATGCGCAGATCGAAGACATCGTTCGGTACGCTGTTGGCAACGGCACGCTCAAAGGCGCTCCAGCCATCAACCCCATGACATTACAGGACCGGGGATTTGACACGTCCGCAGTAGAAGCGATCGAAGGCGGACTTGAACAGGCCTTCGATATTAAATTCGCTTTCAATCAATACACGCTGGGTTATGACTTCTGTACCGAGAAACTGGGATTCAATGAAGAACAGCTAGACGATCCCGGATTTAACATGCTCGATGCGCTGGGATACACACGCGAAGACATTGAACGGGCAAACACCTACGTCTGCGGAGCGATGACCCTGGAAGGTGCTCCGCACCTCAAAGACGAGCACCTGCCTGTGTTTGATTGCGCAAATCCGTGCGGCAGAATCGGAAAAAGGTCCCTTTCGGCAGAAGGGCACATATTGATGATGGCAGCCGCTCAGCCATTCATTTCCGGTGCGATCTCAAAAACCATCAACATGCCGAACTCGGCCACGGTCGAGGATTGCAAGAATGCCTACATGCTGTCTTGGAAAATGGGCCTGAAGGCAAATGCTTTGTACCGGGACGGATCAAAATTGTCACAACCGCTGGCCGCGGCCATTCTCGAAGACGACTCAGAGGACAATGACGCAATCGCCGAAGTCACCAAGGCCCCCGCTGCCGGCCGCGCCGAAATAGTCGCGGAGCGGATTATCGAGCGGGTTGTCGCCAGAGAACGCAAACGTCTTCCGGACCGCCGCAAAGGCTACACACAGAAAGCACTGGTCGGCGGGCACAAAGTCTATTTGCGGACCGGTGAGTACAACGACGGACAAGTCGGCGAAATCTTCATCGATATGCACAAGGAAGGTGCCGCCTTCCGAAGCCTAATGAACAATTTCGCCATCGCTATTTCGATAGGTTTGCAATACGGCGTGCCGCTCGAAGAATTCGTCGATGCGTTCACGTTCACGCGCTTTGACCCCGCGGGCGTGGTCGAAGGCAACTCGTCCATTAAAATGGCCACATCGATTTTGGATTACATTTTCCGCGAGTTGGCGGTGAGCTACCTTGGCCGAAACGATCTCGCTCACGCGGAAGCCCACGATGTGCTACCCGACGCAATGGGAGATGGGGAACAGGCCGAAAAGCTTCTGCAATTGGCGGAAAAAACGGTCTCTCAAGGTTTTATTCGCTCATCGAATCTCTATTTCATCCGCCCGCCAGCGAACAACGATCGCGGGCGCGGTGGTGACGCCTCTTCGCCGCGCGGAAACGACGCTGTGTCCGATCGCTCGTTTATCTCGTCTTCAAAATCGTCATCTGCCGCCCTGAGCTCGCGGGCCGAACCCATCGCAGAGGAGGAAATGCAGGTGAACGTCCGCGTCACCGAAATGACCGGAACCAAACGGAGCGCTGTACACGTCGCGAGAATGAAAGGCTATGAGGGTGATGCCTGCGGCGATTGCGGGAATTTTACACTTCTTAGGAACGGCACCTGCATGAAATGCGATACCTGCGGCGCAACCAGTGGGTGCTCCTAACGCCAATCTCAAAGTACATTCCCATGACGATGTCCACGGCCATAGAAAGCTAGCCTGAATGGCGCTTCCCGCAGAAGTCACCAACAAATCGGTCGCCGATCCGATCAAGATATCCGGGTTCCCTGCGCAATCCTCCGCCCCAACCGTTGGATCGTGCTTTGGCGAATTCTTGCGACGTATCGTCCCCAGCCATACTGCGTATTCACTGGCGCGCGGCGCTTGCGAAGATGCCATAAAAACGCTGCGTACGGAACTGCGGCCCGCAGCGGCAAAACGGGACGGCGAGACTGCTGGCGATCAACCTGACCATTTCATTGTGGGATCGGTGGGCAAGCGAACCTCTGTTGCCCCCATTGGCGAGGTCGATGTGCTTTATCTCTTGCCGGAAAAACTGAAGGCACAAAAATCCGGAGACGCACTGAAGGTTGTATGGGCGGTCCTCAAGAATAAATTCGATGGTACCAAGATAGGGGAAACAAGCGTCGTACTTCGCCGCGGCGAACACTGGGTTAATGTCATTCCAGGCCGCGACCATAACGGCGCGTTTCTGATTCCAGGCCGCCCCACAGTTCAGAGGTCTTCAGGTTGGACCATTACAAACCCGGTGGCCGAAGCTGCGACGCTGCGATTGTCGGATAGCCTCTACGGTGGGCGTCCACGGCTACTCCTCACAGTGCTGAAAGCTTGGCGCGATCACTCCGGCGTTCCCATCTCCTCATACGCACTTGAGCTCCTATCGCAGGAATTCTATTCGGGGGCGCCGAGACCGTATGATCTGGAGCGGGCCGTTGTGGAGTTTTGGGCATGGGCCCGGAAACGTACTCCTTGCGCATTGAAACCGCCCGGCGGACAGTCTGCAGTCGAGGTGGGCACTCATTGGCACCAGAAAGCGAAGGCGGCGTACTGGCGCACGACGCTGGCCGAGCATCACGTTTCTACAGGGAAGATTGTCGATGCCGCGTTGGAATGGCGGCAACTGTTAGGACCTATATTTCCGGTCCCCGGCGAAGGCGCTCCGCTTGCGCCGCCCATATTTAAGGAAGCAAACCGCTAATCCGGCGCTTCGTGCAGAAACCGTGTGCGCAATGTGCCCGGAATAGCGGCCAGATCCTTGCGTATCCCCATACCGGCTTCAACACGGCCGATCACGTCGGTCACGACGTAGCCAATATCCTCGTCGGTTCTGAGGTATTGGCCGGAGATGTTGATCTCTCGCTTTGAAAAAACATCCGAGATATCCGACAAAACGCCGGGCACATTTTTGTGTATGTGCATGAACCGAGTTGCATTGGACTGCGGCGGCAGCGCAACCTCTGGGAAGTTCACTGCACCGAGGGTCGAACCATTGTCGGAATAGCGGATGAGTTTTTCAGCAACTTCATTGCCGATGTTTGCTTGCGCCTCTTCCGTAGAGCCGCCAATGTGCGGGGTTAGAATGACATTACGCAACCCGCGCAATGGGCTTTCAAACATCTCTTCGAGAGCGGCAGGCTCTTTCGGGAAAACGTCAACTGCAGCACCCGCCAATTGGCCGTCCTTCAGTGCCGAAGCCAACGCCGGAATATCGACGACCGTCCCTCTCGAAGCATTGATCAGAAATGTCCCTTTTCTCATTTTGGCAATACAGTCGGCGGTAATAAGGTTTTTGGTCTCCGGAAGCTCAGGGACGTGAAGAGAAACGACATCCGAGACTTCCAGCAATTCATCGAGCGAGCGGCAGGAAACCGCATTACCAATAGCAAGCTTTTCGATTATATCGTAGTAACGCACTTGCATGCCCATGGCTTCCGCCATGACCGATAGCTGCGTTCCAATATGACCGTAGCCCACAATACCCAAGACCTTGCCTCGGATCTCCCGGGCACCCTTTACGCTCTTATCCCACTGGCCTTCGTGCGCACCCCAGGATCTCTGCGGCACACCCCTGAACAGCATTATGATCTCCGCAAGAACAAGCTCAGCAACGGAACGCGTGTTGGAATACGGTGCATTAAATACTGGAATGCCGTTTAACTTGGCGGCCTTTAGATCAACCTGATTGGTGCCAATGCAAAAACAACCAATGGTCAACAATTTTTTGGCTACCGACAGTATATCCGCTGTCAATTTTGTTCGCGACCGAATGCCTAAAATATGAACATCCCGAATCTTTTCCTTAAGCTCGGCGTTATCCAGGGCACTGCTCACGCTTTCAATCGTTGTATATTCACTGCGATTAAAGAGGTCCGCGGCGTTTCCGTGAACATTTTCGAGCAACAGAATTTTTATTTTTTTCTTTGGGAGGGAGAGTTTTTCCAAAGGACAATATCCGTCATAATACGTGTAACGAATCCGGCGATAACCAAATGTAGAACGAGGCAAAGTCCTACTTATGGCCGCAATTGACGCCGGAGTAACATATTTGGAACCGCACGGGGAGCCCGCAATGGCAGGCAATGTCGAAAAGAAACTAAAAGAATTAGGCATATCCCTGCCCGCGGCGACAGCTCCAGTTGCAAACTACGTGCCTTATGTCCAATCGGGCAATCTGGTGTTTGTGTCCGGGCAATTGCCGATACTGAACGGTGAAATACAGTGCAAAGGCATTGTCGGGACGGATGTTTCAACAGATGAGGCTTACAAAGGAGCTAGATTGTGCGCCCTGAACTTGGTCGCTCAGGTTAAATCCGCCTGTTCGGGCGACCTAGACCGCGTCAAGCGTGTCATAAAACTGACTGGGTTTGTGGCCTCAGGCTCCGATTTTAAAGATCATCCGAAAGTCGTAAACGGTGCCTCAGATACAATGGTTGAGGTTTTCGGCGATATTGGACGCCACGCAAGAGCAGCGGTCGGCTCGTCATCGTTGCCGGTGGGAGCTGCCGTTGAAGTCGAGGGCATTTTTGAAATCGAATAGTTTGCTGTAGTTGCACAGATACGGATATGGACGACGAACGTCCCGACAACGATTCACTAGATTTTGAAGACCTCACTATAAAGGTGTTGCCGAGCATCAATGATGTTCCGGCGGAACAGTGGGACAAGTGCGCAGCGATTGGATCCAGCACACATAATCCATTCGTTCGCCATGGATTTCTAAGTGCTTTGGAAGATTCTGGATCTGCCGACGGAGAGTCCGGATGGCAGCCACAGCACGTAGTCATCGAGAATTTGGATGGTGAGGCGCTGGCCTGCGCACCACTTTATCTAAAAAATCACTCCTACGGTGAATACGTGTTTGATTGGGGGTGGGCTGACGCATATCACCGCGCAGGAGGCCGCTACTATCCGAAGCTCCAGTGCGCAGTTCCCTTTTCTCCGGTCACCGGCCCCCGCCTCATGTCCCGTCCGGACCTTACTCCTGAGCAACAGGAAACTCTAAAACGCGGCCTACTCGGAGGAATGGTGGAGTTGGCGAAGAGACTAAAGGTTTCTTCTCTTCACATCACATTTTGCACTTCTACCGACTATCATGTGATGTCTGAGGCCGGGCTATTGGCCCGCCTCGGTGAGCAATATCACTGGCAAAATCATGATTACAACACGCTCGATGATTTCCTCGACGAACTATCGTCGAGGAAACGCAAAGCAATTCGAAAAGAACGCGAAAAAGCCAACAGCTACGGCCTTAATATTAGGACGCTCAGAGGCAACGAGATTAAGGCGCATCATTGGGATGCATTTTTCAGATTTTATATGAGCACGTCGGATCGCAAATGGGGACAAGCCTATCTTACGCGCGAGTTTTTCGAACTCATGTCAGAACGTATGGGCGATGCCGTTGTCCTGATGGTTGGCGAAGATAACGGCCAGCCGGTCTGCGGGGCACTCAACCTGCTTGGAGGCGACACGCTATTCGGGCGCAATTGGGGAACAGCAGTTGATCTCCCCATGCTCCACTTCGAAGTCTGCTATTACCGCGCTATCGATTTTGCGATCGAGCACAAACTTAAATGGGTCGAAGCTGGCGCCCAGGGTCCGCATAAAATTCAACGCGGATATCTGCCCAAGCGGACTTATTCCGCACACTGGATCGCTGACCCGGGTTTTAGGGAAGCCGTAGCTGATTTCCTGAAACGTGAGCGTGCTGCCATTGAGGCGGACGTACAGGCGCAAACCACGCTCGGGCCCTTTAAACGCACAGATCAAAGTCCCTAGACAAATATAACAGTACCAGGTACTATTAAAGTGTTGTGTAAATTGGATTTTCCGAATGCCCAGACGCCCGCGCGTGTTTTTGCTCGGCCAGCCGATCCATTTGATCCAGCGCGGCCAAAGCGGTTCGCAGGTGTTCTTCCAGCCCGAAGACGGTCAGCAATATCTCCAACGCCTAGGGGACGCGACGTTCAAGCACGGCCTGGCGGTTCACGCCTACGTGTTGATGCCCAACCACGTCCACCTGCTTACCACCCCGAAGACACCCGACGCTCTTTCCAAAGCTATGCGGGATATCAATTGGCACTACACACGATACATCAACGCCACCCAGGGCCGGACAGGAAGCCTTTGGGACGGCCGGTATAAAGCCTGCGTAGTCGACGCCCCTTCCTACCTATTTCGATGTATGCGCTACGTTGAACTCAATCCACTGCGCGCAGGATTGGCGTCCGATGCCGAGCAATACCGTTGGTCAAGCTACCGGACCAATGCAGCCGGTGGCGCAGATTCCATCGTATCAGCGCATCCGGAATACTTGGCGCTTGGGACCAAACCGAAAGATCGTGGAAAAGCCTACCAAGCGCTATTTGAAACACAGCTAAGCCCGGTAGACCTAAACGCTATACGCACGGCCACCAATGGCGGTTGGGCTTTGGGGTCGGCAGACTTTGAAAAACGGGCCGGAAAAACAGCAGGACAGAACATGGCCCCACGCGGCCCCGGTCGCCCCTGGCCGGAAAAGAAAACGTCCGCTTAGGTTTTTTTGCTCTTAATCTCGATGGGCTGTCCGGCGTCGTTAACCGCCACGTAAGTAAACAATCCCTCTGTTACCAACAGCGGCTCCCCGTGCCGATGGCGCCTCACCCACGTTTCCACATGCACGGCGATCGAGGTGCGGCCGATCCGCGTAATGCGGGTGTAACAGCTCACTTCATCGCCGACGAATACGGGCATGTGGAACTGCATGGCATCCACAGCAACGGTGACTGTCCTCTGCCCGGAATGGCTGACCGCGTGAATGCCGCCGGCGATATCCATCTGACCGAGAACCCAACCACCGAAGATGTGCCCCGACGTATTGGTATCGGCGGGCATAGCGAGTACACGAATGGACAGTTCCCCCGTCGGTTCTTTCGGTTTTTCGACTTTAGGCATAGGTAACCCATGAATTTATTAACAGCATATTGTATGGATCGGCGGACTCACATACTTTGTCTAGCTAATTCCACCGCCTTGCTCGGCCTTGCGAGCAAGATCTCGAGAAATTATGACCCACATGGCTGACCTTTTCCAACAAAGCTCCAAGACCGAAAACAAGGGCAAGCGCGGCGATTACACGGCCCAGGACATTGAGGTCCTGGAGGGCCTCGAACCTGTCAGGCGGCGTCCCGGGATGTATATCGGCGGCAACGACGAAGCCGCAATGCATCACCTTGTTGCCGAGGCCCTCGACAATGCAATGGATGAAGCGGTCGCGGGCCACGCCAGCACCATCGAAGTGTCTCTTGGAAAAGGTAACGAGGTTGTTGTGCGGGACAATGGCCGTGGCATTCCCATTGACCCTCATCCCAAATTTCCAAAACGCTCGGCGCTAGAAGTGATCATGACCACCCTCCACTCCGGTGGCAAATTTTCCGGCAAGGTTTATCAGACATCAGGCGGTTTGCATGGCGTCGGCATCAGCGTCGTAAACGCCCTGTCTAGTTCGCTGGTCGTTGAAGTTGCGCGCGACAAAAAGCTTTGGACGCAAAAGTTCAGCCGAGGAAAAGTAAAAAGTAAACTTGCCAAAGGCGCCAACGTAAACCGTCGCGGCACAACCATAATTTTCACACCGGATACTCAAATATTCGGCGATAAATCCAACTTCAAGCCTGCGCAAATTTACCGGATGGTGCGCTCGAAGGCATACCTGTTTGAGGGAGTTAAAGTTCGCTGGTCTTGCGACAAGTCGCTTCTTAAGGGCGACGACAAAACGCCCGCCGAAGAGGAACTGCATTTTGAAAACGGACTCACGGATTACCTGACCCACGTTCTCAATGGACGCGAGCGTCTGGTGGAACCCTTTTTCGCCGGCGTGGCCGATCTCGCGGAAAACATGGGACGCGTTGAATGGGCTATTTGTTGGCCTGACGACGAAAATGGTTTCCTGAATTCCTACTGCAACACCGTGCCGACACCGGAGGGTGGCACCCACGAACAAGGGCTGCGAACAGCCCTCCTTAGAGGCCTCAAGGGTTACGGCGAGCTCACAAACACAAAAGGGGCCGGGTCCATCACCAGTGAAGACGTCTGGGGTGGTGCCTGCATCATGCTTTCGGTTTTTATCAAGGATCCGCAATTCCAAGGCCAAACTAAGGAAAAGCTGGTCACGGTTCAGGCCGCCCGGCTGGTCGAAATCGCAATCAAGGATCATTTCGACCACTGGCTATCCGGCGACATTGCATCGGCCAAGGTATTGCTGGAAACCGCGGTTGCGCGGGCCAACGAGCGCGCCCGCAAAAAACAGGACCAGGACCTCAGCCGCAAATCGGCAACAAAGAAGCTGCGCCTGCCAGGCAAACTCGCGGACTGCTCACAAGCCTCACCAGTAGGAACGGAGCTTTTTATCGTGGAGGGCGACAGCGCGGGCGGCTCGGCCAAACAAGCCCGGCGGCGTGAAACACAGGCGGTTTTGCCCTTGCGCGGCAAGATCCTCAATGTCGCCTCAGCGACAGACGACAAACTGCGCGCAAATCAGGAACTCCAGGACCTGATTGAGGCCCTCGGCTGCGGCATCCGCGACCGTTACAACGAAAGCAAGTTGCGCTACGAAAAGATCATCATCATGACCGACGCAGATGTGGATGGCGCCCACATCGCGAGCCTCCTCATGACCTTTTTCTATCGGGAAATGCCTCAGTTAATAGAAAACGGGCATTTGTATTTGGCGCAGCCGCCCCTCTACCGCCTCACGCAACGCGGCAAGTCTGTTTACGCAATGGACGACGCGGATAAAGACAAGCTGACGAAATCCGCATTCGACGGCCGCGGAAAAATCGATGTCAGCCGCTTTAAAGGCTTGGGCGAAATGCCCCCTGCGCAGCTCAAGGAAACAACAATGGATCCGGCGCGCCGCACTCTTCTAAAGGTCTCGGTCGCCGATGCTTCTTCAAAAAGCCAACAACGCGCCACGGCAAAGCTTGTAGAGCAACTGATGGGCCGCAAACCCGAAGAGCGATTCAAATTTATTCAGGAACGCGCCAAGTTCGCCGGCGAACTGGATATATAGTTGAACGTCGCCGAGTATTATCCGATTGTCATCTTCGGCGTGTGCACGACATCCGTGGAATCGAGAAATACCTTCGGTCTGTATTTCAGATAGACGTGCTCCACGTCCGTCAAATCTCTACGCACCAGCATGCGATAGGCTTCTTCAATCCCGCTTTCGCCACGCATCAACCGCGACCATGATTCACGCATCCTTGGAAGATATTCGGGCCGGGACATGGCATAGGCGGACACAATCCAAGTCGTAAGTCCTTTTGCAACGCCGTGACTAAAGATTGAATTGAAGTCGATCATATCCCAGCGCAAAGACTGCAAACTGTCAGCGTACGTTTCCAACATTGCTTGCGACGCCTCGTCGAGCTCCCTCTCACCAGAGAATATTTCTTCCGGAAAGGGCTCGGCGACTTGCTTCGTCGTATCGAGGCTTTTCTTGGCAAGGAGCGCCGCCGCCATAATAGCTGATAGCTCCCCCGGGAAGCAGGAGCTAACATTCGAAACATAAGCTTCGATTTGTTTTTCGGGCGAAACCGGCTTTTGATACCGCTTCTTCAAAATACTCAGCAGCGAACGAACGCCGCTACCAGGTCGAAAGAATTGCTGGTTGGCGGCGGCCGTACGCTTGTGAAAAGTAGACTGCGGATGAACCCGAGGTTTCATGACGCCTACAGCGTACGGATGACGCCCGAGAAATCCACCCCGCCGTTTCCATCCGCGACGAATTTTTCGTAGAATTCTGTCGCTGCCTTGCCCATGGGCGTTTGGGACTTGGCGGTTGCGGCCGCTTCCTGGCTAAGGCGCAAATCCTTGAGCATCATGGCGGCGGCAAATCCCGGCTTGTAATCCCGGTTAGACGGCGCGGTTTCGACGATCCCGGGCGCGGGGCAATAGGAGGTCATGGACCAGCATTGTCCGGATGCCTTGGAGCTGATGTCGAACAAGATTTTTGGATCCAGACCCAGCTTTTCACCCAGAGCGAACGCCTCGCAGGTTCCGATCATGGAAATGCCGAGCAACATGTTGTTGCACACCTTCGCTACCTGGCCATTCCCGGCCGGTCCGGCGTGGACAATGTTTTTACCCATCACGTCCAGGTACGGCTTCGCGGCGGCGAACGCCTCCTTGCTCCCGCCCACCATAAACGTCAGCGTGCCGGCTTCAGAGGCCGCCACACCGCCCGATACGGGGGCATCAACCATATAAATGCTCTTACCTTCGGCGGCCGCGATAACTTCACGCGCGGACGGCACGTCGATGGTCGAGCAATCCATCAGGACCGCGCCTTTGGACACCGCATCGATTACGCCGCCGTCAACGTAAACCTCTTTCACGTGTTTTCCGGCAGGCAGCATTGTGATGACCGCGTCCGCGCCCTTTGCCGCTTCCGCCGGGCTGGCTGCCGCCACGCCGCCGGCATCCGTCGCCGCCTTGACGGCATCCGGCGAAAGGTCGAACACGCGCACGGTATGACCGGCCTTGATCTGATTTTTGGCCATGGGCCCGCCCATGTTGCCGAGCCCGATAAATGCAATAGTCGCCACGTTATGCCTCCCCGATTATGTCGGTTAACTCTAGTTCATCCCCCGGCAGGGGTTCGAAATACGCCTGTACTCTCGCCTCATCGATCTCTTCGAGGCTCGCAGGTTTCCATTGCGGCTTCATGTCTTTGTCGACCAGCAAAGCCCGCACGCCTTCATAAAAATCATGGTCCGCCGCAAACCGGTTTGCAAGACGCCACTCCATGCGCATGCAGTCGGCGAAATCCAGGTTCGCCCCCTCCCTTATTTGACGGAAGGTTACCTTCATCGACAATGGCGACTTCTGCCGCATGGTCTTGGCCTGATCCTGAGCCCACTCACTGCTTTCGGCTTCCAAAGACGCGAGAATTTCATCCACCGAATCTTTGCTGAAATGTGTCTCGATATTGCCTCGCTCAGCTGCGATCGAACCGCCCTCGACGGGTTTGGAAAACGCCGCGACGATATCCTTGATTTTGGCTAGGTCGCTGGTGGCCTCTGCCGCGAGTTTTGCGACTAAAGATTCGATGCTCTCACTCGGCACGAGGACATCCGCTGCACCCCAGGCAACACAGTCGACACCTTTCAGGCGCCGTCCGGTCAACGCGAGATACATCCCAATCGAACCTTCAAGCCGCGGCAGGAAATAAGATCCGCCGACGTCGGGAAACAGGCCTATGCCGGTTTCCGGCATCGCAAACATTGTGCGCTCCGTCGCCACAACATAAGAGCCGTGCTCCGACAAACCAACGCCGCCACCCATGGAAATCCCATCAACCAACGCGACATACGGTTTAGGGAAATGCTTGATGAGTGTGTTGCAGCGATATTCCGTGCGCCAGAAATCGCGCGGATACGGCTTGCCGGCTCGGCCATCTTCGTAAAGGCGGACAATATCGCCCCCGGCACAAAATGCCTTTTCACCCGCACCCCGGACAACCACCGCTTTTATATTTTCGTCTTTGGCCCATTCCTGAAGCTTCGGGAGCAGATGCTCGCACATCACCAAGGTCAAGGAATTGAGCGCTTTGGGGCGATTGAGCAGAATGTGGCCAATACTACCTTTAACTTCGAACTCAATCTCATCGGTTGGAGTCAGAGTATCCGACATTAACGACCTGCTCCTTGCAAAAGGTATCGAGATATAATGACGCGCATGATTTCGTTGGTGCCTTCCAGAATTTGGTGCACGCGCGCATCACGCATGAAACGCTCAATGGGATAATCTTTTAAATAGCCGTATCCGCCGTGGAGTTGAAGCGCCGCATTGCAAACGTCAAACCCGACGTCCGTGGCAAAGCGTTTGGCCATGGCACAGAATTTGGTCGCAGTGCTGTCCTTCTCGTCGAGAAGAAACGCCGCGTTCAATACCATGAGACGCGCTGCCTCAAGGTCCGTAGCCATATCAGCCAACTTAAACTGAATGGTTTGGAAAGCGCTGAGCGGTTTACCGAATTGATTGCGCCCCTGAACGTAATCCGTTGCCGCTTCAAGACATGCGCGCGCCGCGCCAACCGAACAAATCGCGATATTGATGCGCCCGCCGTCCAAGCCGGACATCGCGATCTTGAAACCGTCGCCTTCATTGCCGACCACGTTACTCACTGGCACGCGGCAATCTTCAAAAATCACCATGGACGTGGGCTGGCTGTTCCAACCCATCTTCTTCTCCTGTGCGCCGAAACTGAGGCCCTTGGAATCCTTGTCGACAACAAGGCAAGTGATCCCCTTAGGCCCATCTTCGCCGGTCCGAACCATGCACACATACACGTCAGATTTTCCACCGCCGGAAATAAAGGCTTTCGTGCCGTTGAGAACGTATTCATCACCGTCTCGCTCGGCCTTGGTTCTAAGTGCGGCAGCGTCGGAGCCCGACGATGGCTCGGTTAGGCAATAGCTCGCGAAGTACTCCATCGAGCACAGTTTGGGCACGTATTTCTTTTTCAACTCATCGGAGCCAAATCGATCGATCATGGATGTCGCCATGTTGTGGATCGAAATGTAGGCCGCCGTCGAGGTGCATCCAGCTGCCAGTTCTTCCAGGATGATGGCGCTATCCGCCCGGCCAAGCCCACTTCCACCGAAATCCGGGTCGACATAAAGACCACCGAATCCCAGTTCTGCTGCAATGCGCAATTCATCGACCGGAAAAATCTTCTCCTCATCCCACTTGGCGGCATTGGGGGTCATATGGTCGCGCGCAAATTTCCTGGCGGTGTCCTGGAAGGCGAGTTGGTCCTCTGTGAGCTTAAAATCCATACGTGACGTCTCCTGGGCCGCAAAAGTGCCGAAATATCAAGGGCTGCCTTATATATGATTTTCCGGTTTATAGAGAAAAGTTGCTCTATGTCCCGGATTTTATTGGCGAAGGCTTTTTGGAATTGACATCCCTGATCCGCTCTTGTTTAGACAGGTTTTAGCACTATAAATTTGGTATTGACCATCCCACGATCATTACAGGAGAGCCGCTATGCCGCCGCTCGAAACAGCCGCGCAAGACGCCGACACACTGACCCCTGAACTTGAAATCAAAGGGTTAATTGAGCGCTCCCGGGCGGCTCAAGCCCAGATTGAAAATTACTCCCAGGAACAGGTCAATGAGCTGATTCGGGCCCTTGTATGGGCAGTTGCCAGACCTGGCATGGCGGAGAAAATAGCCCAGTTCACCGTAGATGAGACGCGGCTGGGCAACTACGAAGGCAAGTTCCTGAAGATCTCGAGGAAGACCCGCGCGACGTTGATGGACATCATCGATGACAAATCGGTCGGGGTCATCGAGGAAGATAAAGAACGCAACATTGTAAAGATTGCGAAACCAATGGGCGTGATTGGTGCGCTTTCACCGTCCACCAATCCAGAGGCGACCCCGGTTATCAAGGCCATATCGGCCATTAAAGGCCGCAACTCCATCATTGTCGCTCCGCACCCACGTGCGAAGTTGACCAACAAGATGATCTGCGACCTGATGCGCGAAACCTTGAAAGCCTACGGCGCACCGGAAGACCTGATTATTCCCATCGAGGTGCCCTCCCTGGAGAAGACCAACGAGTTGATGCGCCAGTGCGACCGGGTATTGGCCACCGGCGGCGGTCCGATGGTGAAAGCCGCTTACTCAAGCGGAACACCCGCTCTAGGTGTCGGCGTCGGCAACGCTGTTATCACCGTCGATGACACAGCCAACCTCGACGACGCAGCGGAAAAAATCCGTATCTCCAAAACGCTTGACCTGGCCGCGTCCTGTTCTGCCGACAACTCTGTTGTATTGCTCGAGCCCATTTACGACCAGATGCTGGAAAAGCTTCAGGCCAAGGGCGGCTATGTCGTCAACGTCGAAGAAAAACGAAAACTCCAGAACACCATCTGGGAAGACGGCCATCTGAACGCCAATATAGTGGCACAACCGGCCGAGAAGATCGCCGGAATGGCCGGCATCGACCTGCCCGAAGGCAAAACATTTTTTATTGTCCCGGAAACAGGCTGGGGACCGGATCATCCGTTCTCGGGAGAAAAGCTCTCAGTTGTTATGGCGCTATACAAAGCCAAAGACATTGATGGTGCAATCACGCTGACCAATAACATTCAAGCGTACCAAGGCCAGGGGCATTCCTGCGGTATCTATTCCACCAGCGACGACAACATCATGAAGTTGGCCAACGCCACCAAGACCTCACGCGTGATGGTGAATCAGCCGCAGGCACCGTCCAATAGCGGCAATCTATGGAACGGCATGCGCCAGACATTCTCCCTGGGCTGCGGTTCATGGGGCGGCAATGGCACCAACAACAACATCACCTGGCGTGATCTCATCAACGAGACTTGGGTTTCCAAGCCACTGGCTAAAACCAAGGAACTCCCGCCGGACGAAGTGCTGTTCGGCAAGGACGTCATGGAGAAAGTAAAGTAAGAACTCCGGAAAACGGGTCTTATAGATACAAGCGGCGGGGCTCTAGCGAGCTCCGCCGTTTTGTATTGGAGGAAAAGAAAAAATGGTGGGCCGATAAGGACAAAGATGGGCACTGGATCTTGTTTGTCTCCCCAACCTAGCCATTGGCTAAGTGTTCATTTCCAATGGAGACGCTAGCCTATTGGTATACTGCCTTGAATACTGCAGGTGTGCCGGACGGGCGGCCAGTCGAAAACTCCTCAAAGGCTTTAAGACCGACCAAGTCGGAGGCATTAATCAGACCACCGATATAAATCGACGACGAGGCTCGGGACAAGGCGAGAACCGGCACACCACCGCCGGCGCAATAGGTCCCTGTTGAAACCGCTCTATCTGCCACAATTGGGATGAACGGAAACGTCTCTCTCTGCTGGTTAGCGAGCATGGCTGGGCTGCAGGACAGATCAATGGGCTGGTCGGCTTCCCCTAAGATATCCACCTGCCCGACTTGCGGTGCCGATGCACCGGCGTTGAGTCCAGTGCCAGTGGTGACAACCGATCCGTCGGGGCGAATTTCCAGTGCGCCGCTGGGTGACTGGTCAACGAGCACAGCGCCGAACTGGAGATTCCGGACGGTGGTCACCGCAAGCTTTACTCGAAGTTTAGCACTCACATTCAGAGTGTCGGATGCAGCGAAGATGGCACCAGTGGGCAATATCACCCCCAGCGCAGTTGTGAACGCAATCGCTCGCCGGAATTCTTCCGAAAAGACTTTGCTCATGACTCTCAACATGATCGTCAGGCTCCATGCGCGGCCGAGTTCGGTCCTGCATCCACCTAGGACGATTATAATAGCGAGTCGATATATTTTGAGAAGAAGTTAAATAACGGGGAATCGTGTGGAGGACAGGCGGTTCAACACCGTAATAGCCTACGTCAGCTGGGATTAGGGATCAGATTAACATCCGCCTGATAAGGCGTATCCGCCGTGAGCGAGACTGCTTTTCCGTTGTCCGGAGTGGGCGCGGCCGAAGCTAGCCGGACAGTGTAGGCCCCCAGCTTCAATTCGGAAAAGAAATAGTAACCGTCAAATTCCGAGCGGGTTTGGGCGACGACATTGCCCTGAGAGTCTATCAGTTCGACACGGGTGCCTGCGACGGGCTCGGCATCGAGAATATCGACGGTTTCCTCTTTGACGACAAACCCGTCCACTTCACCGAACACGCGCACGGGATAGTCGACAATGGGCAGTACACCCGGGCGGGCGTGAACGGCGAGGTGGCTTTGCACGGGCCGGTAAGTCACATCGGGAAGTGAACGCTGGTCAACGGTGACGATGGTCTGTGGGCCGGGCATAAGATTGGTAACCCAGGCGACCCCGGCTTCGTCCGTGACTCCCTCGGAGTTGCGGCGGGTGCCGGTGACGATTACATCGCGCAGCAAGGGCTCGTCACGGTCATAGAGATTGTTCGCATTCATGTCGGCAAATACGCGCACACCGAGGATCGCACCGCCGCTGCGTTCCTCCGCGCCGGCAAACCGGTAACTAAGGGCTTGATCCTGCGGAAGCAGCGCCGTTCGAAGCGTAAGGCCGACCACATAATTCCCTTTGGTATCGATAGACGGACTGAACCCCACCGAAAATTTCTTAAAACGCCAGTTAAGGTCGGCTCCAAAAGAGGTCACGCCGCTATTGAACTCACGCTCCATATCAACGGTCGCTGTGATCTGTCGGCCAAAGCGCCGCCGGGCCTGAAGCGCGATGCTTTGAAGAAGCCTGTCCTGAGTGGGGCTGTAGTCGGCTTGCAAGCGATACAAAATATTACCTTGGCGGCCGCGCAAAGCGATTGCGCCTGTCACGGTCGTCGGGAGGCCGCTGCCTGAAAACCATTGCACATTGAGATTATGACCGAAGCTCAAACCTTTTAGGCTCGTTGCCAACTGATGGTTGGCAACGAAGGCCGTTGGACGGCCTCTACGGTTCTGGCGAGAGACTTCGGCGCGCTGACCGACACGAATAAGGCCCAGATCGATTGGGCGATGGCTAATGCCGATGACCGTGTCCGAAAGAATATCGGTCTCATCAACGGGTGGATTGAAACTTTGGAGGTGTGAGACAAACGTATCCAATCCGCCCCAGGCGGTCCGCATTTCCGCCGAGAGGGTGTAGGCTCCCTGTTCTTCCATGGCGGCATCAGTAGCGAGATAATAGCCGCCGACGCTGGCCCGTAATCCGGTAAAGAGTGCGCCCTCGTTGGTACGTTTGCCGATGGCGCCGAAGGCACCGCCGGCGACCAATGATACGCGGTCCGAAAGGCCGTATTCCATGCGACCGACCACGCCGAATTCATCATTCAGAGCCTGATCACTTAGACTGACGAGGGGATCTGAAGACTGCACCGCGCCGAGCTCATAGATAAAGGTACCGGCGGACTGAAGACCTGGGCCTAGAAACACGCGCTCGATGCGTTCTTCTTCTTCTCCGTTGGGGCCATAAGCCACAATGCGGAACACATTAGCGCCTGGACGTAACGATAGGGTCGAGAATTCGTACCGACCGTCGTCTCCCACGGTCTCAATCGTGAGCAAACGATCGTCCTGATAAAGTTCCACATCCCAGCCGGGCGGAACGGTTCCAAGCAACACAAAGCCATCGGCCTCGGAAACGCGGTTGTTGGATGCGTTCGATACGAACGCGCCGCGTCCGCGGCGCACGGCTGTGACGAGCGGAATCGACGGCATGAGTACGTCGCCTAAGGCCATGTGCCGCGCTTTCAACGGCCCAAGCATTTCGCCGTCAGGGTCTTCACGTTCAAGAAGAATATCCAGACTCTCAAGATCGGCACCTTGGGAATCGCGGTAACTTGCGAGGGCATTTAGTCTGGAAGCGAACCCGAGGAGGTCGCCGTTACTTTGCACACTGAGGCTTCCAAATCCGGATGTTTTAGATTCTCCGCCTAACATCGCGCCTGAAGCGGTGACGTTCACGACCGGCGCTGCAATCAGCTGGTAAGGAACCTCCAGCGATGTGCGCCGCGTTGAACCTGGAGCGCTTGCCAATTGACCCGCGACAGTCTGGCGCTCTTTCGCGCGTTGAAAAGGTAACGGCTCTTTCGGTTCGATGAACAGAGTCATGCGTAGGAGGTCGGCGGTGATGCCCAGAGGAAACCAGGTCTGGATTGCGTCTAGGCCGACATAGATGTCGTCCTCATGCAACTCAATCTGGCTGGCGGGATAGGGTTTCAGCACGCCGGAAATCGCGATAGTTTCTCCGCCGACACTTAAACCGAACGTGCGGTCTTCAGATAAAAACCAGCCCTCGGCGATACCTGCCTCAGGATCAACCTGTATGGGGAGCGCGAGAAGATCGACAAACCCGCCAAGTCCCACCAACACAGAGCCGTCGTCGCGGTGATATCCGAATACGAATTCGCCGTTGAGAGGCACCTTTTCAACACGGACTTCAAGTATCACTGATTGAGTTTGCGGGCGTTGGATTTGCTCAAGCCCGGAGTGGTCGGCGTAGTGATGTGCGCTTGCCAATTGCTCTTCAGGCAGCGGCCCGCCGCCAACACTTGAAATTCCCTCCGATCCGACGACAAGGGTGAAGAACGCGCCCGCCTCATTGTCTGTGGGCGCAGCCGCCGCCGGCAAGACAGCCAAAGCGACCGCGGCGACAATGGCGATCGTCCACGGCTGGCACAGCGAACGGCGTGGCTTAAGACAGCGGAACGATGTGCTCGTCGAGGACATCTGTTTCGTTCCGCTCGGCCGGCGTCAACGTAATAATCAGATTGCCCGAGGTGGCCACTTCTCCGCCCGGCCACACAACGACGACAGATCGCTTGACCCAATCCCGTTCACGATAAATCCGGATTACATTGTCGGTGATGATTTCTTCTTTTTCCCCGGAAGGGCGCTCCAAGTGCATATGAAGGCGAAATACCGCGTCGGCATTGCCGTCTCTCGTCAGCTGAACAACGATGCTTCCAGGTAGAATTTCGGCACCTTCAACCATTACCGACGACACGGCCTTTCCGGCGGTGACAACGATGGGAATTGCGATATTGAATTGAAACCCGATGCCGAAACTCATGTTCCCTGTTGTTGGGTTCGTTTTGTCATCGGCTGCGCTGGGATTCGGCACTTCTCGAAAAACAACATGTGTCCGGTAGGTGCCGGCATCGAGCTGATTGGGGCGGCGGGAAACAACGCGAATGGTCTGGGTTTGTCCAGGCTGAAGCGTAAACGAGCGGGGTGAAAACCGAACCATGCGCCGGGCCGAATGCTCCAGCCGCTCTACCCGCATCGTCGTGCCCTGTTCGGACATGGAGTAGTCTTCCAGACCTAGCTCGTAAGAGGCAGTGTTCTCCGTTGGGTTGCTTACGGTCAAAACTTCTGAGCGGCGTTGATCAAACAGTTCTACGCGCTGAGGCGAGATGAACAGTGGGGCCTGGGCCACGCTCGGCCCAGCATGCAGCAGCAGTGTCCCGAACAAGCCGATAAAGGCGATCAGAAATTTATACGGAATGAGAGTGGGTATGTGTGTGCTGGATGTCATGGTACCACCATTTCAATAATAATAGGTACTCCGCCAGAAGAGCCGGTGTCGTAAGAGCCGCTAGACTCAGTTCCGGTCGTAAGCAAACTGGCTGCGATCAATGCCTCGCTCGCGGTGGACGGGCCGGTTGTCATTTGGATCGAGGTTAGCCCAACGCCGAGACAAGGCGAGGTGCCTGAGCCGCCGGGCGAGGTGCCGTTGTTCGGGCCGAGCACCATTTCGATATGAGCAACGTCAATTGAATCGAGGCCGTTCGATATGGTCGCCGTCGTTGAGCAGGAAATATCGACCGTTGTGTTAACTTGGCCGGTGATTTGAATCCGTCCGGCGTTACCGAATCCGTCTCCAATAAGTCCGCCGGTGTAGGAGATTGTCCCGTTGGTTCCGTGCGCTGCGGTTCCGGGCATAGGCGCGATATCGATGCGGCCGAACTCCAGATCCGCGCTTACTCTGAGTTTGATTCCCTGCGCGAACGCATCCGGCAGGCTGCCCGCAATCAGAATAACGGCGGCAAATACTATCAGTCGGAACGCATATGCAATTTTATGTTGGTTAACTGAAAATCGCATAGGGGTGCCTTGGCGTAAATTTATGAGCCGCCCAGCTCGAATGAGCCTGAAAGATTCGCGCTTGCGCATCCTTCGGACTCACGAGATTTACCAAGCTAGTCAGGACTACTGATAGACAGCCTCAACTGTGGAAGCCGCTCCGCCCGAGTTGGTGGACGAGAAAGCGCCGGTTGTCGTGACACTGCCCATGTTTTCCAGCGCAAGTGTTGCGCCCATGAACAAAGAGGTCGTGCCGCCGGTCAGCGAAACAGTGATAGCTGTCGAACCGACACCGCTACACGCCGTTCCAGAGGCAGCCGCGCCATTGGCAACATTGGTGGGCACGGCAATGGTTTCGGCGCTGGCATTCGCAACTGTTGCGGCGGAACAGGATACGTCGATGTTCACGCCGTTTGCGCCGGTGAGATCGATCTGGCCGGCGGTGATGCTGCCCGTACCAGCGGATGTAATGTCTGATCCAGAGGTCGAGAACGAGCCGTCCGGGTTGAGGGTGAGTGAACCCGATCCCGACAGATTAACGTCAACGTAGCCGAAACTTACATCCGTCTGGGTGGTTACGGTCACGGCTTGGCGAAGGGTGGCTGAAACCTCAACAGTATCGCTTTGGGCCGAAGCGCTTGCGGCCATGCCGACGAGGGCGAGAGCTGCGGCGACACCGAGGGCGAGGGACTTAAGGGGAGCTTTGTACATTGAGGTATCCTTGTTTGATTAAGGTTCCGAGAGCCGCCTTCGGAGCAGTTCTCGTAAAAGCATGTGTATGGCCCCAGTGTCGGATTCTCATAAATGACTTGTAAAAGAATTTTAAAAGTAAATAATGTATTAAACTCAAATTCTGGCGTTTCGACGCCCGTCGCGGAGCTTTACCTCCATATGGCGAAATCTTCGAAAATTCTTGTCATCGAAGACGATGTTTTCATTCAACAATTGCTCGGCCATGTGCTGGGCAGTGCTGGGTACGACATTTCATTGGCCTCAAATGCTGCCCAGGGACTGTCCCTCTTTTCCTCAGTCCCCTACGACCTTGTGACGCTCGATTTGAACCTTCCCGATGAAGACGGATTGACCGTTGCTCGGCAGATTCGAACAAAATCGAGGGTGCCGATCTTCGTCCTCAGCGGGCGGGATGAGCGGACAAGCCGTCTCAGCGCGTTTGAAATTGGAGTCAATGACTACCTTGTGAAGCCGGTTGATCCGCAAGAGATCGTGCTCCGGGTTCGGAATCTCTTGGAGCGCGAAACCGCGCCCGGTGTCGTGGAGACGCAGACAAACACGTTTCGATTTGACGGATGGTCTCTGGACCCGTCTGCACGTACGCTAAGCAATCCGGACGGTGAGGATGTTCATTTAACCAAGGCCGAGTTTGACTTGATGGCGGCTTTTGTCATGGCACCCAATCGCGTGCTGGAGCGCGCTAGCCTTTTGGACGCCATCGGGCGGCTCGACCAACCCGAGACCGATCGCACCATTGATGTGTTAATTAGCCGCCTGCGAATCAAAATCGAAACAAATCTCAAAAAGCCCGTGTACATCACTACTGTATTTGGCATCGGCTACAGGCTCGCCGTGACGGTCGAGCGCACTTAGTGGCCTGGTGTGAAATTGGGGTAATCACGTCGCTTCGTAAAACACGCTAAATTCATTTCAACGAGCAATGAAAAACTGAATTACCGGTCCAGGCATCTACTTCCCAGATTCCTGCATTGGTGAGTGATATAGCGCTTTTTATAACCCTGCATGATTTTGGGCGCAGCCCGATAGGAACGAGCAGCAATGTGTTGTTAGATCATGATAGCGGTATCGCTTAGCGAAATACGCATCTCAGGGCCAAAGGCCGCCCTTGCAGGTGCACTCGCCGCACACGAAAAAGGCACTCCAAATGGAGTGCCCAGTTTTGTTCGGGAGTGGTGGACGGTACAGGGATCGAACCTGTGGCCCCCGCCATGTCAAGGCGATGCTCTACCGCTGAGCTAACCGTCCGGCCAAAAAGCGCATCCAATTGGAAACGCCCGCCAAGAAGGGAATCTTCGTGGCCGAGGCGGTTGTTTATCGATTTGGCCCGGCCTTGGCAAGTGGAGTGTCCTGGTATCAGTGGCCAAATATGGGGGCCTGCCTGCGTATCGAGCCTAGTTGCACTGATTGCGCAGCGCATTAAAATCGGCGGTCTGCAACTCGTGAATATTGCTGGAAAATCGATTAAAAGCATGCCGAGCCCCCATTTAAATACCCGCCTTGGCGCGCATGCCCAGTCGCCGCTGGAAATTCTCGATCCCCAAGTTTTAAGCACCCCGCTTGTTTTCGCCTCTCCGCATTCGGGGTCTCAATACCCGGAGCAATTTGTCCTGGAATCTTTGCTGGACGTCGATACGCTCCGAAAGTCGGAGGACTGTTACGTTGACGAATTGTTCGCCGGCGCGACCAATGTCGGCGCCCCCCTGATCAGAGCTCTTTATCCGCGCGCCTATCTGGACGTAAATCGGGAGCCATATGAACTCGACCCCACAATGTTCGAAGACGAGTTACCTGACTACACAAATGCCACATCTGCAAGAGTGGCGGCAGGGTTAGGAACGATCGCCCGCATTGTTTCAACGCGCCGCGAAATATATCGCAAAAAACTAAGATTTGAGGAAGCAGAGCGGCGCATCAATAGTGTCTACCGCCCCTACCACGCTGCACTGAAGGGACTGCTCCATAGGGCAAGTAACCGGTTTGGATACTGCGTGCTGGTGGATTGCCACTCGATGCCTTCAACGGGCCTTCCGTTGAACATTGGATCACAATCCAGGTGTATCGATTTTGTTCTCGGAGATAGGACGGGTTTGTCGTGCTCCGCGCAACTGACCGATGCTGTGGATTCGTTTCTAACAAGCAAAGGATACCGGGTGATTCGCAACAACCCATATGCGGGTGGGTTCACAACGCAGCATTATGGCGATCCAGCCAACGGTACCCATGCAATTCAGATAGAGATAAACCGCAACATCTACATGGATGAGGTTACCCTACAGCGCAAACCGAGTTTTCGACAACTGCAGAGCGATATGCACGCATTGATATCGCATGTGGCGTCCTTCGCGGCGCGTCATTGGAGCGAGCTGCAATATCAAAGGCAGAGTGCCGAGTGACCGGCATTCGATAGCATTACCTTTTGCTTTATCGCGCTTTGGTTGAAATTAAATTGGACAAGCACGCCTATCCAACTATAGTGCATTGAGAATGTTACATTTGGGGGGAGTGAGCGGACTGGCTTACCAGCCTACCTCTCTACCATTTAATTGGTTTACAGCCGCTCTTCCGGCGGCGTCTTGTGTTTGATAACGGATAGAAATAGTTGAAATCGGAACACTTACTCTGTTTCGGGAGAAATCGATTGTCCATCGTTTTCAGGAACTGACTGACGACGATGACGACGCCGAGGATGATGCCGTTCTAACCCTGCGCTCCAACCGCGTTACGATTCCCGTAAAAACCCAAATGAGTACGATTACCATTGTTGTCAGGGGACAAAATATTCCTTCGACAATGCGCATGACGTCTGTTGTCGTCGATGAAATCCGGCGTGATCCAAACGTCCTGCACGAGCCCGATGGATTCGATTGGGATAGCAATTGGCGGCGTAAGGTTTCCAAATACGAGGCTGATTACAATCAGGAGAATTGGATTGCCGTTTATGTCGCGGGGATGTTGGCTTATGCCAGCCGCGATGATGAGAATATGGAAGCATTGACGGAAGTTGAGTCTCTGGCCGACGGCCAGGATGTAACCGAGGCCACCGTCTCTGAGGCAGCAAGTAACGTTCTTGGAGCCCTGGAAGACATCGCTGTCGAGCACGATAGCCAGACGGCTTTCGTCTTTACGCCCTTCCCCGCATATCATCGCGCGGCGATTTTGGAGTGCCGCGATCGTAGAACAGGTTCTTTTGCCGTTGCGGTATATCACCCCATGCCGACGAAACCTGTACGGCTATCTCATTTTATAAGTTTTTGTGCGGACATGACTGAAGCGTTGACGCACAAGTCGTTTTTAGATCGCGTACAGGAAATGGTCGCCGACAATTCCATCAAGAATTCGTCGATCACTCCGTCATTTGTTCAGGCGACACGTAACTGCCGCCGCGATCTGATTCATACGATTGAAAACTTCGAAAAAGCGAACAAAGTCGTGTACCGGCCGGAAAGACCCAAGTTTACGTAAAGCTCAGAAGCAAACCGGACTTCTAGATTCCAAATTTTTTGTACAAGACCAGCGCAAGAAGGGTGAGTACGGCGAACGCCTGCGTTGCGACTCGCAAACGCATTAATTTATTTGCGTATTTACGATTGAATTCACCACCAGCGACAAAGCTCACCAACCCGGTCGCTAGGACAATAAACACCGCAACCATGGCGGCAATCAGCAGAATGTTCAGGGCCAGTTCCATAGCGCATCCAGTGCACGGAAAATTAATAAGATCAGATAGCTATGTTCTCTACGCCGCTATCGGATTTGGCGCAAGAAACTCTTCCTAAACTGTCGGTGATTGTGGGTCTCGCTGAGGGGGTTTATTGTATCCGCCACAATGGCTATTCGGGGGCACACGTGCAAGGCAGGGTTTTGGTCGTCGACGATAATGTGATGGTTCGCGAATCTTATACCGAACTTTTACGCGGTCGCGGATACGAAGTTGAACAGGCTGGAGACGGCGAACAGGCCTTGGCCGTCATGCGTTCTAAACAGATGGATTTGGCTATCGTTGACGTCATGATGCCAAGTATGGGCGGCCTGGAACTCCGCCAACGCCTCGACGAAAGCAGCCCGAAGGTTGCAACGATATTGGTAACTGGACAGCCGGCACGGGTTGAAGAATTAGTCTAAGATGACCCAGATTTTGTGTCTGGAAAAATCTCCATTCTTTATAAGCCGGTTCACCCGGTTAAGCTTCTGGCCGAAGTGGATAAGCACCTCCAACCTGCGCCTTAAACTAAATTGAGAAACTTTCACCGCAGCCGCAGCGGCTCTTTTCGTTGGGATTGTTAAAAACAAACCCGCTTTCCAACTTGCTTACTCTGTAATCCAACTCGCTGCCGAGCAAGAACATCACAGCTTTCGGGTCAACAAACACCTTTGCCCCGTTGTGTTCGACCACATCCTCGAATTTCTTGGGTTCCTCAGCGTACTCGACAACGTAAGACATTCCCGAGCAGCCGGTACTGGCGATACCTACGCGGATGCCAAGAACAGGCTTCTCTGCCTTAGCAACGATGTCCTTAATCCGCTGCGCTGCGGCATCCGAAATTTTAATCGGCGGCGGTGGTGCGGCGCGATTTTCCGTGTTCCCTGCCGAAGGTTGTCCGATTGTACTCATCACCTAGCCTCTAATTCCTAAATTACATATAGGTGTGTTTGCGATCTTTTCAAAACATATCCAGGGCGACCTTGGCCACCTCCGACATGTTTGCGGGCGTCCATGGAGGATCCCAGGTAATCGTCACTGCAACTTCGCCAACACCTGCCAAATTCGCCGCAGCATCTGCAACTTCTTGAGGCAGCGTACCCGCAACCGGGCATGCCGGCGCGGTGAGTGTCATAGTGATCTTCACATCGCCGGAGTCGGCGACGGCGAGGTCGTAGATCAAACCCAAATCGTAAATGTTCACCGGAATTTCGGGATCATAGACCGTACGCAATGCTTCCACGACCTCATCTTCCGTCGATACGGGGACGCTTGGATCACGGGGCGCGCCAGAACGAATAACATCGCCTTCTTGCGGCGCGTCTTCGTCGCCCGCAGGCATGGAGTACGGCGGCATCATTGATCAAAGTTCCTATCGTTATTCATCACACATACATCCAATTCCAAGTTCACTTTTCTGTGGTCGCTTTGTCTTTACCTTCGAGACATGATTTCAACGCATGCCAGGGCAATGTCGCGCATTTCACACGCACCGGAAATTGACGCACCCCTGATAGCGACGCCAATTTATCGACGCTATCTGCCATCTCCGCGGGAAGCCTGCTCTTCACGCCATCTACCTCGGCCTTACCTGTGCACAATTCGTGCACGGCAGCGGTTAACGCTTGAACATCTTCGGTAGTCTTTCCTCTCAACGCCTCAGTCATCATAGACGCGGAGGCGATGCTAATGGCGCACCCCTTGCCTTCGAACGCTAAGTCCTCTATCGCACCATCCTCGCCAACCCGCGCTGTAACCGTGAGACGGTCGCCGCACATTGGATTGTTGCCTTGCGCCTTGCACGTGTGGTGCTCAACGACACGGAAATTCCGCGGACTCTTACCGTGGTCGAGGATGATTTCTTGATATAGGGAACGCAAGTCGTCTGAGATTGGTGCAGCGACATTCACAGCAGCACCTCCTGCGCGCGATGTAGCGCAGCAATCAACGCATCCACATCTTCTTTTGTATTGTAAAGGCCGAAGGAGGCCCGTGTTGTTGCAGTGACCCCCAGCGCTTCCATAAGCGGCTGCGCACAATGATGACCTGCCCTAACGGCAACCCCGGAGCGGTCGAGAACCGTAGCCAAATCATGAGGATGCGCGCCGTCCATCACGAACGACTGGACCGCGGCTTTACCCGGCGCCGTTCCTATCAGTTTTACGCCGGGCACCTGTGAAAGGTGCGTCATGGCATAGCGCAATAGCCCATCTTCGTGGGCCGCGACAGCAACACGGTCCAATCCGTTTAAATAATCGATCGCCGCGCCCAACCCGATCGCTTGCACAATCGGCGGCGTGCCCGCTTCGAATTTGGCTGGTGGTTCAGCCCAGGTTGATTTTTCGAATGTCACGGTTTCAATCATATCGCCGCCGCCCTGATACGGCGGCATGGCGTCAAGCAACTCGGCCCGCGCCCACAGAACGCCTATTCCCGTGGGGCCGTAAAGTTTGTGACCGGAAAAGACATAGAAATCGCAATCGAGCGCCTGAACGTCCACATGCTGATGGACAACACCTTGGCAGCCATCCACGAGAATCTTGGCACCAACGTCGTGCGCCAACTCGGCAATCTCTTGCACCGGCAAGACGGTGCCAAGAACATTGGACACGTGTGCCACCGCCACCAACTTCGTTTTCGGTCCGATGGCGGCCGCGCAGCGCTCCAGAGGTATACTTCCGTCTTCGGCCACAGGCACGATCTTCAAAACACATCCCGTTGCATCGCGCAGCAACTGCCACGGGACGATATTGGAGTGGTGTTCAAGTTCCGTGAGAACGATTTCGTCGCCGGGTTTCAGATTCGCCCGTCCGTAGGTCACTGCCACTAAATTGATGGCTTCGGTCGCGCCTTTGGTGAACACGATTTCATTGAGTGCCGGCGCATTAATAAAATCACGCACTTTCTCGCGTGCTGCTTCGTAATTGGTCGTCGCCGTTTCGCTCAAGTAATACGCACCGCGATGCACATTGGCGTATTCTTCGCCGTACGCACGCGTGATCGCGTCGATCACATGCTTGGGTTTTTGCGCAGAGGCCGCGCTGTCTAGGTAAACCAGAGGACGGCCATGCACCTTTCGCGCAAGGATTGGGAAGTCCGCGCGCACCGCCATTGGATCAAAACTTGTGGACATATTTGTCACGACCGGCGCGTTCATTGCGAAGCACTCCTAATCTCACGGCGCCTCAGCCAACCACTGATGTCCGCCGCAAACAGCTCGCGCACGTTTTCATCTTCGATTTTCCCGACGGCATCCGCCAAAAAGCCTTCGACAAGAAGACTGCGTGCCGTGTCCGGATCGATTCCGCGGCTGGTTAGATAGAATAACTGCTCAGTGTCGATTTCACCGGTTGTCGCACCGTGAGCGCACTGCACATCGTCGGCATAGATCTCCAGTTCCGGCTTGCAATCCACTTGTGGGCCACGGGAAAGGAACAGCGCCTTATGCAGCTGCCGCGCGTCGGTCTTTTGCGCATTGCGGGCAACCAGAATGCGGCCCTGGTACACACCGTGGGCTTTGTCATCCACGACACCCTTAAACACTTGGTCCGACGTGCATGCGGGCACGCTATGATCCATGAACGTCGTGAAATCGTGGTGGGATGACCCGGTCAGGGCATAGGCGCCGTTGACCTTGGCTTCGCCGCCCTCTTCCTTGAAGGCAACGTTAATCTCCTGCCGCACAAGGGCGCCGCCGAGGCTGAGGTGAAACCCATGATACGCGCCGCCACCCATAACCTCCGCCGAGGTGGTAGAAATATGGAACGCTTCATTGTCTTCGGCGACGTTGACGTACCGCCGGACGGTCGCGTTCCTGCCCACCGCGATTTCCGCGACCGGGTTTGAAAAATAGGGTTGTCCCGGCAATCCAACGTGGGATTCAACAATCGTTATGTTCGCGCCATCTTCGGCGTCGATCATAACGCGCGGATGAAAAGCGACCGGTTCCGCCCCAGCGGCACCGATAGAAACAATGTGAGTGGTCTTAGGCGCGGTAACGCCTGGCTTCACGTTAATCATCAAGCCGTCGGACATATAGGCTGTGTTCAAGGCCACAAGCGGCGCATCTTTAGGAGATGCAAGCCGACCAATGACGCTTTGCGCGTCTTCGCCGGGTGCCGCCAGAACCGAGTGCATGTCACGCACGCTCACACCGTCACCGAAATCACTATCGGACAGATCACCGCGGTAAACGCCGTTGACCAGCACCACCCGCGCCGCACCGGCAATGGACGGCACAGGGCGGGGCACTTCGGCGACATCCACATCATCGGCGGCTATGGCCGGTATGAAAGGTATCTTTGACAGACCGCGCAGAGGTGTGAAGCGCCAGACCTCTTCCCTCGGCCCTGGCAATCCGCCGCTCAGAGCCGAACGTGCGCCTTGCCGCAAGCCGTCGAGCCAGGCATGCGCGCCGCCCGGCAGCGCGCCGAGCCGGCTGGCGTAGCCGTCGCGGAAAGGATGTTCGAGGAGACCAGGTGCCTTCATCGCAATCAAAACCTCACGCGGCCGCGTCCAGATATTTGGCGTAGCCTTCGGCCTCGAGTTCCTCGGCCAGTTCCTTGCCGCCGCTTTTTACAATGCGCCCGCCGGCCAAGACATGAACGTGATCCGGCACGATGTAGTTCAACAGGCGCTGGTAGTGCGTGATCACCAAAAATGCCCGGTCAGGGCTGCGCAGCGCGTTCACTCCGTCGGAAACGATCTTCAAGGCGTCGATATCCAAACCAGAGTCCGTTTCATCCAAAATGGCGACACGGGGCTCCAGCAGAGTCATCTGCAAAACCTCGGCCCGCTTCTTCTCGCCACCAGAAAAACCGACGTTGAGCGCGCGCTTAATCATGTCGCTGGGCATATCCAGCGCCTTGGTTTTCGCCTTGACCAGCTTCAGGAATTCCATGGCGTCAATTTCCGGCTCGCCCTTTGCGCGCCGCTTGGCGTTGATCGCGGTCTTCAGGAATGCCGATGTGCTGACGCCGGGAATCTCCACCGGATACTGAAACGCGAGAAATATACCAGCTCGGGCGCGTTCGTCCGCGCTCATACCCAGGACGTTCTCGCCGTCGAGCAACACCTCGCCTTTGGTAATCTCGTATCCTTCGCGGCCAGCGATCACGTTCGACAGCGTACTCTTGCCCGTGCCGTTCGGCCCCATAATCGCGTGCACTTCGCCGGCGCCGAGTGAAAGGGTAATGCCTTTCAATATTTCCTTGCCGGCCACGGACGCATGCAGGTCTTTGATTTCAAGTAACGCCATAACGATCCTTCTGCGCGGGGCTAACCCACGCTTCCTTCCAAACTGATGCCGACGAGTTTCTGCGCCTCGACGGCGAACTCCATAGGCAGCGTCTGCAGCACTTCCTTGCAGAAGCCATTGACGATCAGCGACACGGCCTCTTCCTGGGTCATGCCCCGCTGCAAGCAGTAGAACAGCTGGTCCTCACTGATCTTCGAGGTGGTCGCCTCGTGCTCCGTCGTCGCCGTCGGATTACGGCTTTCGATATAGGGCACGGTGTGCGCACCGCAGGTATCGCCGATCAGCAGGCTGTCACATTGCGTGTAGTTGCGCGCGCCGTCGGCCTTGGGTCCGATGCGCACAAGGCCGCGATAGGTATTGTCCGCACGCCCCGCCGAAATGCCCTTCGAGATGATCTTCGAGCGGGTGTTCTTGCCCAGATGAATCATCTTGCTGCCGGTATCGGCTTGTTGGCGATTATTGGTAATGGCCACGGAATAGAACTCGCCGATGGAATTGTCGCCCTGCAAAATGCAGCTCGGATACTTCCAGGTGATGGCCGAACCGGTTTCCACTTGCGTCCACATTATTTTCGAATTGCGGCCACGGCACGCGCCGCGCTTGGTCACGAAATTATAGATACCGCCCTTGCCGTTCTCGTCGCCCGGATACCAGTTCTGCACGGTCGAATATTTGATCT